>CAKOJQ010000001.1 GCA_934090795.1 uncultured Bacilli bacterium
TTTAGTTGCTTCTGCTCCTGGTATTATTTTACTTAACACTAAATTGCTGGAATTATTTTCATAGTCTATTTTCATTGTGCCTGTATCAAATGCGATAGTGCTTGCACTTTCTACTCCATTTATTCTTATTGCTAGGTAAGAGTATGTTATTCCTATTCCGATTGCTAAAAAAATTATTGCAACTAAAAAATATCCAATAATCTTCGCCTTATTATCCTTATTCACTTAAATTCACCTTATCCTAATGAAAATTATACTCTTAAATGCCCCCCCTAGTCAATATAGAACATTTATTCTCTATAAACTTTCTCTTTTTTTTATTATAATTAATTTATGAAAAAATTATTAATTAATTTGATAGAGTTATATCAAAAAATTCCATTTAGGTGTCATTATAATTGTAGATTTATTCCTACTTGTTCTGAGTATACTAAGGAAGCAATTAGTACTTATGGAGCATTTAAAGGAAGCGTTATGGGATTTAAAAGAATATTAAAATGTCACCCTTTTGGAAAATTTGGATATGACCCAGTAAAGGAGAAGAAATGAAATATTTAAAATTGGCACTAATTACATTAGTTATAGGGGTTAGCTCATTTGGTTGTTTTAAAAGAGATAGGTATGATAATATTGATATTAATGTTACATCTTATCCGATAGAATATATTACCAATTACTTATATGGTGATTATTCAAAAGTTAATATGATATATCCTTCGGGAGTTGATGTTAATAGTTATGAATTGTCACCTAAACAAATTAAAGATTATTCTAATGTAGATATGTTTATTTATAATGGTTTATCTAAAGAAAAGAATATTGCTGCAGAACTTCTTAATAAAAATAAGAATTTAGATATTATAGATGTATCTAAGGGATTGGAAATCGAAAACGATGCTACTGAGTTATGGCTTAGTCCTACTAATTTTTTAATGATTGCTTCTAATATTAAGAATAGTTTAAAGGAATATGTTTCTAACCAAAAGATGATTGATAAAATTGATAGTAATTATGATAGTTTAAAGGTTAAAATATCCGAAATTGATGTTGAACTTAAAACTATTGCTGAAAATGCGAGTAATAATACTTTAATTATTGGTAATAATACTTTTAACTTTTTAAAGAATTATGGATTTAATGTTATTTCTATAGTTGATAATGAAAATTCAAATACAAATAAGAGTCAGGCTAAGAAATTAATTCAAAATAAAACTTTAAGTTATGTATTTATTTTACCTGGTGATGAAGAAAATGATAATGTTAAGGAACTAGTTAGTGTTGGGGCAACTGTTATTAATGTACCAAATTTGTACACAATTAATGATGAACAAAGAAAAAATAAACAAGATTATCTATATTTTGTAAAAAATATGATAGAAAATATAAAAACTGAAGTATATTAAATTGACAAGAACTAAATTTTATAGTAAAATTTTATTGTTGGCATGGAGTAGTACTCAAGAGGCTGAAGAGGCGCCCCTGCTAAGGGTGTAGGTCGGGTAACCGGCGCGAGAGTTCAAATCTCTCCTGCTCCGCCATTTTATTTTTTAAAAATTACTAAAAATTATAATTTTAGACTAGTATTTTAAAAAAATTATGTTATAATGAATAAGTACTCAGTTTTGCCCAGTTAGCTCAGTTGGTAGAGCAACTGACTCTTAATCAGTGGGTCTAGGGTTCGAATCCCTAACTGGGCACCATTTATTTTAACAAATGGGCTTGTAGCTCAGCTGGTTAGAGCGCACGCCTGATAAGCGTGAGGTCGATGGTTCAAGTCCATTCAGGCCCACCATTTGTTTATTTGGCCCGTTGGTGAAATGGTTAACACACATGCCTTTCACGCATGCATTTATGGGTTCGAACCCCGTACGGGTCACCAAGTTGACTATTAAAGATTCTCTTTTGAGAATCTTTTTTTATTAAAAATAAATAAGAAATATTACTAGTTATTTTTGTAACTTTAATATTATTTTTGTTATTCTAAGTCATAAAATAAATTAAGTTTGATATATTTTCTGAATTTTCTTTTATTAGGGTTCGCAGCCTCTTTTAATATTTCATAATCTTCTGCAAGTTCTTTTGTAATAACTTATAAAAAATTGGAGAAAATAAAAAATCTTCACAAAGGTGAAAATCTTTTATTATTTATAATTTAATTCCTTGTATTTCTTTTTGTTGACGCATTTCCATTGCATGGACATATTCCTTTAAAGCTTCAGTCATTTTTTGATATCCTTCCTGGCTCATATTGTTTGCAACAAAGTTATCGTGAGGATAATAACCTTTTCTTTCAGCTAAATGATTATCTCCAAAATCCCAAATTTCATAGTTTGACTTAAATTCGGCAAAGCTTTTTCCCTCAGCGGCAGTGATAAAGTTTTTAGCTGCATCAATAAATGAGCCACCATTTTCTAATATCCAGTTTTCGATACCGACTCCACCTAAACCGCCTTGAGGAACTTCTCCACGATTAGGTTTATATGCTCCGGCTTGTTTTAAAACTTGTTTAGCTAAAAGAATATTAGCAACTACGTAAGGATATTTTTCTGGGTCATTTCTTTTAATTGTTTCAAGCCTATCTACTAGTGCCATATCCGTTGAATATAATACTTTATCTGTTTTATTAGTGAATGTAATATCAATATCCACTATGTTGCCATCATCTAACTTAACATGTTTTAATCTAAAGTCTCCACTATCAGTTATTTCATTTGAATATTCTTTTCCAAGATTTTTCAAAATAGTTTTCTTAAGTTCGTTTAGTTTTTTGATATCAGATAATATCGATCTATCTAATTTCATCATAAAATCAAAGTCACCATCACCAGGTTTATTAGTTCCTCTTCCAGTTGAACCTGTATCAATTAATTCGACAACTCCTTCAGTTAAGTCACCATCAATTTTAGTTTTTAATTCAAGACCTAGTTCTGAAAGAGATTTAGCTATAATCTCATTAATCTTTTCTCTTTTACCTTTAGTTATTCTATTATTTTCTTCAATTTGTTCGGCAATAAATTTTGTTTCTTCATTTACTAAATTTTTTGAGAAAGAATAGTCTTCTTCATCAAAATAAGATAAGCCATTCATTTTAGCTCTTAAATTGTCATAATCTTTAGGAGTAAATATAATCTTACCTTCCATATTAGCAACAGGAATATAAAAACCATTCATTGCTATTTCAAGTCCAACTTTTGGATCATATTTTTCCATAACAATGTAATTTATTTCACTTGATGCAAAACCAGTTCTTATACCATAATGATCTCTACCTAAAATGCCTGTATAAAATACTTCTAATTTAGACATATCATTTTTGGTATTTGTTACTCCTTCTTCTGTTCTAGTAGTAAATAATCTATCATCATTTTTTAGTACAAACCAAATTGGTCCATAATCTTTAGCTACAGTTGCAGATATTTTTTCTTCTATAGTTCCAGTTGATGACATAATCATTGATAAATCCGTATCAAGAGGTGTGCGATCTCTATCAGCACATGAACCTAGATATTCTTTAGAAACACTTCCATTTTGTAAAATATTTCTTAAATACTTAACATCACCAATACCTTTAATAAAATCACCTTGTTCTATAGTTATATCTTTATTTGACGCTTCTCTATTTCTAGAATCCGCTGTTTTAACTTGTTTATCAATATATTCTTTTGCCATTTCAAGCGTATTTATACCAGTAAATCCACAGAACATACGAATAATTCGATCTTTCAAATTATAATCTAAAGTGCCATTAGGTGATAATTTTTTTGCAAGTTCTAAAATATCATTTAAAGTATTTTCGCTAGGTGAAAATATTTCATTTTCTTTTTTTGCTCTTAATGTATTATTATATAATGTCGCCAAATGATTTCTAAATGTTTCTAATTCTTTTTTATCCATTTCATCAAGTGTATTAATAGGTATTTGTCCTGATTTTAGTCCCTCATATAAATTAGAACCATATTCAATATTTTTTAAATAATTGTTTACTGATTTATTATTAGAACCAAACGATGCTTTAATTAAATCAGAAAATATAATTGCTTTATCGCCTAATGGGGATGAACTTTTAAGAATTGGCGAAATAGTAGGAAAATATTCTATTTCATTCTTCATATTTGGATGTAATATTTCAAAACATGAATATACTTTTCCAACCATTGGTAGATTGTTTTTTATAAACATTCGTTCTATTTTAGTTAATTCTTCTAAAGGACTATCTAGTTCTAATAATTGAGTTGCTAATTCTTTTCTTACTCTAAAAAGTTCACTTGAATTTGTTTGAGAAAGTCTTTTGATAACTTCATATACATAATTCATTTTTTCTATATTAATTTTATCTTGATATTCAGTAACATATTCTATAAACATATTATTAGCTTCTACATCTTGTAAATTTAATACTTTATAATATTCAGTTATAATTTTTAAGCGTTTATAATTTGCTAGCTCAATATTATCATTGTTAGCATATAATGAAATAATCCATGACATATCTTTAGAAAAGCCACAGGCAACGTTTGTTTTATTAAATACATTAAGTAATTCGGGATTATCATCAAAATCTTTCAATGTAAACTTTCTGTTGTAAAATTTATCTTTAATTTCTGAAGATATGCTTTGATCCAAGAAAAATGTTGGATTATTATTTCTAAAATGATTTGGAATATGTTCATCTATATTTATGTTTCCATCTAGATAATTTTGTAAAATCATTTTATCAATCATATTCAAAAACTCTTCTTTTGAAAAATTTGGATAGGATCTAAATTCATTATTATTATCTTTTAACGCATCTATTTTAAAATACTCCTTATTACCATTTTCATATGCTTTTTGAATATAATTTGCATAAGATATCATTAAATCTAAAGCATCATCGCCAAATGTTTGTTTAAAACAATTAACTAAATTCATATGGTTATGATTAAACACTTCATCAGTTATTTCGATAGGCATATATTTAAATATAGTTTCTATATCAACATTTCTTAAATACTCTTTATATAATGGGTTAGAATTTATAAATTCTGGTGTAATTTTTCTGCTATAAAACATTTCTTTTAATTCTTCTGGTGCTGATTTATCTATTACCATTGAAGGATACTTTTCTATAAAATATTTAGGTATATGTTTTGGATAAACGATTTCATTTTCAATAATCATTTTTTTTAGAAAATCATCAAGTTTATTTTTAATTTTATAAATATCATCATTAAGGTATATATTTGAGGTATCTATTAATTGTTTATTGAACGCTAGGGGAAATATATCTTGATATTCTAACACAAAATCAAGTGAATCTATTTGACTATCTTTATTATCAAATAATTTATAAATATTACAAATTTCATTTTCTTCATTTGATGTTTTAACAAATCCATATTCTGATTTTAAGTAAACGCATAATTTTTTTCCTTTTAAAAAGTCAATATATTCTGGATGTTCTAATAATAACTTTGGTGTAATCATTGCTTGATAATATAATTTTTTTAATTCTTCTGGAACTTCATCTTTAATATATAAATCAGAATATCTTCTTCTAAACTCTCCACCAATATTTCTTTGATCTATAACTTTATCTTCAAAATCAGGTTCATTTTTAACATTAATTATAATATTTTTTATTTCTTCATAAAAATCATCTTTAGTGTATATTTTTTCTACTTTGTTGCCAAAATGATTTGTTAAATCACTCAATAAATATAACATATTGCAATTATTTTTAGATAAACAATGATCACATTCATTATCAAAGTCAATAACATTCTTTAAACCATATTTTTCAATAAAATTTAAAACTTCATTATCCAGTATTTGTGAAAATGGAATTGGCATTGTAAAGAGATAATCTTTTGGAAGTTCATCTATCTCTTTTTTTAATTTTTCTGATATATTAAATTTACTTAAGTATTCTAAAACGGAAGAATATCTGAATAATTCTTTATATGTATCATTTGAGAAACTAGCAACAACTTTATTATATTTATCTATACTCATATTTAAAAGATCATCAGTAATATTTTTTATGTACTTTTGTTTTTCCTCGTCAGTTTTAAGAATAAAATAATTATTAATCAATGTATGGTAATATGCATCATTACGATGTTTTGGAATTATTTTTTCATAATTATCCATAAATTCTTTAAGCATTTCATCTGTTAATTCATCATCTCTTAAACAATAACTTAAATCTTTATTCTTAAGTAACTCCCAATTTTCAATTATCTTATCTAATGTTAACACACCACGGCTAAATAGGTATTCGATACTATCAAGCTTAGTATCTTCGGAAATATCAAATAGTCTATTTTTATATATTTCTCGCATTTTAGGAGGATAATTCAATGGTTCAATCTGATTTTTTAATTTATCATATAAGACACTATTTAAATCTTCGGTTTCGCTGCTAATTGACATTATTTCTTCTTTATAATCTAGTAAATCAAAATCTAAGCTTCTACACTTTTCAATACCAAATTTTTCTATAATTCTTCGATCTGCATCTATAATACATGAAATAGGTATTTTATCATCCAAGTGATATTTATAAAATTCATCTAAAGAAAGTGTTCGATTGTAAACTTTGTCTAATATTCCTTTTGGAACATCTAATTTCTTTTTAAATAATTGACTTTTTTTATATCTATATTCCATACTCTATCTCCTATAATAAAATAATATCAAATTTTTTATCGAATTTCATTATATTGACATAATATTTACGAATTTAGAATTTTATATTAAAAAAGTAACAATTTTATTTAGATATTTTTGTTACTTTTAATTTAATTACATCTTTAATTTCGTTATTCTTGTTATCAGTTGCTTTAATTATAAAATATAAGTTATTTTCTAATCCTTCTTTTTTTTCCTTAGTGAAGTAATAATTACCATTAGCTGGTTCTACGACTCTAAAATTATCTATGCCTGTAATAATTGCTTTTAATGACAATCCTTCTTCATCTTCTCCTGCTTTTGTGGCAAGAGGTAAATATTCTTCTCCATTTAAGACATAGTAACCGATATCATAGTTTACGATAATTTTGTCTTTTTCCTTATATTCTATATTAGATCCTTGAAACAAATTCATATTATAATTTAAACTAATGACTCCACTATTTATATCTACATAATCACTACTTCCTGAGAAAATATAAGTTTTGTATGTAGATGTAATATTTTTATTATAAATTAATAAAAATATTATAAATAAGATTAATGCAATAATTATTATTTTATAAGAATTAAAGATTTTGTTTATTTTGTCTTTCATATCAACCTAATTCAATAGTAAGTTCACTATTTGAATCAATTATACTCCCTTCTTGTAAACTAGTACTTAGTACTTTTCCATATCCATTTATATTATACTTAATGTTTAATAGTTTAGCAAATGTTTCAATCTCATTGTGGGTCCATCCAATAACATTAGGAAAAATAATATTATTACCATTTGTTATTAGAAATAATTTGCTACCTGCTAGGACATTAGAATCTTTATTAGGATATTGTTTAACTATAAATTCTCCATCACCTATCACAATTGGACATAATCCAAGAGATTCTAAATTTTTAATAGTTTCTTCTTTAGTCATATTAACATATGATGCAATATTTATTACTTTACTTTCATCGACATTGGAATCTTTATCTGATAAATCCTTATAAGTTACAACTGATTCTACCATTTTCTTAATAATGTTTCCTAAACTACTTGATGCTCCTTGAAATTTTTTAACAGAAACATAGATAATATATTTAGGATCATCTTTAGGAAACAAACCAGCAAATGACCTAATTGTGTTATACTGTCCTGTTACGTATTTACCATTTTGAGTGTAATTGGCAGTACCTGTTTTTCCAATTAAAGTTAGTTTATCAGTGTGATAACGATACCCAGTTACGGCTGTATCTTTTGAGTTAACCGTTTCATCCATTAAATCCATCATTTTTTTTACTGTTGTTTCTGATACAACTTTATTAAGTTCAGTACGTTTACCTTCATAAATTATATTTCCTTCATTATCAACGATTTTGCTAATAATATACGGTTTTAATGTAGTTCCACCATTACTTAAACTTGTAAGAGCCTCGATATTTTGAATTGGCGTAGTTGTAATTCCTTGGCCATAAGAAGCAGATGCAAGTTCTGATTCATAGTTAAATTTAATTTTACCATTATATTCATTGGATAATTCAATACCTGTTTTAGAACCAAAGCCAAATTTTTGATAGTATTCTAATAATTTTTCTTTGCCTAATTTTTGAGATAATAAAACAGCAGCTACATTTGATGAATAAGTAAAACCTACATCATAAGTTATTCTTCCCCATCCTTCTTTATTCCAATCACTTATGTTATAATCTGATACTTGAATAGAACCTGAATCATATAATTCATCGCCTTTATATAAGCCTTCTTCAATTGCTGCCATAAATGAATATATTTTCATAGTTGAACCTGGTTCATAAGTATAACTTACTAAAGGATTATTATAATCAGTAATATTTAAAATGTTAGGATTAAAACTAGGGCTTGATGCGGAGCCAACAATTGCACCAGTCTTAGCATCAGCAATAGTTAATGTTGCCCAATCAATGTTAAAGTTTTCAATTTCGGAAATTGCATTTTCTAAATATAATTGAATATTAGAATCTAATGTTAAATAGATATTATATCCATTTTTAGCTTCTTCAGTTATTTCTGGAGTATTGGCTATTTTATAACCATAGGCATCTTTTTGATAGATTGTTTTACCATTAGTTCCTGTTAATTCATTATTATATTTACCTTCAATTCCTAGTTCTCCTATAATTGATCCTTCATCATTTTTTTTAGCATATCCGATAATATAAGAAGCAAAATCTCCATTAGGATATTCTCTTTTAGTACTTTTAATAAAATCTATTCCTGGTAAATCTAAAGCTTCTATTTCTTCTTTAACTAACTCTGTTATGTTTCTTCCACCAGGACCTAACTCAACTTGGTATACGTTTTTTATATTTAATAATTTTAAAATTTGTTTAGGTGTCATATTAATTAATGGACTTAATTTTTCAGCAGTTGTTTCTTTATCAATAACGTGTCTTGGATTTGCTTCATCAGTAGTTCTTGATTCATCTAAATAAGCTATAACTGTATAACTTCTAACATTAGTTGCTAATACCTCATTATTAATATCATAAATAGTTCCACGAGATGCTTCAATGGTTTTAGTTGCTGTTGTACGTGATAAAGCAAAGGCATTTAAATCTATTCCATCTACCTTAGGAGCAATCGCGACATATGTTAATTTAACAAGAATTATGACAAACAAAAAAATAGTAGCTATCTTAGATATTTTAATAATACTAAAAGTTCTACTATTTTTTTTCACTTTTTCATCACCTATACTTATTTTACCACAATTATATTATCATTTTTATATGTTAACCCGTATTCTTTAGCAATATCTTGAATATTTGATAGACTTGCAATTTCATTTATTTTCATGCTAATACTTTCATTCATAGTTTCTTGTTTTTCGATTTTACTTTTCATTCTTTCTAATTCAATATTGCTTTTAGATAGTACGCTTTTAGAATATACAACTATAACAGGACTAGATACAATTAGTATTATAATTAATGCAGTTATTAAACGATCAATTACTCTTATTTTTACTTTCTTTCTAGTCTTTTTCATAATTATTATATCCTCTCTATTATTCTTAATTTAGCACTTTTGCTTCTACTATTTTCATCTAATTCTTCATTACTTGGAAGAATAGGCTTTTTATTTATTAATTTAATAATTGGTTTATATTCATCAGGAATTATTGGTAAACCTTTTACTAAATCATTAACTTCACTTTTTTCTTTAAATATTTTTTTTACTATCCGATCTTCTAATGAATGAAAAGTTATTACACATAATCTTCCACCTGGTTTTAGAATATCTATTGCATCATTTATAGAAGATGATAAAACATTTAATTCATCATTAACTTCAATACGAATAGCTTGAAATATTCTTCTTTCGGGATGTTTAGTTACAAAATATTTGTAAGGAACACCTGTTTTTATTATTTCTACTAATTCTAAGGTTGTATTAATTTCTTTGCTTTTTCTTGCTTTAACAATTGCTGATGCAATACTTTTGGAAAAATCTTCTTCTCCATATTTATAAAAAATATTAGTTAAATCTTCTAATTTATAATTGTTAACGATATATTTTGCTGTAAGTGGATTATTTAAATCCATACGCATATCAAGTTCTGCATTCTTCATAAATGAGAATCCTCTATAATCCTCATCAATTTGCGGACTTGATATTCCTAAATCATAAATTATTCCATCTACTTTAGAAACATTTTCTTCATTTAATTTTTCTTTAATACTTTTAAAATTGGAATAAATAATCTTATAATTAGAACTAATATTTTTTAAAATATTATCACTATATTTTATTGCTTCCTCATCTTGATCAAAGGCGAAAAGAAAACCCCTTTTCATTCGCTTTAAAATTTCACTTGAATCTCCTGCATAACCTAAGGTTGCATCAACATATATTCCATCTGGATTTATATTTAATCCATCTATAAGTTCTTTTTTTAGTACGCTATAATGTTTCATATAAATTATCCTTAAATAAATTTTCAGCTATTGCTGATAGATTATCTTCATTTGATTCAAAGAAATTATTCCATAATTCTTCACTCCATATTTCAAGGCGGTCATTTGCACCAATTACCACACATTCCTTAGTTAAAGAAGCATAGTTAATTAGGGGTGAAGTGATGTTTATTCTTCCTTGACGGTCGAATTCACAAACTGAGGCACCAGATAAGAAAAAACGGGTAAATTTTCTAGCATCGCTACTCGTAAATGGAAGTTTTTTTAATTTTTCAACTATTTTGTTCCATTCTTCTTTAGAATAAACAAATAAGCATTTTTCAATTCCTCTGGTAATAACAAATTCACTACCAAGTTCATCTCTAAATTTAGCTGGTATTATTAATCTTCCTTTATCATCGATATTATGATGAAATTCCCCCATTAGCATAAGCATTCACCACTTTCTTCCACTTTCTGCCACCTGCTACCATTATAATACTACAATAAAGAATTATTCGCAATAAGGTTAACTTAAAAGAAAATAAAAAATATGTCACTTGACATATTTTTGTGTAAATTAATATTTGTAACAATAATCATCGTTATATTTTGTATATGTATTATCTGAACAATTAATTACAGTTTTAGTTTCTGTTCTATATTTTGTTACTTTTTCAGTATATTTCCAACAACACTGACATACGTTTTGTTTTAAATTGTAATTATACCACCAAACAACGTATAAGCCATTTCCATCTTGACAGTCACATGACATTGCATATCCGTAACATCCTTGTCTTGTTTCTTCATCTTCATATGGAACACTGACTTCAGTTGTAGATTTTACTGTATTTTGAATATCAATTTTGCAACTATTTACATTTAAGGCTGAATCTTTGACGTAGAATGTATATGTGCCTTTAGCTATATTTTTTGAAGTAGAACTAATTTCTTTATATGATGAATCCCATCCATAATATACTAATTCATTATCATCACTATAGCTTGCTTCTATTTTATTATTATTTAATTTTAATGTACAAGTTGGTTTATTATTATCAGTTTTCCATACAGGATATAATTTTAAGATGCCGTTAATTTTTGTTGTTGAACTGCTATTATATTCCACGATATTTGATTCTTTAACTGAAGTCCATCCTAGAAATACATATCCAGATCTATAAGCTTTTGCATAATTTGGATTTGCTGTAATAACTTCATTAAACGCTGTATTATTTTTGATCTTTTTAATACTGTATATATTATCGTTTGTCTTTTTAACATTATCAAAGTAGGCGTCACTACTTAATAAATTAAATTCAACTGTACTTGTTAAATAATAAATACCATTATTGTATTCATTTAGTTTATTACTATATTCTTCGTAATTATTTTTAACAATTATATAAAATTTAACTTCGTCATAATCACTTAATTCATTCATTTCAGATTGAATATTAAATGTTTTATTATTTACAACATATTTTACTTTTTTACTGATAGAATCGTATGCACCATTATCTAAATCTAGCCAATAATTATTTAACTGGGTTACGTTATTTATAATTTTTGGGGTGTTTTGACATTTTGAAAATAAGCTACTTATTTCTATTTTATCATCTGAATTAACTCCTACTATACAATATTTAAGTGTTACATCTTTGACATCAGTAACTGATAAATTTAGGCTAGCATCATAAACACTATTATCTGACTGTGATTTAATATCAAAACTATTTATTTTGGGTTTGCTTGGTTTAATAGTTATTGTTCTTTCAGCAGTTTTTTTATTATTTGAACTACTTACTGGGGTTCCATCTATTGTATATGTATATCTTATTTTATAGGAACCTATTTTACTTGTATTTATTATTTCATCTATACATAATCTTCCATCTTCCATGTACGCTATAATATTTGCTTTTGTTTCATTTTCATTATAACTTATTAAGTTAACTCCTACTTTTAATCCAGTTAATGAGTTTATTATTTGTAATTCATTCGTATTTATTCCAATATAACATAAATTTCTTTCATCAGAATTATATATAGCATTATAATTTCTTGTATACAAATAATTTTCGCCATTATTATTTTCATAGGGATAATCTATCATTAGTTCATAATTTTCATCATAATAAGCTTTTATTTTATCATTTCGATTTATCTTTTCTTTTGTACTTGGATCAATTAGATTTTCATTTAAATAGCCATTACTAATTACATCTCTAGCTTCTAATATTTTATAAGAATAATTATCATTTAATTCATTAATAATACTTGGTGTATTATTAACATATAGTAATGCACTTGATTTTACTTTTTCAACATATTCTTCATAACTACTTATTTGTTGCTTTTTTATTGTACTATTTAGGGAGATTCCTACTATTACTCCGATTAGTGCAAGAAGTGCAACTGACACTATTATTTCTACTAATGTAAATCCTTTTTTATTCATATAATTATTTCTCCTACTATAATAAGAGTATAACAAATTTTATTTATAATTAACACAAAAAAACGAATGAAATTCACTCGTTTTATTCTTCACTAAATTGGGAATTATAAAGTTCACTATAGAAGCCACCTTGTTTTAATAATTCTTCATGATTACCACTTTCAATAATGTTTCCATCTTTCATGACAAGGATTAAATCAGCATTCTTAATAGTTGATAATCTGTGAGCAATTATAAATGATGTTTTATTTTTCATTAATTTATCCATTGCTTTTTGAACTAATTCTTCAGTTCTAGTATCTACATTAGATGTTGCTTCATCTAAAATTATAAATGGTGTATCAGAAAGCATAGCTCTAGCGATTGTTAATAATTGTTTTTGGCCAATTGATATTTGATCTTGATCATTAATTACCGTATCATATCCATCCGATAATGTTTTAATAAAATGGTCAATTCCTACTATTTTACATACCTTTTCAATTTCATCATCTGTTATATTTTTTCTATTATATATTAAATTTTCCTTAATTGTTCCATTAAATAACCATGTATCTTGTAAAACCATTGTAAATAAATCATGAATATTTTCTCTAGTTAATTCTTTAGTTGATACACCATCAATTAAGATATAACCTTTATTTATTTCATAAAATTTCATAAGTAAATTAACCATTGTAGTTTTACCAGCACCCGTTGGACCAACAATTGCAATTTTATCATGGGCTTTACATTTGGCACTAAAGTTTTTAATTATTTCTTTGTTTTCATCATAACTAAATGATACATTTTTAAATTCAATATTACCTTTAACATCTTTTTTATCTAAATGTTTTGCAAATGATGATTCATCAATTAATTCTTTACTGTCTAAGAATTCAAATACTCTTTCACTTGCTGATGCAGCTCCTTGAAGTGATGCAATAACTTGTCCTAACTGCGTAAGTGGTGATGTAAATAAACGGCAATATGAAATAAAGGCAATAATTGTACCAAATGTAATAATATTTTTACTTGTCAAAACTGCACCTAATACACATACTGAAACATAGCCTAAATTTCCTATAAATCCCATTAATGGATGCATAAGTCCAGATAAGAATTCACTTTTTTTATTAGCAATATATACTTTTTCATTATATTTATCAAACTTTTTAGTTACTTCTTCTTCGGCGTTATATGTTTTAATTACATTTAATCCAGAATATACTTCTTCAATATGTCCATTTAAAGCACCTAATTCTTTTTGTCTCAAATCAAAATATTTTTGGCTCTTTCCCATAATTCCAAACATTAAGGTAAATCCAATAATACTTGATAAAATAGATGCAAAACTCATATACACATTAGTTTTAAACATCATAAATGTAATACCAATTAAAAGAACTGATGCACTAACTAAAGTAGATAATGAGTTATTAAATGATGAGGCAATTGTATCTACATCATTAGTTGTCCTTGATAAGACATCTCCATATGAAGTTTTATCAAAATAACTTAAAGGTAATCTATTAATCTTAGAATTAATTCTACTTCTTAATTTATTAGCATATTTATTTGAAATATCTGTCATTATTAATGATTCAAAATAACTAAATAAACTACTTATTATATATAATGAACCAAGAAGTATTGCGATATGTTTAATTTTATTCATATTCATTACTGGTTTAATGGCATCTTTTATACTTTTAGGTAATTCTTCATATGATTTATAAAGACCTGTCTTATCATCTCTATTAACTTTTTCCATAATAGACATAAATGCAATTTGATCTTGATGACTAATTATTACACCACTTACTTCAATATCCTCTAGTCTTTTCGATGCAAGTTTTTCACTCGATTTAGCTATAACCTCATTTAAGGCACTTGTATTAATTGTTAAGCCATATCTAATTTCATCTGTTAAATCAGCCATTTTATTAGGACAAAATATTGTAAGTATTGTTGATGCAACAGCAAGAATTATTGATATAATTACTAAAACTTTATAACTATTTAATTCCTTAAATAATCTCATAATTGATTTCTTAAAATCTTTTGGTTTTGAAGGAACATCGTTACGTCTTTTATTATGCATTTTCTAATTCCTCCTTTGATAATTGTGATAACGCAATTTCTTTATATACCTCACAATTTTTAAGTAATTCTTTATGTGTTCCTATTCCAACACATTTACCATTATCTAGTACCATAATTTTATCCGCATTCATAATTGTTCCAATTCTTTGAGCAACAATTAACATAGTAGCATCTTTCTTATTTTTCTTTAAATTATGTCTTAATACAGCATCTGTTTTATAATCTAAAGCACTAAATGAATCATCAAAAATATAAATTTCAGGATCTTTAGCAACTGCTCTAGCAATAGATAATCTTTGTTTTTGACCACCTGAAATATTAGTTCCACCTTGAGAAATATGTGAGTTATATGTATCTTCCATTTTCTCAACAAATTCTTTTGCTTCAGCTATTTTAGCAGCGTCTAGTATATCTTTTTCACTTATTTTATTTTTAGATTTACCAAATTTAATATTACTTTTAACAGTACCACTAAAAATAACAGCTTTTTGAGAAACATATCCAATTATATTATTAAGTGTTTCTTTTTGATAATCTTTGACATTTACTCCATCAACTAATATTTCACCACTTGTTACATCATAAAATCTTGGAATAAGATTAATTAGGGTTGATTTACCAGAACCAGTTGATCCTATAAAGGCGATTGTTTCTCCCTTATTTGCTTTAAAAGATATATTTTCTAAAACATATTCTTCGGCATCAGGATATTTAAATGAAACATTTTTAAACTCTACCGTTCCAACTTCACTACCTTTAGTAATATTACCTTCAATTATTTTATCTTCAGCATCTAATACTTCATTAATACGTTTTGCTGAAACTTCTGCTCTGGGAAGCATCATGAACACCATAACAAGCATTAAGAATGACATGATAATTTGCATAGCATATGAATAAAACACAACCATATTACTAAATAAAGTTAATTTATCTATTAATAATGAATTACTTATTAATATAGCACCTATTATATAAATTGATAAAGATAATCCATTCATAACTAAATACATAACTGGGCTTAAAATTGCAAATAATTTTTGATTCTTTAATTGATTAAATGTTAAATCATTATTTACTTTATCAAATTTATCCTCTGAATATTTTTCAGCATTAAACGCTCTTACTACTCTAATTCCTTGAAGATTTTCTCTTTCAACTCCATTTAATTTATCGATTAAACTTTGGACTATTTTAAATCTAGGTAACACTCTAATCATAATATTTAATAATGTAAATATTAGTATTAGAACGGCAACAATTGTAGCAATACTCCACTCAATATTTTTATTTAATATTTTGGTAATAGCCCAAACTGCGGTAAGCGGTGCTTTAATTAACATCTGCATACCAAAACCAAGCAAATTTTCAACCTGTGTTATATCATTAGTTGTTCTAGTTATTAGTGAAGATGTTTTGAATTCTTTAGTTTTATCGGTATCTAAATGAATAATTTTTTTATATAATTTACTTCTAGTATTTAAACTAAATTTACTGGTTATTTCAGCAATTAAATAACCTGTTGCAACTGCTGATAATAAGCTGCCTATTGCACATAAAAGCATATATGCACCACTTGTTAATATATCACTAAAGTTTGCTCCTTCAGTCTGTACTAATAAAGTTATTTGTGACATATAATCAGGCATTTTAAGTTCTAAGGCAACTTGAAAAATAATAAGTATTGAACTTATTATCATATAAATAATTTCCTTTTTAGTTAAATTTTTAAATAATTTTAACATATTTTTCTCCTATTTTTCTTTTTAAAATCTACATAGATAATACATGACAAAAATAAAGCACCCACTACGTCTATAACAGAATGTTGTTTAACCAAAACGGTAGATAGACAAATTAATGGGCTAATTATCCCAACAAGGATTCTAAATACTTTATTCATGTTTTTATCAAACGTTACTGCATACATGACAAGAAGTGCAAATGTGCAGTGAAGAGACGGAAAACAATTTACTGGTATATCAGAAATGTAAGTGATATATAACATTAAACTTACTAATGAATTAAAACCATTAACTTCCGGTCTTGAAATCATTGTCGGATAAATCACAAAACATAAGTCAGCTATAACAGCACATAGAATATATTTCTTTATTAGTGATTTAAATTTATCTTTATCTTTTTGAAATATAAAGTAAAATACAACAAATAAATAAGGATACCAAATACTATAAAAAATTATAAAAAATGGTATAAGTGGTATCTTATCATCTACACTTAATGTTATTAAGTGATAACTCGGTATAAATTGTTTTATTATAAAATATAAAAAGGCACTTGTTCCAAAAACTAGGAACATATTTAATATATAATCTTTATTTTCACTATATAATTTCTTCATAAACAAAATTATACAACAAGTACTTGCAATTTTGCAAGTTATTTGATAAACTATTTTTGTTCATGGCGGAATTGGTGAAGTGGTTAACACGCCGGATTGTGGCTCCGGTATGCGTGGGTTCGACTCCCACATTTCGCCCCATTATAAAAATTAAACGAATCGGATTGATTCGTTTTTTAGTTTGCAAAAAAGAAATAATACATTTAATATTATTCCTTAATTTATAGCTTCTCCATTAACATATAATTTATATCCATTAAAATCAATGTTACTATTTGATGAATCACTATTGTTTAATTTTGTAACATATGAGTCACCTGTTAATTTAATTTTAGAAGTTTTATCTAAAACAAGTTCAATATTTTTAGCAGTATTATCTTCATTTATAGTTCAGGTATAACTTGATTTTTTAGATAAATTTATAATTAAAGTAGAAATTTTATCAATAATAATATTACCTGTTGCTGTTTGATTATTCATATTTAACGTAACATCTGCTCTATTACTTCCACTACTTCCCCATGAATCACTTTGAACTCTTAAAAATGAACCTGTACTATCATTATTAGTAATATAGAAAGTATCACCTTTGTTAGTAGTAATTGTACTATTACTTGCAGTAAAATTAGATACTCCATCACTTGCATCACCAACTTAATTATACAATAAATTATTAAATGAATATTAAAAAAACTTAGAAATTAAATTCTAAGCACTTTGTTGGTGTTCGACACGAATTGCATAAGCTCCATCTCTCTCATATCCTTCGATAGATCTAATAGTTGGTCCCTCATTCTGAATGTCTGCATTACATCCCCATGAATATGCATAACCATTTCCAATATATATTTCAACATGGCCATACGATCCATCTGGCTGCTTACTTGTTAAAATAATATCACCTGGTTGTAAGTTTTCGAGATTACTTGAAGAAATAGTAGTCCAATTCATCCTTTGTGCCATTCTCTCTATATTATGTTGCCAATGGGGATTGAACTTTCCACCTTCTACTAACATATCTTCATAAGTGTTTGCTCCTGCTAAATATAAAATTGCTGATACCGCTGTTGCACAACATAGGCCTTTATTTGGATCTTCAATTGTTGCCTCATATCCTTTACCATATATTAAATTATCTATTGAATAATGCCATGTCAAGGTATACTCATGGAATAGTTTAGCAACTTTTACTATCTTTAAATTCATCGGTAAATTAGAGTTTTTGATTATGGCAACTTTTTCATAAAGTTCTTCAGCAGAGATATTATAATTACTTGGATCATAGGTATAATCTATTTCGGAAGATAAATCTATTTCGGATAAATCAGTTAGTGATGCACTCATTTGGGAAAAATCTATAGTATCAGCGCTTGCTAATAATGTATTTGTATATCTCCCAATTTGATTATCAATAATTTCTAAATTTGTGGCACATTCATTTATTTTGGTATTGAATTTACTGGAATGATTACTAAATTTATTATATCTACTTGTTAATCTAGTTTTAAAAGATTCTAAAGGTGTGCAAGAACAAGTATTACAATTGATTACACTGTTATAATTATCTTCACTATCAGTTAATTTTTTTTGGACAAATTCTCCACCTGAAATTAATTTATCTGGTTCTACTATTACATTTGACATTTTAATGTTCTCCTTTTTCATTTTTAAGCAGCATTTTGCTGTTCTTTTTCTTTCATTACTTCTTCTTTAGAAGGATAAATAAAATATGATTGGCAATCTCGTCTTATATCGTTATCAAAATCAAAGCCATTTTCAAAACCATCTTGAAGACGAGGGTTGTTGTAATTTCCACCATATGGGTCATTTACTAATATTTTACCATCTTCAGTAATACCGGTTAAAACGATGAAATGACCACCGCTTGTAAATTTACCACCTTTCATACTACAAATTACTGGCTGATGATTTTTTAAAGCTTCAATAACATCATCTTTACCACCCCAAAAGACTTGTTTTACTTCACCGATGCCTAATTCTTTAGCACTATCACCAAATAATGACCAAGCTGATCCACCTTCGGTATTATATCTGCCAAATTGTTTAGCTAATACATCAGGCGTTAAATTAGGATTATCTAAAAGGTATGTTGCTACCATAGCTACTGATGTGATTCCACATCCATGAGTACTTACAGTTCCATATTGACCATAAGGATCATTGTAATCTTTTTGATTATATAAAGGAACTTCAGTAAATTTATAATCTGATGTTAACCTTAAATCTTTTAAATTAAATGTTTCAGTTTTTATTTCCTTAAACTCTAAACTATCAGCACTTGCTAATAAAGATGTTACATTACTTCCTATTTGATTGTCAATCATTTCTAAATTAACTGCGCATTCATTTATTTTGGTACTAAATGTATTGGTATGATTTGCAAATTTATTATATCTATTAACTATGTTTTTTTTGAATATACTTAAAGCTGTTGAACCACTTAGTTCTGATGATATAACAATATTATAATTTTCTTCAGTATCAGTTAAAATTTTTTTAACGTATTCTCCACTTGCTATTAATTCATCGGGTAATACTTTAACATTTGCCATATTTATTCTCCTTTTATTATCATCTATATATATCTTAACTTATATTAAGAAAAAAATAAATTTTTATTGAATGTTTATGTGTATATATTATGTAAATATTTAAAGTTAACTTATACAATAATGACCAATGTTGTCATCTATATATTTTAAAATATCTTCTTCATAATTTCCTTACTTTCTATTCATTGTTTAATTATATCATGAATTTAATTTATTTATAAATAGTTTAAAAAGTCTATGATTCACTTTGTTAAATTTAAAAAACACCTAGAAATTATATCTAAGTATTTATAACGCTAAAATAAGTTTTATATTTCTTTTCATTAAATCAAATATATTAGCTTTAACAACATCTTCTTTTACAGTAATATCTATATTTTTAATTACTTTTCCATTACTTATTACATCTAGTGTTCCTATTTTATCGCCTACTTTTATAGGGGCTTTTACTTTATCTAGATTTACATTATAACTGTAATTATTGGTTTCATTTAATCCTTCTAAGTTTGTTGCATCATTAGTTATTGTTAAATCATAGTTTTCTTTTTTACTATTAAAAATATAAACAGAACCAATATTATCATTCGTACTAACAATCGTTTTTATTTTATAATTTGTAAAACCATAATCTAATAATTTAGTAGTTTCTTCATTTCTTTTTTGACTAGTTTCTTCTTTCATTATTACTGAAATTAAACGCATATCATTTCTTTTAGCCGTACTTGTTAGGCAATAACCAGCAGTTTTAGTAAATCCAGTTTTTAAACCATCTAATCCATTATAATATTTAATTAATTTATTAGTGTTCACCATCCAGATACTTGTTCCATCAGGTTTATTTAAATAAGATTCATAAATAGTTGTATAGTTAAAAATATCATCATGTTTAATTAATTCTCTAGCAATAATAGCCATATCTCTTGCTGTTGTATAATGATTATCAGCATCTAATCCATGAACATTTACAAAATTCGTGTTTGTACATCCTAGTTCTTTAGCCCTTTCATTCATTTTATTAACAAAAGCATCAACTGTTCCTGCTATTTTCTCTGCCATCGCAACCGCTGAATCATTAGCTGAAGCAATAATAATTGATTTAAGTAAATCCTCTACCTTCAAAGTGGTATTAGGATCCAAAAACACTTGTGAACCTCCCATACTAGAAGCATTATTGCTAATAATAACATCATCTGTTAAATTAAGTTCTCCTCTTTCTATAGCCTCTTCAATAAGAAGTATTGTCATAATTTTAGTCATAGAAGCCGGAGCCATCTTTTCATCTGCATTTTTTTCATAAAGTATTTTACCAGTTGAATATTCCATTAAAATAGCACTTGGAGCCTCAATAATCATTTCCTCTGCCTTAACAACAAAAGGAACTAATAATATTAATATTAATAACAATTTTTTCATACATCACCTATATAAATGTATTCTTTTAAAATTATTTTATTCTGTTACTTACCATTAAATTTATCAACTTGATAAATTATATACGTAAAAATTTTCTCATCTACTTTTTTCACCTATCAAAGCAACATCTTCTAACACTTTAAATGATACAAATAAATTTCGATACTTAAATTTAGCTACAATAATTGGTAATTTCTTTTGTTCTTCGGTTAATGGCGCAAATATACAACCACAAATATTTCCTTTTTTTGCTATTGATTTAAATGATAAACATTCATTACATTTTACAACATCATAATAAGAACACTTTTCATCCAAATTAAATACTTTAAGAACAGAATGCACTTCAAACTTACAAATATGCCTAAATTCTTTATGCTTATCTTTATAAATAGTATCTCTTTCAATTAATTTTCTTAATTTTAAATTTCCCATAATAACTTCTTAATTATAGATTACTATAAAATAAAATTAAAAACAAATAAAAAAGAACACTAAGTTCTCTTATAATTTTAATGAGCATAAATACCATGAATTTTTTCTAATTCTTCATTACTTAAATTATCGACAGTCCATTCGTTATCTACTTTAGTTAAGTTAAAAGTAATTGTATAAGTAACACGGTCTTTAGCGTTATTTAGTTTATCAATTTTATATTCTAATACTTTTGCACTATCATATACATTGTTTGTTGAAAATTTATCTGGATTATCTGCAACGTATTTAGTTACATCATTTTCAATTTTATAATAATCGTAAACATCAATTTGAGCTGTAACAGTTGCTGTATCTCCATCAATCAATTCATCTTTAATTTCATATTTTAAATCAGTATATTGTTTAGTATAGATCTTTTTATATTCTTCGTATGAATCTTTAGGAATATTTAATGTGTTTAAATAATCATTTAATTCATTCATGACGGAGTCACTATTTTTTTGATATTTCATTAAAACTGTTTCAACTTTTGCTTTAGGTGTATTATTGAAACTACATCCTGTTAACATTATTCCTAGTAATAATAAACTAAATAATATAATTTTCTTTTTCATTTACTCTCCTTCTTTTATAGTTTGAATAAATAATATAAAATTATACTAAAAAAGAAGAAATTAATCTTCTTCTAATAGTTTTTTAAATTTTGCCAAGAATATAGCTGCTAGGAAATTTAATTTATCTTCCTCTATAACTGGAGTTAAATAAGTTTTTCCATCACTTTTAAATTCTTCAAATATTTCTGATTCAGGAGTTGGTAAATCCTCATCGGATAATTTTGTTCCTAAGAAATATTTTACATTATCTTGAACTGTTTCATCAACAAGGTAATACTTACGATTGTGTCCTAAAGTTACGACTGTGTCAACACTCATTTATAACCACTCTTTTCTTCTTTTTATCTTTTTTTGGATTTACTTTCTTCTTTTTTTATTTCATCAAAACTTTTACCAAATTCATTCATGTCAATTAGTTCATCATCTAATTCTTCATAATCAGCATCAATAGCCATGAAATCAGAAATATATTTTGATTCAAAATCTGGTCTAAGTTTTTCACTTAATGTTTCCTTCAATTTATCTATTTTGTCTTTTACTTTTCTTAATGCTGTGCCAATTGCTCTTTTTAAATTAAATGATACGTTCTTTTTACTTAATCCGATAACAGCGTTTGCATATGCTTCTTCTTTATTTATTGGTTTAGTATCTACTTTTGTAACCATTTGAGTAATTAAACCATTCATATGTTCTTTCCATATTTCTTCAGTTTCAAATAAGGTAACTGAAAATGGTTCATCAATACCTTCTAAATAAATTTCTTCTTCACCTTTATCGTTTATTATAGAATTAGCAACTTTATAGGAAAAACCTTTTTGTAAAAGATTAGAGTTATCTTTAGTTGATATATAATCTTTACTTCCATTATAAACTACAAAGTCACCTTTTTTTAGTGCTGGTACATGTTCACCTTTTGTACTCATTAAATCTTCAATTTTGATGGCTGGTTCGTTATTTTCTGGTTTAATAATAGGTTCTACTCTTTCTTTATCAGTATTGGATTCTGAATTATCATTTATTTGTTTGTTTTCTTCTTCATCAACTAATTCTATTTTAAATGGAGTTCTTTCATTTAATTTAATTTCATCATCTTTAGATGAATTTAGAACTATATCAGTATTTGTTAATTCCGGTTCTTTTGGGATTTTTGTAAGGTTATTTTCTACTGTTTCATTTTTCTGATTAAATGTGTCTTTTTTTTCTTTCCATTCATTTGGGGTATCAAATAAACTTACTGAGAAAGGTTTATCAAAGCCCTCTATATAAAATTCTTCTAAACCATTTTTTTTGAATATTGATCTATTTACTTTGTATTCTTTTCCTTCTTCTAAAAGATAGGTATAATCATTTCCAAATAATGGTTTACTACCATTGTAAATAACAACATCTTCTTTTTGGAGTGATGGTCCCGTTATACCAGCGTCTAAACATAAATTAGTAAACTCTTTAATTTCGTTAGTATATGAATTTTTCATTTCAGATAGTTCATCTGTTAAAGAGGTAAATAATTTTTGTACTGATGTTTTTGTTCTTGGAGTTAAAGATAATCTATCCATTATTTTTGTTAAGTCATTTAAGTCTTTAATTAGGTTTGATACTAAAACAATAAATTCTTGTTTTTTAGAATTTTTAGCAATTATTTTAACGTCTTCTTCTATTAAATCTAAAACTTTTTTATATTCGAGATTTTTAACACCTAGTTTGAAGTTCAAGTCATTTATTCTCTTTAAATCATCCGATGATATTGAAGATGTGGTTTTGTTTAAGAAGTTAATTTCGCTTTTAATATTTTCAATTTCAGTTAACTTTCTTTGACATTCATCTTTATCATCTTTTAATTTATAAATAATTATATATTTATCGACAATTTCTTGAAAAAATTTTCTAAATTCTTCAATATCTTTTTCATCAGAATATTGAAATAATCCATCTTTATTAATTTCAGTTTGTATATTTTTAAAATAATCTACTAGTTTTCTTTCAAATTCAGAGTAATCAACTTTTTTATCAGCTTTTTCCTTAGCAACTTTAATATTTTGGGCTGCTTCTTCAACACCTAATCCGGTTTGACTAACAAATTCTAAAAATTTGTTAGTATCCTCAATTGTTAAATCTGTTCCTGCTAAGGATCTATATATTGAATTTATATTTTCTTCTTTCATGTTCTTAACCTCCTGTTTGTTAAATTAGATTAGATTTTTTTAATTCTTCATCTAAATTAACATTATCTAAATCATATTTATCATTTAAATTTCTTAAAATTGTATCATTATCTTTAATTAATTTTATTCTAGTATTAATTCTTTTTATTAAATCTTCTACATCTTCTTTTACTTTTTGATTAGAAATATCTTCACTTAGAGTCACTTCACTAGTTTCTGATAAATTACTTACTTTATCTAAATAAGATGATTCAATTCCTTCTTTATTTAGAATCTCATCTATTTTTTTAGCATATTTTAATATCTCAGCAACTAATGAATCAATATTTTCATTAATTTTTTTGCCTTTGAATGTTGCTAAAACTTTTTCAGTAGCGTCTTTTTCTTCTTTATTTTTAAAAATTAAGTCTTTATTATTCATATTTAATTTCCTTTCTTAACATGAGGTTAAACTTTCTAAACTTGTTCCTGATTGTCCACATATATTGATTTTTAATTCATACGTTTTACCTAATACATCATTAGGAATATAACTTGCTGTTCCTGATGTTGTAAATGAGTTAGATAGCCATATTTTTAACCGATATGATTTACTATTTAGTCCATTTGTAGTTGTTAGACTTTCCTTATTTGCTATTTCTTTTTTTGTAAACGAGGAAGTATCACTTATGGATTTAGGAGTACAATTACTATCAGTTATAATTGTTGATGATATATCAACACCATCATCTCCTTCTACTATGCAATACTTAATAAATCGAGCATCCAAATCTATTGTGGAATCAGATGTCAAATACACCCTATATGTGTAAGGAACATTTTTTGTTGTACTATCTCCAGTGTTTTTAACCGTAAAATTATAGATATTATCAGTGGCAGCAATTGCTTCGGTATCAGCTAACGGATCAGTATTTAAATTAATCGTATTTCCGGTTGTAAACTCAACGGATAATTTTCCTGTTGCTGATTCATAAGAACTTGTTGTAGCAATACCTCTTAAAAGCGCTGTAGATGTTCCTATAACTATTAAGCTAATTAGTACAAAAGAAAAAATAGATAATGTGACTTGTTTTTTGATTAATTTTTCCATATGCATATCAATAACCTCTATTTTCTATATCAATGATAGCAAATAATAATTTTTTTAGCAATAATTAATTGCTTTTTTACAATAACTTTAGTATAATCAATATTGAATTTTGGAAAGGAGTGCCTAGTTATGCCTAATATTAAGAGCTCAAAAAAATCAGTTAAAACTGATAAAGTACAAACAGCATCTAATACTTCATATACATCAAGAGTTAAAAATAGTATTAAAAAATTAGAAAAAGCTGTTAAAGAAAATGATAAAGAAAAAGCAAATGGCATTTTAAAAACAGCTGTATCTAACTTAGATAAATGTGCTAGTAAAGGTTTAATTAAGAAAAATACTTGTGCTAGACAAAAAGCAAGACTAAATAAAAAAGTTAAAGAAATGAATTAATCATTTCTTTTTTTTAGATAATTTGATATATTTTTAATGTGATAATATGAAGAAGATATTTAAATTAGTTTTTTATTTAGTAATAATAGGAGTTATATATAATTATAGATATGATATAGTTAATGGGATATCTAGTTTGCTCGATTCTAACCATAGGATTGTGTTAGATGAACCTAATAAATATTTTAAGAATAAAAATTATTCTTATGTTAAACAAAGTTCTAATTTTATTCCTTATAGTATGCAAGATTTAATTAATGTTTATTATTCAGTATTAGATAGAGGTTATAATGATTTTACTTTTTATTGTCCTAAAGAATATGAAAATTGTATAAGTGATATTGAAAAAATTAGTTCCGGGGATAGTACAATTTTATCAAATTTAAATTATTTTATTTCTCCATTTAATAGTGAAAAGAAAATAACTACTTCTTACTCTACTACGGGAGAAGTTAACATAGTAGTCGATAAATTGTATACTGATGAGGAAATAAAGGCAGTAAATCACAAAATTGATGAAATAATTAAAAATGTTATAACTGATAATATGGCTTTAGAAGATAAAATTTTAGCAATTCATGATTATATTATAAATAGCACTAAATATGATAGTGAGGCTTTAGGTGGTAACTCAAAATATAAATCTTACATAAGTTATGGCACTTTATTAGAAGGATATTCAACTTGCAATGGTTATGCAGATGCAATGGCGTTATTTTTAGACCGATTTGATGTGCCAAATATAAGAGTTGCTTCATCAACACATGTATGGAATGCGGTATATTTAAATAATAAATGGTTACATTTGGACTTAACTTGGGATGATCCCATAACTGATAATTCTAATAGAGATACCCTACTTCATAAATTTTATTTAATAGATACTCCTACATTAGAAGGATATAATATAACTGAACATGAATATGATAAATCTATCTTTTTAGAAGTTTCTTAAAAGGCTTATAGTATAAATATAAGCTTTTTATTATGCTTACTAAAGGCGTTGAGATAAGCATACCTATAATACCAAAGAAGTGTCCAAAGATAATTAAACCTATTAAAATAATAATTGGATGAATATTAAGAGATTTACTCATAATAATTGGATGAATAAAAGTTGATTCTATAAATTGCAAAATAATTACTATTATTAAAGCATATATACCAACTGACTTTGATACAGTAAAACCAATTAAAATAGCAGGAACTCCACCAATATAAGGTCCAATATAAGGAATAATATTAGTTATAGCAATAAGAAGAGATAATAATAGTACATATGGCATTTTAATTATTTTAAAAGAAATAATTGTCATAACAAATAAAATAACTGTGTCTAAAAGAGTTCCTTTAACAAATAATCTTAGATTGGTACTAATTTCATTAATTAATTTACTTGGAGTATATTTAGCAATAAATTTAGTTATTCTTTTATTATCAACTAGAAAATAATAAGAAATAAATAAACTATAAAATAAATTTAAAATAATATCCTTAACACTTATCGTAATATTTATTAATTTATAACTTATTTGTTTAACATCAATTTTAGATAAAATATGGTTAGGTATACGGTTATAAATACTTTCTAACATTGGAATAATATGTTTAGATTCATCTCTAATAAAGGGAACTAAAAAGTATCCAAATATTAAAATTACAACTATAATTAAAAAATAACATATAATCGTACTAACCGTATAACTATAATTTTTACTAAATTTATTAACTATTGGTTTTAATATCCAAGCTATAACATAACCTATTAAAACAGGACTTATTAAGTTAAAAATTGTACAACAAAAATGTGTTATCTTACACTCTCTTATTACTACTAATAATAGTAATATATCTACTAATATAATTAATAATTTTAATAATTTTGAATTTCTAATTTTAACCATATTTTATTTTAAGTAGAATAAATAAAAAAATACCATTAATTACTGGTATTAATCTTCATATACGGCATCTACATAATAGATTGGTCTTCCCTCTTTAAAATATTGCTTTTCATAATTAGTCATAATATTTGGAATATTTCTTTCATCATGATGTAAATCTAAACTTACTTTATTAAATGTATACCAATAATTTGATAAATATTCTAAAGAATAAGCAAAGAAACCTTTATTATCAGTTTTTAAAATAATATGTTTATGTTTTTTAAAAATACGATCATATAATCTTAAATATACGGGGTGGGTAAATCTTCTCTTTTCATCCTGCTTTTTAGGCCATGGATCACAAAAAGTTAAATATATTGTATCAATTTCTTTACCAAAAATATTTATTATTTCTTTTGCATCTATATTTATTAATTTTAAATTAGGTAATTTTTTATTTTCTAAATTATCAACAGCCATAACCATTTGAGAATCTACTACCTCTAAACCAATAAAATTAATATTAGGAAAATTTTTAGCCATATCAATAATAAAATCACCTCTACCCATTCCAAGTTCTAAATGAATTTGATTTGAGTTACCAAATAGTTCCTTCCATTTATTTTTATATTTTTCAGGACTATTTTTAACTATTTTATCAGCATTTTTTATTACTTTATATTGCATATTATTTTCCTTCTTTCTTTGTTAATTATAACAATTTATTAAAAGTTTGTATATCTAATATTTTTAACTAAAGGATTTAATTTACGATTTTTAATATTTACTTTTGTAGGAGTAATATCTTGTTCCATATTTTGATACTTATAGAATAAATCTTTAATTATTTTATCATTACAAGACTTTATTAAATCAAATATTTGTTTATCAGTTAAAACATACAATTCTTCATAATTAATTAATCTTAAATCTATTAATCTTTTTACAATTATGGATAAAATATTCATTTCTTCATAGTCATCATTTTGTCTAGTTAAATTATTTATAATATCATTAAGCTCAACTACTCTATCAGCAACATACACATCATCAAAACCAAATTCTTCCTTATTATCTTCATTAATACATACATTTAAATGAACATATATATCTTTTACTTCGTCTATCGTAATATTTCTAGACCATGCTAAATTATTTAAAAATATAAAATCTAATCTATCTGCACATAACTTAGGTCTATCTAAATCAACTAAACTATACTCTTTAAAATTAGCTATATCGCAAATATTTAAACCTACTTTCTTAATATAATTAAGTAATTCTTTATCATAATTATATAGATACTCTTCTAAATTTAGTTCAGTACTTTCTTGTTTAATATAATCACTATTTAAATAATCTATAACATGAGATAAAGCTGGAGTTGTTGCATCATGAAATAAGGCAGCAAGTGTTAATACATCATTATAAGTTTTTTTCCAGACATGTAAGGCACAAGAAATTGAATGATCTAATCTACTAATATCATACTTAAAGTTATATACTTTTTTACTAGCATTAGTAGCTCCACAAAAATAACTTACATCATTTAATCTCATTAAAGTTTTACTTTCAATAAAAGGAATTAAAAACTTAGGAAAATACTTACCAATAATCTTATAATATTCCTTTAACTCAAGATTTAACTTACTATAATATTCATTAAAATTAATAACCAAAACTCTCCTTGTATTAGTTATATTAAATTATTATTTTTTTAAAGTCAATAAAAAAAGAGTGATATTAGTCACTCATGAAATTAACCGATACGGAAGGCAGGTGAAAAACCGCGACTTATAGAAGATGCACTATGTTCCCAATTACCATTTGCTCCTACACAAATAAAACGATCAGTAAAATTTGAATAGCTTCCTCGAAGCCACCAAAGAGTAGAAGAACCATTATATATTTTTGCAGTATTAACATTACCATAGTTAATTACATTTTTTTTATTATAATAATCTAATTGTCTAGTATTGTTTGCTGCTGTATCGTAGGAACTCATACTCCACACTTCTTTACCACTTAACAAATATATTTTATCGGTTGATATAAAATTTGTTTCACCTAATGTACTACCATGGCCAGAAATAACTTTTGTATCAATAATCACATTTTGTAAATTGATTGGTAATTTATTAAAAAAATCTCCATTTGCATATGTTCGCATTATACTTGCAGGCCACCCACCTATGTTGGTATCTGAATTATTCATTTTCTTAGTTTCTATAGCATCTACAAACTCAACTACAAATCCACAAGCTGTTTGTGAAAAATCTTCATTATTGCATTCTTCAGGTGTAGTATTATTTGCGACGCGAACCTTGTAAATTTTTCCAGCTATTTCTACATCTTTTTTAGTTCCTACTGGATATGTAGTCATATCCCCATATTTAACTATTTCAGCAATTGTATCCCATGAATCTTCTGCAAAAGAAGTTGACTTTGGCAATTCATAATTTATTATTATTTCTGAATCAACACTTTTTGCTTTTTCAATATCTTGATTTTCGCCGGTATCGGGAAATTGCATTAATAAGTTAAATGTAATTGTTTGATTATTTGTACTTGCTGGAAATTCTCCAGTAACTAATTCAGTATATCTATTACCATTTTTTAAAGTTCCATGTGAGTACCCTGTGTAGGTTGGATTACCTTGAACTGTTTGATTGGTTTCTCCAGTATAATTAACCGTTACATTAGAGTTATTTGCTCTATTTACTTCTTTTATATAATAGTGGATTTGTCCATCACTAAAAGAAGATGTATACTTTAGTCCTACTTTATAGGGCATTGAAAGACCACCATCTGCAGTTGATGTATTAACTCCAGTTAATGTAAATGTCTTATTTGCTATTATATTATTACTTGGTAAGACATTACTTGATACTAATAAGTTATTACCACCATCTGTATATGTAATAGTCATCTTACCACTAGTACTAGTTATTTCAGCTGTACTACCCGTATTATCATTTGAAGTAAAGAATGCATAGGTTATACCTGCAAATATAAATATTAAAATAGTAACTGTTGCTATAGTTACTATCATCCATACTTTTTGTTCTTTATCTATATTATTCATAATCAATCACCATATCCTAGTGATATAGTACCACTAAATACCCCCCCGTCAATTGACGTTTACTTTACATTTTGTGAATTTTTAAATTAATATACATAGTTTTTTGCAAATTATATTATATAACTTTTTATCAATATTTATTAATTTTAAATTAGGTAATTTTTTATTTTCTAAATTATCAACAGCCATAACCATTTGAGAATCTACTACCTCTAAACCAATAAAATTAATATTAGGAAAATTTTTAGCCATATCAATAATAAAATCACCTCTACCCATTCCAAGTTCTAAATGAATTTGATTTGAGTTACCAAATAGTTCCTTCCATTTATTTTTATATTTTTCAGGACTATTTTTAACTATTTTATCAGCATTTTTTATTACTTTATATTGCATATTATTTTCCTTCTTTCTTTGTTAATTATAACAATTTATTAAAAGTTTGTATATCTAATATTTTTAACTAAAGGATTTAATTTACGATTTTTAATATTTACTTTTGTAGGAGTAATATCTTGTTCCATATTTTGATACTTATAGAATAAATCTTTAATTATTTTATCATTACAAGACTTTATTAAATCAAATATTTGTTTATCAGTTAAAACATACAATTCTTCATAATTAATTAATCTTAAATCTATTAATCTTTTTACAATTATGGATAAAATATTCATTTCTTCATAGTCATCATTTTGTCTAGTTAAATTATTTATAATATCATTAAGTTCAACTACTCTATCAGCAACATACACATCATCAAACGCAAATTCTTCTTCACCATTTTCATTTATAGTTGTTATTATATGTGGGTATATTTTTCTTATTTCTTCGATTGTTAAATTCCTTGACCAAGCTAAATTACCTAAGAACACAAAATCTAATCTATCCGCACATAAACATGGTCTAGGTAAATCAACAATACTTTTATCTTTAAAATTAGATATTTCTTTTATATTTACACCAATTCTTTTAAAATAGTTAAATAATTCAGGATCATAAGTTTTAACATATTCTTCTAAATTTAGTTCAGTACTTTCTTGATTTATATAATCACCATTTAAATAATCAACTACGTGAGATAACGCTGGAGCAGTAGCATCATGAAATAAGGCAGCAAGTGTTAATACATCATTATAAGTTTTATTCCATACATGTAAGGCGCAAGAAATTGAATGATCTAATCTTGATATATCATATTTAAAGTTATATACATTTTTACTAGCATTAATAGCTCCACAAAAATAACTTACATCATTTAATCTCATTAAAGTTTTACTTTCAATAAAAGGTATTAAAAACTTAGGAAAATTAGAAGATATTATTTTAAAATATTCTTTAATTTCTGGATTTAAACTTCTATAATATTCATCAAATTTCATAATTATTTTCTCCTTTAATAAGGATATAATAAATTAAGTTATAATTAAAGTCAATTATATATTTTATTTATTTTTATATTTGTGAGTAAAATCATTTAAACATATTATTGTTGATATACCTACTATAGATATCATAAATAATTTATTACAATAAGTATTAATAAAGAAATGAATTAATTCACTAAAATATTTATTTCCATAAGTAAAATTATTAATAATATCACTAAATGTGATTAATAATTTTGGTAAACATAGCAAGATAGAGGATGACAATATTAATTCTTTAATAAATCCTAGTTTCTTAATTAATAGATAATTTATAAAGATAAATGTGAACATGATAATTATGTAAATTATGGTAATAAATAAACAATCATATATATTTAGATATATTTTATTAAGTTTTTGATATTCACTTGTCATAAAGATATTATTATCAATTGTCGAATTAACATCTTTACTATATTTTTCAATTGTTTTTTGATCTTTGCTATATTTATTTACAATCGTTTTAATCTCATCGTAATGATTAATTTTATTTCCTCTAACAATTAAATTAACGTCTTTTTTTAAGATATCGATACTATAATACTCGATTAATTCTTCTTTTAGTTTGTCATTAACTATTATATCATCTAAATTTTGTAAGACATTTGAATAAGCTTTTTGATAATAATTTAATTTTTCAAGATTTGTTATTATATTATTTGGTCTTAGTTCAATTTGAAATTCAATAAATAGAATAAATATAATAGTTAAAACAAACATAATAAAGGTATTAATATGAACTAGTATTTTTTTCATTATGATTCACCTACCCATTTTGTTTTATCAAGTTTTGCATATATTATTAATCTTTTGTTACCATATAGTTCTTTATTGGGATAACATGTGTACAAAATTAAATCATAATCTTTTTCTAGTGAATTTAAATCTGTTTCATTAACTATTTTAGATGTTTTAACGATATATTCAAATTGAGCATAATTTGTTTCAATTACAATTTTATTACCATTTTTTAAATTTGAAAGATTCTTAAATATCCCGGTGTTATGACCAGATAATACGACTTTGTCCTTATCTCCTGGAATGTCATATAAACTTGATGTTCCAACTCCTTGCTTTAAGATATTAACACTGTCTCCAAAATATATGTTATCACTTTCGTTATTTAAGTAGATTGTTCCATATTTTGTTCCATATGATGGATATGAAACTATTTTTTTATCAATTACAGTTGCTTCTTGGTTTGCGATTTTTTCATTAACGTTCATTAATGAGATTACGTCTAATCCTAAGGTAATATTTTCTCTAAATAATGTAGTTATAGTTAATAATAATATAGTGCAATATATTAGACTATTATTTAATAATGGATTTATTTTAAATATTCTTAGAGTTATAAATGTTATTAAAAGGATTGTTAATGATATGATTGTAATTTTAACTACTTTATTTGTTCCAACATAATTTAACTTTTGCTTTGTTTTTATAACATCAGTTAATACGCCATTATCATATATTTTTACTTCTTCATTATTTTTATCAATTACCAAATTTGAATCTACTTTAGTTGTTGTTTTAACTTCGTTATTTTCTTCTTTTTTATCAGTAATCTTGGGTGAGCTTAGGATAATACTATTGGAATTATTATATAGACTATATAATTCTGACTTAACATTTGAGGGAATATTTTTTTTACCATCACTACTACACACATCATAGTTGTTAATTATAGATATAGCTTTGGAAATATTGCTATAGATAAGATCTAGATCACTACTACTTACATCTCTTTCATTTAACATTCTAGTATATGAATTTTTAAATCCTTTAATTAATGCTCCAGTAGATCCGGGACATGTACTGACACTATTAGAAAGAGAAATGATATCTTCTTTTGTTGCTCCATATGTAGTAATACTAAATGTTAATATGAAAAAAAGAATAGCTATTTTTAAATATTTCATTTAATCCTCTCTTTCTTGAAAAAAGTACTTGTATCCAATATTTTATATGCTTCTATATCTTCATTATTTATTATTTTATCAAAATTTTTAGATAATAATTCTTCTTTTAGTTTTTTATTAACTAACTTATCTAAAATTTCATATGCTTTTTCTAAATCAGCACAATCATGATGGGTATCTGTTCCCAAAATACAAATCATTTGTTTTTTAATTAATAATTCTAAATTTTCTTTAGCACTTTTACCATATTTTTCTAAAAGTGATGTTATATTTCCTTGAAGTAAGCATCCTAAATTTATGTATTCAACTAAGGTATTTAAATCAATGTAGTGATATCTTTCTGGATGAGCAATTATTGGTACTATTCCTTTATTTCTTAAATTAAATAAAATATCATAAGCTATATCTAATTTTTCTCTTAATGGAAGTTCAACTAATAAATATTTAGAATTATTAATAGTACTAATATTATTATTGTCTATATTTTCTAATATATTATTATCTATAAAAACTTCATTACCTAAATATAATTTTATACTAGTTGATTTTTGTAATTCTTCTAATTTTTCTTTTTTATTTTTATTATTGCAATTATAATTTGTCCCTATAATATAATGAGGAGTTAAGACAATTTCTGTAACTCCTCTATTACTCATTTCATTTAATATTTTAATACTTGTTTCGATTGATTCTGAACCATCATCAATTCCAAATATTAAATGATTATGTATGTCTTTCATTAATTATAATATTTACCATAGTAATAATGGTCTTTTTTATTTTCAAGTTTATTAACTATAACTCCGGCAATTTTAGCACCACTATTTTCTAAAGCTTTCTTACTTTGTTCTAATAAATCAATAGGTGTTATTTTATAAGCACTAACTAGTACTACTTCATCAGCAAATTTTGTTAGTACTAACGCATCTGTTACGGCATTTATAGGTGGACAATCAATTATAATTAAATCATATTTTTCTTTTAATAATTCTAATAATTCTTTTGTTTTTTCTGATCCTAAAAGTTCGCTTGGGTTTGGTGGGACAATTCCACTTGGAATGACATCTAAATTTTTAATTTCAGTTTTGCATATATATTTGCTATATTTTTTTACATCTTCTAATAATAGGGATGATAATCCTTTATCTTTATCTAAATTAAATATTTTATGTTGTCTTCCCTTACGCATATCAGCATCTATTATTATTGTTTTACAATCTATCATGCTAAATGATGCAGCCAAATTGGCAGAAATAAAACTTTTTCCTTCACCAGGCATTGAACTTGTGATTAGAATAACATTCTTTTCATTACCGACAAAAGTAAATTCTAGGTTTGTTCTAAGTGTTCTAATTGCTTCACTAACATGACTTTTAGGTCTATTATAAACTAGTAACTCATTCATGTTTTCTACCTCCAACTGGAATTGCACCAATAACTGGTATATTTAATTTTCTTTCAACTTCTTCAACAGTTTTAATTGTTGTATCAAAGTAGAACATAACAAATACGACTGCTAAACTTAAAAATAACCCAGTTAAAACATAAATAGCCATACTCTTTAAAATATTTATATTATATGGAACTAATGATTCCTCAGCATAATCTACAACTCCAATATTTTGAATATTATAAAGTTTAATTATTTCAGCATTAAATACTTTAGCTGTCTCATTAGCTATATTTTTGGCTAAATTACCATCTTTATCATCAACTGTAATTTTAATTATCTCAGTATCATTAACATTAGTTACTGATATATTTTTTTGTAATTCTTCAATAGTATAATCTAAATTTAAATTTTCAATTACCTTTCCTACTACTTTTCTACTCTTAATTATTTCTGCATAAGTATCAATTAAGTTTTTATTTAACATAACATCCGTACTTGTTATAGTGCTATTTTCAGTAGTTAATAAAATAGTAGTATAACTCTTATATTTAGGTGTTTTAATAAATGCATCATAACTAAAACCAATTATTAAAACTACAAATACAATAGATAACATTAAAAATATTTTACTTACAAAATAATTAAATAATTCTTTTAAATCTATTTCTTCCATCTCTTTTACTCCTCAAAAATATTATATATGAAGTTCATTTATATTTCAATTGGTAAAAATATATTTTCATCTACTTTTCTTATTATTTTTATCTTCATACAATTCTTTATCCATTTTAGTTATAAACTCTTCAAGTGTTTCTACGTTATATTTAGATACACCAAAAGATAGCTATAATTTAAAAGGTTCATTAGTTATTTTATTAAATAGTTTAATATTTGTTTTTATATTTTCTATAAATATAAATTATACACATTAATTTTTATTAACTTTTTTCTTTTTAATAACTAATATTTTATATAAATAAGTTCCTAATAATATTCCAATAGTATCTATAAGAACATCTTTAAAACTACCACTTCTACCATTAATAAATAATTGATGAAATTCGTCAGTACATGAATATAAAACAGATAAACCAATTGCATAATAAATATTTGTAACACTATATTGCTTTAATAAATTAAACATTAGAAAACCTAAAATTAAGTATTCAGTTATATGAGCTATTTTTCTAACATAAAATGATGAATTTTTAACTATTATTTCTTTTTCACTTATTGGTGTTTCTTGATCAGTTATTTTATCTTTTATTTCTATCATTGTAGTTATTACTTTATCACTAGTACCAGTTGATTTATTAGCATCAGCACTAGAAAAAGAAAATATTATTATCATCCATAAAATTAATGATATTATACTTATTGCTTTCTTCATTATATTACTTCCCTCTTTAAGTTTTGATTATATCAAATTGTTAGCATATTTATGATAATTATAGTTATAAAAAGTGTTAAGTTTACACATTTTTTGTTAAATTTATTTTTATAATCAAAATAAAAAAGAAATATTATTTGTTATCTTGTAACTTTAATATTTCTTCTTTAGGCAACTTTGTACATTTAATTATTAAATTAATATCAATTTTATTATTTAACATTTCTTTAGCAATTTCAATTGAACGTTTTAGTTTTCCTTTTCTTTCACCTTTTTTCTCACCCTCGTCTAGTCCTTCTTCTTTAGCAAGTTTAAGATCTGTTATTCTAATACTTTCTTCCATTGCATCTTTGTCATAATAAATTAAGTTTGATGTATCTTCTGAATACTCTTTCATAAGTCTCGCAACCTCCTTTAAATCTTCATAATATCCTGCAAGTTCTTCTGTGTAACTTATACTTCTTGATGTTAGTATCTTCATAAATCGCATATCCCAGTCATCTATATCCTCATTATACGGATTATCATACACTTTATCAAGTCCTATATGAATTACTACAGGTATTTCTGGTAATAATTTACTATTCAACATATTTTTTGTTAAAAATATATTATTAATTCCTCCCATAAATTCTTCGGAATAAAGATCAAAATTAACTTGAGTTAACTTGATACTTTTTAATTCTTTATTCATCTTTTGTTTACTTAATATAAATCTAAACATATAATTTATATTTTTAATTTGAATACTTTTTCCTTTAGAAGTGTTTGCTTCTACATTAATATATTCATCTAATGAAATATTAACAAGTAAATCGATGGTCATTTTCTTATCATTAAACCTTAAATCAGGCATGTTTGTATCCATAAAATAAGCGTTTTCAATTAACTTACTATCAAATCGACAAAGATGAGCTAAATACTTTATTATAACTTTAGGATAAATCTTACAAATATATTTAAAAGCTCTATCTTCTATTAAAGGTATTTGAAAGTCCTTGTTTATCTTAATATTATCTTCAATAACTTTAAATGGAGTTCCATATGCAGTCTTTTCTATAATCTTTTGTTGCAACTTAAATCACATCCTTTTCTTTCAACTAAACTATAGAAATAACAATAAAATTTGGGCTAAATACTTTAATATAATTCTTAAACTAAACATAACTTTTTCTCCTTTCACTAATATTTTTAGTACGTACTAAAAAGCACCTTACCTTGGTGCTTCTATAAATATATATTGTAAATGGTAACCTAAATTACTTGTTATTTTATTAAAATTATACACTTACTTGACACTATTAAGGCTTATTTAAATTTGGAGAAAATAAAAAAGAAATATTATTTGTTATCTTGTAACTTTAATATTTCTTCTTTAGGCAAATAAGTTATTTCAGATATATCATCAATGGATTTTATTTTATCTTCTATTTTTTCGAGAATATAGCGACTTCTTTATTTAATATTTCTACCTCTTGTTCAAGCACTCATCTTTTGTATGTAAGAATTTCATCATTATTAGTTACTTCATCTCTTGAAGTAGTTATAGTTTCATGTTTTTTCTCCAATTAGTCATATTAGTTCTACTCACGCCATATTTTCTTGCTATATTACTCATAGTTTTATCAGAACTAGTTTCACAAAGATTTACGATCATTTTTTTAAATATTCATCTCTTTGGGTATATTGTTTCGTCATAGACACTTCCTCCTTTTTTAATTTACTATTATACCATGGCTTTCCAAATTTTGTGTCTATATATCTACACTAACACCAATTTTATTGTATAAATGATTTAAAAAATACAAAAACTCGTTTTGTTTTTTTTTATATTCGTTACTGTTCAAAAATATGTAAATTTTGTTTACTTTTTCTTATACTATAACATTTATACTTTCAAAAATATGTCTAATTATATATATCAAATAATTTTATAATAATTTTACCTATATTATTAATATAATAATTTAATTCTTCCTCAGAGATTTTTATACTCATAATTCCATTCTTACTTGGATGGGAAATTGAATTAAAGTTTCTATTATCTGCAAATTTCATTAAATCTAATTTTTCCTCGTCATTAATAATTGACTTCAAATTATTTATTATTTTTTCTATATTATAATCATTTGAGTAATTATTAAAAATTTTTTTGCATATTTCATGAAAAAATTATAAAAAGAATTATATGCTAGACTCCATTCTTCTTTTCTATAATAACTAACAAAATCTTTTAATTGTTGAACTTGAGCAATATTATAATTACTATTATTAATATATTCGTTATATAATTTATTATAAATTATATTAGTTTTAAAAAAATAACATGATTTTTTTATAATATATCTTAATGATATATTATTATAAATACTAAATTTATCTAAAAAACTTTTATCATCACATTTATAATAATTTGCTAATGGAATTAAATATTTTCCATAATCATCTTTTTTAATTCACATAATGATTTTTTTATTTTTATTCCATCTAATTTTAATGACTGTGTAAAATACAACATCGCTAAATGTATTGATCTTTTATCAAAAATATTTATATTAGTATTTATGTTATTATTAAAAGTAACTGAGTATATTTTTTTGTTTTTATATTTCAAAAAAAATAATACAATAAGAACATACAAAGAATCAGTTGTTAACTCTAAATCCATACCAGCTATTATTTCATTTATAATTTTTATATTTTCTTCTTTACATAAATAATTACTAAAGTTCTTATTAAAAACATATTTCAAAACTTCTCTATCCTTAGAATTTATTTCCAATCTAAAGCAATTTTCAGATGTATATTTAATGTACTTATAAATTCGCTAAACATAATTTTAATATCATTTTTATCTTGTACAATATCATTTTTTGAGGAAACTTTTTTACTTTGTTTATTTAAATATTCATCTACCTGATCTTGATTACTAAAATAAAACATTTCACTCTTAAGTGGATTAATCTTTAAATCTAATTCGCAAAGAAAATAATTTGATATCTTTTGTGTTATATAAGATAAAATTTTATAATGTTCTGATATATCCAAATTTTTATTAATATCAAAAACTAAAGTTATATCATCAACATACCTAATCATAGCATTAAATTTTAAATGCTTATTATCAACTAAATCATGAGCCTTAAAGTCAAATTGTTTTAAATATAAATCACCAAAATAATCAGAAAAACAATTATCTCTTCCTTGAGGAATCACCTTTTTAGAATTCATCATTGAATCAAAATAAAAGTTTAATTCTTTAACTGTTTCTTTGTCAAAATTATATAACGCTAAAGATGATTTAAAAGAAAAAACATTAATTAAATTTATTAATTTATCATGGGAAAAATTTTTAATACCTACGGATTAACTCCATCAATAAGATACGATAACATCTAGGTGCCCCCAATAAAAATAAATTGATTAAAATATTAATATAAAATTTTAATTAGTTTATATTATAATACTTTTTTTATTTTTTTAAATAAAAAAACGCTTATTGGAAATTTTATTCCTTAAACGTTCTAATAATTTTTTTTGAAAAATTTTTTTACTTCTCTAAAAAAACTGAAAATAATTAAAATCATTATTATTCCTATAGGGAAAGCAGCAATTATACTAACAGACTGTAAATTACTCATAGAACTTTCAGCAAATACTAGTCCTATAGGTAATACTATTAATAATATACACCACATTAACTGTATTAATTTATGAGGTTGTTCATTATCTTTTAATTTATGATAACTATAGCAAGAAGCAGTTAATGCAATTGAATCAAATGATGTCGCATAAAAAGCTATCATTGTAATTAATATTAATACTAATACAAAAGTAGATAGTGGTAATGTTTTAACAATAGATATTATTAATTCATAAGTATTACCAGTAGCATTAAATGTTTCTATAAAACTAGCTAAATTAGAAAATTCTAATCCCATTGAATAATTACCTAAAATTATAAAACTTAAAATAGTAGCTCCACCACCAAATAAATATCCACCAAGTATTACTTGTTTAATAGTTCTTCCCTTTGATATATTACCAATAAAGAAAGGAGCCGCAACACACCATACCATCCAATAAGCCCAATAATATATAGTCCAATTTTGTGGAAAGAAGTTTTCTCTTAATGGATCAGTATATGTAGCTAAACCTATAAAGTTTTGAAACATTTTACCAAGAAAAGAAAATCCTTCTTCAATAATAAATCTAGCTTGACCACCAAATATTAATACATAAACAAGTAATCCAAAGAATAAATAAATACATCCTTTAGCTAAAATATTAATACCTTTAAAACCATGTAATAATGAATATGTATATATAATACAAGTAACTATTAAAATAATAATAGTAATAATAGTTTCATTAAAATCAACATTAAATATAACATTAATAATTTTAGCCATTAAAGGAGTCGCAACACTAAATGTAGTAGCAGTACCAGCTATAAGAGCAAAAACTGCAACTAAATCAATTATTCTACCTATAATTCCATCCGTATATTTACCAAGTATTGGCCTACATGCTTCAGATATTCTTTGTCTTTTATTCTTTCTAACATGAAGCATAAATCCAAAAGCAACAGCTAAAACTAAATAAAAACCCCATGGTACTAAACTCCAATGAAATAATGGAAATACCCCTGCCCAATCTTTTATAGAACCTAAACTAGCTAAATATGGTTCTTTCGCATACATAAACCATTCTGAAAACGAATAATACAAAATATCTGCAGCAAGTCCACAAGTAAACATCATTGACCCCCAAGCAAAGAATGAGTATTTTGGTTTATCATCTTTTTTTCCTAAAACAATATTACCATATTTAGAAAAAGCTAGAACTAAAGAAACAATAAATATACCAAGACCTACTACCAAATAGAATATACCAAACGTATTGCCAAAAAAGAATCTTATTTTACTTAAAACATTATTTGATTTAGTAGGTTCTAAAATAAATAATAAACATAATGAAATAACGGATATAAGAGGAAGTAATGTAACCATCCAATCAATTTTCTTATATTCTTTACTAAAATTCTTCATTATACTTATCTCCATATGACTTATCTATTTCTTTTAATTCACTTAAACTATCTATTTCAACTACATCATCTTTATTCATTTCATATATGCCTAGTTTATATTCATCTTTATGACAAAATAATGCTACATCATCCCAGTATATATCTTTATTCATTTTATCTTCAAATTCTATTTCAAGATCTCTTTTTAATTTTTTTCCATCTATTTCATTCCATCTAGATATACTAAATAGTTGCCATCCATTTCTTCCACCAGTTCTAGAACAATTAGTAACAATATTATCATTAACTTCTAATAACCATTCATCTGTTTCTCCATTACACCAAATAACATTATATCCAGATTTAGTAAATTCTTTTCTTAATATATCTTTATTATATATAATCTGATCCCCATCTAATATAATAGTATTATTAATATAATTTCTAGCAACATATAAAGATGATATATTATTACATGTTTCATAATAAGGATTCTCTATAAAATTAATATTAGGGTATTTATCTTTTAATATACTAAATTTATCTTTTAAATAACCAACAATAACATATATTTCATTGATACCATTATCCATTAAAGCATCTATAACAGTATCAATCATTCTTTTTCCATTAACTTCTACTAAAGGTTTGGGAATACTATCAGTAATAGGTCTTAACCTAGTACCTTTACCTGCAGCCATAATAATAGCTCTTTCAGCATTATAAATTTTTTCCATACTAACTCCTACTTCAAATTTTTCATTTCTTTTATTGCATAATTATAATAATCTTTTGCAAATCTATATTGTTTTAAACTATATTCACCAAACTCTACACCTAAGTTTCTTTTATATTCACACCAATTACTCCATAATAATCCACAACAAGATATATAACAATAAATCTTAATTCTAGTTAACAAATCACAATTACTATCAAAATATATATCAATTAATCTATCTACCTCGGTTTTATTATATAAAGCATAAATAGCAAACATAGCAATATCAACATGAACATCTTGCATACCAGCATATTCCCAGTCAATTAAATGAATTTCTTCTATATCATTATTATTGGATATTAAAAAATTATCAGGAACAGAATCTATATGAGTAAGATATTTCTCATTAACATTTTCATCAATATATTCTTTTAAAGATAATACATTCTTTTTAGTAGTATCATAATCATCATAAATAGATTTATTACCATTCCATAAATTTTCATAATAATCAATCTTACGAAATATATCAAATTCATGATTAACTTTTAATTTCATATTATGAAATCTCTTAAGAACATTAATACACTTTTTAACATCATCTATATCAAAAGGATTACAAACTCTAGCATTATCAATATATTTAGTTATCTTATAACCATTATTTTCATTAATATATACAATGTCATCACATATATTCCTATTGCCAATAACACTATATACAGAAGCTTCTTCTTTTCTATTAATAAGTTCTTCAGTACCCTCTCCTGGGATTCTCATAATATATTTAGAATCATTAACACTAAACATAAAAGACCTATTAGTCATACCCTTCTTAAGTACTCTAATATCTTTAATATTATTACCATTAACATTTAAAGCACCCTTTATAACATCAATAGCATAAGACTCTAAATCATTAGAATTAGAATCAATATCTCTTAAATCCTCGTAAGTATTAATAGATAAAATATCATCTTTATCAACTACTCTAGCATAAATAAACATTCTATCTTTATCATATAAAATATTTTCCCAGTGAACATCATTGTCTTTAATAATAATACTACTTAACCTATCTCTAAGTATAACAGAATCATCATGATTAAGATAAGCTATACCAATCATCTTATTGCCAATTTCTTCATCGCTAATCTTAATAAGTTCATACTTTCTATTAACTCTAACATCAGTATTAATACTAGTATTATTATTTACCATATACCAAGAATTAATCTCATTAACATTAAAAGGATTATTCTTACACCATATATCACATGGTATGATATAAGAATTATCAATATACTTAGAAGCAAGTTTTAAAGAATAAATACTACCTTTAGTACTATACTCACTATTAACTATTAAATCAACATTATATTTATCAATTAAATATTCATATTTTTCTTTTAAATAACCAACTACTATATGTATTTCATATATACCAACTTCATGTAACTGTTTAATAATTCTATCAATTAAACATTCATCATGTACTTTAAGAATGCCCTTAGGTACTTTCATATTAATAGGTACCATTCTCATACCAGAACCAGCTGCTAATATAATAGCTCTTTTAGGTTTATTAATATTAAACAATCTAATTCCTTTATTAGTTACAATATTATCACTATCAATAAATCCCTCTCTATATAAATCATTAATAATATTATTTACATTACCAAGTGAGTAACAAGACAATTTACTAATCATTCTCTGACTAATATCACTATTAACCTTTAATATATTTAATATATCGCATTGCATCTTGTTCATATTTTTCTTCTTTCTCCATTTCGTGAACGTAATATAATGATAACATTATTTTTTAAAATTGTAAATAAAAAAGAACTTTGAGTTGCGGTATTTTACAAAAAGCAAGCTGTGTTTTTAATAATTTATTTAATAATATTTGTTAAATCTTATTTTTTACAAAAAATTTAAGTTTTGTTTCACGCCAATATTGAACATCGTTAGATGTTCATTTTTATAGTTTTAAGTTTTTTATTTATTTATAGTTTGAGACATAATTGTTTATATTTTTCTCTTATCTCTATTTCTTGCCGCTTTTTAATACCCGTATGTGCATATGCTAGTATATTTTTTATTCCTCTTGCAAACTGGCTCACACATACTATGACCTTTCCTCTTAATGGTTTACTTGATTCTACTATTTTTATACTTAGCAGTTTTTTATTTACTTCTTCTGCTAATAGACTTATGTGTCCTAAATGTATTGTTAAAAATAAATTAAGATTATTTATTCCCTTTAATGTTCTTAATCTTATATTTTCAAATTCATACTCTTGTTTTTTTGCTCTAAAATATTCTTCTATACGCCATCTTGAAAAATACAATCTTACTACTTTTATTACATCTTCCTTATTATGTATTTCTCTATTTGTAAGAAGTATTAATGGGCTTTCTTCACTTAATCCATAACAAAATACTAATTCATAATCTTTCTTATTATGTGGTAATATAACTTTGGTGTGTGATACATATACTTCACGTTCTTCATTATCATCAAACCATAGTGTCATTCTTATTTTTCCTTTTTAGGGCTTCTTCATATGCATTTTTCTTTTTTCCTTTAAATAAGAAAACTCTTCGATCATTCATTCTAATAATAAAATAATTGTCATTCATATAGTCGATTATTTTATTATCATCATAACCTCTATCAAAAACTCCAGTAAATTTTCTTCCTAATACATTTTTTACTGCATCTATACTTTTCATTGTATATTCATTCATGCTTTTAAATTCTTTACTTTTACATGAATATATTTTGCTATATACACTTATTGGTTGTTTTTCTTTTTCAGTTAAAATTACTGATTCACAAACGTGATATCCTTTTGTAATCTTTTTATCTAAACTAGATGCATCAATTACATCATCTAAATCTTCAAATTTCCTTCCATATATTTTAGATATATCAGAATCATCAAATAAAACAACTGGTTCATCCCCATATACATCTCCAATAGTTTCAATATAATTTTTATATACCTTATCTGTATCATTAAAATTATTTAAATTATCACATAATCTTTCAATTGTATTTTTAAGTTTTATATTTTCATTTAAGCTTCTAGATATATTTGATATCAAACAACTGCCAGATGATGCAATTCCATACTCTATATCTTTTATAAATTTAGTTAAAGGTTTATTTACACCTTTTGAAATTTTTTTACAAAAATTTATTATTTCTCTTTTCATTTCATATGTATTTGCTGTAAAATTATTCATGTAGACACCTCCGAATATTTTGTTTACCAATAATTTTATTGTAACAACTTAATTATACTAAACAAATTAGGTGTTTACCTTATTTTTACAATAAAAATCAGAGAAAGTTTTCCACAATCTCTGATTTTTTTACTTTAATTTAAATTTTACCGGAAATCAAAAATAAAATACTAAAAAATATATTGGTATTTAAAATTTATTTCAATTTCTTTGATTTAATCATTAATATTATTTATTTTTTCCCTCAAATATCTTTTTAATAAAAATGCAAGAAAATATGGGAATGTATAAATTTTTCCATTAAATCCAATATTCTTATTACATAATTTTATTCCATATTTTATATCTTTATATTTATTATTATCAATTAAATTATTCAAAGAAATTGGAGAATTATCATTAGCTTTTACTTCAATTGGTATCAAACTATCTGTATCTCTAATAAAGAAATCCATTTCTAGTCTACCTGATTCATCTCTATAAAAATATAAATCATATCCTTCCTTTACAAGCATATCACCAATTATATTTTCATAAATAGCTCCCTTATAAGTATTAAAATTTTTATTTTTCCTTAAATCTAACTGTGCTTCTTCATCTAAGGTAGCAATTAAAAGTCCAGGATCACCAAAATATAATCTATAATTATCAGGATTATAATTTCCTTTTAATGGTAAACTATCTTGGTCTAAGCAATAACAAATATTTACAATCCCAGCATTTGAAAGCCAATCAACAACCCCTACATATTCTCTATTTCTTGCTCCCGGTGTGATTTTAGTAATTTGAAATTTTTTATTGTCATTTCCCAAAAATATTGGAATTTTTCTATATGCATTTAAAATTTTAGTTTTATCTAAACCTCCTGCATATTTAGTTATATCTTCTTCATAATCTAATATTATTTGCTTTTGCATTTCTAAAATTCCATTATATGTTTTATTTTCAATAAATGTTTTTACTATTAAAGGCATTCCTCCAATAACCATATATTCCCTAAAATTTTCCATCATAACATCATATTGGATTTTAGATAATGGTTCATTTTTTTTCATACATTGATACATATCTTCTATTTGATCATTATTATATCCTTTAGCCCATAAAAATTCCTCAAAATCTAATGAATGCATTGTATAGTCAATTTTATTTCCCACACTGTTTGATTCAATTTTTTCATAATTAATCCCCCATTAATGAACCAGAACATATTACATCAAATCTTCCATCCTCTTTAAATGCTTTTAAACTAGTTGCACAACTTGGATACTCTTGAATTTCATCAAAAAATATAAGTGTATCTCCTGATATAAAGTGAAAATCACCATTTTTAAGTGTAATATCCTTAATAACCCTATCTATTTCAAAACCTTTATTAAAAATATCCTTGAATTCTGGTTGCAAAACAAAATTTATTTCAATAAAATTTTTATAATTATTTAATCCAAAATTTCTAATAGATTCTGTTTTACCTATTTGTCTAGCACCTTTTACTATTAAAGGCATTCTATTTTTATTATTTTTCCAATCAATTAAATAATCATCAATTTTCCTTTTTAATCTCATCTAAATAGCCTCTAAACATAATTTATCACATTTTTTACACTATTTTTTAGTAAAATATCACATTTTTTACATTATTAGCAACTTTAATTTCACACTAAATCACTTAATAACTTATTATATTCTTGATATAATTTACTATTATATTTAATTTTATTATCTAACGCTAAACGATAAACAATAAAACATTTAGGATATTTTTCTTCCATAATAATATCATAATTATTTTCTAGTACAATCTTATTATAATAATCATTATCAACCATCCAATTTAATGCTTGTTTATCTGCTACTTCTTCATCATAATATGTAACTAAATTAGTTGACTTAGCCTTATTAAAATCAGTTTTACAATGAGATAATTCATGTAATAACGCAAAATATATATCAGCAATTCTTTGATGTTTACGAGTAATATATATTGCTGGAATATTCTTTTGAACTTTAAATGCTCCTCTTATCTTAGAAGTAGATAAATCATCCTCTATTACTAGCTTAATCCCATTATCATTAAATACCCTAATTAACTCATCTTCATTAAATTTATTATTACTTGCACACTTTTTAATATAAGAAACTAAACCACTAATATTTTTACTATTATATTCCTTAACACTTTGTTCCAAAGATAATTTATAACATCTTTCTAACCATAACAATAATAATTCAGGTTTATTATTATTACTCTTAAACTTAATATTAGGATCTATTTTATATAAATTATTAAAATCATTAACTCTAAGATATTTTAATATATCTAATATAACACTTATCTTATTGTCCTCATAAGTAAATTTATTAATCCAACCTTTTTCTATTAATTCTTTATAATGAAACTTATTAAGATAATTAGTAATAGACATATTATTTTCATCTAAATATTTATATATTTCTTCCTCTTTTTTAGCATTATCTTCCATTTTAATTATATAGCTATCAGATATACCGGTAACCATCGAAATAGACTCTATAATAGGTAAAGTTAATTCACTACTCCCTGATAATATATCAATTAAATGTTTAGGAGTAATACCTATTCTATTAGCAAACTCCTTTATTGATATATTATTATAATTTAAATAATCATTTAATACTTGATAAAATCTTACATGTTTCATATATATCACCCTTAAAAATTTCTTAAATATCTTTTAAAATCCATATAATGTTCATCAGAAATATATTCAAGAACTATTTCTAAATTAGAATAAGAAAATAATAGTCTATATTTAGTCTTATTACCATTTAAAGAAAATTTATAATATCCAGATAAATCTCCTCGAAGAACTTCAAAATCATATAGTGTAGAAATACAACTATCTTTTAATTCTTCAAATGATTCAATTGATTCAATATGAGATAAAATTTTATTCAATTCTTGTTGCAAATTACTATTTCTTTTAATTTTCTTTAAACTATTTTTATAACCAGTAGATTCTCTGATGTTCATATAGACTCATTTCTATTTATTCCTCTTTATTATATGCAATTTCTAAATATATATTAACTTATAAGTTAATATATGTCAGCAAAAAATATTTCAATATAAAAAAATATATTAATTATAATAACCTCATAATTATAGTTCCTATCTTATCTATATAGAAATCTAAATCATTTTTAGATACCTTAATACTCATAATACCATTTTTACTTGGATGAGATATAGAATTAAAATTTCTAGAATCAGCGAATTTTAATAAATGTAAATTCTCTTCTTCATTAATTACATCTTTTAAATCCTTAATAATGCAATTTATATCATATTTATTAGAATTATTTTTATATACATTTTTACATAATTCATGAAAGAAATTATAAAATGAATTATAAGCTAAATTCCACTCTTGTTTTTTATAATAATAAACGAAATCTTTTAATTGTTGAATTTGTGCAATGTTGTAATTTTCGCTATTAATATAATTATTTATTAATTCATTATAAATAATATTTGATTTAGGCAATATTTTTGATATATTTTTTTCAGTAATATATCTCCAGGATATAATAGTATAGATACTTTGGCTGTTAAGATAATTTATATCTTCAAACTTATAATAATTAGATAAAGGAATTAAATATTTACCATAATCATCCTGTTTTAGTTCATTTAGAGAAGATTTTATTTTATTCTTTATCCCATCCAATTTATATATTTGAGTAAAATACATCATAGCAATATGAATTGTTCTTTTATCAAACATGATTAAATTATTTTTAATATTATTAGAGAATGAGTTAGAAAATAATCTTTTATTTTTAACTTTTAAAAAGAATAAAACAATCATAATATATAAATAATCAGCAGTTAATTCTAAATCTATATCTTTAATAATATTATTAACTTCATCTATATTATTTTCCTTATTTAAATAATTACAAAAAGAATTATTAAATACATATTTTAATATTTCTTTATCATTAAACGATAAATTAAAATTAAATCTATTTGTACTAGAATATTTAAATTTTTTTAAAGTATTTAAAAAATCATTATACATCATTTCAATATTATCATTATCTTTTATTTCATTTTTAGAAGAAACTTTTTTACATTGATTATAAAGATATTCATTTACATTTTCTTCATTATCAAAATATATAAATTCCGTCTTAGAAGAGTTTAAACTTAATTCTAATTCATCCAATAAAAATTTTGCAATTTTTTGAGTTATATCTGATAAAATTTTATAATGTTTAGAAATATCTATTGATTTATTAACATCAAAAACTATTGTTATATCATCTACATATCTTATCATACAATCAAAATTTAAATATTCATTTTTAACAAGTTCTCTAACAAAAAAATCAAATTTCTTTAAATAAAGATCTCCTAAATAGTCAGAAAAACAATTATCTCTTCCCTGTGGAATTCCTTTTTTAGAATTCATCATTGATTCAAAATAAAAATTTAATTCCTTAGATGATTCCTTATCAAAATCATATAACGCTAAAGAAGAATTAGGTGAAAATTCCTCAATTAATGATATTAATTTATTATGAGGAATTGAATCAAAATAATTACTTATATCAATCTTTATTATACACTTATCTTTTGTAATACATGCTTTTAATCTATTCAAATAATTTGTATAATCATTTCGGTAATTTTTATCAGCATTTACTTCTAAATAATTCTCAGAATAACAATTAGATTTATTATTATTTATTTTAAATGTTGTAGGAGTATAAGTGTATATCCTTTTATTTTTTATATCGATATTATTAATAATATCATTACAAATATTATAAAATAAAAGACCTATTGAATTATATAAAATCATAGAAAAAATATCATAAAATCTATATTCTCTAAAATTTGATAATCCTTTAGGAATATGAACAACATCACTAGAAAATAATGCAGGAATACAATAAAATTTATCATTTACTATATATTTATTATAGTATTCCAATAATTTTTTTTCTGTTAATTTACTAAAACTATTTCTTAAAAGTAAAATATTAATATCATTTAATGAAGAATCTGAAGCATAGCTACTACATATTCTATAGGCATTAATAAATAAGTTCTTATTTATAATTTTATCCATCGTTTTCATTTCATACCTCCACAGTTATCAAAATTTATAAAATATTATATCACAAATGTATTATATATACATTAAGAAGTTAAAATATATAAAGCAGAACTATATTTAGTTCTGCTTTATGCTATGATTTATTAGTTATCCTTAATATTAATATAAGTTCCAAGCATAGATAATACCTCAAAAAATGGATATTTATCATAAACATGTTTTTCTATAAATATTTTATGATACCCATCAATTACCTTTTCAACATATTCTTCATCAGATTCAATATTTATAATATCTCTCTTAATATATTTAAACTTATCATTACTTAATAAATAATTCATTACTTTTCTTATTTCATCATCAGCATTATTATTCATAAATAAATTATATAATTCAATATTTTTTATTTTAAAAATAATTGCTAAAGGAATCAAAATATAGTTATTCACATTAACACCATAATTTACAATATAATTAAATAATAAATTATACAAAGAAATATATTTATTACATTCTCTTAAAGAAAAATGATAATAATTAAATAATAACTTTACAACTTTTATAGAATAATTTCCATCTCCATTAAATTCCATATTATTTTCTAAAAATTTTTCTATTTCTTCATTATTATTATCTAAATTAACTATACAATCATAAAATTTATTTAAATAACCATATCCATTAAATTCATTACCATATACCTTCTTAATAGTGTGTGCTAATTCACAATTATTTGTGGATAACAAAATCGTTATCTTTTTATTATTATAAAAATGTTTAATCGTTTCTAATAATTCAACAGCAAATGTTGGTTTACATCTATCTAATTCATCAATAATTAAAATTAATCTTTTATCATCATTAAGTAAATAATTAATTAGTTTATTAAAAATATTTTTCTTTTCTTCAATTGTATTTATTTCCTTTGCGTAATCTTCAAAAGAATTTATTTTATCAATACTACTTATATCTATTGTTTCATATGATATTTTATAAATTAAATTATTTGTAAAGTCTTTAAATATCTTTTTAAACCCATCAAAATTTGGCAATATACTTTTATAATTTGGATAATCATTTAATATAGAATAAATAATTGATTCTAAAGGATAACCATTATGATTATCATTTATCCAAGCATTATAATATACAACTAAATTATTATTGCTACATTTTTTTATTACATCTTTATCAAGTTCACAAAAAACACAGTTATCAGTATATTCGCTTATATGTTCTAATAAATACTTAAATTGCTTTACGAAGAAAGTCTTGCCACTTCCCCAGGCACCATCAATAGATATAATATAATTATCGTTTAAATTAGTAAGCATTTTACTTAAGGTAATAATTTTTTTATTTCTATTAAGATTATTTTTTTCTATAGTTAATTTAATATTTTCATCAGTATCTTCTAAATCATACTTCTTCATATAGCTCTTCCTTTTTTTCATTTTAATTTATAGTATTTATACATTATCTTTCTTACAAGAAATTATTATACCTTATTTTACTTAAGAATTAAACTATAACACTTTAAAAATTGAACAAGTGTGAGAGTTTTCACCAAGTACTATATTAATAGCCTTAATAATATTACTCTTTCCTGAATTATTTTTACTTATAACAATATTCTTACCAGGATTAAAATTAATGGTTAAATCTTTTATAGAACGATATTTTTTTATTTTTACTTTACTTATATACATAAAACATACATCCTTTTATACATATATTACTATAAAACAGGTTAAATAAAATGTAAAAAAAGTGTAATAAAAAAAGATAGAAATCAATCTACCTTAAAAATTCCAAAATAGTTTATATATAAGATGTGAATATTAATCTTTATTAGAATAAAATAATTTATATATATTTACTAATTACATTTCTTAATCAATTAAATTTATCTATTCATAAGTTTTAGATTTTTTTGTTATACTTATGTTATTTTTTCAAATAGTTTTAAATAAATTAATATCCTATCCTAATCTCTTGCAAATATTCTCTTGTATATATTTTATTCTCTACATCTTTAATATTATCATCAATTCTATTAACAATAATTACGTCAGATAATTTTTTAAATTCATTTAGATCATTTACTACTTTACTATTAAAGAAATTATCTTCTTTTAATGTAGGTTCATAAACAATAACTTCGATTCCTTTACCTTTTATTCTTTTCATAACGCTTTGAATAGCACTTGCTCTAAAGTTATCAGAACCAGATTTCACTGTTAATCTATATATACCTACTAATTTAGGATTTCTTTTAATTATCATATTAGCAATATGATCTTTTGTTTAGTATTTTTTTAAACAATATCCAACAAAACCAAATAGCTATTCAGATTTAACTACCATTTTACTTTATTTATACATTGTTTCTATAATAGCATCTACTATTCTTTCACTAGCATGACCATCACCATATGGATTAGAAGCCATACTCATACGTTCATATTCTTCTTTGTCTGTAAGTAATCTCTTAGCCTCTTTATAAATAGTTTCTTCATCAGTACCAACAAGTTTTAAGGTACCAGCATCAATTCCTTCAGGTCTTTCAGTAGTATCTCTTAATACTAACACCGGTTTACCTAAACTAGGTGCCTCTTCTTGTACACCACCACTATCACTCATAATCATATAACATTTATTTATAAAATTATGAAAATCAAATACTTCTAAAGGTTCAATCAATTTAACTTTTTCACAATCTCCAAATACTTCATTAGCAACTTCTCTAACAAGAGGATTTTTATGAATAGGATAAATTACCTTAACATCGTCAAACTCATCTACAATTCTCTTAATTGCTTTAAATATATGACGCATAGGTTCTCCTAAATTTTCTCTTCTATGAGCAGTTAATAGAATTAATCTTTCTCCATCTTTAACAAAATCTAACTCCGGATTACTATAATTATCATCAACAGTAGTACTCATAGCATCAATAGCCGTATTACCAGTAATATATATTTTACTTTCTTCAATATTTTCCTTAAGTAAATTTTCACGACTTAAATTAGTAGGAGCAAAATACATATCAGTCATACAATCAACCATTTGTCTATTCATCTCTTCTGGAAAAGGACTATACTTATCATTTGTTCTAAGTCCAGCTTCTACGTGACCAATCATAACTTGATTATAAAAAGCTGCAAGTGCACCAGCAAACGTAGTTGTAGTATCACCATGAACAAGAACAATATCAGGTTTACATTCTTTAATTACCTTTTCAAGTCCAGTTAACGCTCTAGTAGTTATATCACCTAAAGTTTGACCTTGTTTCATTATATTCAAGTCATAATCAGGCTTAATATCAAAAGTTTCAAGCACCTGATCAAGCATTTCTCTATGTTGTGCCGTAACACATACAATACTTTCAGTTTCTTCTCTTTTTTCTAATTCCTTAACTAGTGGAGCCATCTTAATAGCTTCAGGTCTAGTTCCAAATATACTCATTACTTTAATCATTTACAATACCTTCTTTATTTAATTTAAATAATTTTATGTTTTTATATACAATTCCAATTCTAAGTGCAAATAACATAAACTCTGTAAAACTACAACATAATGCAAGATATTTTAGAGTAAATTTATTCATAATAATCAAAAATAGCAACCCTACAACTTGGAATATTGATGCAAATATGGTTGATATGGACGTCTCTTTAATTTTATCTATTGAACCTAAAACTGGCCATCCATATAGCATTGAGTAAAAACTGAAAACAAATGCAGGAAGTAAATATACTAAAATAGGGCCAGCCGCTATATATTTGTTTCCGCCAATTATTTTCATGACAATTTCATTTCCAAAAATAACAATTATTATTCCAAAAAACATAGGTACAATCATAAATATAGATATTTTCTTAATAAGTTCTAAATCCTTTTTTCTTATCATATATGGATATAAACTATTAGTTAAAGGATTATACAATGCTTTAGCTGCTGATAAAATTTGCATACAAATTCCCCAAAAAGCTATTTCCTCAATTGAAACATAAAAACCTGCTAGAATTGTTGTTAATGCTCCAAATATAGTTGTTGCAAAATTAGAAATAAAATAGACAAATGACACTTTTAAATCTTTCATAAAGTTCTTTATATTTTTAAAACTTATTTTAAGATTAACCATTTTTAAAAATAAAATTGATAGTATTGCTGCAATAGCATTACCTATTAATTCCAAGATTGGAATAATCATTATATTTTTGTCATCCTTAACCAATAAAAATGTACATATTAATGTGACAATTTTAGAGATAATATATGGAATTGCAACAAGATTCATTTTTTCTATCCCTCTATACAAAAAATCTAAAATAAAAATTGTTGCTAATGAGGATAAAAAATACATTAAACAAAACAAAAAATTATTTTTTAATATTGGTATTAATATACAAGCTATTAAATATAGTATACTGGCAATAACACCTAGTAAAACTTTTTCAAATAAAGTATTACCAATAATTGAATTTATTTTATTTTTATCACCCTTTGCCATTACAATATTTTTAGTTGCCGACAATAAAAAACCAAAATCTAAAAATAATTGAACATAAACTATAAGTGATTTAACATAGGTAACAACTCCGTATGTTTGCGTTGAAAGTACTCTTGTTAAATAAGGGAGTGTAAATAAAGGAAAGATTAATTTTACTATGTTCATAATATATAGTGAAATTGTATTATTCATTAAATTTTTTTTATCATTTATCATAATTTACGTTCCTCAATTTCTAATTTTTTCCATGTAATATTAGAATTTTCAACTAATTTTTTGTTTATATTTACTTTTTTATTATAATATAAATTAATTACATTATAAACATCCTCACTTGTACAATCGTATAATGAAATACATCTTTCAGATTCATTTATTTGATTGTAGAATCTTTTTGTTTTTTCATAATGACAAGCAATAGATATAACACTTTTATTTAACATACAGCCAATTACACCAACGTGGAGTTTTGACGTTATTATAATACTAGACACATCGATTAAAGCAGATAACTCATAAGGATTTGTATATTCAAAATATCTTGCCTTATTAAAATAACTATTAAACAGTTTAAACATTTGAATTCCATTTTCAAGAATAGAATCATTAGTTACTATATATACAAATTCATTATTTTTATTATGCTCTTTATCAAAAGTTATCAATGCATCTGCGAATTTTTTTAAAGCAACAATATCATGATTATAGTGTATAATTATTATTTTTCTTGTTTTTGTTTCTTCTATTATTTTATTTATTTTGTCAGTGTAATTCATATTTTTTTTGGGATTGTAAGTTAGAATTAAATCTCCACAATTAAATATTTTATCTAAATTGCATAGTTTTTTTAGACAATAATATGATTCATCATCTCTTGTTGTAATTAGTGAAGAATGATTACCAATAAATTTTACACTTCTTTTTAATAAAATATTTTTTAACGGACTAGCTCCAATTGCCAAAATGATTATTTTCTTTTTGAATATTACTGAATATATTCCTATTGGCATAAATCTTATAAATTGAATTATATTGTCTTTAAAAGTTGAATTATGTCCCTCACCAAAATATCCACCGGGTATATAAACCAAGGTATCAAATAAATTAGTTTTAAATGAATTTTCATCATATTTTGGCAAATATTTTTTGAAAAAACTAGATGGTTGATAAAATTTTACATGATAATTATTGTTTTTAAAATGCTGATAAATCATATCTGCATAAATAAAATCACCGTAATTGGATGAATTGCAATTAGTAGCTCCATGTAATAAAATATTTTTTTTCATTAATATTATCTACCCTTTCTAATTTGTTTTGAATATGATTCATAATATCTCTTTTTATAATAATCAAATAATTTTTTTGATTCAGATTTAATGTCATATTTACTATTTTTCATACAATTATAACCATCTATCCTTTTTAAATTATAATCTGTATCCATAATATTTATTATCCATTCATCAAGACAATCGATAGATAAATATTTTATTAATGAAGTTACTGATATTTCATTTGTTATATTATTTGATACAAGACTTTTAATCCCAGAAGCCTGTGCTTCTGCTAAAACAACAGGTAATCCTTCATACAACGACGGTAATAAAAAAATATCTGCTGCTGATAATATTTTATTAATATCCTTTCTTACTCCTAAGAAAAAAACAGAAGATGACAAATTATTTTTATTAACGTAATCAATCAATTTTTCTTTGTCTTCGCCTTCACCTATAAGAAACAATTTATAATTATTATTAGTTACTGCTATTGTTTTCATTACATTTAATAAAAATATCTGATTTTTTTGTTCAGTTAATCTTGCAACATTAATCATTAATTTATCTTTATTATTTAAATTGAATTCATTTCTTATTGTCAATCTATTAGTTTCATTATATTTAAACTTTTCTAAATCTATTGCATTATTAATTATTTTAATTTTATTTTTCAAAAATGCTTTTTTTCCATATAACCAAATTGCAGCATCGTTTCCACATGCAAATTTATCAGTTGCAAATATATTTATTAAAATGACAATTATAAATCTTGTTATTCTTTTTAGAATACCTTCTTTTTCAAATGCCATATGACTATGCATTATTCGAACTTTAATATTATTTTTTTTAGCTAAAATAAGTCCTAAAATAGCTCTATAGCCATGCGTATGCACTATATCATATTTATTTTCTTTTATTATTTCATTTATTTCTTTAAATCGAAGAAATGGGCTTATTTTTGAATTTTTAAGATGATAAATCTTACAATTCATTTGTTTTAATTTTTCTTCTAAGAATCCAATTTTTTCGGAAGGAACTACAAAATCAAATGATATCTCATTTCTATCAAAATTCGAATAATAGTTAAATAAAAATGATTCAACTCCACCATTATCAAGACTGGTAAACATATGTAAAACTTTTATCATAAAAGCACCTCTCTCATTGTATTTTATAAAATTTAGGTTGTTTATAATCTTTTAAATTAAATAAAAAGGCATAAATAAAACAAAATCTATACGAAAATAATATATTTTCATATGACATAAGAAATAATAACATTATAAATAATATTTTCGAACATATATTATTTTTAGAAATTTGCCATATTTCTTTTAAATATAAAATAAAGAATACGAAACCTAATAATCCACAATTTGTTATAATTTGTATAATAGAAGAACAATAATTTAAATTTGCTTCATCAAATTTTGTATTTATGCTATTGTATTTCATATAATTACCTAAATTGTTTATTCCAACTCCAATCAGTTGATTAATAGGATTCATTTCTTTATATACAATTATTCCTCTTGTAACACGATTATTAAAAGATGCACCATTCATAGTTCTTTCAATTATATTATTATTTTTAAAATTATTTATCACAAACAACAAAATTATTAATGCCATAATAGAAGATATTATTATATTTGAACCTTTTTTTAATCCATGTTTTTTTAAAAAATAATTAAAATACAAAAATATTATAATAGATATAGAAACAATAGCTGCTGACGAACCGGATAAAAATAAAGCAAACAAAACAACAATATGTTCAAATTTCATAAATATATTTTTTTTCAAATTAAAAAATAGTATACATATATATGGAATGCAAAACAATGTAAAATAACCTGGTTCTAAAAATAATGATGATGGTCTAAAAATCCATTTATAATAATCAGTTAAAACTCTGGCATTTTTTTCTGGTGGAAATAATAAATTACTTGATATATATCTTGGAAGATAATTACCAGTGCATTTATAAACAATATATTGAATTATTAAATAAAAAGAGAAAAGAAAAACAATTTTACTATAAAAATCAATAACAAAATTTATTTTGAAATGATTTTTTGCGATTTGACAAACAATATAATAAAAAATCATTCTTGCAAATATAGTTATGAAATCTGCATATGAAAAATAGTCATTAAAAGATATAATCATAGATAATATAATTATAGTAAAATAAAATAATAATTCATATGTTAAGCAAATCTTTTTTTTATTTTTTTTCATAAATAATAGATAAATAAATATGAAAGGAAATAATAATAATTCGCCAAATGAAATAACGTTTCCTATTCCTTTATATTGATATAAAAAAGGCAATAAAACTATAACGATTGAAAATAATTTATCATAATTTAAAAAATTATTTTTCCATTTTGTTTTCATATATTTCCTCTAACTTTTCTTTTAATTTTTTTTCAAAAATTTTATTATCCTTTATTGCATCTTTTATAACTCTATCACAAAAAAGGTCAAATTTTTTAGGATTGATATTTATATACCAATTATATAAATCATCTAAATTTTTTAGATTTTTTAAATTCAAAGAATAATTGAATGATTCACTAATATTTTCCATTGTTGTATTGGGGCTCACAATTAATGGTTTGTGGTATAACGCTCCATCGTAGTATTTATTTGAAATTGCATATTTAACTAGGGGGTGTTCACTTCCATAGCAGTTAAAAATAATGTCTGAATTATTATAAATTTCTTTTTTTTCATTTGGTAAAAAAGGTCCATGAAATACAACTCTAGAATTTTCTAATTCTTTTACTTTATTAGAACAAATATTAGATGTACTTTCATTACCATAAAAATGAAATTCAAATCTATCATCTGCTAAAACTAATTCTATCAGCCTTAAGCATTGTTTTTCGTATGATATGCTACCTATATACGATATAACAATTCTATCGTTGGAAGATTTTTTAAAATTATTTTTTAATAAAAAACTTGAATTTTTTTGATTTATATTATGGCATAATAAATATTCATTTTTCGGTAGAAACTTTGCATAATCAGGAGATGAAACTATCCTTAATGAGGCAGCTTCCATTAACTTTTTCTCTTTATTATAATAAAATTTTATTCCTTCCCATGTATAATCCCTAACATCTATCAAGTACCTATTTTCATATTTTTTTGTAAGATAATTAGATAATAATACTCCTGGTATAGTCGTAAGTACAATTATATAATCGTATTTTTTTTGATTTATTATCTTTTTTATCGCATATTGGAAATAGATAAAGTTAGGTATTTTTAAAATTTTAGAATTTTTTTCAGAATATTTTCCTATCCAATTTATGGAAATATAATTTTCTGGCAATTTTTCAACTAATTTTTTATCTCTATTAAAATATATAACCTCATATTTGCAATTCTTACAATTATCTAATATTTCTGTATATATATTCAAAAATGGTATATATCTTATATTATGAAAACAAACAATTCCAATTTTTATCATATTTCTAACATCCTTTTTCATTTTTTTAAAATTTTTTGATTAGTATTTTAACACATAATTAACATTTCATTGCATGTAATTTCAATTAAACAATATTCAGTATAACATTTACTTTTTTTAACAAAAATTTCAATTTAATTATTCTGACTATTTTTAATCAATTCTTTTAAGTAATTTTCAAGTTTATCCATTACAATGTTCTTTTCAAAATTTTCATTAAAATATTTAACTGCATTTTTGCCACATTCCTTATATTTTTCTTTATCTTCAATAAAATCGTCTAATAATTTTGCATAAGCTTCATAATCTCCAGAAGGTACAACTGCTCCACATCTACTTTCCTCAATTAATTCTTTAGCACCACCATCAATAGCAGCTAAAATTGGTTTTCCACCGGACATATAATTTTGTAGTTTTGCCGGTACTGTATTTGCAACAAATCCGATTTCCTTTTCAGAACATAATGTTAAAAGAAAGGCATCCATTTTAGGATAAATATCATTTAATTTTTCTTTAGGAACTCGACCATAAAACTTAATTTTATCATCTACCCTTAATTCTTTAGAATATTCAATGCACTTTTTATAACTAGTTCCTTCACCATAAATATTTACTAAAAATGGTTTAGTTGTTTTCATTAATGAAACAGCCTTTATTATACATTCTATATTTTGCTGTTGTCCTATATTTCCAGCAAATACAAAATTTGTTATTTGGTTTTTTTTAGGTTTTGTATTTTTAATATCCATACTAGATGAATGTTGTGGTAAATATATTATTTTACTTTTGTCTACATCACACACATTAATTAAATAATTTTTAAATGGTCTTGATGTTATTCCAACTTTATCACCGCTGTTATATGCTTTCTTGCAATATTTTAACATTATTTTATACAAAGGATTTTTTTCATTAACATTCCATATTTTCATTTGATCAGGCCATAAATCTAGTACATATAAAAACATTGGAATATTATATTTCTTCTTAATTATGATTCCAGGATTGACCATTAAAATTGGAGCTAATTGATAAGCATAAATAATATCATATTTATCAAAATTATGTGTTAGTGCATATAAGCTTGAATTTATAAAATAAGATAAATAGTTTATTACTCTCATAATAAAACCATGATGTCTAGCTATTATTGGTACCCTAATTATTTCGACACCATTATGATATTCATGTCTATTTTTTCCAAATTTATATTTCTTGGGAATTTTGGTGGTAGCATAATCAGGTAATCCTGTTAAGACCGTTACTTTATTTCCTTTTTTTACAAGTTCTTCGGCTATTTCATTAATTAAAAAATTATCTGGCCAATAATACTGGCAAGTTATTAATACATTCATAAATATTTAGTCACCTCTTTATAATTTACTTTGCACCTTTTTTTAGAAATACTACTTTTATTGTTTTAAAAACGCATTTGATATCTAATAATAGTGAAGCATTATTACAGTAATAATATTCTAGTTCTAATCTTTCTTCATAGGTTAAATTAGATCTTCCATTACATGCCCACCAACCAGATAATCCTGGTTTAACACTTTCATAAATTTTATGATTTCCACTATGAGCATCTAATTCTCCTCTAACTAATGGTCTGGGGCCAATAAATGACATATCACCTTTAATTATTGATATTAATTGAGGTAATTCATCTAATGAAGTCTTTCTTAAGATATTACCAATTTTGGTTATTCTTGGATCATTTGATAATTTTTGAGCTTTTTTCCATTCGCTTTTATATGGTTCCTTTTTTATTAGTTCTTTTAGTACTTCATCCGCATTAGGTATCATACTTCTAAACTTATATAATTTAAATTCTTCTCCATTTTTACCGATTCTGGTTTGAGTATAAAATATTGAAGAGTAATCTTTATTTAGAATATATGATATTTTAATGATTATAGATAATGGGATTAAAAATAAAATTCCAAATATAGATAAGAATATATCGAATAATCTTTTAGTTATTAAATAAGAATATTTTTTTACTTTAGAAAAATTTAAACAACTTTCAGAAATATCATTAATACTTATATTGTTTATATCATTATTCATACAACACACACACTTTCATTCTCTTTGTTTAAGTACTGTGTTAATTATAGCAAAAATTAGAATTTTGTACAACGAATTGCCACTAATTTGCATAAATATATGATTTTTTATAATTCCCAAATAAAAAAAGAATAGATTTCTCTATTCTACTTAATAATTTTCTCTATTAACTTGTAATATACACATTAAGGTTATACCTAATAAACCACCTATTATTAGTCCTATAAAAAAGATTGTAAACATACTCATAAACTTATTTCTCCTTTAAAATCTATTATTATTATATTTAATTTTTTTGATATTATTTGTCGAAATATGGAGAAAAATATATTTAAACACAAAAAAAGACCTAATTGGTCTTTAATTTAAAACTATTTCTTTCTAAATATTAAGTATGCTGATTCAGTTAATAATCCCACAAATAATATTACTGAAAGTAAAATCCATTTAGTATTATTTACATTAGAACATGTTCCTTGATTTGGTTCTGATGAAGAGCATTTTTCTAAGGCTGCTTTATTAACTTCAATATTGAATTTAACCTTATCTAATCTTTCAACTAAAGCTTTTTTAGCATCTGAATCAACTAAACTATTTACAGCTTTAACTGCTGTTTCATAGTCATCATTATTTAATGATTTTTCTGCTGCTTCTACTAATTTTGTTGCTTCTTCTAAAGCTTTTTTATCAGCTTCTTCCTTTGCTTTTCTTTCTTCTTCTTTCTTTTTAGCTGCTTCTTCTTCAGCTTTAATTTCTGCAGCTGTTTTAGCAGGTTTTACATTAATATTGTAAGATTTTGATCCACCATTAACGGTTCCACCACTTACTGTTGCTTCCATTTTAGAAACTGTAATGGTTCCTGTACCTTCTTTAGTACCTTTAACTGTTAGAGTTAATATAGTTGATCCACTTTTAATCGGTGATGGTGCATATAAAATATATCTATTTCCATTTTTTCCCATTTGTGTTAACCCACTATTAATAGTTGCATTTGTTACAGTAATATTTCCTGATGAAGCATAAGTTACATCTACACCTTCAATAAGATCACTTGCATTTAATTTAATATATATTTTAGTTGTGTTTCCAACTTTAATTGTATTTGTTCCTGAAATACTTGTTGTTGCTGATGCAGCATATACGTTTCCTGCAAATAGGATAGCAAGTACAAGTATTAATAAATTTTTTATCTTTCTCATATAATCCTCCTAATTAAAAATCTTCTTACATAGATATACTATGTCAGTAATATCAATTTTATTATCATCATTCATATCAGCTGCTATTGTTTCATATTCACTTAAACTTATTTTGCCAAACATTTTATTAGCCATTCTAACTACATCCGAAATATCTAATCTTCCTGATGGGTTAACATCACCTTTAACTATAAATAAGAAATCTTTAACAACTAAATCATTATTAATTATTTGTACTCTACTACCTGTACCAAGGTTACTTCCAAATAAGTTTATAGTTCTTAAGAATCCATAATTACTTACTAATTTTTCAACTATTGATGCATCTAAACTTGCACCAGTATAAATAATCATTTCTTTAGACATATTTATTTGAAAATCTTTTTTATCAGAATCATTTCTAACATCTAGTTTAAGATTATCAATAATATATTTTCTTACGTAATTACTTGCTTCTTCAAATCTATTTAATGCTTCTGTTTGATATTCTTTAGTATATTTCTTAATACTTGCTATTTTAATTTTAGAATCAATATTATTAAATCTTGTATTTAACTTATTACTTGTTAAATCTATTTCATCTATTAATTCATATAATTTATTATTTCTATTTGTAATGCTTGCATCACTTGTTAAATCTGTATTATCAACTATTTCTTTAACTTTCTTTTCTAAAATAGCCTGATATTTACTTTCTAATTTATCATATAATTTATAATAATCTTTCTTTAATGTTCTATAATAATTTCCAAAATATTCTTTAAATAAATCATCATAATCTTCTAAATGATAGTCATTATAAATACTCATAAATTCATCAGATTTATTAAATAACTTATTAACTATATCCAATTCATAAACATAGTCAAATTTATCAATTGCTTCATCAATAGTATATTTATCAACATTATCATATACATAGTTAAATCCATCACTATAATATATTTTTCCTAAAGTTGTTATATTTGTTTTATTATATTTAGCAAGTTCTCTAATTGCAATAAATACATCTAAATTACCATTAACTCCATAATCTTTTCTTTCTTCTAAATAAGTTTTAGTTATTTTAAGTGTTTCTTTATAACTATTATAATTATTTAAAAGTTTTGATTTTAATGCTTCTAAGTCATTAGCAGCCTTAACCTCTCCACTATTTCTTAACTTACTTATTGTCTTATTTAAGTTAGTTTCAAAGTCTAAAGAATTAATGCTTTTAACAAAATCTTTGTTAACTAATTTTTTAGTCGCATTCTTATTTGTATCAGACCAATTTATTAAATCCCCTAATAACTCATTTACACTTACTTTAGATGAATTAATTCTATCTACTACTTCTTCTTCAGTATATGTAAGAGCACTAACATTAATAAATAAACATAATATAATGCTTAACATTAATGTTTTAAAATATTTCATAATCATCCCATCCTTTACATCTAAAGTATATAACAAAATATACGAGAAAACAAGAAAATATTTTAAATATATTTAATTAAAATTATTAAAAAAGATAACTCTAAATCAAAAGAATTATCTTAATTACAAAATATTACTTCATTATTTTCATATTTTAAGCATTTATCTTTACTAATTTCTTCTTTAGATATTGGATCTACTAAGACATCAATATATCCTTTGTTTTTTAAATCTCCTAGAGTTATTTCTCCTTCACAGTTTTTCTCTAAAAAACATTTTTTAGCTGATTCTTTTATTTCATTATCTAAAACTAAGTATAGTTTATCAACATGATTTTGATAGACTTTAATTGAACCTATAATAAATAAAATTATTAATGTTATGATAATTATTAAACCTTTTTTATTTATCGCCATAGTAATCCTTAATAAACTGGTTTCTAAACTCTAACATACGATCTTCTTTGATTGCTTCTCTCATTTCTTTAGTTAAATTAACTAGGTAATTAATATTATGAATAGATAAAAGTCTAGCTCCAAATGTTTCATCTGAGTTAATTAAATGTTTAATATAAGCTTTAGTATAATGTTTACAAGCATAACAATTACACTCACTACTAATTGGTGTAAAATCTTCTTTATATTTAGCGTTTTTAATATTTATTTTGCCATATTTAGTTAGAGCGTGACCATGACGAGCAAGTCTGGTTGGAGAAACACAGTCAAAAATATCAATACCACGTATAACATTTTCAACTAAGTCAATTGGATCACCAACACCCATTAAATATCTAACCTTATTTTCTGGTAAATATTTGGTACTCATTTCAACCATTTTATACATTGTTGGTTTATCCTCACCTACACTTGTACCACCAATTGAATAGCCATCAAAATTCATTTTGGTTAATTCTTCAGCACAATGTTTACGTAATTCTTCATATTCGCCACCTTGAACTATCCCAAATAAGCTTTGTCTTTCATTATTAAAAACATCTTTTCCTCTTTTAGCCCATCTAAGTGTTCTTTCTACACTTTGCCTGCAATAATCATAGGTTGCAGGATAACCAATACATTCATCAAAACTCATAGCAATATCGCTATCTAATTTGTTTTGAATTTCAATTGATTTTTCAGGAGTTAAAAGTAATGAATCACCATTATACTGATTTTTAAATTTAACTCCTTCTTCAGTTATATCTTTTCTTTTAGCTAAACTAAATACTTGAAATCCACCGGAATCAGTTAAGATTGGTCCATTCCAATTCATAAATTTATGTAATCCACCGGCATGATCTATTACGGTCTCGCCAGGTCTTAACCATAAATGATAGGTATTAGCAAGAATTATACCACAATCTATTTCTTTTAATTCCTCGGGAGATAATGTTTTAACAGTTGCTTGAGTACCTACTGGCATAAACATTGGAGTTTCATATTCACCATAATTAGTTTTAATTTTACCTAATCTAGCATTACAATTTTTATCTTTTTTAATTAATGTATATTCTATTTTCATATATACTCCTTTAAATTTTATCTGGTAAAGTGATAGCTAAAATATTAAGTAAATATTTATTAATTTTATATACTTCATTTATTAAAGTTAAATAACTTTCTTTAATGCATTCATTTTCTTCTGTTAATACTTCGTGATTTGAATAGAAAGCATTAAATGATGAAGTTAATTTATAAATATACTCACATATTTCGTTTAAACTTCTCATATTAAATGATTTTTCAATAACACTTCTTAATTTAATAATATTAATTAAGATATCTCTTTCTTCTTTAGTGTTTATCTTATAATATTTATCATACTTTAAATCACTTTTACTTAATAGGCTCTTCATTCTAACTGTACTATATAAAATGTATGGACCTGTTTTACCATTTATATCGCTAAATTTAACAGGATCAAATACATAATCACTAGTACGATTAGGAAGTAAATCTGCATATTTAATAGCAGCAATAGCTAAAACTTCAGCTAAATCATCTTTATCTTCTTCTTTAATATTATCTTTAATTACTTTTCTTGTTTCTGTTTTAACAACACTAATTAATTCTCTTAAGGACATGATACCACCATCTCTAGTTTTAAATGGTTTTCCATCTGGTCCATTAAGTGTTCCAAAGCCAAACCATTCTAGGCTTATATCTTTAGGCACGATTCCAGTTTTATAAGCAGCTCTAAATGCTTCAACAAAATGTAGTTCTTGTCTTACATCAGTTAAATAAAAATATTTTGATGCCTTAAATCTTTTAACTCTTGAATAAAGAGTTGCAAGTTCAGTTGTATCATAAAGTACTCCACCATCACTTTTTAATAACATAACAGGAGGTATTTCTTTTTTATCATTTTCTTCTTTAACATCAATAATAGTTGCTCCGTTAGAAATAGTTGTAAAAGGTTTAGTAACTGTTAAAACATCTTCAATATAATCATCAGCATCTCTTTCACCTTCATATAAATCAAAAGTACAATTAAGCTTTTTGTAAATATCTTCAATATCTAAAATTGATAATTTAGTAAAGGCTTTATATAAATCATAGATTCCTTTTTCTTTCTTTTGAAGTTTAACAGTAAGTTCTCTAGCTTCATTTAAATATTCTTCATCTTCTTTAGCTTTAGCACTTGCTAAGGGATAAATATTATATAAATCTTCTAAAGTAACTGGTGATTCGTTTGGATAACTATCTAAATTAGGATTAAAGAAATCTAAATTAGGGTACCTATGTTTAATTTCACAAATAATTAACCCCATCGGTCTACCCCAATCTCCATAATGAACATCACTTATTGTTTTATAACCAACTGCTTCACATAATCTTTTTAGGGCTTCACCAATATTAGGGCTTCTTAAGTGTCCAGCATGAAGAGCTTTAGCAACATTTGCTCCACCATAATCTAAGAAAATAGTTTCATCAGTATTTATTTTAAAAGTATTTATATCAAAATTATTAACTATTTCATTAAGATAATCTATTAAAGCTTTATCTGATAAAGTTATATTTATAAATCCATTGACATTGGATACTTCTTTAAACATATCATTATCTTTTAATTTACAAACTATTTCATCAGCTATAACCATCGGACTTTTATGCATTGTTTTAGCAAGTTTAAACGCTCCATTATATTGATAATCACTTATATCTGGTCTATTACTAACAGAAACTTCTGGTGTTTCATCGTAGCCCAGTTCTTTAATTATTTCATTTATTTTTAATACTAAGTTCATTTCAAATCAACTCCATTTGTATATTATCATAATTTTCAAAAGAAAAAAACTACTCACTTGTAGTTTTATCTTATATTTATTAGTTTATTTTCTCGAATTCAATTTTCACATTCACGCGGTGTTATAGCGTATGGATTTCTATATGTTCCATCGCCACAAGCAAATTTAACATCTTTTTTTAAATAGAACGTTGGGTAAACGGCTCCAAATTGTGAGGTTGTTGGCAAATAAGTTTGAGAATCATATACATACATATTTGAGGTTGAGGTATTGTCTTTAGTTAATGTTAATTTATAAGGCATTGCTTTTAGATTTGCAATGGATGAACAGGTTGATAAATCACTTGCACAATCGTCTCCTAATTCTTCATATAAGAAATCAGTTAAACTTGGTAATCCGATTTTTCCGGTCCATGTTTTTTTATTTGAGGTATATGGTGTTAATCCTTTTTCTTGTTTATAAGCATTTTCCAAACTTATATTTAAATTATCTAGTCCTCCGATATCCCATTCGACATTTGCTATTACACCAGTATAAATATTTGTATCAATAGTTCCAAAATCATTATCATAATCAAAATAAATATTGCCGTAATAGTGTTTATAATATTTATAATAAAAATTTAAAATATCTTCGCTATTTAATTCTTGCATTAAACTTGATGTTTCCCAATTATTTGTTCCGTTTGTATCAAAATCGTTATGAGTTTCTCTTGAAAACATAACAACCTTAAGTAATCTTTCATACTCACCTGTATCGGCATTTTTTACATTGAATGTTCCAATTATCTGAGCAAGTGCTCCAAATATGTTAATAAAATTTGAATCGCTTAGTCCAGAATTTAACAACTTTGTTTCATAATTATTCTTATTTTGATTCGAAACTGTTGTTAAATTTGTTAATGATTCATTGTAGGTAAATCTTACATTTTTATCTGGGGTGTTATCAGTAAATATTTTTGTTTCATATAAACTATTATCTTGGGTTATTAATTGTTTATCTATTGTATCTACTGCAGTATCTCCTTGAGCTACTTCTGATGTTTGTCTTTCATTTATAACTATTTTTCCATTAAAGGTTGCTCCTTTATTATAGTCTTGATTACTTTCAGTATCTAAAAACATCATTTTTAAATTAAAGGTTATTACTTGTTCTCCATTTACGGCTTTAAATTCTCCTTTGGCTAGCTCTTGTTTATATGTTTCACCACTCCAGTCTTCAAAATAGCCAACAGTATATTTATTACCATTATCATTTATGCCAAAATTTTCTAAAGTAAAATTTTCTTCTATTCCTTTTAAAGCGCAACTTATATTCTCATTTGTATCTACTCTTCGTATTAAATAAGCAAATTCAGCACCGTGTTCATTTTTAAATGTACTTTGGTACTCAATACTAACTACATATGGCATGTTAATTCCTTCTCCTGCTGTGGTGTTAATACCAGTTAAAGAAAATGTTTTATCTACTAAGATATTGTTGCTTGGTTGAATATTGGTTATAGGAATTATATTATCTGTTCCATCGTTATAGTTTAATAACATTCTACCACTTGTTGATATTATTTGCGCTGTTGATCCTTCTGGATTATTTGCTGTAAAGAAGGCATATGTTACTCCTGCAAATATGATAACTAATATTAAAATAGTTGCAATTGTTACAAATATAAAAACTCTTTGATTATTGTTTTCCATAAAAAAATTTCACTACCTATCCTATAGTGAAATTATATCTCGGTTTGCTCACCCTCGTCAAGCGAACGTTTGTGTTTTTCTTTTTTGTGCAAAATTTTATCTATAATTTTTATTCGAATGTTCGCTTTACGGATAAATGCATTTGTTTTACACTCTGTTACATCTTACTGTAACCCTATTTTTACCGTCTTTGGTACAAGTATATAAAGTTAAATCAAAATCACTTTCAATCATATCCTTAACATCAGTAGATTTAAGTGTTTCTATTAATTCAACTTCATAAACATATTTATTATTATTAACATCAATAAAAATAACTTTATCTTTTTGTTTTAATTTATATAAATCACCAAAATGAGCTTTGTAAGAATGTCCACATATAACCAAATTTTTATTTAAATTTCCATAAAATAACGCTGGAGTCTTTTTTAACGAATTATAAGAATAACCATTAGTTATAGGTAAAAATAACTCTAAAGAAGGAATTTCTATATATCCTATATATTCTTCATTATCTATAATTTTATAATCAAATCCATTATCACTCTTTTGAATATCAATATTATTAATTAGTTCATTCATAGTTTTATTTACCATTTTAGATGAATAAATATCCTCCATATAATAATATACATAAAGAAATAAAGAAATAGATAATAAAATTATACCTATTCCTAATAAAATCTTAGATATCTTGTTCATTTTTAACCTTTAAATTATAAAAGATACCTAACATTATAAATGTAACACCAAATAACCCGATTATTAACGCTAAATAATAATTATTACCTGTTTGCACTAATGTTTTTGTATTTGTAATAACAACTGTATTATCTATTTTCTCATATGTTGCAGTATATCCTTTAGGAACATTTATTTCAAGTATACTATATTCATCACTTTTTTCTAAATCTTCCCAAGTATAACTCCAATTATTATCTTTATTTAATATAATTTGATTAATTAATTCATTATTTTTATATAAACCAACTTCGATATATTGAGGTAAATTTTCTTTATCATTTTTATTACTTAAAGGAGTATTCCATATTTTTTTAACAGTAATATCTATTAATCTTAAAATATCAGTCTTTGGTTTACTGCTTATTTCATAAATAAATTTATTATCTTTTACTTTAGGAATAGTTACTAAGTATGAATTAATACTAGAATAACCTTTAACCTTATTAGTTTGTTTAACTAAATATAAACCTAACTCTAAATTATCAAACAAAACTATACCATCTTTATTTGTTATTTTTTTCGTAACAATTATATCATCATTAAGACAAGAATTAATTTCATTTGTTAATGAAGATGATTCTAAATTATCAAGTGAAGCATTACAAGTTATTTTATCAACATATTCATAAAATAAATGATGATCCTTTTCACTAACATTTGCTATTTTATATAAAGTTAATTCTGCTCCTTCTATTGCTTTATTTTCTTCTTTATCTGTTAACGTAATATTTAATTTACCTTTCTTATTAAAGTCTACACTATAATTATCAGCATAAACATCTATAGAAAATAACATTATTAACATAAATAAATATTTTAAATATTTCATATTTACCTCCTTAGTAAATAATCTTTCCCATTAGGATAAAGATACTTACTATATATATCTTCGTTATTCTTTTTAACAGGTTTTATAATAATAATTAATATTAATAATATTATTATAGGTAATGTTAAAATAGGTATAACTATTAATTTGTTAAGTTTAAATCCTTCAGTTGTTATATAAACTTTGTTAATATTATTATCAACTCTTTTACCTCTTACTAATAACCTATGTGTATTAATTCCATATGGTGTACAAGTTAAAAGAGTTACATAGTCATTATTTTTATCTATTTTTAATTCCTTACTACTATTTGGTTTAACTATCGATATTTTGTCAACTTCATATGTTAACACTTCATCTAAAACTGTTATTTTAAAAGTATCTCCTAATTCTAATCTATCTAAATCAGAAAATAGTTTAGCAGATGGTAAACCTCTATGTGCTGATAAAACACTATGGGTACCTTTTCCACCTATTGGAAGACTTGTTCCTTCTATATGTCCTACGAAACTATTTAATATTTCATTACTTGTACCATGATAAATAGGAATTTCTACTCTTATTTTATCGATAGATAAATATCCAATCATTCCTTCATTATTAACATTAAGAACCTTATTATAATTTTTCAAATTATCATAATCTAACAAAGGTTCCTTTAATTTAGACAATTTTTTATTATAATTTATAGCATCTTTTTTTATTTGTTTAAATTTACCTATATCATAACTATTTAATAAATTTTCATAATTATAAATAGTTTTTGATCCCATCTTTTCATTATAATAATTACTTAAAGTAGGATAAAAGAGAGTTAAAAGTCCTATGAAAAACAATACAATCATTATAATAGTATTTCTTTTATTCATATTACTTCAACCTCCTCTATATACTTTTACAATTATTACTAGATATTTTTATATAATCTTAATTTTGTAACTAATACTAATCCACAAATAAGAACTAAAGATAACCCACTTGTAATAAATAGTTTAGTACCAATTCCACCTGTTTCAGGTAATTCAGAACCAGTATAGTTAATAACATTAACTCGTGTTCTTTCAATAATAGTAACATTTGTTTTTCCATTAACGTTAAATTCAACTGGGCTAGTTAATTTATTATATCCTTCTGGACTAACAACTTCCTCTAATTTATAGGAATCTTTATCTAATCCTTCAATAGTAGCTTTACCAGCCTTAATATTAGCTCCTATTTCATTTCCAGTAGCAACTATATAAGTATTACTTACTTCATCTTTTAAAACTACTTTTATTTCATTACCATTTTTATCTAATAGTTTAAATTCAGCACCTGTTAATTCTACTCCTTCTTTATTTGTTTTAATTATTTCAAATGCATATGTATAAGTAATAGTTTTCTTTTTATCTGTTTCTATATTATTACCATATTTTAGGAATGTTTCATTTTTATTTCCATCACCTTCAATAATAGCATCTTTATTTAAAGCTGCAGTATAATATACATCTATATTAGTATTTTTAGGTTGTTTTAATATAAATTCATCTTTAAATTCAATTACAAATGTATAACCTGTAACATCTGTTTTAACTGTGTAATTAGTACTATCTACAACTTCAGCACCAATTTTAACTACTACAGAATTATCATTAAATGTTAAACCTTTATCCATTACATCATATAAAACATAACTACCATAACCTGCTCCAGTTGTAATAGTTGACTTGTAATTTATAGTACTTCCAATTATATCATCGTTTTCTTTTCCATATACTCCAGTACTATTTTCTAATACATTTTTATCAACATTTGGATTTAATGTATTTTTTTCATTAACTGTGGCAGTTGGATTTGTTGTAGTTAAATGAAGTAATGCTCCTACTGATGAATCTACTAAGTAATATCCTAAATCTAAATTATCAAACACTACTGAAGTAGAGGTAGCCTTTTTAGTCTTAGTTGGTGTAATAGTAATATTATTATCTTTAGCATATTTATAAGCTTTTTCAGCAAATTCTTTAGCCCTAGATTTGTCTACTCCATCTTTCCAAACATAATATTTATCCCCATTTTCATTTCTTGCTTCTAAATAATCAGTTGCTCCATCTAAGAATGTTTCCCAACCTGAAGCTGCTCTATAAATGTAATGATTATTAACTTTATCATAAGTTTCTAAATCTAATACTTTATAGATATTATAACTTTCATTAACAATTGCTTTGTTAATCGTTATTGTACCTTTTTCTGCTGCACTAACATTCACAACTGAAAGTACAAGCATGAATAACATACAAATTAATTTTTTAATACTTTTCATTTTCTTCTTCCTTTCCTTTCTTAGTTAATCCTTTTTTAAGATATTAACTGATATATACAAAATAGGTATTAAAAGTAATAATGTCCCTATTATTGCTAATATTAGCATTCCACTACTACCTGTTCCAGGCATTACGTAGCCTGAAGAATTAATAAATTTAATTTTCATATTATCTTCAAGTGTATTATTTTCTAATTCTTTATCATTAAATTTCTTTATATCCCCATCATTGACTTGATACTTAACATTAAAACCATCAATATTCAATTCTTTAATATTAAAATTTATTTTGATTGGTAATTCTTTAATTGTTATTGATTCATTATGTTTAAGCTTAAATGTAGCAACACCATCTACAAAAATTATTTCTTCATTAGAAGAGTCTTTTCCATTAGTAGTTCTAATAACTTGATAAGTTCTATTTAATTTTTCATCTTTATATGTTGCATTTATTTCAAAATCAAATGATTTGTTAGTTGTTATATTTTTTACTTCTTTAATTATAACCAAATCTTTAGTATTAATATTATTTATAACGGTACTATTTTCGATATTATGTGTTGTTTTACCATAACTAACATTTACGTCATAAACTGTTTCATTTAAGGTATGATAATCATCTGTTTTTACTTCCTTTAATTTATAACTATGACCAGATGGTATATTGTTAAATATTACTTTACCATTAGAATTTGAGGTACTAGTTAATTTAAAGTTAGCATTCATATGCTTTCTTTCATTTTTACATGGACAATCATCAGCATGAATAAGTTCAAAACCCGCACCACTTACAATTTGTTCATTATAGCTTGATTTTTTAGTAAATTCCAATGTTCCTAAATATCCTTCTACTTTAGGTATTTTAAAATCTATTTCACCTTCACGCGATTTGTTATTTTCCTTAACAATATAATTTAATGTTGTTTTACCATTAGTTTCATAAGCATTTCCTACAATAAAATCAGTTAATTCATTTTTTAATCTAACTCGATATTTTAATGTATATGTATATTTATTATTTTCATATGTTGAAGTAGAATTTTTTAAATCCCATTTAATGGTATCATTACTTGTGTCAAATGTTGCCGTATTTGGATAATTGCTCGTTTTTGTTACAGAGTCTGACAAAACATTATTTTCGCCATATATTCCTATAAAACCAATTGTTTTAGGTGTCTTACTATTATTCATCGGATCTTCAGTCACCCATGTAGCTTCAGATAAAATCATTATTTGTTGGAATATTGAATTAAATGCATCTGACATAGCAGATTGATTATTAACATCATAATAATGACCGGAACCAATACTATTTTTTAACCAATTCTTATATGCTTTATCACTTGTTGCACTTCCAATTTCATATATTTCAGATGTTCTATCTACTACTGAATGTTTTTTCCCATTAGTTTGATCTATATATTTTTTTATTGTTTGTCCACCAATTCCTACACCTACTGAATAAATTTCAATTCCACTATTTTTTATAGTTGTAGCCATTTTTCTAGCTCTTATTGCTGCCTCATCGCTATAACTAGTTCCATAAGAACAAGATTTATTTAAAACTCTATCTTTAAAACGATTGCCATCATAAGTATCATATCCTTGATATTGAGAACCATCTTTTATATATGTTGTTGGAAATCCATCCGATAGAAATAATATAAACTTTTTACTAGCTGATGATTTGCTCAACATATCATTTGCTCTTTTTAATCCGGATTCAATATTAGTAAAACGTTTATTATGAGGTTCTAATTTTGTAACAATATTTTTACTTATTTCTTTTTCAATAGTAGATTTTAGTGATTCTTTATTATTTGCGTTACAATCTTGAAAATCAAATATTGAATAAGAATCAGAGTTAAATGCAACAAATCCTAACTTTCTTTCAATGTTATCATTAGATTGTTTAGCAAATTTATCAATAAATTCGTAACTTGCTTTTTTTGCTTCTGCTAATCTAGTAGAACTACCTAGAGCCTCTGTCATCGTATTTGAAATATCTAAAACAATAACAACTGCTAAATCAGGTTCAACAGCTTTTTCTTTAGTTTCAACTGTTAATGTTATATCAAAATAATTTTCTAATTCTGAAGGTGATATTGTCTTACTTATTGTTATTCCATCATTTTTATTTGATGTTTCACCACCCACATTTTTTATTTGTTGTTCATTACTAGCCGCCCAAACACTTAGAATCGGATTAAATGCTATTATGAAAGTTAAAATTAATCCTAAAAGTCTTTTTAATATTTTTTTCATAAAACCTCCCTGATAAAATATTATATGAATTTAATATTATTAATTGGATAAATTTTCAAAATAACTTTTCCAATTATATCACTTTCTTTAACCGAACCAATCTCTTCTATTCTTGAATCAAAAATATTATCTCTTACATCACTTAGCACAAATATTGAATTAGCTGGAACTTGTAAAGGAAAACTAACATTTGAATTTCCTTTTTTTAATTCTTTAACATAATCTTCTTGTATTAAAGAACCATTAATATAAACGTTCCCACTAACATCTATGTTTACATAATCCCCACTTATTCCAATAACTCTTTTTATTAATATCTTATTACCGTGATAAAACGCTACTACATCTCCTTGTTTAAATTTATTTGTTTTATAGGTTAAAACAATGTCTCCATCATTTATTAAAGGAATCATACTTGAATTAGTAACTTCAACTACAGGCATAAATATTGTTGTAATAATTGAGCCTATAGCTAATATTATAATCAATACAAATAATGTATTTATAAGTATTTTACTAAAACTATTCTTATATTTTTCTTTATTTAATTCTTTTTTTATATCATCAATAGATAAATCGTCATAATTAAAATCTTTTTTATTTTTCATTTTAATTTACCTTTTTTAATTGGTGAGTTTTTAATTGTAACCTTCACTTTTTTTATATTATTACTCTTTGATAATTCAGTACACTTATTTTTTGTTTCCTTAATCATTTCTTCACATCTATCCTTAACATTACTAACGTAATCGTCAATAGATTTTTGGGCATCTTCAAATATATTATTCAATTTAAGTGCAGCTTCGGCAATAGATCCTGATTCTTTAATATTTATTTTTTTAGATTCCAATTCTTTATTAATTTCTATTATTTCATCTTCTAGTTCTTTAATCCTAGTTGCTTGTTTTAATAAAAGTTCTAATAAATCTTTTCTTTTAAATTTTCGCAAATCTTGTTTTTCCATAACCACAACCTCCCACCAATTTTTAGCAAACATTTCTTGTTAGTTATTTATACTAAAGAAAAATTATGAATTTGTCAATTGAATTTTCGCAATTTTTTAATAAATTTATAATTTATAGATACTTCTTATAAATATTAGTTATTTATTAAAAAAATATGCATAAAAAAATCAATGAAGAATTCTCCACTGATTAATTATTTTTCTTTGTGTTTCTTTACAATTTCATTTAATTTTCTAAAATGATGATTTATACCTGATTTAGTTATCGATTTATCAGTTTCCAACGATACTATCTTAGCAAGTTCGTCCATAGAAGTGTCAGGATATTTTAATTTATACTCTAATATTTCTTTAGTACGATCATCTAAAAGAACCATTAAATCATTTTCTTTTAAATAAATTATATTATTAACAATTACAGTACTATTTTTTAAACTTTTTTCTAAATTAGCTTGTTCACAATTATTTAATCTATTAACCATATTTTTATGATCTTTATATATTCTTATATCCTCAAAGTAAAATAAAGCATTAATAGCATTTAAATATTTAATAAAGTCACTTATTTGTTCACTCTTCTTAATATATACCATATATTCATGTTCTCTTTTGATTATTTTACTATCAAATTTTAAATAATGAAGTAATTTGTTTATTATTTTAGCCATAGTCTCTTCTTTAACCAAAAATTCTAAATGATAAACATTCTTTTTAGGATCATTAATACTACCACTTGATAAAAACACGCCTTTTAAAAAAGCAACTTTTTCTTCTTTACTACCATTTAAAATATTATCTATTGTATTATCAATATCATTAACAATAGTATCTATTTTATTTTTTATTTCTAATATATATATATTTCTTTTCTTAAATCTTTTAATAGTTCTTGATGTTAAATGAATATCAACATTATAAAATTGTTTTAAAAGTTTAAATATCCATCTAGCAGTAGAAGCATTTTCGGTATATATTATTATGCTTTTATCAGTTATTTCACTATTTAATTTTAAATAAATACATAATGAGATTAATGCATCTGGTGAAGCATAATTATCTTTTGTAATTTCATCTTTGATTTGAGTAGTAAAGGTCATTTAAATCACTTCTTTTCTATTTTTTATTTATTAATAAAGTTACTAATAACTTAGGATCATCATTATTAACAATTATTTTATATATTACATCAATTATTGGCATTTTAATTTTTTTCTTCTTAACTAATTTATAAATACTTTTTAAAGTATAATATCCCTCAACTGTATTATCTTGTAAAAATTTATCTTGTTCTTCTTTAGGTGCACCACTTCCAACTAATTTTCCAAACTTAAAATTACGGCTTTTGGGTGATGTACATGTTAAAAGTAAATCTCCTACACCTGCAAATGACAAGCAAGTTTTTGGATTTCCCCCTAATGCTTTAATAAGTTCTTTAATATCGTTTAAAGACTCAGTTATCAAAAAACTTTGAGTAGATTCTGGATAATTCATACCATCCAACATACCTGCAGCTAAAGCAATAACATTTTTAATACTTCCACATATTTGAACACCAATTAAATCTGTTGTTTCCCTTAACTTAACCGAATCACTAATTAAAGACTGTTTAATTAGTTTAATAGATTTTTTACTAAGAGAAGCAATAGATAAACCAACCGGATAACTATTTGCCATATCAACAGCAAATGATGGTCCTGAAATAATAGCAATATGTTTAGTTTTTAATTTTTCATAAGCAATATCACTTAAAAATTTACAGCTTACATTTTCAATACCTTTTGATGCAATACATACTATAGTTTTTTTATTTATATAAGGATTAATTTTATCACATATTTCCCCAACATAATGTGCTGTTGTCATTATAAAAATTATATCTTTATTTAAACATACCTCTTTAATATCATTAGTTAATTTAATTTCTTTAGGTATTTCAACACCATTTATTAAACTCTTAATTCTATTATTTTCCTTATAAAATTTATATTTATCTTCATTTTCAGTCCACATTATAACATCATTATTATTTTTTAATAACATCATAGCCATAGCCTGACCATAGGCACCTGTTCCAATTAGTCCAATATTCATAAACTCTCTCTTTCTAACAACAAAAAGTATATCATAATAATTTTATTTAATCTATTAAGTATATTTATTTATTAAAATTTATGATAAGATTAATTTGGTGATAAAATGGATTGTTTATTTTGTAAAATAAATAAAAATGAATGTAATTCTTTATGTATTTATGAAGATGATATTGTTAAAGTAATACTAGATGCTTATCCTGATGCTAATGGTCACACTTTAATTATACCCAAAAAACATATTACAGATATTGATGAAATGGATAATGAAACTTTAGGTCACATTAATGATGTTGCTAAAAAAATGCGTAAATTGTTATTTGATGCATTAAATCCAGATGGTATGGTATTCTTAGTTAACTATGGAATGACTCAAGTTATTAAACATTATCATTTACATTTAATTCCTGTTTATAAGAAGAAACAAGAAATAATTAATCGAAATGTTATTTTTGAAAAAATAATGAATGTAAATAAATAGATAAAAATATTGAAATTTCGTTTATTATTTGCTATTATGAATATGTAAGCAAGAATTACACAAATTAAAAAGGAACATCTAATTTTAGAGGTTAGGTGGTTACCAAAAGTTTGGTTATACCAAAACCCCCTGTGTTTTGGTATTTTTTTATTAGTTAGCTACTTTGAAAAGTAACATAATTAATAAAATTATTATTATAAATAAATTAAATATTATAAAATATAACATTTTTTTACTCATAACTACCACCCACTTTCTTTTATAGAATTTGAGTGGTAACCGCCAAAACAATTAGTTGTTCCTGAAGTTTATTTTATCAAACAACATTTCGCTAGCCAATAAAAAAATAACGTAAATTAGTTATTTTTATTTTGCTATTAATTCCATAAATTATCAGGATATAGTCCTTGTTTAACCATTTCATTTATAGCGTTTACAAGTAATTCTTTATCTTCTTTATATGTCATTCCATACCAAACTGCTGTTGTCGATAAAGCTTTAACTTTTATTTTATTATCTTTTATTCCTTTACAAACTACATCTGGTAGTAAATATTCACAAGTTTGTAAATTATCTTTGTTATCCTTAAAAAATATAGCAAATTCATTTTCTAATAATTCAAATATTTTGGGAGTAAACGCAAACATATTCATTGAAACTAAACTATTATTTTCAATATAGAAACTATTCTCTTCATTTAAAGGTGTTGCTTTTATTAAATGTTGTTCCTTTTCTAAACTACTTTCAATTAAAGTATCTAAATAACCATTAGTTATTTTTAATACTCCTCTTTTTACTGCTCCAACATTTGTTAATGTATTACCAGCTATATAACTTATATTAGCAAATTCATTATTATTTTGATTATTTTTTAGAAATTCACTTGCAACTTTAAATGCATCATAACCATAAAAATCATCTGAATTTATAACTACAAAATTATTTTTAACAATATCTTTACAGCATAAAATTGCATGAGCAGTTCCTAGTGGCTTAATTCTAGTACTAGGTAATTTTACCCATTTTGGTACATTATTATTGTTTTGAAAAACATAAACAGTTTCTATATTTTTTTCAATTCTCTTTCCTATTGTTTCTCTAAATAATTCATAATTTTCTTCTTTAATTATAAACACTACTCGATTAAATCCCGCTTTAATAGCATCATAAATAGAATAATCTATAATAAATTCTCCATTTTGATGTACTTTTTCAATTTGTTTTAAACCACCAAATCTTGATCCCATTCCAGCTGCCATAATCACTAAATCCATACTTTTTAACTCCTATCTCTAATTAAATTATATCTTATATTTATTTTATTGTAAAAATAATTTTATTTAAAATATTTAATTGTAAATGTTGTGCCATTTTCACTTGATTCAACACTTATTTTTCCATTTTGTTTTTCAATTATACTTTTAGATAAGGCAAGTCCAATACCTATGCTATCATAATCAGAATCTTTACCTTTATAAAATCTTTCAAATATATGATTAATATCTTCTTTAGCTATACCAGAACCAAAATCTTTAATTGTAATTTTAACATAAGCATTATTTTCACTACTTTCAATTAACACTTTATTATTTTCATATGAGTGTTCAATTGAATTCTTTAAAATATTAGTTAATGCTTCTATTTGCCATTTATAATCACAATTAATAAATGAATCACTTAAATTAGTTTCTATTTTTACATTTTTTAAATCACTTAATAAGGATACATTTAAAATAGCTTCATTAATTATTTCCTTAACACTTCCCTTTTTACTTATAAATTTCACTGTGTTTGTATCTAATCTTGATAATTTTAAAATTGATTTAACTAAAAAATTAATATTCATAACTTCTCTTTTCATATTTCTTAAGAAGTCTTCTCTAGTATTTTGATCCATATACTCATCATCTAATAAGGTATCAATCATTATTAGAATACTTGTTAATGGAGTCTTTAATTGATGTGATATATCTTCTAAGCTTTCCTCTAGTTCTTTTTTATCTTTTTTAGATATTTCACTTATTTCATTTAACATAATAGTTGTCTTATATATTTCATTTTTAAGTAACGATAAATCTTCTTCATTAATATCTTTCATTTTAAAACTATAATTTTTATTATTTATTTCTTCAATTATTTTTATAACTTCATTTATTTCTTTCCCTTTCCTTTTATCATTATTAATAATTATTGTTAGATATACTAAACAAATAATTAAATATATAAACAATAGGATAATAAAGTAACTTACAAATATAGTTTTATTTTCTTTAATTAACACTATTCCGTCTAAATCAAAACTATATCTATTAAAAGTATTTGTTTTAACATTGTTTTTTATTATATCAAATATTTCATCATCTTTTATTTCAGGATATTTTTCTTTAATAGTGCTGATAATATTCACTATTTTATTATTATAATTTTTATTTACTTGATAATATAACATGACATTAAGTAGAATAATAATTCCAAATGTTATTAAAGTAAACATTATTAATTTTGAATATTTCTTTTTATTTTTCATTGTCAATTCTATAACCTATCCCTTTTACTGTTATTATAATATCTGTATTAATTTTTTCTCTAATTCTTTTTAAGTAAACCGTAATTGTATGATCATCTACATCATTTCCAGTCCATTCCCATATTTTATCTAATAATAAATTACGAGTAACTACTTTATTGATATTATTAAATAATAAATTTAGTATTTTTAGTTCTAATGAAGATAACTCTATTTTTTGATTATTCTTATAAACTTCCATTTTGTCATAATTGTAAGTTATATCTTTAATTTTAATTATCGAATTATTAGTTTTTTTAATCATAATACGATTAATTCTAGTAAGTAATTCTTTCATACTAAATGGTTTAGTAATATATTCATTAACACCTAACTCTAATCCTTTAACAACATTATCTTCATCATCAACAGCTGTTAAAATAATTGTTGGTATATTTAAATCTTTAATATTATTTTCATATAAATTAAAACCATTTCCATCTGGTAAAGTTACATCTAAAATTATTAAATCAATCTTATTGTTACTATTTAAATAATTAATGGAATCACTTATATTTGTTTTTGCAACAACTTGATAATTATTTTGTTCTAAATTATATTTTATCCCTTTAATTATACTAAGATTATCTTCAATTAATAAAATATTCATCATTATTTTCCTTTCTTTTTAATTAATATTTAATGTATTTATAATTTGTTCTAAATAATTTATATCATTAAATTCACAAATTGCAAAACATTTTTTACCTAAATCTTTAAAACTTGCTCCACATGTATATAATTTACTTCTATCTAATATAATAAAACGATCATGAAATGAGTTATTATCTATAAACTCAACATTTTTATATTGCTTTGTATATTTTTCTTTAAGAACACTATCAACATTTTTAGAAACTATAATAATTTTTAAATTTATATCTTTAAGAATATCTAATAATTCTTTGCTAGCATAATTATCAATAATTATTATTTCATTTTTTGCTTTATTTAAGATATCTATAAGAATTGAATAAGCATCATATATTTGACCTTCAAAAAATATTTTCTTTATTCTTTGTTCTTTAAATGAATCTAAGGTATTTTCAAGTAATTGAATTCTATTTTCATGATTTAACAATAATTCATTAGTGTTAAAATTATTAACAAAATATCTTCTCATTTTAACAAAAGCATCAATGATTTGGATATTTACTTTTACAGCTATATCACTTTTTAATAAACCTGATAACATCATAATTCCTTGTTCAGTTAGAACATATGGAAGATATCTATTACCTCCGTGATTTTTATCACTTGAGATCACAATTTGTGATCTCAAGTTCATTATTTCTTCGTCCGTTAGTTGAAAACAAAATGTACTTGGAAATCTATCCATATTTCTTTTAATTACTTCATTTAATCGCTTAGTTTCAATTTGATATAATGTGGCAACATCCGAAGATAACATTACTTGCACTCCTCTTACTTCAAAAATCATATTTTCTATTTGTTTATCTTTTATTATAATTTCATTCATTAAACCCTCGTTTTCTATTACAAATCATGTTCAAAGTCACATTTTGTGACCTTGAAGAATATTTTTTAAGTATTTACACTTGAGGTCGCAATTTGCGACCTCAAATTTAGAATCGCATTCTTTTCTTGTTCAAGGTCGCGAATTGCGACCTCGAAGATTAATTACACTATTATATTAAACTTTTGGTATAACTTTTTCATCTTGAGATCACAATTTGTGACCTCAAGTTTGTACAATAAATATTAATTTTAGCATATTTCTTTTCTTTAAAATCACAATTTGTGATTTTAAAAGTTAAATAATCATACTTTATAATGATTTTTGTTTAAGGTCGCAATTTGCGACCTTAAAAATATTATTTACATTTATCTTTATCGTTATCTATTTTTTCTATTTTTAAAGTATATCCTAGAGGTCCTAAAATTCTTAACACACTTTTAATATTTGGTGGATATATTCCTCTTTCAATTTTAGCAATTTTATCTCTTAAAACATGAGATTTATCAGCCATTTCTTGTTGAGTTAATCCTAACTCATGTCTTAAACAGACAAAATCAAAGTTAAAATCTTGATATAATATTTCTTCTAATTCAGATTCATAACTACTTTTCACATAATCACCACTTTAAGAATATCATCATTGTTCTATATATGCAACATATAATTATAGTGACTTTAGAAAAAACTCTCCCTAAGGAAAGTTTTATATATTTTCATTTCTAATAGTTTCAATCGTGTTTTGTTTATTTATTTTACTAATAGAATACTTCATTAATAAACTTATTAATAATAATACAAATATACTAGAAATTATAATTCCATTAAATGGTACTTCAAATTTTAAGTCTTCATTTTGACTTAATAATAAATATATAACATATGATATTGCTAAACCAATTGGTATTCCAAAGATAAGTGACTTAGTACATACAAAGATACTTTCTAATCTAATCATTCTATTAAATTCTTTAGATGTCATACCAACTGATTTTAACATAGCAAACTCTGGTTTTCTTAATTCCATACTAGTTGTTATAGTATTAAATATATTAGTAACACTTATTAAAGTTATAACTGTAATAAAACCATATAAGAATATACCAATTAATAATATTAAATTTCGCATTATTCTAACATTTTCTTCTTTATTATCTACAGAATATCTTTCATCTTTTAAAATCTTATCAATATCATCTTGTAACTTACTAGCATCTGTACTATCAAAATAAACATCATAATTACTGCTTACACCATTAATTCTATCGTAATATTCATCACTTACTACAATATAAACATCAGCATCATTTCTTTGAAGACCAAATGGACGAACATCAGATATTGCACCAATTGATAAACTAACATTGACATCACCAGATGTAAGACGTAAATCAGTGCTTACTATATCACCTTTATTATATTTATATAATCTGTCTTGTTTAATAATTAATTTTTCTTCACTAAGTAAATCATATTCGATTTCATCAACCAATATCCCCTTATCTTTAACATCATCATAATTCAAATTTAAGGATTTAAGATATTTTTTATATGCTTCCTCTCCAATTGATACAATATAAATATTGTCATTAATATTTTCATGTTCAATATTATATTTAGGATTATTAAACGTTCCGTTTGTTGTTCTAATAATACTATAATTTTTAATATTATCTAATTTAACTGTTTGATTAATTTTATTAATAATATTTTTTTCTTCATTATTTTTAATATAATAATTAATGTTATATTCAGTAGCATTAACTTCTTGTTTAATTTCACTCATAAAAGCATTCATAAAGTAAGTTAAAGCAATAAATACTAGAACTGAAATGGTTAAAGATACGATAGTTGTACGATAACTCTTTTTATTTCTTTTAATATTTTTATATGATATTTCTCCACCTACTCCAAATATTTTATTAATTAATTTAGGTGTCTTTAATTTTTTACTCTTTAATTTTAAATTAGCGCTATTTCTAATTGAATCAATGGGACTTATTTTAGATGCTTTTCTTGCACTTTTAAGAGCAGATAAATAAATTGTTATAATACCTAATAGAATTGCAACTATATATGATATTACAGAATATGATAGAACCATATTAAGTCCACCAGTTAATGAATCTTTAAGTAAAATATTACAGACAATTATTAAAATATAAGATGCAATAAATCCAAGTAATAACCCCAAAGGAATACCAATTAAACCTAAGATAGTTGCTTCATAAAAGACATTACTTTTAATTTGTTTTTTAGTTGCTCCAATACTTCTAAGCATCCCATACTGTTTAATTTTTTCAGTTATTGAAATATCAAAACTATTTTTAATACAAAATACGGAAGTAAACACTATAATAATGCAAACAACTATTACAACATAACCTAAATTACCAATTCCACTATTTCTTATAGGATCAGTTTCCAAAGCAATCAAATAGCTATTAAAATCGGTTCCATACCTTGCTTTATCAAGTTCTTCACGAACCTTAATTAACTCTTCTTCATTATCAAAACTACCATAATAATATTTGTTAAGAACATCTGCATTAACTCCAATAATATCAGCAGTAACTTTTATATGATTTTTACTACCAGCTTTATTATATTTAGCATAAACATTCACATTTCCAGTAAAATTATTATCATCAATATAGCTTATAAATGTATAACCAGGTGCAATGTATGGTTCAATATTAGTTGCTGATCTTTCATAAACTCCAACTATTTTATATGTCTTTTGCTTAGTATTAATAATCTTTTCATTATCGGCATCATAACCATCATATTGATTTAATTTATAAGTGCCAGATACCCTCTCGCCAACTTCTAGAGTAATTTCTTTGTTATTTTCAATATCCATTCTTCCATTTGTTTTTAAATGAGTAGGTATTATAATTTCATCTTCGTTTTGTGGTAAACGTCCACTTGTTAATCTAATTGATAAATTTTCTAAAGCACCTTTATCAAAGCCCATTACATAGGCATATGGTTTACCACTATTTTTAGAATCCTTTAAAGGAGCATATCCTATTTCTTTAGTTAAATAAACGTCTTCAACACCATTATTATTCTTTATGTTTTTAACATCATCACTTGGAACATCCATAAATTCGACATGGAAATCACCTTTAACATATTTTTCATAAACTACTAAAGATTTTAATCCACTAGCATACATAGTTGCAACTGCAGTTACTAATGCAACGGATAACATAATTCCGATGATGGTTACAATGGTTCTTTTTTTATTTAATTTTAAATTTTTAATAGTTAATTTTTTTAGTAAGTTCATAGTTATTCACCTACTATTTTTCCATCTTCAATTTTAATAATTCGATCAGCACAAGCAGCGATTTCCATATTATGAGTAATCATTATAATTGTTTGTTTTAATTCTTTATTTGTTTTTTTAAGAAGTGCTACTATTTCATCACTTGATTTTGAATCTAAATTTCCGGTTGGTTCATCTGCAAGTATTATACTTGGATTTGTAATTAATGCCCTACCTATACTTGTTCTTTGTTGTTGTCCGCCTGATAACTCATTTGGCAAATGATTTTTTCTAGCTTCTAAACCTAAAAGTTTAATCATATCATTAAGTTTAGTTTTATCAGGTGTTCTTCCATCTAACGCAAGTGGTAAAGTAATGTTTTCTTCGACATTAAGAATTGGAATTAAGTTATAAAACTGATATATTAATCCAACTTGTCTTCTTCTAAATATAGCAAGCTTATCATCATCAAATTTATAAATATCCTGTCCATTAACATAAACTTTACCACTTGTTGGTCTATCTACTCCACCAATTAAATGTAAAAGAGTTGACTTACCACTACCTGATGCTCCTACAATAGCAACAAATTCTCCTTTTTCAACACTAAAAGATACATGATCAAGAGCAACAACTTTAGTACTATCTTTACCATATACTTTAGTTAAATTTTCAACTTTTAATATTTCCATATAATCTTCCTTTCAACAATTAAGTTATATCACACTAAAAGTTACAATTAAGTTACATTTTGTTATTTTAATATTGTTTTTCTTTTAATTCATACCATGTAAATAAATTTAAATTTACTATAATTCTATTTTAAATACCAAATATAATGAGATTTATAAATCAAATTCTACACTAAAATATTTATATTCTCCATCATATATCCTCTTAACAATTCGGTATTTTCCACTTGTTAAATTACCATATGTTTTAGACCAGTCAATATCCATTTCTAACTCATTATTATCATCTACTAAATATCCCATTTCATTAAAGACAGCATCACCCTTTAATTTTAATTCATACCAAATATGATCAATTCTTTTTTCTAATTTATAATATTCTTCATACGTATACTTAATTTCATTATCATCAGTAATAATAATTGTTGCACCACTTTTAGTTAAAGTATTATCTTTTATTTTCATAGTAACACCTTCAAGTATATATTCGTTATTATCTTTATTTAAAGTAACACTGGCATTATTTAATGAATTTAAATAATAGATTAATCCTCCAAATATTAATAAAATTAAAATTATTTTAATTAAAAGTTCTTTTTTCATATAAGTATCTCCTTCTATTTATAGTTTAGCATATAAACAAAATATTGTCTTTAATATTTGCATATGCTATAATAACCAAAATTGTTGAAAGGAAGATTTAAATGAATATACTAGATAAAATGAGCGAGTATAAAAGAAGATTATGTTTAAGATATATTACCGGTAATATCGGTTTTGTGAGAGAAACTAATGATGCAATTATATGTTATGTAAAAGAAGATAAAATAGATAATGGAATATTAATGGATTTATCTAAACGTTCTAAAGAAGTAAATTTAGATAAAAAAATTTATTATGTATTTGATAATATAGTTACATATAAAAGATTAAATATTTTATCACAAGATAATTCTGAAATTATAATTAAAGATTGTGATTTTAAAACTGGATTACAAATAGGTTGTGCTGGCAAATGTATAATTGATAATTCATTCTTTAAATTATCTGGATTTGGATATAACAGACATAATATTATTGCTAATGAATTAGAACTTAAAAATTTAAAAGAAAATATGATAGATTTTAATGGTGATTATGAATTAGGAATATGTGTAAAAGAAAAGTTAACACTTAAAAATAGTAATTTATCAACGAATAGTAGATCAATTTTATTAATTTCAGATAATATTTTAAATATTGATAATTCAAGTATTAATAGTTCATTAATTACTATTATTGCTCCTAAAATTTGTACTAAAGGAAAGGCTGAAATTAATTCAGATAGTATTAAAATTTATACTGAAGATTTTGATAGTATAAATATTATTACTTCTCATCTTGAAATTAATGGTGAATTTATTGATACTAGTGATAAAAATATCACACTTAGAAAAATAGTTAATGATGTTGAGAAAAAAAGATTAGAGTTAATCGGTTGTTTAAAGAAAATAAAAACTAAAGTTGATGAAAAAAATCAAAATAGATTAAATGATTATCAAAAAGAACTAGAAAATAAACCGGTTAAAACTTTATTAAAAAAATAAAAGAAGGATTTCTATAAAAATTAGATTCCTTCTTTTTATTTTATACAATAAAATTTAGTACCTTTTGGTTTTATTTGTAATATAGGATATTCTGTGCAATCATATGAATCATAAAAAATTCCATAATATACATTATCTTTCTTTATAGCTATAATCGGTCTATTAACTCTAAAAATACAAACTAAATCTATAACAACTAGTAATACAATAACACTTATAATAATTAATAAAGTTTTTAAATATATATTCATAAAATTATTTCCTTTTCAATATTATTTTTTTATTTCTTCATACTCAATATTTTTACAAATAATATAAAAGTAAGGTTCTTTTTCATCATCAGCAAAACTAAAATATTCTTCATTATTATCTTTTATTCTTTTAAAATATATTTCATCAATTAAATAATCATTATTTTTTAAATTAAATTCTTTTATATCACTAAATTTTAGTTTTAATTTATAATTACTTTTTTCATAAAAGCCATTTTCTTTTAAAATAGGTTCTCCTCGCCAATAAATATCTATTAAAATAGTTAATACATTATCTTTAAATTCTATATCTTTAGAATCAATAATACTATCATGAAAATCATGGTAATATTCTAAAACTGATTCAATATTATCCTCAGTTATTTTTATCATTTTGTTTATCTTCTCTTTCCTCTAATAATTTTAATATTTTATTTTGATTAGCCGTTAATCTTTTAATTTCTCTATGTAATTCTTCTAAAATAAGTTCACTTTTTAAATCTGTTTTATAATCGTTAGAACTTCTTAATCGATCTTTTTTAGCTTCTCTATTTTGACTCATCATAATTATTGGAGCTTGCAATGCGGCAATACATGATAATAACAAATTAAGTAATATAAATGGATATGGATCTGCATTTTCTAATACGTAAATATTTAATATTATCCATAATATTAAGAAAATAACCATACCAATTATAAAATTCCAACTGCCTGCAACCTCAGTTATCTTATCTGCTACCTTATCTCCAAAAGTACGATTTATATCGCTTTGTTTATCAGTATCTACTGCAATTGGTTCATCAATTAACATATTGATTAATTCTTCTTCATCATTACTTTCAAGATTCTTTTTTAATAACATTTCTACTATCTCTTTTTTAGTTTTACTTCTTTCAGCCATTTTCTATCACCTATTAAAATAATAACATTTATAAAATATAATGTAAATTATTTAGTTCTTTCTTTGATAATATCATCATCAATCAAATTCACCGATAATTAATGAAGATTTTGGATTATGTTTTTTAAAATTAGCATTTACTAACTTTTCATCAAAATTAGCATAACAGTACTTACAAAAATGTTTACAAGAGTTATAAACTCCTATATCAACCATTTGGACACAGTTACATTTTCGTTCTTTGCGAGCTACCCAATTTTTATATTTTTTACCTGTTAATTTATAGGCAAGTTCATGGGATAAACAATCTGCTTTTTTAAATCCATATTCAGTTAAATTGCGTTCTTCAAAGCAGGTTTGGACTGTCATGCTATTATTTCTAGCAATCTTGCTAAAACTTGTACCTATTTCTTTATAATCATTTTCTGTAAATTCTTTATATTTTAAAATATTATAATTTTTTCGAACATTTTTATAATCATCTATAAACGATACGATAATTTGCTTAACATATCCATTTAATAAAGAACACATCTTAGCAAAAGCTTTTTTATGATAATCAAGATTATATTTATCACTAATAAAAATAGGATCATATCTTACATATAGATTATCTATTCCTACTAAACTTGATAACTTTTTGATTGCGTTAATTATTTTATTTTTATCTATAACATTTGGTTCAATATCATTTTTATATGGAGTTAAAGTAACTTGAAAAATAATTGGTTTATCTATTTCTTTTAAATGATTTAACATTGGCAATGGATTTTTAGTGCAAAAAAGAATTAAATCAACATCTTTAAAATTTATTCTACTTACTAATTTAGGATTGAACGGATTTCTAACATCGACAAATCCAGCTTTATATCTATTCATAAACCACTCGGAATAAAAAGCAACTATATCAGTTCTTCCACTAACATTTAAAATCATTTCATATCTTCTTTCATGTAATCGGTATAAAAAGCTATTTTTTTATTTAATTTATTAGCATAATCTATTTCTAATTTAGTACTATCTCCAATATAATTATTAACATTAACTACCATTATTTCATCAGATAATTCAATTTTTTTAAAATGTTCTTCTTTTAATAACCTTAATAGATTTTCAGTTCTTTCATTATTGCTTACTGGATATACTGGTGTTAAAACACAATTACCTTTTAAAGCAAGTTTTTCAGCTACATCCATCATTTCTTTTGGATATTTTAAGCTTCCACATATTGTGATTATTTTCATAGATATCCTCCTAATAAGTTTTATGTTTTAATTATATAGTATCAAACAAATATTCGTCAATATAATTTTAAAAAATATTAAGATTTTTTCTTAATATCATTTATCCTTTACAACATTACACTTTCCACCATGATCATTAAAATAATCTTCTATATGAGCAATTATTTTATTAACATCTTCATAACTATCAATGTCAGTATGATTCATAATATAAGCGTCTCCACCACTATTTATTACCTGATAATTTTTATTGTATTCTGCTTCATAAACATATTCCTCATTATTTAACTGGCAACTAATTTTAGTCCTGCCTACTATATCATAATCTTTTCTAGGATTATCAACCATAAAAAATATAACAAATAAGAATATCAAAGCAATAAAAACAATAATCATTACACCTAAAACTTTTAATATTTTGATTGTAATTCCTGCTAACTTTTCCGTGTTACTTATTTTCTCAACTATAACATTATTAATATCGTTATCTACTAGTTCATCAATACTTATATTAAATATTTTAGATATAATCTTTACTTGATTAATATCAGGAGTTGTATCACCTGTTTCCCATTTGGAAATTGTTTGTCTAGCAACACCTACTTTTTCAGCTAATTCTTCTTGTGATAAATTATTCTTTTTTCTTAATTCAGCTATTTTTTTACCTAAATTCATCTTTTTCTTCTCCTTTTCTTAAATCAAAGATAACATTTTATTAATTAAAACACTACCAGTTATAAGTGGAATATACGCACTAATTATTAACATTTAAGATAATTTATCAAAAATAACATATTTTTCTTTTAAACTTATATTACTTACTTTATATCCATATAATTCTAATTCTTTCTTATAATTTAAAAAAGAATGATCTAATTTAAAATCTAAAATATCATTAATATCATCAAATGCTAAAGTATATTTATCTTTGTTATTCTCTTTTATATAATTCCATAACTTATCATATTTACTCATTTTAGACTCCTATTATTATAAATAAAAATTCACAAATTTATGTGAACTATTTTTTATTAATGGTGCTGGTTAACAGAATTGAACTGTTCGCTGAAGCTTACCATGCTTCTGTATTGCCACTATACTAAACCAGCAACTCCAAATATATTATAGAAAATATTTTAATTATCTACAACATATTTAATTCTATTTTTTTATTTTATGTTTTTGAGCATAGTTAGAAAGATTTCTAAAGTTATCATCATAAGGATAACTATTTAAAGAATTTTGCATCCATATTTGTGACCAAGGTATACCTTGACTATGCAATTTTGCTACTCTTTGAGGATTCCTAAAATATTTTCCTTCTAAGTCACTTAAGTCTACACATCCTTCTTCATCGTATAACTTGCATTGTAAATCTCCTTCTAATTTATCACACATATAAGCAAACATAGATTCTTTTGTTAAATGTGAATCAAATTCTATAAATAATTTTTCGATTATTTCACCATCTAATATATCTTTTAATATAATATGTACTGCTTCATGCTCTTTTCTTTCTTTTTCTTTTTTTGAAATATCATTTTCATCATAATCACCAATAACTGTTTCACCTAATTCATGGATTGCAAGCATAAAAATAACTTTCATTATATCTATATCGTACCCGTATTCACTTTTCATAGCGATAGCTAACATTTGAACACCATAAATATGTTCAGCAACACTTTCTAGTCTTTCTCTTTTAACACCACATTTTTTCCAACCGGTTCTAATAATATTTTTTAATTTATTACACAAGATATAATATTTTAAAACTTTTTCTTCTTTTAAATTATTATTTTTAGAATTAATATCACCAATTATTTTAGTAAAATCCTCTTGTAAACTTTTAGTCGTCTCATATAGTACGAAGTAATTATAATCGCAAACATCTTCAAATTCATCACCTGAACAAATACATACAGGGATTTCTTTACTTACTTTATTTCTAAAAGTACTAATTATATAGCTAGCGTATGGTGATAAATCAAATGTATCACTACGAAGTGGCATATAATTATCTGTAATTAATAAATCATATTTTTTATCACTATTTTTTAATGTTCTAAAATATGCTAGTGCATCCATACAATTATTTAATCTAAATATATCCAAATCTTCAACTACTGCTTTTAAATCTCTAACTATATTTTTATATTTATAATCATCATCTTCTACTATTAAAATATTCATAATAAATACCTCCTATTTTAATAAATTTGTGGTTCCAAATTGGAACCGCATTTTATTTTCTTAATTTATGAGTTATTGCATAATTAGAAATACTTCTAAAATTATCATCGTATGGATAGATCTGTTGCCCAAATTTTAACCACATTTCTGACCAAGATGCACCTGATGCAAGTAAATCATGAACTATTTTATTATTTAATGTGTTATTACCATCTTGCTTATTTAAATCTACACATCCTTCTTCGTCGTATAATTTACATTGTAAATCACATTCTAATTTATCACACATATAAGCAAACATAGCTTCTTTTGTTCTATGTGAATCAAATTCTAGAAATAAATTTTCAATTTCTTTTCCATCAAGTATTCCATCTAATATTTTAGAAACGGCTTCATGCTCTATTATTTCTTTTTCTTCTTTAGATATATCAAACTGAGTTAAATCACCTATAACTGTTTCGCCTAATTCATGAACAGCTAACATTAAAATAACTTTCATTATATCAATATCATAACTATATTCACTTTTGATGGCAATCGCTAACATTTGAACGCCATATACATGTTCAGCAACACTTTCTAGTCTTTCTCTTTTAACATTCCATGTTTTCCAACCAGTTCTAATAACATCTTTTAATTTATTACATATAACATAGTAATTTAGAACTCTTTCTTCTTTATTTGTTTGCATTAAATATTCTCCTTCTAAATCTTATGTATTATATTACTATAAATAGTTAATTTATTCAATTTATTTATTAATTGTTTTTAATTTCAAATTTTTTGCCATTTCAGGGTTAATTTCATATATTTTAAGTAAATCATTTATATTATTTTTACCTTTATATAATAATTCATAATTTCTATCAAAAATTATTGTAAACTCTTCAGTAGCAGTAACAAAAAAATCTGAAAAAACTTTTACAGGATAAATTCCATTATCAACATAAACATATTTTGTTAAATCATCAGTAAAAACATATAATTTATTACGTAAATTTTCATCACAATCATTAATCTTTAAATAGTTATATTCAATTTTATCATCTAAATCATAATATCCCAAATATATTTTTTCACTTTCATCATAAATCTCAATTTTATTATTATCATATATACAAAATATATTTTCTTTTAAATAACCATTTGACGAATCAAAAATAGCTCTATGATTAATCAAAAAAACATCATTATGTTGTTCTATACCTTTGCAATAATTTTTTTGTTCTAACTTATATCGATATTTATTTAGAACATATTCTTCAACATCTTTATCATAATAATTATCACAGGAAATATATTTCCCACTTAAAGAATCATATAAAGATATATACGTTTTTTGTATATATAACTTATGATTTACTCTATCCCTATTTACAAAAGGAGGTGATTCAAAATTCGATTTTTCTTTTAATACCAAAACATTTTTTATTATTTCATAATCAGTAAAATTACGTTTAATAAATATATTTTTATTTTTATCATAAAAACCTATTATATTTGATGGCTTTTCATAACTATATAAAATAAACACATTTGGCATTACTTCTTTATAAATAGGCATTATTTCTCTATTATTATCTATAATTACTGTTTCTATTTTCATATTTTGACTAACCCAAGGATCATAAACAAGAGATGAAGTTCCATTTAGTTTAATCATATTATCTTTTATTTCAATACTATCATAATTTAAATCAATAAAATCATTAGTTAATGAATTATATATTCCGTAAACTTCTTTATTATTTTTATTACCTTTTAATAAGTAGACTCCTTCTAAAATCTCGCTAATTTCAGCAATCGGTAATAATTGTCTACTTTCATACATACATGGAATAATAACTTTATTAGTTATCAAATCTTTTATTCCGTACCCTTTGTCTAAATTTCTTATTAATTCTAATTTTTTCATATTATTTTCCTTGTTAAAAAGTATTATAAAATTTAAATATTTAATTGTCAACATAATCAATTTTATCATTTATAATTGTATTATTTGTTCAGTAAAAACATATGGTAAAAATCTTTTTTATTTTGCGGTCTCAAATTGGGACCGCAGATTTTAATTAATCTAATAAATTTAAAAAAACTCATGGTTAACCCATGAATCTTTTAAAACATTATTAATGGTTTAATTTTATCATCAAATGGTTCATATAATGCGATATCTTCATCTTCATAAGTAAACAAAATATATTTGTTTGTTTTCATATTCATCACATTGCCATTTTTAATATGCTTATAATCTTCCTCATTATCAATTTTCTTAGTAACAACATCTAAAAAATCAGTTAATTTTAATAATTTATAATTATCATTTTCAATATCATCCAAAGTATATACTTCATCGATATTAAAATTACCAAGTGTTGTTCTAACTAAACTAGTCATTGTAGCATATGTTCCTAAAAATGCACCTATATCTCTAATTAGAGACCTAATATAAGTTCCTTTTGATACCTTACATTTAATAGTAATAATATCATCTTTAATATTTATAAGTTCAATATCATAAATATTTACTATTTTACTAGGTAGCTTAACATCAATATTGTTTCTTGCATATTCATATAACTTTTTACCATTAACCTTTACAGCGCTATAAATAGGAACTTCTTGATTATACGTTCCTTTAAAATGATTTAAAGCATTAATTATTTCATCTTTACTAAAGTCTTTTTTGCCTTCTTTTAAAGCATTTCCTGTAATATCAAAAGTATCAGTTAAAATACCTAATTTAAAAGATGCAATATATTCTTTGTTATGCTCTACTAAAACATTAGCAAGCTTAGTGTATTTTCCTATTAAACAAACAAGTACTCCCTCCGCTAAGGGATCGAGAGTACCTATATGTCCAACACTTTTAGTATTAAATTTACGACAAACCTTATTTACAACATCTCTTGATGTCATACCTTTTGGTTTATTTACAACTAGCAAACCATTATTCATTTGCTTCAGCGTGAATCTCCTCAATTATTTCATCAATATGTTCTCCATACTCAGTAGATTCATCATAAACAAATCTAATTTCAGGAGTATTTCTTATATCAATTCTTTTAGCAAGTTCAGTTCTTAAAAATGAAGATGCATTGGTTAATTCTGCTTGAACTTCTTGTTTTTCATAATCTCCATAAAAAGTATAGAAAACTTTACACATTGATAAATCATTAGTAACTCTAACTTCAGTAATAGTTACACTTTTAATTATCTCATTATGAACTTCTTCATAAATTATACTTGATAATTCTCTTAAAATTGAAGATGCAATTCTTTCTAATTTAATTTTACTCATTTTCTTTTTACCTCAATCATTTCATATGTTTCAAAACAATCTCCTTCTTTTAAATCATTAAAGTTTTCGATTGTAATACCACATTCATAACCACTTTTAACTTCTTTAACAGTATCTTTTTCTCTTTGAACTGATGAAATTGTGCCATCATAAATTATTACACCATCACGAATAACTCTTACTTTAGATTTATTCTTAATAACACCATTAGTTACAATACATCCCGCAATTGTACCAACTTTACTAAATTTAAATAATTTTTTGATTTCAGCGTTGCCAATAGTTTTTTCTTCGTATTCAGGCTCTAACATACCTTTCATGGCTGATTCCATTTCTTCAACTAATTTATAGATAATTTGATATAATCTTATTTCAACATCATATCTCTTAGCAACTTCTTTAGTAATAGCAGATGGAACTACGTTAAAACCTATAACAATAGCATTAGATGCATTAGCAAGAACTATATCACTTTCAGTAATTGTTCCTATTCCACTTCTAATTACTTTAATTTTAACGCCTTCAACATCAATTTTTTCTAAAGAGTTTTTAACTGCTTCTTCAGAACCTCTTACATCGCATTTTAAGACAACATTAATTTCTTTAACACCTGATTTAATCTTATTAAATAAATCATCAAAGCTAATTACTTCTTTTTTATTATTTTTATTTTTAAAGGCAATTTCTCTTGCTTCAGCAATTTCCCTTGCTTGTTTTTCTGATTCAAAAGCCATGAATTTATCACCAGCTGATGGATTGCTTGCAAGACCAGTTATTTCAACAGGAGTACTTGGTCCAGCAGTTAAAATATTTTCACCCTTGTCATTACGAAGAGTTCTTACACGTCCATGAGTAGTACCTACAACAATTGGATCACCTAGTCTTAAAGTACCATTTTGGATTAATAGGCTAGCAACTCCACCCATGTTTTTATCAATTCTTGATTCAATAACAGTACCAATTGCATATCTATTTGGATTTGCTTTAAGTTCACTTACCTCAGCAATAGCAATAACTGTTTCAAGTAGTTTATCAACACCCATACCAGTTTTAGCAGAAATATTTACAAAAGGAACAGTTCCACCCCATGCTTCAGGAGTAATATTTAAAGCAGCCATTTCTTCCATAATTCTTTCTGGGTTAGCATCTGGTTTATCCATTTTATTAACAGCAACTACAATAGGTACATTTGCAGATAAAGCATGATCTACTGCTTCTTTAGTTTGAGGCATAACCCCATCATCAGCAGCAACAACAATAATTACGATATCAGTAATACTTGCTCCTCTTGCTCTCATTTCAGTAAATGCGGCATGTCCTGGAGTATCAATAAATGTTATTTTACTTCCGTTATAATCAATTTGATAAGCACCAATAGCTTGAGTTATACCACCTGCTTCTCCTTCAGCAACATTACTTGATCTAATGTAGTCTAAAAGAGTTGTTTTACCATGGTCAACATGTCCCATAACAGTTATTACAGGAGGTCTATTAATTAAATCATCCGGATTATCAATAATTTCATATTCTTCAAAGTTAGTAATATCTCTTGTTTCTTCTCTTTTTAATGTCATTCCATAGTCAAGAGCTAAAATTTCAGCTGTTTCAAAATCAATACTTTGATTTAAATTAAGCATTGTTCCTAAACTCATTAATTTCATAATAATTTCATTATTACTCTTACCTAATTTAGCAGCAATATCTGCAACTGTATCTCCTTCTTTATAAAGAATAATATTCTCATCTTTCTTATTACTTTCTAATTTAGATTTATTTTTATACATATCTTTCTTTTTATTTAAATATTCTAAATTATCTTTATTAACTTTATTATTCTTTTTCTTTAATTTTTGATTTTTTTCACTATATTCATGATTATCTCCAAGTAATTCATCAACCGCATCATCTAAAGCATCAATTTCTTCAAATGAAGCATCACTGTCAGTACTAATTAAATTCATTGAGTTATCAAGCATAATAATTGCATCATCATCTAACATAAAGTTTCCATCTGTTGCTTTATAGCCTAAATCACGACATTTATTAAGTACTTCTTGGACTGTAAATCCCATTTCACTAGCATATTCTTTTATAGTCATATAAGTATCATTCCTTTCTTATACTAATTCTTTTAAATTCTCGTATACATCATCACTTACATCCATATTAAAAATATGGTTTAAAACTTTTTTCTTTCTTGCTTCTTCAATAATTTCTTTATCTTTTTTTAAATAGCATCCTTTACCATTTAATTTACCAGTTAAATCACCAACTATCTTATTATCACTTATAACAATTCTAAGTAGTTCTTTCTTAGGTAATTTCTCATGAGTAAGAACACACATACGCATTGGTACTTTCTTAGTTTTCATTTCCCTCAGCATTAACTTGGTCTAATGTTTTAACATTTATACGATATTTTGTTAATCTACTAGCAAGTTTAATATTTATACCTTTCTTACCAATAGCAAGAGATAAGTTTTCATTATTAACAATGGCAAGTGCTTCTCTATTTTTAGTGTTGTCTATAATGTTTACGATCACATCTTTAGCTGGACTAAGTGCATTAGCAATAAATGTTGCATCATCTTCATCATATTTAATTAAATCTACTTTTTCACCATTTAATTCTTTTAAGATATTAGCAATACGAGTTCCTTTTTCACCAATACATGTTCCAATAGCATCGATATTATTAACGGTACTATAAACAGCAACTTTACTTCTAACACCAGCTTCTCTAGCAACATTATATAAAACCAAAGTTCCATCAGCAAATTCTGGAATTTCCACCTCAAATAATCTTTTAACAAAATTAGTATTTTTTCTTGAACAAAGGATAAGTGGTCCTTTAGTACTTTCTTCTACTTTTGTTAAATATACTCTAATTGAAGAACCCATCTTAACTGTTTCTCCAGGAATCATTTCACTTTTTGGTAACACTCCTCTAGCACGTCCTAAATCAATATAATAGTTTTTATTATCTTCCATAGCAAGCATACCAACCATTATTTCATCTTGTTTTCCAATGTATTCATTAACAATTGAAGTACGTTCTGCTTCTCTAATTTTTTGAGTTAACACTTGTTTAGCCGTAGAAACTGCAACCCTTCCAAAATCTTTAGGAGTAACTTCTTGTTTAATTGTTTCTCCAACTTGTGCATCTGGATCAATTTTCTTAGCATCTTCTAGAAGCATTTGAGCATCTTCAGGAATTTCAGGTTCTCCATAAGTAATATTTCCTTCTTCATCAACAATTTCTGGTCCATCAATATAATCATCTACTACTACATAATATGTATAAACTTTAATATCACCGGTTTCTTTATTGATTTCTACTTTAACATTACTTTTAGAATGAAAATTCTTTTTATAAGCTGTAATTAATGCTTGTTCCATACTTGCAAAAATATAATCTTCATCAATAACTAAATCTTTTGCCATATTTTTTAAGGCTTTAATAAATTCTTTTCCGTCCATAACTATCCTCTTTCTTTACTTGATATATCAAGTACATATTCTTCTTCTATTAAATCCAACTTATCAATTATCGGATTTATAATGTTTGTTGCTTCAACTATTGTATCCAAATCAATTCCATTAACTTTATCTAACACTATTTTTAAGAAATAGTAATTATTTTCATTAACAAAATCAACTGAATCAACAATAATATCCATCTTATTCATTGGCTCTGTAATCTCTTTTTTAATAATATCTAACTTTTCTTTCATATGCCTCCTAAATATTAATAAAAGTGGGATATAAAGCCCACTTAAATCTGTAACAACTATATTTTAACACTTATTTACTTATATTGTAAAGGAAAAGTTTTTTACAACATCTATCTCAATTCTCAAAAATAAGGTTTTATATTTCCTTATCATTTGAAAATCTCACTATGACTACCCGTTGCTACTAACAAAAGGTTAAGTCTATTATCTTCATATTGATAAACTAATAGCCAATCTGGTTCTATATGACACTCTCTACAATTCATATAATATTTATCGTTTATTAATTTATGGTCTTTATATTTCGGCTCTAATTCTTCCCGTTTTGCCAATTTATCAATTACATAATCTATTTTATCTAAGTCTTTTCCTTGTTTTGATACCTTTTTATATTGCTTTTTAAAGTTGCTTGATAAAACTAAAATGCATTTTTCGCTAGTCATTTATTAGAGCCTTTCTTAACGCTTTAACGTCTTTGTAACTTTCTAGTTCTACTTTACCATTTTTATAATCTTCTATTTCTTGTAAAGCTTCTAATAATTCTTTACTTGGTCTAGGATTAACCACCTCAAAAGGTACACCATCTTTATTAATTAATTGTTTTATTGCCATATTAACGTATGTACTCATATTTAACCCTAAATTACTTAAAATACCAGTTGCTAGTTCTTTGTCTTTTCTATCTACTTGTACGCTTATAGCCGTTGTTAAACTTTCCATAATAACACCTCTTTCATAATTAAAATAATATCATAGTTTATATAAAATATCAAGTTATTATATGTGTAATATATTATATTTTATATAAATCTAATATATATTATGTTTTGATAGCAAAAAAATATACATAAAAAGATAAGTAGTTAAATTATTTTGCTTGTCTTTATCTATATAAACACATTATATGGTGGTCTTATGTTTGTATCTTGGTATAAAGTTGTTAATATCTATATCTTATCTAATAAACTAAGAATCAAAAAATTAAAATATTAACGTAACATTAATATTAGAAAAAAATATTTATCAGAACAAGACATAAAATATGGATAATATAAAAATCATAAAATAGTATTAAAAAATACGTTTTTAATTTGACTAGTCGCAAGCGACAAATCTAAATTTTTCTAAATATTTTATATTATTATAACAATTGCCTAAACTTAAATAAGCCTTAAAACATGTAATAGAACAATTTATATCATTAATGTTAATATTTTTATTAATCATTTTTCTTAACTTTCTTCTTTGTCTATATATAGTTTTTCTACTTGATATTAAATATATTTTTCCATTATTAAGTAATTTATAGTTCCATTTACAAAACATAAATGAATTAGTAATAGAAATTATTTTAGTTTTATTTAAATTAATTTTTATATGTAATTTATCAGCAATAATTTTATAATTATTCAAAACATTTAAAGCCTCATCATAAGTTATACAAAATAAGATACTATCATCCATGTAACGAATTATGGGAACATTTTTATTAATAATAAATTTATCTAGTTCATTAGGATACATTAATGCTTCTCTTTGAGCTATTTCAATACCAAGTCCTAAACCATCACCTATAAATAAATAATCTTCAATAATTTTTATTGTATTTTGATTTTTGATATATTTATTGTGAATCTCATGAATTACATCATGATTACAACTTTCAAAAAATTTACTATAATCTATTATCACTACATAACCATTTAAACCATATTTATTAAACCATTTTCTTAATATGGTTTTAACTCTTTTTATACTAAAACTAAATCCTTTATTTATTGTACTTGCACCATTATCATAAATTAATTTACTATCATATAACGGTATTAATATCTCATTTGATATAACTTTATGTATTAATCGATCTTTAATATGTGGTGCATCAATGTTTCTTTCTTTTCCTCTTTCATTAATTTTAAACTTATATGTTTTATTAACAGTATAAGTATTATTTTTTATATTAGTACAAGTACTACCAACAATTGAAAACATATGTAATTTAAAATTTATAGTAGACTTTTTATATCCTACATTTCTAGTACATTTTTTAGCATAATTATATACCTTATTAAAGGTAAAACATTTATTAACATCATCATAATTATTACTATTGATAATTAATTTATCTTCTCTTTTCTCTTTTCTTCTTTGATATCTTAATTCTTTTCTTTCTAAACTATTCATTTAATTCCTTTCAAAAAAAATCTGATGTACTACATCAGGTAAATATTTACAATAGATGAAAAATAAGTAGTCATATATACATCCATGTAATTTATTAAATATTTAAATATAAACCATGCAAGAAGCGTCCGGATGCTATAACCATCAGATAAATTTAGAAGTATGATACTTCAAGGATAAACTAATCCTTTCCTATTTCAAAAGTAGCACTAAAGAGTTAATTAAAACATCTTCCCATCACTTGTTCCACTAAAAGAGGAAATCTGGCGCGAAACCATTGTTGTTATTAGCATTATTATTGTTGACGTTACCGTTGTTATTCACATTTAAGAAATTATTGTTATTATTGGAATTAGCCGCGCGAAGCCACCACGAAAATAAAAACATTAATAACTAAAACTAAGGCTTACTCGTAATATACATTAGTTTTCCTATTTCAAAAGTTTTCAAAAATTATTTTTTTGACAAACTTAGAAACCAATAAATCAATTATTTGATCATCATCTATATCTTTATCATTTATTTTCTTTAATTTTTTATTATCACTTTCTAAAACCCCTTTTAATAATTTATATTGTTTATCATAAAGACTACCCAATATTTCTAATCTCTTATCAAGCATTTCTCTAGCTTCTGTTGTTGTATATGATTTACCATTTTTTCTCCCAAAACAATTTTTAGGATTGGTATATAACACCTCTACCATATCAGTTAATTTTTTATTTAATATATCTAAACAACTTTTAGATAGTAAAATAAACACTCTTCTAAGTAATATATCTTCATATCTTGTTGGATTAATACTATTAGCCATAGATACTAACTCAGCTTGTTTACACACATACTTTTCGATCGGTATTATATAAATATTAGTCCATTTTTTATTTAGTTTAGAAGATAATCTTAATGTTTCAACTTGAATTACATAAGCATTATCCACATATTCTAAACCATTTGGCTTTCTTTTGAATTTGGGAATTGACATAAAACTTACTCTTTTCTAAAACAAAATTTTGATTACTTCTTCACTATAAATATTTAATATATTAGTAATATTAATTTTTTTATTTTTATATCTTAATAATATAAGTTCATTAATTCTTATTAATATATTAATATTTTTAAATATTCTTTTATATAAAGAATTAACATAATTATATTTATCTATTAATTCTTTATTATATTTTTTAATATAATTTATTTTTTTATATTTTCTTTTACGACTTATACTTTCATAGTTATCATATATTCTATTAAATTGTAAATCGTACATATCTAAAAATTTATAATATAAAACTTTTAGATAACATCTTGATAGTTTTATCAAAAAATTACAAAATATTATATCTTCATAATTTTTTATTTTATAATTAATTAAATATTTAAATATATTATATTCTTTTACTAAATAATTACTTACAGGTATTTGATAAATGTTTGATTTATTTATTTTTAATTTAGATACCAAAAATAACATTTCGCATTTTATATTAAAACTATCTTTATAAACATTTTTTATTAATTTATTATATTTATCTTTCATAATATTTTATGCACCCATCTGATTTCCTTACGTCAATCAGATGGGATTTTATTTTTTTAGTTTATTTTACGGGCCACCTTTTTTACTCACTGTCGTTCGCGGAGGTGGCCCTTAGGAACCGATATTCCTATCTTTATTTTTATCTATATATTATGCTTTACATATAATTTACATTTTTATCCGATGCGGAAAGCTGGCGCGAAACCAATGTTGCTATAAGCAGAACGATGGGTGACGTTACCGGCGTCACTCACACTAAAGAAAGTAGAGCCACTAGTGGAATAAGCCGCGCGAAGCCACCACCAACTGCCGGAACTTGATGTTAGTGTTTTCTTTATGGCTGCAGTATAACTATTTGTTGTTACTTCTTGGTCTTTATAATAATCTAATTGTCTTGTATTATTATAAGCTGTATCTCTTGCAGATAATGATGTCGTTGATGGTGATGCATCTTCCCATACTTCATGTCCACTTAATAAATATATTTTATCGGTTGATGTGAAGTTTGTTTCTCCACTGGTACTTCCATGGCCTGATACTACATTTGTTTTTATTATTACATCTTGTAAATCACTTGGTAATTTCTTTAAGAAATCACCATTGGCATAAGTTCTCATTGCACTTGCTGGCCATCCATCTACATTCCATCCGTAATTATATTGTGTTCCTTTATACTCTCCTGATGGATTCATGTTTCTATTTTCTACTATATCTACAAACTCAACAACAAATCCACAAGCCGTCTGGGAAAAGTTTAAGTCATTACATTCTTTTGGTGTTGTGTTATTGGCAACGCGCACTGTATAATTTTTTCCACCTATTTCTACTTCTTTTTCTGACCCTACTGGATATGCTTCAAGTTGTCCATCTTGTACTACTGCTGCTATTGTTTCCCATGAATCTGCTGCAAATGTTGTTGGTGTTGGTGGTTCATAATTTACAACTATCTTTCCATTTATAGTAGCACCTTTTTCACTATCTTGATTTAATCCTGTATCAGGAAATTGAATTATTAAATTAAATTCAATACTTTGTTCATTTTGATTTGCTTTAAATTCTCCAGTAACCATTTCTGTATATTTATTTCCTTTTTTTAATGTTCCATGAGTATATCCTGTATAAGTATCATTTCCTGGTATTGTTTGATTTAAATAATCTTTTTTTGTTTTACCATCTTCTGGTGTTACTACATAGTTTGCCGTTACATTTTCATTTGTTGTTGTTCTTTTTATATAGTAATGTATTTGTCCATCACTAAATGTTGATTTATATTTTAGTCCTACTTTATACGGCATCACTAATCCATCGCCTGCAGCCATTCCTGTTGCTGTGTTTGTTCCTGTTAATGAGAATGTTTTATTAACAAGAATTTTATCACTTGGTTGAATATTTGTTACAGGTAATATATTATCTGTTCCATCATTATAAGTTATTAACATCTTTCCTGTATCAATTGTTGCTTGGGCTGTTGATCCTTGATTGTTAAATGCACTAAAGTATGCAAATGTGATGCCACCAAAAACAAGTAATATACTTACAATTGTAATAATTATAACCATCGTGACTAATTTGTTTTCTTTCATATTTTTCATCCTTCCTCTACTATAGAAAATTATACTATTAAAACACCCCCCCCAGTCAATATTCAATTTTTTTGAATTTATATTTATCTTTGATAATTATAAATTCAAAAAATAAAATATATAAAAAATAGAAAGTTTGTGCAAAATGATTTGCATAACTTTTTTTAATTGTGTAAAATAATTTGCAAATTATCGAAAGAATATTAAGACAAAATAAAAGAAGAGATCCATCATTTGCAAAGCCTTTTCTCTTCCTTCAAAATATTAATATAAAAAAAGGCACATAAGTACCTTTTAATAAATCAATTAATAATATAAAATTAAATTAACTATTTTTCTTTTTTAAAATTAAGTTTTGGAGTAATGTAGTTATCCATAATAAGCATTAATAAAATAGATAATAGAATTGTAATTACATATGTTAATATATAAATTGTATGTAATCCTTTTACTGTTGTATTGTTAATATTACAAACTTTTTGAAGAACACCAATTATTGGATAATGTAACATATAAATATAAAGTGCTAACTTACCAGGATATTTCCAAATAGGTTTATTTAATAAAGATGTTAAATAATCTTTGTTTAATAAAACTAAGAAAACAATAATTAAACATAAACCATTAATAGTTGCAAATGTGAATGTTGCACCCCAAATCATATGATAAATAACAATACATGTACATACAGCATTTACAATAGTTAAAAGAATTTTACCTAATTTACTAAACTCTTTATTACTAATTTTTTCAATAAGTTCATAAAGAACACATCCTAAACCAATTGTAAAGAATGCTTGAATAGCAGCTTCGCTAATACCGGTAATGGGAAATTATACCACATTGGACTAATACCGTTAACATGGAAATATCCATATACAATTATAAATCCAACTGGGAATATTAAACCTACTATTAAATCTTCACATTTTTCTAATAAATAGTAAATTACATAACTAACTACTAATAAGCTTGAGATAAACCAAAGAGGTCCATTCATTAACATGTGTCTTCCTGCTGACATTAAACCATAAGTATTATTACCAATACCTAAGCCAGTAACAACACATCCTAGCCATTCCCATAAACAATCAATAGCAATTCTTGGCCATTCATTAATTGGAAATCCATTATAAATGTTAGTTAGTACAAAACCAAATAATAGACAAATTAAGAATGCAGGATATAAACCTTTTAATCTTCTTAAAAGATATTTTCCAGCTCCTTCTCTAGGTGCTAATTCAGATTTACTTTCTTTCCTTTCTAATTTACTCTTTTTAAATTTTATCATTAAGAAATATCCTGTAATTAAATAGAAAATAATAATTACATCAAGACTTCCTTTGAACATTACACCACCAGTAGGCACTCCATTTTTTGTAATTAACCATGGACTAGTATGTCAATACATCATTGGATAAATGATATAAACATGAACTAGAATGAAGATCATACAAGAAACAAAACGCCAAAATTCAACAGCATAATTCATTTGTTTTATGTTTTAGGTTAGTTCAATGTTTTGGTTTTACCTTTTTTATACTCTAAATATTCTGATAATTTCATTTCTTGATATTTAAAATTATATGGATTATAAAATAGTATTAAATCTTGTCTTTCAATATATAATTTTTTTACGGTTTCTAAACTTAGAGTATTATAAATATTTCTAGTAAAACGATATATAGGAACTATACTTAAAAAGTAATTTAATATTTTTTCTCTATCATCAATTATTTCACCAGTACTTTTATTTACAAGTACTAATATATTTATTTTTTCTGGTGGTATTATATCGTATGTGTAGCAATCTTCGGGATATAAATCAATAACGTTAGGAATATCTTTAAACATTAAGTATACTCCATCTCCTAAATATTCATTAAAACTTTCATATTGCATAGTGTTTTTAGTCGCTTCTAGCGTTTCAATCATTGATTCTATTTCTTTTAACTTTTTTATATTGGGTTTGGCTTCATTTATATTTTTGCGACATGCTTTTATTTCCTTTTCATAATACTCTATAAGTTCTTTTCCAGATTCTCCAGTATGAGTATTATAATAATATAAAAGATTTGTATATAATAATATGGCGTTATTAATTCCAGATGAAAAGAATATAGCACACTTTTTATCACCTATACTTTGACATCTAGTCCCATTTTGAGGAACTAATCCATTTTTACTTATGTTATCTAAATTACTGTAATTGGTAAAATGATAATATTTATTCATAATACACCTCAAATATATAAATTTGTTCGATTATTATACCATAAAATCAATTTAATTTCAATTAGCCAAAATAGGATATTATTTTTAGGTATATAATTATTAAAAATTATTAAGATATTATTAGGAGAAAAAATTATGTTAATACCAAATATTATTGAAAAGAATTACAATGGAGAAAGAATTTATGATATATATTCCAAATTACTTAATAATCGTATTATTTTTTTAAATGGAGAAATTAATGATGATGTATCTAGTTTAATAGTTAGTGAGCTATTATATTTAGATTCTTTAAATCATGAAGATATAGAGCTTTATATTAATTCACCAGGAGGATCTGTTACTAGTGGATTATCTATTATTGATACTATGAACTTAATTAAAAGTGATGTATCTACTCTAGCTGTTGGTTTATGTGCATCAATGGCAGCAGTTATTTTAGCAGCCGGAACTAAGAATAAAAGATGTTCACTTCCAAACTCAGAAATCATGATTCATCAAGTCTTAGGTGGCGTAGAAGGTAAAGCATCAGATGTTCAAGTACAAGCTGAGCGAATATTAAAGATGAAAAAGAAAATAAATATGATGCTTGCAGATATAACTGGTAAATCAGTAAAAAAAATTAATAAAGATACGGAAAAGGATTATTATTTAAATCCAAAAGAAGCTATAAAATATGGCCTTATTGATAAAGTAATTTAAAAAGATGCTATTCATTTGAAATAACATCTTTTATTTTAGCTTTAATACTATTAATTGATTCTTCATCTGGTTCCATAACATACACTTTTGTTTTACCTGTTGAATATGCATAATTATATGAATCAGTACCTGTTGCTACTACTGATTCAATACTCCAAGATGTATTATCTTTTAATTGTTTAGTTACTAATTTAGAAATTGAATCTTTATCCATATTAGTTTTAATACCACTTGATAGAGATTTTAAAATTTGATTATATTTGGTTAATATACTTTTTGACATTAATTTTTCAGTGATACCTTCTAAAACTTGTCCTTGATGAACTTGTCTTGCGTTATCACCGCCAGCATATTGATGACGATTTCTAGCATAAGCTAAGGCTTGTTCTCCATTTAAAACTTGATTTCCATATTTAAATTTAACTAATTTATCACCAAATTCACGTTTAGAGTCTTGTTCACAAACATATCCTGAGCCACAATCAATATCTAAATTATAACGATAATCTGGTTTTTCAACGTTAACGTTTATTCCTCCTAAGGTATCAATTAGGCTTACAAATGAGGTAAAGTTAATTCTGGCATAATAGTTTACATCTACATCATATAACTTTCCTAAAGTTAAAGCACTTTCATCAATACCATATATTCCAGCATGAGTTAATTTATCTTTGGCATTTTTACTAGCTAAGGTAACATAGTAATCTCTTGGAGTACTAACAATTAAAACCTTTCCTTTTTTAGGATTTACTACAGCTAAAATGTTAACATCACTTCTAGCAGAAGATACGACTTTACCACTTGTATCAATCCCACTTAAATAGACAGTAAAAGCTTCTTTTTTAACATTTACTTCTTTATAGGCACTATCTTTTTTAATATTTAATTTAATTTCGGATAGTCTATATAAATTAAAATCTTTTTCTTCTTTATATAGTTCTACTAATGATTCATTTATAACTAAAGCATCTATTTTATCATCATATATATCAGCAATAGCATCATCTATATAATCATATTTATTTGTTTTATATTTAATTTTATTACTTAAACTATCTAAAGCATTATCTATATATTCATCTTTATTATAAATACCAATTGTTTTATTATTTAAAGCATCAATCTTTTTATATTTATCTTTAACTATATAGACACCATATATTTCTGAATATTTGTTATTATCAAATATGTTATTTATAAAATCTAAAGAAAATATTAAATATATAGAAATAAATACTTCTACTATAATCATTAGGATACTTAAAAATGATGTAAATAATTTAGTTATTACTAAAGACCTATGATTTAATTTATAGATTAGAAATCCTCCTAAACCAATTACACCAACAAAGATACTTATTAAGTAAGTTATTGGTAACATATTTAAATATATTAGGGTACTACATAGAAATACAGTAGTAAGCACTAGTATAAATGATAATATTTTATAAAATAATTTATTTTTTGTGTGTTTATTACTATTATTATTTTTTTGGGTTGTTTTTTCTTTTTTCATCTCACACCTCTTACATTAATAATATCATATTCTATTAAAATAAATTAAAAAAACGTAATTAGATACGTCTATTTACACTTTTATTGTGATAATCTATCATCAGATGATACCGTAATATGTCCAGCAAACGTAAGTAAATTGCCATCTGTTCCATATTGAGATTGAATATTATTTACATCGTTTGGATAACTGATTGTTAATGAGTAGTATTTAGTTCCGGCAGTTGATGATGATATTGCTTCACTATACATTGCTATTTCATAAAATTCACGATTAATTATACCACTACCTAAACTTGTCGTACAGCCACTTCCTGAAGAAGTACATTTTGCTAAGGAGTAGGCTAAATAACTATTTCCTGCATCATTTGTTAAATCAAAGTTGTTATTATCAACATATAAATTAATTGTGTAATTGTATGTCTTGTTTGTTTTGTTAGTTGATGAAATTGTAAAGTATTTGTTGACACTCCAACCAGGATCTACATTTGAGGCATTAATATTGTTAGTTCCATTTGTATATGTAACTGCAATAGATCCTGATTCTACATTAATTGTACTAGATGATTCTAAATTAACATAGGAAGCTGCAAAATAAGCATATGCTATTCCAATTCCCAATATTGTTATTGTTAAGATTAAACCAATAGATAAAAATATTAATTTTTTATTATGATTATTATTTTCCATGAATTTCACTTCCTAATTTTATTCTATTTATATTTTACCAAAAATTTTGATAATTACCATCTTTTTTATAAAATTTATCCATTAAAACTACATATTCAAAGGTATTTAATAATTCTTTCTTAGAGTAAATCATAGTTCTTACGCCACCGATATATGATAAGCTTTCGGCAACATAGTAGGTATCATCATCAATTCCAATTAACATGGCAATATGTCCCCACCAATTAAGAAGGTCTCCTACTTTAACATTATCAATTTCGTTAGCTAGATATCTAAATTCACCTAAATCAGTACATTGATTGTCAATATCGGGACTTTCACCTGCTCCAACATCACCGGGATCGAAACCAGCATTTTTCAAACTCCAAGTAACAAATCCAGAACAATCTAAACCATTTGGCATCTTTTTACCAACGATATAACCCCAGCGTGGTTCATCTTCTAAGTTAGTTAGTCCACAACCCCAAATTGAAGGACCTTTCCAAGAAGCAATAATGCCTTCTTTTTTACTATCTGATAGATATAATCCTTTTTTATAGTATCTTCCTTCGCCATCGGCAATATGAGTATTAACATTTGATTTATTTGTTTCACTTAAAGGAACTCTTCCATTTTCATAAAAATAAGGAATGCGATAATTAAACTCTAAAGTTAGGAATCTAGCAGCAGCTACTGCTCCAGCACGGGTTTGATAACCTGCCTCATTTATTTTGTATTCCAAAATTTTATCTAATGTATTTGCATCTTCCTTACTATACGCATTACATGGTAGTAATGTTTTTTTATCTTTGGTTGCATATGGTTTAGTTATTAAATTTGTAACTTCAACATTTAATTTATCACTTACTTTATCAGAATATATATAAGCATTACCAACATTCTTAGCAATTATCTTATTATCTTTTATTTCTATAATATCAGTATTACTACTTTTAAAGTTATAATCTACTTTTTTATCTAAAAGGACTTCAAAATAAGTTATTTCTTTTTCTTCTTCTGGTATCATGTAAATAGTTTCATTTAAGAATTTAAACGATAATACACCATTAAATACATCGTTTAAATTAATAATGTTACTTTTATCTTCTTTGTCATTGGTTAAATATAATATATATGTATCATTTAAATCTAGGACTAACGCGCACTTGTTATTTTCTCCTGTAACGTTATATTTATTCTTATTTCCATCAGCATGACAATAAAATTCACTATTAAATGTATTAATTTTTCTTTCTAAAAGTACACTAACTGTTTTATTTATATCATCATAATTATCTACTTTAACGTTTACTAATTCTATTTTACGATAATTTTTATAATTAAATATAATAAAATATGAGCATATTCCTAGAACTAAAATACCAATAATATATAAAGATAATTTCTTTTTCACACTAACACCTACTTTTAAAATATATCATAAAAAAAGAGAAAAAACATTATATTTCTTCTACTTTTTTAATCTTTTAAAATATTTTATATCTTTTAATAATTTGATTCTTTCAATTATTTTATATTTTGGAATATTTTCATATATTTGTTTATTTTTATTATATAGATATTCATAGTAATCTTTATTACCATTTATTAATAAGGGACCATATTTTAGTTCTTTAGGAGAATATTTTTTATTACCTCTTAAAAATACGATATTAATATAATACTTACCATTATCATATATAGTGCTTTCATGACTTATAAAGAATCCGTGATTGACTAAATAAGTTCTTAAAAGAAAGTGATTATTATTTGATTCTATAATTAATTTATTAATTTGATTTATATTTTTATTACTAAGTATTTTAATAATGGTAGATGTTCCCATGCCACTGATGATTAGGGTATTTATATCTTCATTTAAAAATTCAATGCCATCACTAAGCCTAGTTGTAATTTTATCTTCTAAGCCGTATTTTTTGATATTATTTATACCATTATTTAAAGCTTTTTCATTTATATCACAAGCTAGTGTTTTAAGTACTATATTATTTTGGACTAAATAAATATCCAAATATGCATGATCACAACCAATATCAGCAACTATATCTTCAGGACTTACTAAAGCTGCAAGTGATTTTAGTCTTTTAGACAATTTCATTAATCCACCAAGAAATCTTTTAATTTTTTAGCACGAGATGGATGTCTTAATTTTCTTAGAGCTTTTGCTTCGATTTGTCTAATTCTTTCTCTTGTTACGTTAAACTTCTTTCCTACTTCTTCTAGGGTATAACTTGTTCCATCAATTAAACCAAAACGAAGTTCTAATACTTGTTGTTCTCTTGGTTGCAATGTTTCTAATACTGATTTAATTTCTTCTTTAAGGATTTCATTTGTTGTAAAGTCTTCTGGTGACATATTTCTTTCATCAGGAACAAAATCACCTAAATGTGAATCTTCTTCTTCACCAATTGGAGTTTCTAAACTTACTGGGTCTTGACTAATTTTAATTACTTCTCTTACCTTTTCAACACCAACACCCATTTTTTTAGCTATTTCTTCTTCACTTGGTTCTCTATTAAGTTCTAGGGTTAATTGTCTTTGTATGCGAGCCATCTTATTAATTGTTTCAACCATATGAACTGGAACTCTGATTGTTCTTGCTTGATCTGCTAGGGCTCTTGTTATTGCTTGTCTAATCCACCATGTTGCATATGTTGAAAATTTATATCCCTTATCATAATCAAATTTTTCAACTGCTTTCATTAAACCAATATTACCTTCTTGAATTAAGTCTAAGAAAAGTAATCCACGTCCAACATATCTTTTAGCAATTGATACAACTAAACGTAAATTTGACTCAGCAAGTAAACGAGCAGCTTCTTGATCCCCGTTAGCAACTCTTATAGATAAATCCATTTCTTCTTCAGGAGATAGCAAACTAATTTTACCTATTTCTTTTAAATACATTCTAACAGGATCATTAATATTAATATCTTTAGTTAAATCTTCATCAGTTAAAATTTCTACTTCTTCTTCTTTGATTTTACCAGGACCAGGACCAGCTTCACTAGATGATGATTCTTCTTCACTAGAAACTACTGTAATTCCATTTTCTAAGAAAGCATTATAAAGTTCATCTAAAGCATCACTATCAATATCTAATCCTTTTAAACTACTAGCAAGTTCTTCAAAAGTAATAAATCCTTCTTTTTTACCCTTTTCAATTAACTCTAATTTTCTTTCTTCAAATGTTTTAATTTCTTTAACAGCTTTTGCCATTAATCTTCACTTCCTTTTTTTATTTTAATTATTAAATCATTTAGTTCTTCTTGTTTTTTTATATCAGTTTCGATTTTTAATTGTTCTTTTAATTTTTCTATTTTATTTTCTTTTATCCATTTATTTATAATATTAATAAAGTTATCAAATTCTTCAGGTAATATTTTATCTTGATAATCATTTAGAATACGATAAATATCTTCTTTATAGTCTAAATCTTTAATGTATGTCATAAAATCGGCAATCTCAAATTCACCATTAATTTCTTTATAAGCTAAAATGTCATTAGCAATAAGTTTATATTTTTCTTCAGGAAAGTAATTTAATTCTATTTTATATTTTCTTATAAACTTTGGATCACTCATCATTAAATAAAGAATTGCTTCAGCGGCTTGATGATATTGATTTAATTTAGGTTTTACTCTTTTAAACTCTGTTTGTTTAATAACTGGTATTGTTTTAATTAGTTTTCCTTCTAATATTTTTTTGTCAATATGATATTCTTCTGATAGTTTATTAATTGTAATTGACTTTAGGATTTCATCATTTGATTTATTAAGTTCATCTATTATTTTATTAATATATTCAGCTAGTTCATCAGCTTTATTTAAGTTTTTATCCTTTTTTAGATATCTTAATTTAAAATCAAAGAATGATATTTCTCCTTTTAAGGCATCTTTAAAGGCATCTACTCCATATTTTAATATATAACTATCAGGATCTTTTTCACCTGTTAATCTGACGACGCTTACTTCAATCTCATTTTTAACTAGTTCTTCACCATTTAAAATAGTACTTTTTTCACCAGCATTATCGTTATCCATCATAAGTATTACTTTGGCATTTAGTTTTTTTAATAAACTAATATGATTACTTGTTAGGGCCGTTCCCATTGATGCAATAACATTTTTAATTCCCGATGAATATACTCTTATGGCATCCATTTGGCCTTCGACTAAGATTACTGATTTGGTTTTTAAAGCTTCTAATCTGCATTTGTCATAATTATAAAATGTATAGCCTTTTCTAAAAATAACGCTTTCTCTACTATTAATATATTTGCTTGTATCTTCATTTTGGTAAATACGAGCTGAATAAGCAATTACTTTTCCTTCACTATTACATATTGGAAATGTGATTCGATTTCTAAATAGATCTAATAAACCATATTCATTGCTATTTGCTAATGACATATCAATTATATCTTTATTACTATATCCTTTACTAGTTAATATTTTATTCAAATTATTATCTGAAAGCGCTAAACCTATATTAAATTCTTTAATTGTTTCTTCACTTAAATGACGGTCATTTATTAAATAATTTTTAGCTTTTACTCCTAGACTACTATTTAAATTATTAACAAATATTTTATTAGATAAATCCATAAGTTCATAGTATTTACTATTTTTGTTAACTACTTTATCTTTAATATCTAGTTGATATCCGATTTTATCGGCAACTTTTTTTACAGCCTCAACAAATGAGATATTTTCATAATTTTGAACGAATGTGAACACATTACCGCTGGCCAAACAGGTAAAGCATTTGTAAATTTGTTTTTCTCTTGATACGCTTAAACTTGGGGAGTGGTCATTGTGAAAAGGACAAATTCCAAAATAATTTTTTCCCTGTGGTGCCAGATTTATATAAGAACCTATAATTTCAACTATATCCGCTTTTTTTCTAATTTCAGCAATTACATCATTTGGTATTCCGGCCATAAAATCACCCTACATATATTATTCCCCATATCCCCTCTATTTCTTTTATTTTTTTTGCAAAAAATATAAATTTCTCCAATATTCTATCACGTTTTGATATTTTTTCAAGTGGTTATGAGAAAAAAACAAGTCTTATTCAAACTTTGTAATAGAAAAAGAAATACTAGTTATCTTTTAATTTTAGTATTTCTTTATTTGCTAGACTAACTATTTTTGATATTTATAAAGTTTGTATTAATTATCTTTGTACTCTTCTCTGGGATTATCTATCTTTTGATTTATATAAAACTTTTACATTTATTAAAATTAATACAAATGAGATTAACAATGGTAAGTAAAAGATAAATAAACGGTTTAAAATCATTCCATGAATCGCTAATGTATCAAAGATAGTTAAATATAATATGCTAGTAATATATTCGCTTATTCCTGTTTGACCGGGAAGTATACATAATTCTAAAGATATTTGAACAAATAATTGAAGTAATAAAATATCAAAATAATTAAGAACTATATTTGTATTTAAACTTCTATAAATAAAATATATTATCGAAAACAATATTGTTCTTTGAATAAATACCAAGATAGTTGTTAGAAATAATATACCAACATTTTCTTTTAAATAGCTTGCTTCATCTATGTATGATTTTGTTATTTCATCTATTTTAGTATTATAATCTATATTTTTATTTGTAAATTTATTATATATTTTATAAATAATTGTAAGTATTTTACTAATTAATTTTTGATTATACATTAGAAGTAAACAAATAACTACTATAAAAATATCGTAAATAAATCCAAGAAAGAATAATATCTTAACTAAAGAACCATTAGTAAAAACATAATCTGGTTTGAAAATTAAAATTAATATTCCTCCAACAATTAAAAATAATTTAAATAATATTGTATTAAGTATTAATGAAATCATACTCTTTTTATTTGATAATTTATCTTGATTCATGTAATAAAGTTGAAGAGGTTGACCACCAGTAGAACCAGGTGTTATACCACTAAAGAAAAACTCAACTAAAGAATAATGAAAACATCTTATTAATGATATTTTTTCATTCATTGAATTAAACATTACTTTAAAATATAATCCTTCCAAGAAGAAATATAAAAATACTCCTAAAATTATTATTATATAGTAACTTATATTTATCATTTTTAAACACAGTAGTATATCAGATACTTTATAAGTTAAAAAAAGAATCGTAAAAGTAACTGTAAATAATAAGATGAAAATAATTGATGATATTATAATTTTTTTATCTTTCATACTAATCTATCCTCACTAATGTTAAGTATAGCATCTTAATTTAAGAAGATAAATAGAATTAACCTATTTTATAGGGATTTGTTTTTTCACCAGTTCCACTAGCTATCAAGATATCAGATTTCAAGAAAACGGTCGGCAGAACCACGGTGGAGTTACACGCGAAGTTACTATCAACAGCACCGTCCCAACGCACAACGAACACAATATTCGAGCGTCCAGAGAAAGTCGACAATGTCCAGTACCAGCTAGACTTTTGTAACCAATTGTCTAATTTACATTTTGTATTAGTATAATCATATTGTTCTTTTGCTTTATCATACACTACTCCAGCTCTTAAATTTTCTCTACATTCACTATTTGTTGATGCATATCCATAATCACTGGCATATATTAGTCCAACCTTACCTGTCCAATCAGTAGGGCGGCTATTTTGATAGGTGATTATTCCTCTTTCTTTATTATATTGATCTAATAGAGGCAATCCATATGGTGGAGTAGTTGGGTTACTATAACTATTTCCGCCAATGTTCCATACACTTTCACTTATCATATTTTGATAATTACTTTTTATAACGTTTGTATAATCAAATACTCCAGTTTGACGAAATACTGGTTTCGTAGTTGTTGAATCATAATATGAATTATACCAATTATTCTTATTTGCAGTTAAAGCTGTATTTAAATAATCTCCGTTTAATTCCTTCATTAAATCTGCTTCTGTCCAATTATTAAATCCATAATTATCATTTCCTGTTGCATCCAATGAATAATTGCCTAAAGATTCATTTCTAACTAATTTAATCTTTCTTTCAATTTTACCAGTTGAATCTTTTACATTAAAAATTCCAACTATTCTCCATAGTTCTCCTATGTTACCAAACTCAACGTAATTTCTAGGCTCAGCACCTGTATATCTTACATTCTTATCTACAGTTGGATCTATAAACATTCCGTGTATATTGTTATTATCTAACTCCTGCACTTTACTTACATATTCTACCGCATTTATTCCTTTACTTTCAAAATTAACAATTAACTTATTTGGAATATTATCTAAATTTGATACATTAATATCCCATTTTCCAGTTGCATAATTGCAAGTAAAACTGACATTACTATCTTTTAACTCAGTATTATTTTTATAAGCTGTTGATGTTGCTCGGTAAAAGCAAATTGATGGTAAGTCCTGCTTTTCTACTCCATCTACATATGCTACTATATCTATATCTTTATCTAAACTTACTACATCATTTATTTGATTTACTAGTTCTAAATCATTCCATATATATCCTGCATTTAAATTAAGTTTTATATAATAATCATTATTACTTTTATTATTTGTTAATATAGTTAAAGACTTAGTCTTGTTTGTATTAATAGTTCTACTTACTTCACTAGATTCATCTTCTTTAGTTACACTTATATCACTTGGTATATTATTACTTGTCTCTGTACAATTTTGATTATTACATAATTCATATGTAAATTCATATTTAACATCTATTTTATTTAAATTAGTTAATATTATATTAAATTGTTCTATCTTACCTGCTTGTAAATGTAATATTCTATCATTTGACGTGCCACTATTTGTTGTTATATTAAATGATAAATCATTAACCTTTATATTAGCTATCTTTTTATTTTGACTTGATGTAAACATCGATAATGAATAACCTAAAGTAAATATAAATAACATTAACACTCCAATTATAGTTAATATCTTTGCTTGTTTATCTTTTTTTATTAAATTAAAAAAATTGATAAGTTTAGTTTTCATATTTTTGAACTCCTATTCTTATCAAATTATATTACTAAATACCCCCCCGTCAAGCGAAAAAACGTTTGTTTTAAATTTTCATATACTATTTATCTTTTTGTTTCAATTATATAGTCATCTTCAAGAGAAAACTCTACATTTTCGTTAATCCAGTCTTTTCTTGGTTCTACTACATCTCCCATTAAAACAGATACTCTCTTTTCAGCAAGTAAGGCATCAGTTATATTTACTTTAATTAAGTTTCTGTTTTCAGGATCCATTGTAGTTGTCCAAAGTGGTTCAGGGTTCATTTCACCTAAACCTTTATATCTTTGAACTTTATAATTTTGTTTTCCTTTAGTTGCTTCTTTTAATTCTTCATTTGTCCAACAATAGACATGATTTTTACCATAATCAACCTTATAAAGAGGCGGCATAGCAATATATAAATGTCCTTCTTCAATAAGTGGTTTCATAAATCTATAGAAGAAAGTTAAAAGTAAACACTGAATATGAGCACCATCATCATCGGCATCGGTCATAATTATTACTTTATCATAATTAATATCTTTAACGTCAAAATCTTGTCCGTAACCAGCACCAATACAGTTTATCATGGTACTTATTTCTTCATTTTTAAATATTTCAGGGCCACTTGTTTTTTCAGTATTAAGTATTTTTCCTCTTAATGGTAATATTGCTTGAAATTTACGATCTCTACTTTTTTTAGCAGTACCTCCGGCTGAATTTCCCTCTACAATAAATAATTCGTTTTTCTTAGGATTTCTTGTTTGAGCGGGAGTAAGTTTACCGGATAATCTTTGAGCTTCACTCTTTTTAGTTTTGCCATTTCTTGCTTCTTCTCTTGCTTTACGAGCTGCTTCTCTAGCAACTTTACTTTTGCTCATTTTTTCAATTATTTTTAAAGCATTTTCTTTGTTCTCTTCTAAATAATATTTAATACTTTCATAAACAATTGATTCAACTACTGGTCTTGCTTCTGGAGTTCCTAGTTTTCCTTTAGTTTGTCCTTCAAATTGAAGAAGATTTTCTGGTATTTTTAAATTAATAACGGCAGTTAATCCTTCTCTAACATCGCTTCCTTCAAAGTTAGCTGATTTGGCTTTTAATATACCATTTGATTTAGCATAATCATTAAAGGCTTTGGTAATACCAGTTTTAAAACCTACTTCATGAGTTCCACCATCACTTGTTTTAACATTATTAACAAATGAGATAATATTTTCATTATAAGAATCAGTATATTGCATAGCGATATCTACTTCAATAGTATTTTTAACACCATGAATAGGAATTACTTTATGTAATACTTCTTTATCTTCATTAATATAGTCTACAAATGAGATTAAACCATTATCATAATGGTATGTTACTCTCTTATCATCTGGAATATCTTCGATATCAATAGTTAGTTCTTTAAGTAAGAAAGCACTTTCTTGCATTCTTTCACAAATAGTTGTGTAACTAAATGTTAAATTTTTAAAGATACTTTCCATTGGTTTAAATGTTACAATTGTTCCTGTTGCTTTTGTTGTACCAATTTTCTTTAAGGGACTTGCTACTTCACCACCATTTTTAAATTTAATTTGATTTATTTCACCATCTCTTAAAATAGTTACTTCCATATAGTCAGACAAAGCATTAACAACAGATGCACCTACTCCATGTAAACCACCAGATACCTTATATCCATCAGTTTCAAATTTACCACCAGCATGTAAAATAGTATAAATAACTTCAGGGGTTGATTTTCCACTTGAATGCATACCAGTTGGGACACCTCTACCATTATCAGCGATAGTTATAGAATTATCTTTATTGATCTTAATACTTATTTTGTTACCATAACCATTTATTATTTCATCAATTGAGTTATCTACTATTTCCCATACCAAATGATGAAGACCTCTTTTATCAGTAGATCCTATATACATACCTGGTCTTTTTCTTACAGCTTCTAATCCTTCTAATATTTTAATTGAATGTTCATCGTATTTATGAGCCATCATATTCACATCCTTAACAAATAGAGTATAACAAACTACTTAAAAAAAAACAAATTTTAGTGTAAGATATTTGTCAATAATTAATAATATGATAAAATTAGTTATGGTGATCGTATGAAAAATTTTATAAAAAAGAAGAAAAATTATATTTTAGCAGTTATATTACCAATAGTTATTATGCTTATAGTTTATATTTTTAATCATATTTATCCTTTTGGAGATAATATTGTTGCTATGGGAGATGGATATAATCAGTATCCAGGAATGCTTAATAATTTTTTAAATATTATTAAAGGAAAAGAAAACTTATTTTATTCTTTTAAAGGATTACTTGGCTTTAATACTTATGCCTCTTTAGTTTATTATACTTTTAATATAACTAATATATTTGGTTTGTTATTTAGTAATGTAATAAAGTTTTACAATTTTATTGTTATATTTAAAATAATGCTATGTAGTTTAACTATGTTTATTTATTTAAATTATGTTAGAAAAAGAAAGATAAATTATTTATTTAGTATTTGTTATGCTTTATCTACTTATAATCTTTTATATTATTTTAATTATATGTGGTTTGATAGTGTTATTATGTTTCCAATAGTTATGATAGGAATTGAAAAGATATTTAAAGAGGATTGTTATTTACTTTATGTTGTAAGTTTATCATGCACAATTATTTTTAATTTCTATATTGGATATATGATATGTATATTTAGTGTTATGTATTTTATTTATAAAAGTATTATTAAAGGATTTAATAAATCTAGAATATTTAAATATTTATTTTATTCTTTGTTATCAGGACTTATTAGTGCGTTTGCGCTAGTTCCAGTGATGTTAGAGCTTTTAAATGGTAAAGCTGAATTAATCAGTGAATTTGCTAAAGATTATTTTAAATTTGATTTAGATGGAATAAGTACTTTTTATAAACTTTCTTTTGCTTCTTTTTCTAATGGTGATTTAGAATATGGTACTCCAAATGTTTATGTTAGTATGTTTATTTACATTAATGCATTATTATATTTCTTTAATTCAAGAATTAAATTAAAGGAAAGATTAGCATCACTTGGTGTTTGTTTATTCTTTTTACTATCAGTTAGTTTTAATTTACTTGATTATTTTTGGCATATGATGTCAATGCCAATATTCTACCCTGTTAGATATTCATTTATATTCTCTTTCTTTTTAATTTATTTAGGTTTTAGAAATTTTATTAGATATGATAAAAAGAATTGGAAATTTAATTTAGGTTTTTATACTTTATTCGTTATTATGATTCTTATCGGTTTTGTAACAAGTGGTAATTTAGATATCGATGAAAGACAAAATTTAATGGCTAAATTAATATACTTAGGTATTTCTTTTGTATTTATGTTTTATTATATTTTTATGTTAAATCATAAAGAATTTAAAAAATATATAGTTTTTGTTGTTATTATTGAACTTAGTTTTAATGCTTTTTTAACTTTTAAAAATAATGGTAATGAGAATACTTATTCTAAATTTATTAACCAATACAATTATGCTAATGAGAAAATAGATAGTATTGATGATAATAGTTTATTTAGAATTGGTTTTTATGACAGAACAATATTAAATAATGGATTGTTGCATGGATACAATGAGGTTAGTTATTTTTCTTCAGTTAGAAACAATAAAGTTTTTAAATATGTTAAGGATGTACTTGGTGTTACTGTAACTGATGGATGCAGTGGTAAATATTATTATAATGATCCGATTGTTAATAGTTTATTAGGTATTAAATATATAATTAGTAATCAAGACGTAGATTATTATAAAGAATATAAAGATAATATTTATATAAATGAAGATGCAACTTCTTTTGGTTTTTTAACTACTAATAAAATTTTAGAACTAGAATATAATGATGATTTTGTATCTAATATGAATAATTTGGTTAAGACTATAAATAATAATGATAGAAATATTATAAAAGAAATTGATGCTAGTAATAAGACTATAAGTTGTACTAAAGAACCTAATTATTGTATTTTTAATGGTACTGATAATTATGTTATTTATGAATATAATGCTAAAGAAGATGAATTTATCTTTTTAAATAATGATAATTATTCGAAGAATGAATATGAATTTTATATTAATAATGAAGCAACTGATATTAAAAATAAGGGATTTTTATTGCTACATAAGGATGATAAAATAAAATTTAAAATAACAGTTGATAAAAAAAGTTATGATTATAATATTCATTTATATTCTATAAATTATGAGGTATATAAGGAATTTGTTAAAAATATTAATAACAATAAGATGGTAGTAAATAATTATTATGATGATCATCATTTTACAACTAAAATTAATGTTAAGAATGATACTTTACTTTATACTTCAATAGCAAACGATAAAGGATGGAAAATATATGTTGATGGAACTTTAACTACTCCTACAAGCATATATGATGCAGTTATTGGACTTGATTTAACAGAAGGAGAACATTTAATTGAATTTAAATACTTTACTCCAGGACTTATAGAGGGCATAGTTATATCTAGTGCAAGTATTTTAACTGGATTAATAATATTAATTATAAAAAGAAGAAAAAAATAAATATCGATTAAAATGAATCGATATTTATTTTTATTTTATTTAAAGAATGAATATAGCCATAAGCACTTATTAGAGTTCTAATTGAAGATGCCATTTTGCCACCCTTACCAATTATAGTTCCCATATCACTTTCATGAACAATTATTTCTAACATTATTGATTCATCATCGCCAAGAAATTCTTGAACACTTACCATATCTGGTTCTTTAACTAAATTTTTTACTAAACTACTAGTAAAGTTAATTAAATCTTGATGCATAATTATTTCTCACTTTTATTTTTGTATTTAGACCAAATGCCTGATTTAACTAAAATATTTTTTACAGTATCAGTTGGTTCAGCACCATTATTTAACCATTTAAGAGCTTTTTCTTCATCAACATTAAAGTTATTTTCTTTATAAATTGGTTGATATGTTCCAACTACTTCAATGAACTTACCATCTCTTGGGCTTCTTGAATCAGCAGCTACAATACGATAGAAAGGTCTTTGTTTAGCTCCCATTCTTTTTAATCTTAATTTAACAGCCATATTATATGCCTCCTTTTCTTTACTAAAGTTATAATATCATTAATTTTATATGGTGTCAACTATTTTTGGTTGACACTATGTAATTTAATTTATTTCTCCTAAAGTATAAATGTTTCCATTAATTTTACTACGTCTATCTAACTCTTTATTAATAAATTCTTCAATAAGTTTAATATAAGTATTATTTTCATCATATTTAGTTAAGTCAGTAACTAGTTTTTGATACTTTTTAGGTATTATATTATCTTGAGATAAAAATAATATCTTTTTATCTTTTAATTTAGATAACCATTTAAGTTCTAAAGATAAACCAAAGGAAGGTTTATATAAATCAACTATTACTAAATCAGCATTTTTAATTAAGTCTTTAGCATATTTAGTTTTATTATTGTTACTATAAGGTAAGATAAAATTTTGACTTAAACAAACACTACTACTTAATACTTTTTTGTATATTAAATTTTCATAATCAAATTTATTTGAATGCATAAAATATATATTTAGTCTTTCCATATTAATCACTATAAAAATGTTATCATAAAATCATATATTTTGCTATAATAACTTTGAGGTGTTTATGGAAACTATCGGAATTATTTGTGAATATAATCCATTTCATAATGGTCATGTCTATCATATTAATAAAATTAAAGAGATGTATCCTGATTCAATAATTATTTTATGTGTTAATGGGTACTTTGGAGAAAGAGGTGATGTTAGTATTCTTTCTAAAGAAGATAAAACTAGATTAGCGCTTAATAATGGGGTTAATATAATTGTTGAGCTACCTTTCGTATTTGCTTCTAATTCAGCTGACACTTTTGCTGATGCAAGTGTCAAAATATTAAATTATATGAACGCAAGTAAAATTATTTTTGGTAGCGAATCTAATGATATAGAAAAACTTACATTAATTGCTAAAAAACAATTAGAAGATGATTTTTCATTAAAGGTAAAAGAAGAAATAAAAAAAGGAATAAACTACCCTACTGCTTTAAACAAAGGTATTGGTATTAATTTAAATAGTCCTAATGATTTATTAGGAGTTAGTTATATTAAAGCTATTATAAAGAATAATTATAATATTAAACCAATTACAATTAAAAGAACAAGTGATTATTTAGATACTGTAAGTGAAAGTAATATAGTAAGTGCAAGTAACATAAGAGAAAAGATTAAAAATAATATTGATGTTAAAAAATATATTAATTATGATCCTAATTTTAATAAAATTAATGAAGACTTATTATTTAATTTAATTAAATATAAAATTATTACTGATAAAGATTTAAGTAAATATTTGACAGTTGATGAAGGTATTGAATATAAATTAATTAAAGAAATAAATAATTGTAAATCTATAGAAGAATTAATAAGTAAGGTTAAATCTAAAAGATATACTTATAACCGAATTAGAAGAATGCTTATTCATATTTTAATTGGACTAACTAAAGAAGATAGAAAAAATTGTGATATAGAATATGTTAAAGTACTTGGTTTTGATAATATAGGACAACGTTATTTAAAAAATATTAAAAGTGATATATTAATAAGTTCGAAGATACCTGATACTTTTTTAACTAGAAAATATGAACTTGCTTCTTCTATGGTTTATGATATAATAACAAATACAAATACATATAAGTTTGAAATGTCTAATAAACCAATAAGAAAGGAAAATAAAAGATGTTAGAAGAAATACTAAATTGTAATACTTTAATTGATAAAATAATGTTAATTAAAAGCTGTAATGATATATACGACGTATACGATTATAGAAATATTGGAATTGATGAAACTATTAAAATAATTAATCCTGCTAAATTTGCTGAAAAATTAGGAATCAATATTATATTTGATAAAAAACAATCTATTTTTATTGATGGAGTTTTAAGAACTAATAATGGCAATAAAGAAATTTCATTGAACACAAAGATTAACGATGAAAAAATAAGATGTACTTTAATGACACTTCTTTGTAGTTATATACTTTATCCGGATTCTGGCAATATTGTTGTAGATGTAACTAATAACTTGATTGCAACTACTAAAAATAATAAAAAAAGAAATATTTCTAATCGAATTTTATTTATGGTTGATACATTATTAGTTCCTGAAGAAGAATTAAATAAAATTAAAGATTATTTTGAATATGATGAATTATGTGAAATATTTAAAGTTAATAAATACCAAATGGAAGAAAACATAACAGAAATTACAGGTAAAGTAAAAAAACATTCATTTTTTAGAAAAAAATAACGATTTTCTGATATCATTATTTTTTTCAATTTCTTCTATATTACCTTAGATGAGGGTATTGAATATAAACTAATTAAAGAAATAAATAATTGCAAATCTATAGAAGAATTAATAAGTAAGGTTAAATCTAAAAGATATACTTATAACCGAATTAGAAGAATGCTTATTCATATTTTAATTGGACTAACTAAAGAAGATAGAAAAAATTGTGATATAGAATATGTTAAAGTACTTGGTTTTGATAATATAGGACAACGTTATTTAAAGAATATAAAAAGTGATATATTAATAAGTTCGAAGATACCCGATACTTTTTTAACTAGAAAATATGAACTTGTTTCTTCTATGGTTTATGATATAATAGCAAGTACAAATACTTATGAATTTGAAATGTCTAATAAACCAATTAGAAAGGATGCCTAATATGATTAATGAGTTAACTAAAAAAGAAATAGATGAGGCAATAATTAAATTAAAAAATGAATTTAAAGTATATAAAAATTATAAATATAAAAATAGATATTATGATATAAATGTTCAAAGAATTGTTGTATCTAGACTAGCTAATCTTTTTAATTTTAACATGTATGAGAGTGATAAATTACCATTATTTGTGGATGGAATTATTAGTTCAAATGAAAATGATAAAAGTATAATTGTTAATGCTGAACTAAATAGTGAAGACAAAGAATATATGATTTTATATTTACTTTCATATTATATGCTTCATATAGAAGAAAAAACTATTAATTATCATACTAGTAATCAACCAATAGATAAATTACAAAGAGATGAAAATATTGAATATATGACAAGATGTTTATTAATTCCAAAAGAAGAATTAGAAAAGTTAGAAAAGCATTTACATAATCCGGAATTTTGCGCTAAATTATTTGGAACAACTGAAGATTTAATTAACTTGAGAATTAAAGAAACTTTCTTTAAGAAAAAAACATTATTTGATATTTTAAAACGTAAATAAAGTAAAAAAAGAATATTGTTATCTAAAAATCAATATCCTTTTTTTGTATAAAAATTTATGTTAATTAATAATTTGATTTATCATAAGCAGAAAGCTGGAGCTAACCCATGTATAAATTTAGTTGCATTATAACTGAATTGTCCATTATCAAATATCATCTAGTGATTAGTTTTAGAATTAGAAACATACGCGTGCAACCGCCAATAATAATTTTAATCAAAACATTAAGTTTCGTTAGATATAAATGCTATTATTTGTTAGGAATTAATTTATAAATAGTATAATCATAGTATTTTAATTTATTTAATACTTTATTACATGTATCTATATCAAGAGAACGCATAATATTTATATAATTAGGATTTACTTCTCTATTATCCATTACTTCATCAATAATATAATTATTAACAGAAACAGCTGAATCAAATGATAAAATATAATTACTAATATTTACTTTAGCGCTCCTTTGTAAATCATTATTAGATATTTCTAAAGAGTTATATTTTTCTAAAATACGATCTTTAAAATATTCAGGATATGATGTAGAGCCAAGAAAAATAATTATATAATAATCATTAGATTCAATTATTGTATAGTCTATATCATCAGCAATATTTCCTTTTTGTAATTCTTCTAAAATTAAAGAAGTACTTCCAAAATTAACATCTAAAATACTTGATAAGTAAATTTTTAATATATAATTATCTAATTTTAAACTTTTAAAGTTATTTTTAGGAAGTTTGATACCAATAGAAACTTTTGGTTTATCAATATTCATTTTTATTGAATCTTCTTTTTTTAATACCTTTTCTGGTTCTTTAGGATATATATCTTTAACGGTAAATTCTTTATTAATATTTAGTCTAGTCATCTCTTCGGATACAATTGCTAGGGCTTCGTTAGGATTAAAATTACCAGTTATAATTAAGAACATATTTTTAGGATTATAATAGGCATTATAACAAGTAATAACATCTTCTAATTTAATACTTTTAACATCTTTAACAGTACCACCTACTAGATATTTATGTTCATCATTTATAAATGCATTTTTTAATGTTCCGTTAACAATAGTCATTCCTGGTTCATCTTTATACATTTTTACTTCTTCTTCTATAACGCCTTTTTCACTTTGAAATAATTCTTTAGTAAAATAAGGAGTATAAACATATCTAAGTAAATATTCTATGTTTTCTTTAAATCTATTATTGCTTACAACATTATAACTTGTTAAATCATAGGTTGTAAAAGCATTAATAGATGAACCTATTTTACTATAATATTCAAAGACAGAACCTTCTTCCATATTAAATGATAAATGTTCTAAATAATGAGCTATACCTTTAGGCATATCATATTCTTTATTGTCATATTTAAATTTAGTGTTTACTGAACCAAATCTAGTATTTAATGTTAAGTAGAATTTATTTATCTTCTTGTTTGGAATCATAAAAATTTCTAAACCACAATCTAATTTGTCATAATATAAAGTTTCATCGGTATTTTCTAAGTTAATTTTCTTCATTTAAACTCCCTCTTAAAGAATATATTGTACATATATTTATCTTATTAGCTAAATTGTAAATATCTTCTTTTGTTACTTTTTTAAAGTTTATAATTCTTTCTTCAAGATCTTCAATAAGTCCTAAATCACGATAAAATAAATTATCAATAATTCGATCTGGTGAATCTTCTATCATTTTTAAACTGGTTAAAATTAGTTCTTTTGCTTCAGATAGTTCTTCATCTGTAATATTATTCATTTCATCAATGGCATTTTTAATTAATTTGGTAGCTTTTGCTTCGCCATTTACATCTACACCGGTTGATATTAAAACTAGATTATCATACTTTAAATATGAAGATTGAACATTATAACAAAGAGAATTATCTATTCTTAATTTTTTGGATAGCTTTGTTTGAAGTGATCCTCCACCTAAGATAATATTATAAATATTGGCAACATAATTCTTTTCAAAATCGGTTAAATTATAAAGATTAAGGAGGAAAATAATATTTGTTTGAAAATAATTAGTTGTTTTATTTTCTTTAATTAATTTTCTTTTTTCGTTATTTACATACGCAGTTACTTCATGGTTTTTAATAACTTCAAATTTTTCATATTTTTTTATTGTTTTATCAACTTTATCCATATCTAAGTTACCTATAACATAAATATCAATATAGTCATTTTTAAGAACCTTTTCATAATATTCATAAAGATTACATTGATTTATTTTTTGTAAATCTTCAACTTTACCGTTTGTTTCATAACTTGTTGGGGTATTTCCTAAGGTTTTAAAAGCATCTATTATTGCTGTTTTTCTAGGATTTTCGATTATAGATTTTAATTCTGATTCAAGTTTTATTTTAACGTAATCTACTTTTGATTTATCAAATTCATTGTTTACTACTAACGGATTAAATATTAATTCAAATAATAGTTTAAATGATTCATCTAATATTTTTTCTTCAGTATATTTAGGTGCTAAAAAATCAATACAAAAACTAGTTAAAATCATATTACCTACTTTACTAGTTACTGTATATACTGAAGCATTATATAAATCTTCTAATTTTAAATTTAATAATCTATTAGTTTCATAATTTTTACTACCTTCTAATAGGGTATCAAATAAAACATTTCTAATTGTTAGTTCTTCTACACATACGTTATTTCTAAACACTATTTCTACATGACAATTTTTAAATCGATTAGTTTTAATTGTATGTAAATTGTAACTACCATAATTTTTATTATTTATAAGCATTATTAACACACTCCAATATTATTATAACTAAATAAATTTATTTTATAAATAAGATTTAGTTTATTTAAATACTTTATTAACTAAAAACGTAAATATCATGCTATAATAAGTTAGAAGGTAGGTTGATAAAAGTGAATCCAGTTCATATTGTAACTGATAAAAAAAATATAGCTCCTAGAGTATTACTTCCGGGAGATCCATTAAGAGCAAAATATATTGCTGAGCATTATTTAGAAAAGCCGGTTTTAATTAATACGATAAGAAATATGCTTGGTTATACTGGCTTTTATAAAGGAAAAAGAATAACTGTAATAGGTTCTGGTATGGGGTGTGCTAGTTGCTGTATATATGCATATGAGTTATATCAAATTTATAATGTTAAAAAAATTATTAGAATTGGTTCAGCAGGAGCTTTTAATCCGAATGTTTCTGTTGGAGATATTGTGCTTGGAACGTATTCATTTTCTTTTTCTAATATAAGATACGCTATGTGTAAGAGTAAAGCTAAAAAGGTTGCATCAACAAATAATTTAAATCAAATTATTGAATGTAACGCTAAAAAATTAGATATTGAAATAAAAAAAGGAGGATTATATACATCAGAAATATTTGAGCCATATATTCCTACACCTCATTTAAATAAACAAATACCTAAAAATATTAAATTACTTGCTAGTGAAATGGAATCTTTTGGTTTATATAGTATTGCTGATTATCTTGATAAAGAAGCTACTTGTTTGGTAACTATTACGGATAGTCCTTTTGAAAAGGATAAGGATTATACTGCTTTAGAAAGACAATTTAATTTAAATAAAATGATTATTTTAGCGTTAGAATCAATTATAAAATAAAAGCCTCACATTAAAATGAGACTTTTTTATTTTAGAATATATGGATCAGTACTTGTACCAGTACCACTTGCAATTTTAGTGTCAGATTTTAAATATAACGTTGGCCTAACACCATATGTATTCTCGTTATAATAGTTTATAATTCTTCCGGCTGTATTAACATAAAAACCTACATTATTATAACTTTTATCAGATGTTATAGTCCATTGTTCTTTTTCATTAAATAACCAATTATTGTTTTTACAATTATAAATTCCATCTATTTGACTCATAAGATTATTTCTACAATTTGCATTTGTTGATGCATAACCATAATCTGATGGATACATTAATCCAATTTTTCCATCCCAGTAATTTTGTCTTAATACTCCATCGGATGGATTATTTTTATGATTATTTTCTCTTTCTTGAGAATAAAATGTTTTGGCAGAATTTGAGGATGAACTTCCATTTCCAAGCCACCATCTTATTCTTTCTATTTTAGAGATATAATCATTTTTTATATTGTTATCATAATTATACCTTCCTGTTTTTTGATTATTTTTTCCGTTATACCAATATGTTGTACCATTTATTTTACTTGTATCTATATAATCCGTATTTAATTCTGTCATTAAGTCCGCTTGGTTCCACTCACTTATACCTTGACCTGAGTTTATATTTTCTTCTGATGTATCCCAGGAATAATCTCCCAAAGATTCATTTCTGATTATTTTAACTAATTTTTCATTTTGATTTGTATCAGCATTAATAACATCAAATACGCCGATTATTCTCCATGTTTCATTATTAAATGAGAGGTAATTATTAGGTGTGCTACCTACATACCTTAAGTTTTGATCTTCGGTATCATCTATTTCTAAGCCATTTGTTTCTTTATCTAGACTAGCTATGTATTCAGATGCATTTAATTCGTGATTTATTTCAATATAAGCATTAATACTCTTAGATTTTTCGGTATCCTGGTTAGTGCCTGTATCCGGAAATTGCATTAATAAGTTAAAAGTAATTGTTTGACTATTTGTACTTGCCGGAAATTCTCCAGTAACTAATTCAGTATATCTATTACCATTTTTTAAAGTTCCATGTGAGTATCCTGTGTAAGTTGGGTTACCTTGAACTGTTTGATTTGTTTCTCCAGTATAATTAACTGTTACGTTAGAGGTATTTGCTCTATTTACTTCTTTAATATAATAATGGATTTGGCCATCACTAAATGAAGATGTATACTTTATTCCTACTTTATAGGGCATTGAAAGACCACCATCTGCAGTTGATGTATTAACTCCTGTTAAAGTAAATGTCTTATTTGCTATTATATTATTACTTGGTAAGATATTACTTGATACTAATAAGTTATTACCACCATCTGTATATGTAATAGTCATCTTACCACTAGTACTAGTTATTTCAGCTGTACTACCCGTATTATCATTTGAAGTAAAGAATGCATAGGTTATACCTGCAAATATAAATATTAAAATAGTAACTGTTGCTATAGTTACTATCATCCATACTTTTTGTTCTTTATCTATATTATTCATAATCAATCACCATATCCTAGTGATATAGTACCACTAAACACCCCCCCGTCAATTGACGTTTAATTGACATTTTATGAATTTTATACAAAAAAAGACTTATAATTTTATTTTATAAATCTTTTTATTCTATTCTTTGTACTATTTGATAATTCTTCTTTATCTTTAATGAAATCAACAAAATTTAAATAATCTTCATATGTTTCAAATATATCTTTATTTAATAATTTAGCTATTGTTTTAATATTATAATTTTTATTATCTATATATCCATCTTTTAATAATCCAGTAGATAATGAATCTTTACTTATAAGATAAAAGTTACTTCTAATATCATATATATTTATTATAAGCATTAAATTTCTAATTGTGTCTTTATTTAGTTCTTCTACTTCATCTTTAAATACTATAGTTAATAATTTATTTATTTTAGGAATTATTATATTAAATATTGTATTTATTTCTTCTTTAGTTAATATCTCTTCTGATATAATATCAAAATTATCATGATAAGCTTTATATAATAATATTTGATGTTCTTTAGAAAGATGCTTTATAATATAATCTATTTGATAGTGTTCTATATTAGGAAAGAATGAATATAATGGTTTTATTTTATAATTATTTATTCCATTATATTTTGTTTTAATTAATTCTTTCTTTAATTTTAATAAGGCTTTATTTTCTATTTGTCTAATTCTTTCTCTAGTTAAATTATATATTTTACCTATTTCTTCTAATTTTTCGGGTTTACCATAATAGCCATATCTTCTTTTTAGTACTTCTCTTTCTTTATCAGATAATTTGGTACTATTTAAAACATAGTTTAAAATATCATATTCATTCTTTTTAAATATTTCTTCTTCTAAATTAGATTTATTATCTTCTATACAGTCTAATAATGTTTGATTACTATCCTCATCACTACTACTTGTTTTTAATAATTCATTCTCACTTATAGTATCATGTAAATATTGAGTAATTAAATTAATTGTATCTCTAGTATATCCTGTTGCTTTCATTAATTCATCATTTGTAGGTTTTCTTTTTAATTGTTCTTCTAATACTTTAAAATGTTTATTGTAATTATATATTTTATTTATTAAATGATTTGGTAGAATTATATTTCTATTTTGACTATATATTGCTTGATTAATATAACGCTCAATCCAATAAGAAGCATATCCAGAGAATTTAACTCCTAAATCTGGATTGTATTTTTCAATAGCTTTTATTAATCCCATACTTCCTTCATTAACTAAATCAGTTAATGGGAAATTTCTGTTAGTAAATTTTTTACGAATAATATATACTACTAATTTTAAATTACATTCTACAAATCTATTTCTTGCTTCTACATCTCCATTTTGAGCTTTAATTAATAAATCTTTTTCTTCTTCTTTGGATAAACGAGGATATTTATTTATTTCATTTATATATTGTTCAAGTGCATCATCAAGATAATCTAATTTTCCTTCAGTATTATTTACTATATCATCATATTCAATATCATTAATTAACAAATAACTTTTAAGTGTTAGATTTAAGAAAGTATTATTAGTAACTTTAGATAGTCCATATTTATTAATTTTATGTCTATTTAAATTATATATATTTTTAGTTATTTCATAAAATTTAGAATTATCATTTAATAGTTTAATTATATCATCTATAGTAATAGGATTATTTTCATAATCTATTGTGTTATCTACTGTACCAAAGAATCCATTTATATTACTTAAATCATTAATTTTAGTATTATCTATTAAATAATTAATAAAGTCTACTCTATATTTACTATTAATTATTAATTTATAAACTCTATTTCTAATAATTAGTTCTTTTTTCTTATCTTCTAAATCTTTTTCTTTAATATCTTTAAATAATTTTAAATAATCTCTATAATTTATTAAATCTTTTGGTAATTTATCATATATTTCATTTAAATTCATTTTATCAATTCCTTTCAAATTCAATATTTTAACTTTTATTTGTTTGATTGTCAAAAAAATATTTAGTAGTATTATTTTTTTCTTTAGCTATTTCTAAATAATTGTTTCTATTTTCTAATATATTTCTTAAAGATAGATTACTATATAAAGCTTTTTTAAATTCTAAATTTAAGACACAGATATCTATTATATTTTTATTTATGAATTCTGCTACAGCTTTATCTGAATATCTTATATTATCTACATAACCAGATTCTAATAGTCCAACTAGTAATGCATCATAAGATATTTCATGTTGTAATTCGTTAAATGGATATATTTTAAATAATGTCAGTAATGTTTCACATGTTTTTGGGGATACTGTTTCATTGTTAAATGTTCCTTTAGGATATATCATATCTAATATTCTGGTTAATCTAGGTAATACTTTATTATAGAATTTTCTTTCTTGAATTGAAGATATTCTTCCTATTACAGGATTTTTTAAATCTCCTCCAAATTTCATAGTTAATATATCTTTAGATTCATCATTTAAATAACTTATAGCATAATCTATTTGACTAATAGAATAATCTTTAAAATAGTCATATATTGTTTTTACAATATTTTTTCTAACAAATTCATTATTATCTATTTTTTCTGTTAAAATATTATCTTTTCTATAATATTTTTTTAATTTAATTAATGCTGTTTTTTCAATAGTTCTTATTCTTTCTTTGGTTAAGCCATATTCTTTACCTATATAATCTAGTGTTTGAATTTCACCATAGAAACCATATCTTCTTTTAATAATATCTTTTTCTCTAATTGTTAATTTAGCATTATTCATTGCTCTTGCTATTTCTTCTTTATTTGATATATTATCATAATTATCAGATTCATTAGGAATCATATCAAGTAAAGTATTATCATTTTCTTCATTTGTTTTAATATCATAACTAATTGTATCATTTAAATAAGTTTTTATTAACACTATTGTTGGTTCATCATATCCAGTTATTTTCATTATTTCTTTTAGATTTGGTTGTCTTTTAAAGGTGTTTTCATAATTAGATATTTTTTTCTTATAGTTTTTCATTTTTTCTTGCATTTGAACTGGTATATAAATATTTCTTCCTTTTGTTAATAAGGCTAATTCAATTTGTTGCTTGATTCAAAAATAAGCATATGTTGAGAATTTATAATTTGTTTTGGGATCATATTTTTCAATGGCTTTAATAACTCCAATAGTACCTTCTTGAATTAAATCTAATTCGGATAGTTCTCTGTTTCGATAATGTTTTAATAATTAGTTCTCGTTCTTCTTCTCTATTTAATACTTTATACTTTTTTATTTCTCTTAAGTAAGAATTAAGGGAATTTATATCATATATTTCTTCTTTTTCTTCATAAGTTAAATTGTTATCTATATTTATATCTATATTATTAATAACGCAGTAGGCATCAATTAAATTAACTAATATTTCACAATCTAAAGTATCATTAATTCTATTATTCATAACACTTTGACGATAATATTTAAATATAACTTCTACTAAATGATATAGTAAATTATTATTATTTAATAACATAATTAATTTATTTATATCTATAGATTTTTTTTGATATTTAAATAAATTATTTAAATCTTTAAAATATTTGATTACCTCACTAATATTCAATGTATAACTAAAATTATTATTAATGTAATTATCTATATAACTTAGACTTTTATTACTATTCATTATAAGTGTTAAGGTATAATCTTTAACTATATTTAAAAATTCAGTTATATTATTGCTAAATTCTTTTTTTAATAATACATTAATGTATTCCAGATATTTATCTTTAGATATAAGAATATATTGTCTATTATTTAAATAATATGTTTCGATTTTAGATAATAATTCTTGTTCAATTGGTTTAACACTAATATTTTTCATAAATCTCCCTTAAATTAGTTTGTATCATAGCATTTTTATGGTAAAAAGTCAAATCATTTGTTCGAGATTTAAGAACTAAAAAATACAAGATTTCTCTTGTATTAACTTAGTTTATATGGATTAGTTTTAGTTCCATTACCTGATTGAATTTTGATATTAGATTTTAAATAAACTGAAGGGAAAACGTGATAAGAAAGAAGAGCACCATTTGTAATTATTGATCCTGCATGGTCGATATTAAATACAAAAGTTTAACTTCCTGAATATGGTGATAATGACCAATATATTAAATTTTTAGCTAACCAATTGTTATTTTTACATAGTCCATTTGAATAGTTATATGAACCATTTGGATAGGTTACTCCTGCTCTTAAGTCTTTTCGACGTTCTTCATTGGTTGAAGCAAATCCATAGTCGCTGGCATAGATTAAACCAACTTTACCAGTCCATGTTGTTGCTAGACTATTTTTATAAGTTGTATTTCCTCTTTCCGCATTGTACTGTGTTAGTAAAGGAATACCATATGGTGGCGTATTATGATTACTGTATCCATTAGCACCAATATTCCATACTGAATTATTTATCATATCTTGGTATTTTTTCTTAATAACTTTAGTATAATCAAATGTTTCTGTTCGACTTAAAACAGGTTTATTTTCCCAATATGAATTATACCAATTATTTTTGTTGGCAGTTAGAGATGTATCTAAATAATCTCCGTTTAGTTCCTTCATTATGTCTGCTTCTGACCAATCATTAATTCCATAATCATTTTACCACTATCAGTTATAATTTGAGCTGTTGAACCAGTATTATCATTAGCAGTAAAATAAGCGTAAGTAATACCAGTAAATATAAAAATTAAAATAGTAACTGTTGCTATAGTTACTATTAACCATGTTCTTTGTTCTTTATCTAAGTTAGTCATATCAATTACCTTATCCTAGTGATATTGTATAACTAAATTCTCTTTTTAGTCAATATTGAGCTTAAGTTTATATATATTCTTCTATTAATTTTAAATTATCATTATCTAGTTTAGTTATTATTATTTCTTTATTATGATATAGATGTAAAATAGATTCATAATAATCTAGTTTGTCTTTAACTTCTTTTAATGTTTTACTAATGGCATTTCTTGATACATTATATTCTGTAGAAATTTCACTTAGGCTTAAATTATCACAATAATAGGCTTTAAAATAATTAATTTGAGTTGAAGTTAGTAATTCTCCATAATAATCAAATAAAGCGTTGTAGTAAATTATATCATCCATTACATTAGATCCTTTAGAAGTCCATAGATATATTCTTCGATATCAAATGATTTTAAATCATTAATACCTTCTCCTAAACCGATAAATTTAACTGGTAATTTTACTTCTTCTTTAATTGCTAAAACTATTCCTCCTTTAGCAGTTCCATCTAATTTTGTTAAAACTATTCCGGTAATATTTGTTATTTCTTTAAAGCTTTCAGCTTGGCTTATACCATTTTGTCCGGTTGTTGCATCTATTACTAAAAGAGTTTCATGAGGGGCACCGGGAATAATTTTACCTATAACTTTATTTACTTTTTCAAGTTCATGCATTAGATTTACCTTATTTTGTAATCTTCCAGCTGTATCAATAATTATTAAATCACAATTTTCTTTTAGAGCTTGTTCTAATCCATCATAAATAACACTTGATGGATCAGCATTTTCTTTACCACAAAAGCATGATCCAGTTCTTCTAGCCCATTCTTCTAATTGTTTAACAGCACCTGCTCTAAATGTATCAGCGCCAACTAACATTATTTTATGGCCTTGATTTTTGTAAATATTTGCTATTTTACCTATTGTAGTTGTTTTTCCTACTCCATTAACTCCAACCATTAAAATAACAGTTGGTCCATCTTTTTGGATGTTAATTTTATCTGTTAAAGTGTCACCATCAACATAAATCATAAATAATTCATCTATTATTATTTCTCTTAAGACACTCGCATCTTCAATTTTTTCTTCTTTTACTCTTTTCTTTAATTTATCTAGAAATTTATATGTGGTATTAACACCTATATCTGCTTTAATTAATATGCTTTCAAGTTCATCAAAATATTCATCATTAACTTTAGTATATTTATGTCCTAAAAAACTTAAATTAGAGACAAATTCATTTCTAGTCTTTTCTAATCCTTTATCAAAAGCTTCAATGTCTTCTTTATCTTCTTTTTTAAATATTTCTTTAAATTTATTAAATAGTCCCATAACTTCACCTTATCTACATTCTACATTATCCATATTAATTGTTTCTTTATATGTTTCTCGATCTATTTTAACATTAATTGTTCCAGTACATTTTTGTGAATCATTATTATCTAGATTAATAGAAATTACATCAATATCTTTTCCATTAACTAGTGTTGTAACTGCTTCATTACAATTATCTCCTAAGATATTTTTTGTATTATTTGACATGTTACAATATATTGCTTCGTCTATTATAATTTTAGTAGCATCTTCTATTTGTTTTTTATTAAGTTCTGATATTTTATTTTTGCTGGCATTAAATGACTTCATTATACTCGGATAAGCTAGTAACATGATTAGTGATAATATAACGATTACAGCTAATATTTCAACTAATGTAAATCCTTTTCTATTCATCAATATCTTTCTCCTTACTAAATAAACATCCACAGTAATCTTGACGATATAAATTATATTTTTTAGATAGTTCAATACTTTTCTTATAACCATCTTCTTTTTTAAAATCGGATAATAAATATTTAATTTCATATTTATCTTGTAACTTAAGTCCTATTTCGTTAATAACTTTGGCGTTTTTATATGGACTAACTGTTAAGGTTGTTGCAAAATAATCAAAGCTATTTTCTTTGGCTAGAATAGCTGTTTTTTCTAATCTAAGTTCATAGCAAATATGGCATCTTGCACCATTTTCTGGTTCTTTTTCATATCCAATTACTTTTTTACGATATTCTTCATTTAAATAATCTATATCTTTAAATTTAATATTATATTCTTTTAATACTTTTAGTTGTTCTTCTTTTCTTTTTATGTATTCATCTTTCGGTTCAATATTTGGATTATAATAAAGAATTGTTATATCAAAGTAATCTTTTAATCTTTCAATAACTGCCGTTGAACAAGGTCCACAACATGAATGTAATAAAAGTTTATTATTACTATCTAAATTACTTATTATTTTCTTCATTTCTTCATTATAATTTAAATTCATTATTGTACCTCCAAATAATTTCCTTTATCTAAATGCAATATTCCTTTTTTATTTCCTAAACTAGCATAAATTTTCTGATATTTATTCATTATTTCTAACTTATCGGTAGATATGTATACTATATTACCATCATTCATTTTAAAAATAAATATGTTTTCATCAGTTATAGTACCATCACTATTTTTTGTAGGAGCATACTCTATCTCACTTATTGAATTAATTATATCATAATTAATATTTCCCATTTCTTTTAGAAATTTCTTTAAAGTACCATCAGGGACATAGTTAATTAGAGTTGGTACGGCTAAGAAATCGCCATCTATTTTGGTTCCATCATTTAAATAATATTTTCCATCATATTCTAAAATAATTTTCTTTTCAGTTATTTCAATTATAAGTGTAAAATCTAGCTTTTTAGTAATTTTTGCATCACTAACTAAATCTAATTCTTTTAATTTATTAATTGTTTTTTTCTTATTTAGGGTTAACAAGGCAGGATAATCTTTAACTCCAGCTTGCTCTATTATTTCATAATCTTTTAAATAAGTATTTCCTTTTATAATTATGTTTTTAGTTTTCATTGTAAACAAACTATAACCGCTATATCCGATAATATAGAATATTAAGATGAACACTAAAAATTTGACGATATTTAATTTTTTCTTTTTAACTTTCTTTTTCATTAATTAATTTTTTTATACTTTCATATATTATTGTGCTACTATTAGGAATACTTAATTTTAATAAATTATTGTGATATGTCTCGTAGGTATTTTTGTTATTTAATATTTTATTAATTGTTTCTTTTAATGTTTTTTCATCTAGATCTTTTTGTTCGATAAGTTCTGCTGCGTTTGCATTTTTAAGCGATAAAGCATTATAATACTGATGATTATTTGCAACGTATGGACTTGGTATTAATATAGCTGGTAAACCAAGAGAAGTAATTTCGGCGATAGTGCTTGCTCCGGCTCTTGTTATAATTAAATCGATATCTTTTAATAAACTACTTAAATTTTCAACATAAGGCACTACTTTAACATTTTTACTAAATTTATTTTTACTATATTTTTCATAATAGTTTTTACCTGTAACATATAATACTTCATATGGTTCTTTATCAATATTTTGTAAAAATGGTAACATTTTATTATTAATTACTTCAGAGCCAAGTGATCCTTGAACTATCAGAATACTTTTTTTATCGTAACTAAGTCCATATTTTGTTCTAGATGTTGCTTTAATATTTATGGCATTTTCGGAACAAGGATTGCCCGTTAATATCCATTTATCTTTAGGAAAATATTTACTACTATCGGTAAAACTAAGACCTATTTTATCTGCATATTTAATTAAAAATTTATTACTTTTACCTGGAATTGAATTTTGTTCATGTAAAAATGTTTTGATTTTTAATTTGTGGGCTGCCATTATAACGGGAAATGTTACATATCCACCAACACCTATTACGATATCAGGTTTAAATTCTTTTATTATTTTTAAACTTTCTTTATAAGCTTTATATATTAATCCAATATTTTTAAAATCTAGTTTTATATTTTTTTTACTAAATCCATATATTTCGATAGATTTAAAATCATAGCCTAATGATGGAACAATGTCTTTTTCCATTCGATTATGAGTTCCTATATACAAAAACTCACTATTTGGTTCTTTCTCTTTTATTTTATTTAATATAGATATAGCTGGATAAATATGTCCACCTGTACCTCCTGCTGTAATAATTACTCTCATAGTCATTCTCCTTACATTATAATTATATAATAAATTAACGATGTTATCTATAATAATGTAAAATGAAATAAATATTATTATTTTTTACAGGTTATTTTTTTAGTCTCATTGCAGGTATCATCTAGACAATAATTGCAAGTACATTTATTTTTAGTACATTTGCAATTTGTTACATTTTCACACTCATAATCTTTGGTACTAACAACATTTACGCCATTTATTTCTGGAAAAACGTAAATTACGCCTATAATAGTTAGTACTATAAGCACTAATGCAAAAAATATATCTATAATTAATTCTTTAATAAGTTTATTTTTTTCTTCTACCATATCTATCTTTTTAATTATAAAAAAAAGACCTAAATTAGTCAACTAATTCAAGTCTAATTTGCATCGCGTCATCGCCTTTACGTTCATTTAATTTAATTAGTCTAGTATAACCACCTTGACGGTTAGCATACTTAGGAGCTAATTCTGTAAATACTTTATTTACAGTATCTTTATCATTATGTAAGAAAGCTAAAGCTTTTCTTCTTGCAACTAAAGAACCATCTTTACCATAAGTAATCATTTTATCAACGAATTTTCTTACTTCTTTTGCTCTTGCATCAGTTGTAACAACATATCCATGATTGATTACATCTTTAGTTAGTCCAGCTAATATGCTTCTTCTAATACGAGTTTCTCTACCTAATTTACGATATAACATACTTACACACCTTTCTAATCACGGAACTTTAGTCCCATATCTTTAACTTTATCTATAACTTCTTTAAGAGATTTTTTACCTAAATTACGAATTTTATTAACTTCTGATTCTCTCTTATCAATTAAATCTTGCATTGTATTAATTCCAGCTCTCTTTAAGCAATTATATGCTCTAACTGAGAATTCAATTTCTTCGATAGGAGTTTCTAATGTCTTAGTAATTTGATCAACTTTCTTTTCAGCCATAATTCCAGTTGCATCTGAAATTTCATTTAAATTAGAAATTATATTAAAATGTTCAATTAATATTTTAGATGCTAAGGCCATAGCTTCTTCTGGATTCATAGAACCATTAGTATAAACTTCCATAATTAATTTATCATAATTTTCATTGTGTCCAACACGAGCTCCTTCTACCTCATAAGAAACTCTTTCTATTGGACTATATAATGAATCTATTGGAATTAATCCTTGAACAGCATCTCCTAAAATCTTTTTATTTTCTTTAGAATCAACATATCCACGACCACAACCAACAGTCATTTCCATATCAATTTTTCCACCTTGAACTAAATTACAAATAACTAAATCTGGATTAACAATTTCTAAATCAGCATCTACTTCAATATCTCCGGCTTTTACTACGCCTTCTTTATCTGCATATAAATGGATTTTTTTGTTTTCATGAGTATGGTTTTTAATAACTACACTTTTTAAATTTAAAATGATTGATGTAACATCTTCAACAACACCATCTATTTTTTGGAATTCATGCATAACACCTTCAATTTTAACAGATGTAATTGCAGAACCTGGCATTGATGATAACATTACTCTTCTAAGTGCATTACCTATAGTAGTACCAAAACCTCTTTCTAATGGTTCAAGTTCAAACTTACCATAATTATTTTTTTCAACATATTCAGTTATTTTATATTCAGGTTTTTCAAAATTCATATTCATAAAAATCTCCCCTTCTTAATTTCTTGGACGTTTTGGTGGTCTACAACCATTATGTGGTACTGGTGTTTCATCATTTATTGCAGTAATTTCTAAACCAGCAGTTTGTAAAGCACGAATTGCGTTTTCTCTACCACTACCTAATCCTTTAACAAATACTTCAACTTTTTTTACACCAGAAGCAGTTGCAGCTCCAGCAGCAGCTTCAGCAGCTTGTCCAGCAGCAAATGGAGTTTTCTTTTTAGAACCTTTATATCCAATTGTTCCAGCTGATGCCCAGCTAATTACATTTCCATCTTTATCTGTTATAGAAACAACAGTATTATTATAAGTTGAATGAATATGTGCTTGTGCTTCAGGAATATTCTTTTTTACTTTTCTTTTTCTTCTATTATAAGCCATAATTTACCTCCTATTTACCTACTTTTTTCTTATTAGCAACTACTTTACCTTTACCCTTACGAGTCTTAGCGTTGCGACTAGTTCTTTGTCCATGAACAGGTAATCCTTTTTTATGTCTAGTTCCTTGGTATGAATTTATTTCCATTTTACCTTTAATGTTCATTTGAACTTCTCTTCTTAAATCACCTTCAGTAGTATATTTATCTACTTCTTTTCTTAAAGCTGCTTCATCTTCAGGAGTTAAATCTTTAATTCTTTTAGATGGATCAACTTTTGCATCAGCACAAATCTTTGTTGCTGTGCTTCTACCTATACCATAAATATAAGTAAGTCCTATTTCAGTTCTTTTTTCTTTTGGTAATTCTACATTCTTAATACGAGCCATTAATATTCCTCCTAACCTTGTCTTTGTTTATGTTTTGGATTATCACAGATAACCATAACTTTACCTTTTCTTCTTATAACTCTACATTTAGCACACATTTTTTTTACAGATGGTCTAACTTTCATTTTTGTTCCTCCTTATTTTCTATAAATAATTCGCCCACGTGTTAAATCATATGGTGAAAATTCAATAGTAACTTTATCGCCCGGTAAGATGCGAATGTAATTCATTCGTATTTTACCAGAAACGTGAGCTGTTACTACAAATCCATTTTCTAATTCAACTTTATATTCATCTTTGATACAGTCAATAACCTTACCATCAACTTCAATTTTAGTTTCTTTAGCCACTTTTTCACTCTCCCGTTAATATTTCATATCCATCATCTGTGATAGCAACTGTATGCTCGAAATGAGCACTATTCTTACCATCTCTAGTAACAATAGTCCAGTCATTATCTAAGATGTTAATATGTCTGGAACCAGCTGTTATCATCGGTTCAACCGCAATAACCATACCAGTTTTTAACTTCATACCTGTATTATACTTTCCATAATTTAGTACATCAGGGTCTTCATGTAACTCACGTCCCACACCATGTCCGCATAATTCTTGTACCACTCCGTAATGATATTTATGAGCATACTCACTAATACGAGCACCTATGTTGTTTAAATGAGCTCCATCTTTTACTTCTTTTAAACCAACAAACAACATTTTTTCTGTATGATGTAATAATCTTTCATTCTCTCTTGAAATCTTTCCGACTGGATAGGTCCAAGCAGAATCTGAATGGTATCCTTTATATAAAGTACATATATCAAGAGTAACAATGTCTCCTTCTTTAAGTACTCTATCAGAACCAATCCCATGAACTACTTCATCATTTACTGAAACACATATATTTCCTGGGTAGCCTTCATATCCTAAGCAACTTGGTACTCCACCTTGTTCTCTTATAAATTTTCCAGCTTCATCATCAAGATATTTTGTTGTTACACCAGGTTTAATTAAACCTTTCAAATATTGATGTGTTAAATAAGTAATATGACCAGATTCTTTAATTAAAGCAATCTCTTCTTTAGTTTTTATACTAACCATTATTTAATCACTTTCTCTATTCTATTAAAAGTTTCATCTAAGTCTGTACTATCAATTATTTCAAGCATATTCTTTTCTTTATAATAATTAAGTAAAGGACTTGTATTATCAATATAAGTTTGATATCTATTTTTGAATGTTTCTTCGGTATCATCAGATCTACTAACAAGTTCTACCTGACAATCATCACAAATCCATTCTTTTTTAGGTTTCAAATTTATTTTATGATAACTTCTAGAGCATTTAGGACATGATAATCTTAATAATACTCTACTCATAAGTATATCATAAGGTACATCTAAATAAATAACTAAATCAATTGTTTTATTAATTTCTTTTAAAATTTTATCTAACATACCTATTTGAGTTAAGTTTCTTGGATAGCCATCTAATATAAATGGACCATCTAAACTACTTAATTTATCTTTAAGTAGTTTAGATACAATTTCATCACTTATTAAATTGCCACTATCCATTAATTCTTTTATATTTTTACCAATCTCACTTTGCTTAGCAATTTCACTTCTAAGTAAATCACCAGTTGAAATATGAGTATAACCATACTTCTTAACAAGTAATTCACTTTGAGTTCCTTTACCAGCAGCTGGAGGCGCTATAAATATAATATTTTTCATTATTTACTTCTTCTTCTTTTTCTAGAACCAGTATAGCTTCTTGAAATTATAGAACTTTCTAATTGTTTATAAGTTTCAAGTGCAACACCTACAACTATGATTAATCCTGTACCACCTAATGTTACATTAGAAGGTAAATTAGAAATCTTAGTAAATATAATTGGTAATGCTGCTATAACCATAAGTCCTAAAGTTCCAAAAGTAGAAATTCTAGTTATTACATATTTTAAATACTTACTAGTAGCTTCTCCTGGAACAATTCCGGGAATATAACTACGATTAGTATCTAAATTTTCAGCCATTTCATCAGGATTTAACTCAAGTAATGTATAAAAATATCCAAATACAAATATTAATAACATATATAATATAAACCCAGTATAACTTGTATAAACAATATAATTATTTACAAAGTTTGTGAATGCTTCTTTATTTAATATATTAGCAATAACAGAAGGTATTCCAATTATTGCTGATGCAAATATTACTGGAACAACACTAGCTGTATTTAGCTTAATAGGAATGTATGATTTTTCTCCAGCATAAGCTCCGCTTGTACGATTTGAATATTGAATAGGTATTCTTCTTTCAGCAATTTGCATATAAACAACACCTATAATAATTGCTAAATAAACAATTATAAATAAAACAAATAAGATTATTCCTGAAGCCATATTATAACTTCCATTAATAATTAAATTTTGAAAAGCAGTAATGAATGTTGAAGGTAAATTGTTAACAATACCAGCCATTATTATTAGTGACATACCATTACCAATACCCTTTTTTGTCATCTCATCACCAAGCCAAATTAGAAATGCAGTACCAGCAGTTAAATAAACTGTTGATTTAATAGTTGTCATTGCATCTCCCTTTAATAAGGTTAATGAGAATACATATGCTTGAATAAACGCTAAAAACATTCCAAGATATCTATTTATTTTATTAATTTTTTGTCTACCTGTTGCTCCACTTTCTTTTAATTCCTTAAAATATGGAATAATATCCATTTGCAAAAGCTGTGTAATAATACTAGCAGTAATATAAGGCATAACACCTAAAGAGAAAATTGAAAATGTTTTTAAATTTCCTCCACTTACTAAACTTAATAATTCTAAGAAACCTATGTTATTAGTAATGCTCTTTGCTCCAGGAATTATTATATTAGTTCCAAGAGCAAATATAGCTAAACACATTAAGGTAAACAATATTCTTTTGCGTAAATCCTTATTTGAAGGACTAAATAATCCTTTAAGATTTGCAAACATATTAAATCACCTCAGCAGTTCCACCAGCATTTTCAATCTTACTAACAGCCTTTGTAGAGAATCTATTAGCCTTAATTGTAATTTTCTTTTCTAATTCTCCATTACCTAAAACTTTTAATCCAGATAATTCTTTCTTAATAATTCCCATTTCTTTTAATAATTCAAGAGTAACAACATCACCATCATTAAATCTATTTAAATCACTTAAATTGATTGTAGCATATCTAACTGTAAAGTTAGCGTTGTTAAATCCTCTCTTAGGAATTCTACGGTAAATTGGAGACTCACCACCACGGAACCAAGGTTTAATTGAAGCTCCGCTTCTTGATTTTTGTCCGTTTTCTCCACGAGTTGAAGTCTTACCCATACCAGAACCAGGTCCACGACCTACGATTTTTCTTCTTTTAGCTTCTGGTAATTTATTTAATTCATTTAATTTCATACTATAACTCCTCAACTTTCTTACCACGAAGTTCAGCAATATGTTCTTTTGATCTTTGTGATTTTAATGCTTCTAAAGTTGCTTTAGCAACATTAACTTGAGTGTTAGCTCCTAGTGATTTAGATACGATATCTTTAACACCAGCAATTTCAAGTACTGCACGAACAGCACCACCAGCGATAATACCAGTACCTTCTTTAGCAGGTTTAATTAAAACTTTAGCTCTTCCACATTTACCAATTTGATCATGTGAAATAGTTCTACCATCAACGATATCAACTTTAACTAAATTCTTATTAGCAGCTTGAATACCTTTTTTGATAGCTTCTGGAACTTCCATAGATTTTCCAGTTCCAATTCCTACTAAACCTTTTCCATCACCTACTACCATAGTAGCAGCAAATCTAAAGTGTCTTCCACCTTTAGTAACTTTAGTTACACGAGTGATAGAAATAACTTTTTCTTCTAATAATTTTTTCTTTGGTTCAAAGTTTTTATTAGATTTTCTATTTTTATTATTTTTAAAGTTTTTATTATCTCTAACTACTTTTTCAGTTTTAACTTCTTCAGTAGTCATAACTTCTTTATTTTCTTCCATTATTTCCCTCCCTCTAGAACTCTAATCCGTTTTCTCTAGCAGCATTTGCTAAAGCTTCTACACGGCCATGATATTGGTATCCACCTCTATCGAATACTACTTTAGTAATTCCAGCTTTAACAGCTTTTTTAGCTATATCTGCACCAACTAAAGCAGCACCTTCAATGTTTCCACCATTATCGATTTTTAACATTACGCTTGATGAAGCAACTAAAGTAGTTTGACTTTCATCATCAATAATTTGTGCATATATTTCTTTATTTGATCTAAATACATTAAGTCTAGGCATTTCTTTAGTTCCAAAAACATTTTTACGAACTCTTTCATGTCTCATAACTCTAGATACATTTCTTGATTCTTTCTTTATCATAAATCCTCCTACTTAGAAGCCTTCTTACCTACTTTACGTATAATAACTTCGCCTTTATAACGAATACCTTTTCCTTTATATGGTTCAGGTTTTCTAATCTTACGAATATTAGCCGCAAATTCAGTTACTTTTTGCTTATCAATTCCACTTAATTTTAATTCAGTAGTAGATGGTGCTTCAACTGTTATTCCTTCAGGAATATCTACAACTACTGGATGACTGAATCCAGCTGAAACATTAATTTGTTTTCCAGATACTTGGAATCTATATCCAACACCAACAGTTTCAAGTTCAACTGTATATCCTTTAGATACCCCAATAATCATATTTTCAATTAAAGCATTTGTTGTACCATGAATTGATTTTGTAAATAATTCTTCATTAGCTCTTTTACAAGTTAATTTATTATCTTCAATATTAATACTGATTAAATTATCAAATTCTTCTGTTAATTCACCTTTAGGTCCTTTAACAGTTACTTTATTACCATCTAATGTAACAGTTACATCAGAAGGAATATGTATTACTCTATTTCCTATTCTACTCATAATATCAGTTTTTCCTTACCAAATATAGGCAAGTACTTCTCCTCCTAGACCAGCATTTCTTGCTTCTTTGTCAGTCATAATTCCCTTACTTGTAGAAATAATTGCAATACCAAGTCCGTTAAGTACTCTTGGAAGTTCATCATGTTTAGCATAAACTCTAAGACCAGGTTTACTAATTCTCTTTAAACCAGTAATAACTCTTTCTTTCTTATTTTCACCATATTTAAGTGATAAATCTAACATTTTAGTTTCTTCATTACTACTATAATCATTAATATAGCCTTCTTCTTTTAAGATTCTAGCTATTTCTCTAGTCATCTTAGTATTTAAAACTGCAACATTAGCATATTTCATTTGACCTGCATTACGAATTCTTGTAAGCATATCAGCTATTGTATCGTTTACCATAATTTACTTCCTTTCTACCAACTTGATTTCTTTACGCCTGGGATTTTACCTTCATTTGCTAATTCTCTAAAGCAAATACGACATAATCCAAATTTACGTAAAACTCCATGAGGTCTTCCACATCTTTCGCAACGAGTATATGCTCTAACCTTAAATTTAGGAGTTCTTGAATTTTTAACTTTTAAACTAGTTTTTGCCATCTCTCATTACCTACTTTCTAAATGGAAGTCCAAAGCCTTTTAATAATTCTAAAGCTTCTTCATTAGTTTTTGCTGTTGTAACAAAAACTATATCCATACCTCTTAATTTAACTACATTATCATAATCGATTTCTGGGAAAATTAATTGATCTTTAATTCCTAAAGTATAATTTCCTCTACCATCGAAAGCTTTTGGTGATATACCTCTAAAATCTCTTACACGAGGTAAAGAAATTTTAATTAATTTTTCTAAGAACACATACATATTTTCCCCACGTAATGTTACTTTAGTTCCAATACTTTGTCCTTCTCTTAATTTAAATCCTGCAATTGATTTTTTAGCTTTTGTAATAACTGCATGTTGTCCAGTTATAGCTTCTAAATCAGCTCTAGCAGCATCGATTAATTTATCATCGTGAGATCCATCTCCAACACCAATATTAACTACAATTTTCTCTAATTTAGGAATTTCCATAACTGAAGAATAATTAAATTTTTCTTTAAGTGCTGGTTTGATATCTTTATTATATAATTCTTTTAATGAATTCATTATTTATCACCTGTGCCCTTCTTTTTAGTAGCTTTCTTTTCAGTTTTTACTTCTTTAACTTCTTTTACTTTTTTGTCTTCTTTAGCTGTTAATACTTTTACATTAGATACATGAATAGGATTTTCAACTTCTAATATTCCACCAGTTTCATTCATTCTTGATGGTTTCATATGTTTTTTAACAATATTTACGCCTTCAACAACTACACGGTCTTTTTTTCTTAAAGTATATAATACTTTTCCTTCCTTACCTTTATCTTTTCCAGTAAGTACTTTAACATTATCTCCAACTTTAACTTTCATATATCCTCCTATAATACCTCAGGAGCAAGTGAAACGATCTTATTAAATTCTTTATCACGTAATTCACGAGCAACTGGTCCTAATACACGAGTTCCGATAGGTGATTTATCATCTTTAATTAATACACATGCATTGTCATTAAATTTGATATAACTACCATCATCTCTTCTAACTCCTTGTTTAGTTCTAACAATAACAGCTTTAACAACTTTTCCTTCTTTAACATTACTGTTAGGAATTGCTTTTTTAACAGTTCCAACAACAACATCACCAATATTTCCATAAACACGTTTGCTTCCACCTAGTACTCTAATAACCATAACTTCACGAGCACCAGAGTTGTCAGCAACCTTTAATCTACTTTGTTGCATTAACATATTAAAAACCTCCTATAGAACAACAGCTTCTTGAATAACTTCTACTAGTTCATATCTCTTAGTTTTAGATAAAGGTCTAGTTTGAGCAATTCTTACTGTGTCTCCTACTTTAGCTTTATTAGCTTCATCATGAGCAGCATATTTCTTTGAATATTTTACTCTCTTTTTATATAATGGGTCTTTACGATAAGTTTCAACTAATACTGTAATAGTTTTATCATTAACATTACTTACAACTTTTCCTATTAATTCAGCTCTTTTATTTTCCATTAGTTTTCACTCCCATCCATTTCAGTTAATATAGTTTTCATTCTAGCTACATCTTTTCTTAATTCATGAATTCTATGAGGTTTATCTAATGTTCCTGTAGCTTTTTTCATTCTTAAATCAAATAATTCTTCTTTTGTCTTAACGATTTGTTTTTCGATTTCTTCTTTAGACATTTTACGAATATCACTAGTTTTCATTATTATTAACCCCTTCCTTCATAACAAATTTAGTTTTAACAGAAATCTTATGTGATGCAAGTCTTAAAGCTTCTCTTGCAGTAGCTTCATCTACACCAGCAATTTCAAACATAATTTTTCCTTCTTTTACAACTGCAACCCATTCTTTTACATCACCTTTACCAGTACCTTGACGAGTTTCTAAAGGTTTTTGAGTACGAGCTAGTTGTGGGAAAATATTAATCCAAACTTTTCCGCCACGTTTCATATAACGAGTCATCGCAATACGAGCAGCTTCGATTTGTTTAGCATTAACATATCCACCCTCTTTGGCCATTAGACCATATTCACCATTAGTTAATGTAAGGTTTCCTTTAGAATGTCCTTCATAACTAACTCTGTGAGGTTTACGATATTTAACTCTCTTAGGCATTAACATTGTTATCGCCTCCATTTTTCTTCTTACTTGGAAGAATTTCTCCCTTATAAATCCATACTTTTACTCCGATTTTACCATAAGTTGTAGGAGCAGTAGCTGTTGCATAATCAATGTCAGCTCTAATAGTATGTAGTGGAACAGTACCTTCAGTATAACCTTCAGTACGAGCCATTTCAGCACCACCAAGTCTACCAGAAACAGCAGTTTTAACTCCAACAGCTCCAGCTTTCATAACATTTTTGATAGCTTGTTTTTGAACTGTTCTGAAGTTTGCTCTATTTTCAATTTGTTTAGCAATTGTATCAGCAACGATTTGAGCACTAAGATTAGGATTCTTTTCTTCAACTATAGTTACATAGAAATCTTCACCAATAGCTTTTTTGATTTCTTTTCTTAGTTTTTCAATATCTTCTCCGCCTCTACCAATTATAACTCCTGGTTTAGCAGTACGAATTTTAATTTCATTTCTCTTTGGTTTTCTTTCAATGATAATTTCTGCAACAGCAGCATCTTTTAAGTAACCTGCTAAGAAATCTCTTAATTTTAAATCATTATTTAATTTTGTGGCATAATCTTTTTTAGCATACCATTTAGATTGCCAATCTTTATTAACACCTAGTCTTAATCCATTAGGATTTACTTTTTGTCCCATTAATTATGCCTCCTTTCCGTCACTAACTTTAACAGTTATATGACTTGTTCTTTTATCTCTTCTGTCAACTTTAGTTCTTGAACCAAATTTAATTCTCTTTAAAACAGGTCCCGGATTAATAAAGCATTCAGATACAAATAATTCATCTTCTTTTAAGTTTAAATTGTTAACAGCGTTAGCTGTAGCAGAATTTAAAACTTTTAAGATTAATCTACTTGATTTAGTATTAGTATTATTTAAAATAGCTCTAGCATCTTTAACAGATTTTCCTCTTATTAAATCAAGAGTCATTCTTGCTTTACGAGGTGCTACGATAGCCATTTTATGCATTGCATAAGCTTCCATCTAATCCTCCTACTTATTTCCAGCATGGCCAGTAAATTTACGAGTTAATGCAAATTCACCTAATTTATGACCAACCATTTCTTCAGTTATATAAACTGGTATAAATTCTCTTCCATTATGAACAGCAATTGTATGTCCAATGAAATCTGGGAAGATAGTTGAACGACGAGACCAAGTTTTAACAACTTCTTTTTTATTTGCTTCATTTAATTTTTTAATTTTATTCATAAGACTCTTATCAATGAAAGGTCCTTTTTTTAAACTTCTTGCCATCTATATCCTCCTATTTAGTCTTTCTACTAACAATTAACTTGCTAGATGCTTTCTTATTTTTACGAGTTTTATATCCAAGAGCAGGTTTACCCCAAGGAGTAACAGGCCCTTTTCTACCGATAGGTGTTCTACCTTCACCACCACCATGTGGATGGTCGTTAGGGTTCATAACAGATCCACGGTTATGAGGTCTAATTCCCATATGACGTGATCTACCAGCCTTACCAATGTTAACTAATTCGTAATCTTCATTACCAACTACACCAACAGTTGCAAGACAACTACCTAAAACTTTTCTAGTTTCACCAGATTGTAATCTAATTAAAACATATTTTCCTTCTCTACCAAGAATTTGAGCAGATGCACCAGCACTTCTTGCAAGTTCAGCACCTTTACCAGGTTTTAATTCAACATTGTGAATTACTGTACCAACAGGAATTGCTTCAAGTGGTAATGTATTACCAACTTTAATATCAGCTGTTTTACTTGATATAACGATACTACCAACTTCTAATCCTTTAGGAGCAATAATATATCTCTTTTCACCATCTTTATAAGTTAATAGAGCAATATTTGCTGTTCTGTTTGGATCATATTCAATTGTAGTAACTCTAGCAGGAATATCAAATTTATCTCTTTTAAAATCAATTAAACGATATTTTCTCTTAGCGCCGCCGCCTTTATCTGAAACGGTTGTTTTACCTTGATTATTTCTACCTCCTGTTTGATTTAATTTTCTAAGTAAACTTTTTTCAGGAGTATCAACAGTAATCTCAGTATTTGTTAATGTACTCATATCTCTTAAACCATTAGTTGTTGGTTTATATTTTCTAATTCCCATAAAAACACCTACATTTCTATAGAACTACCGTCAGCAAGTTTTACGATAGCTTTCTTATAAGTTTTTCTAAATCCAGAGTATTTTCCAACTCTTTTTTTCTTAGGTTTAGTATTTAATGTATTAACACTAACAACTTTAACTTTAAATGTGCTTTCAATAGCATCTTTAATTTGTAATTTATTAGCATCTTTAGCTACTTTAAATACATAAACATTTTGTGCCTTTAAGGCAGTTGTTTTTTCAGTAATAACTGGTGAATAAATAATATCAGATTTCATTATTTAAGCACCTCCTCTATTTGTTTTACTGCTTCTTCATCTAAAACAATAGTATCAGCATGTAACATATCATAAACATTAAGTTCACTTGTTAATAACACACCAACATTATTTAAATTTCTTGATGCTAAATATAAGTTTTCAGCATCATTTGAAGTAATAAATAATGTTTTACCATTTAATCCTAAATTAGAAAGCATATTTTTTAAGTCTTTAGTTTTAAGAGATTCAACAGTTAAAGAATCAATAACTTTAATATTATTTTCTTTAGCTTTCATTGATAATACACTTCTTAAAGCTAAAACTCTTTCTTTCTTATTCATTTTGAAAGTGTAATCTCTTGGAGTAACTCCAAATGCTACACCACCATGTCTATAATGTGGAGCACGTGTAGAACCTTGACGAGCATTACCAGTTCCTTTTTGTTTGTATGGTTTTCTACCACCACCAGAAACTTCTGCTCTAGTTTTAGTTTTATGTGTTCCTTGTCTTAATGAAGCAAGTTGTAAGTCTAAAGCTTTTTTAACAACAACTTCATTACTTTCTATATTATATATAGCATCGTTTAATTTAATATCTTTTACTTTTTCACCGTTAAGGTTAATAATATCTACTTTTGCCATCTATAACACCTACTTTACTTCCTCAGTTGTAACAGTTTCTTCTGCAGTTGGAGCTTCAACAGCAACATTTTCTTCAGTTTCATAAGAAACTAAATCAAAAGTGCCTTTCTTTCCGCCTTTAACAGCTTCTTTAATTACAACTAATGATTTTTTAGCACCTGGTACATTACCACTTACTAAAATATAATTGTCTTCTAAATTAACATCTACAATGCTTAAGTTTTGAACAGTAACTGTATCAACACCCATATGTCCTGATAGCATTTTACCCTTTAAAACTCTCATTGGTCTCATTGTACCCATTGAACCAGGTCTTCTGTGATATCTTGAACCGTGAGTTTTAGGTCCTTCTGATTGATTGTTTCTAACAATAACACCAGTAAAACCATGTCCCTTACTTGTTCCAGTAACATCAACTTTTTGTCCTACTTCAAATATGTCTGCTTTAATTTCGCTTCCAACTTGATATTCGCTAGCATTAGATACTCTAATCTCTTTTAAGAAGCGCTTAGGTGCAGAACCAGCCTTTTTAGCATGTCCTATTTCTGCTTTAGTAGCATTTTTTTCTTTTTTATCAGAAATACCTAATTGAATAGCTTCATAACCATCAGTAGCAGTTGTTTTAACTTGCATTACTTTATTAGGTTCAGTGCTAATTACAGTAACAGGAATAATTTTTCCATCTTTCGTAAATACTTCGGTCATACCGACTTTACGTCCTAAGATTCCTTTCATCTTTCTTTCCTCCATCTAATTATTTTGTTTTAATTTCAACATCAACGCCACTTGGAATATCTAAGTGAGTTAAAGCATCCATTGTTTCCTTACTAGGATCCTTAATATCAATAAGTCTCTTGTGAGTACGCATTTCAAATTGTTCACGAGCATCTTTGTATTTATGTACAGCTCTTAAAACAGTAATCTTTTGAATTTCTGTTGGAAGAGGTACAGGTCCAGAGATAACTCCTCCTGTTCTTTTAACAGTTTCTACAATCTTAGCGCAAGCAGTATCAAGAAGTCTATGATCATAAGCTTTTAGTTTGATTCTTACCTTTGACATTTTATGTCCTCCCTTCGTCTATATCTTGTATAAACATGATTCCGTAACGAATACCCTGATATTTTAAGAAAATATCTTACAACATCTCCTAGCGTATCAGCAACCTCGCACATCTAAACCAGTCAAACTAGAAGTTATTATACCCTATAATCACTATTATTTCAAGCCATTTATCGCTATTTTTTTACAAAAATTTAAAAAATTGAAAATTATAAAAATTACATTAAAGTTCAAACTAAAAAAGGATATTCATCCTCCTTAGTTCCTTTTATCATAAATTAATTTTTTATTATCAACAATTTCTCTATTAGCAATATCATACCCACTTTGTTCAATTATAATTCTTCTAATTTTTTCATAGATTTTATTAAAATCAACACTTCCATATAACTTTTTTTTATTAGAATCATATTCTCTTGAATATCGATTATATTCAGCTTCTAACGAAGATTTTTTTTTACCAAACTCTAATTCAATATCTTTTCCATTAACAACTATTGGGTTATCAAGGTTATCATCTAAAAAATAAAGAGACGTAAATAACATTTTTTGTTTAAAAACATAAATATTATAAGGCTTATCAAATAAAGCAGCATGATCTTGAGTTGTAAACCTTCCTGTACGATACTTTCGTTGCACTTCTAAGCTATAGCTACTCGGCGTATGATAATCAGTTTTATTAATATCAATTTCTTCAGAAAAATCTTCTAAAAATTTTATAAATTTTTTCTTATCATTTACAATTTTAGAATTTTTAAAATCTCTAAATTTTATATATCCGATATGATTGTCATAACATCTATTTAATATTTCTACACTACTTGGAATAGTAGCGTTATAACCAATCATTAATTCTTCTAAACCATCAGGAAAATATAAATTAGAAAAATCATAACCAAAATAATCCATTGCACCTCTTATTGATTTTAAACTATTTGGAAATGTATATTTTTTTCTAGAATTAACCTCCTTTTCAATTCTTTTTATATATTCATGAGGTAATAAATTAAGGTTTATTCTTTTGACACCATATGGAATTAATAAGTTATTTTCAAGTCTATTCGCTTCATATATGGAATATAACGTGTGTTTATCTTTATCAGTAGCAAATAATTCATATAATGTAGAAAGATGAACTTTATTTTTAAACTCAACAAAATCAATATATTTATTATATTTGTTCCATTCATTATCAGTTTTTACATCAATAATATTTTTATTAAAATAATCTTTTATTCCATTTTCATACTCCAAAGAAACAAGAAATGCCAATTTATATTTATTCTTAAGAATTTCCTCATAATCAAATATCCCATCTTTTGTTTTTAAATATTCTCTAGCCTCTTCTAACTGAACTAAAAAATCCATCATTACAACATTTTTTTCTATCATATCATCAAAATAATAACTAGTATCTAAATTATTTATTTTATCTGCAATGATTTCCTCATAAAATGGAAAACCATAATCCTCATCATTTATAGGTGATTTATTACTATCATTATTAATATCTGTAACTAATAAATTAAATTTATATAAATAAAATTCTTTAACAAAATCATTATTGAATATATCTTTACCATACTCATAAAATAATAATATTTTACTTTCATCATTAAGATCATATGATTCTTTTAATCTTAATGCTTCATCTTTATGAGTATATGCATACATTTCACATTCCTTCTCTAATAATGCTACATTTAATTTTATATCATCATATAACTTATTTTTATCAACTATTCCCTTAGTTAAAAATAATAATCTTGTTAATCTTTCATTTAATAAAGAATCATCTACTTCACTTAAATCTCTTGTTGTCAATACATCAAAATAGTTTTTTATTTCAATATTTATACTTGCTTCTCTATATAAAAACATTTCTAAAATAACACTTAAAGAATTTATTTCTTCTTCTAAAGCCATCTTATTATGTCTTGGAATTCTTTTTTCTTTCTTTATTTCTTTAAGAGCAATTAATCTTAAAATAATTTCATTTTTTAATACAATCATTTCATCATAATACATTTTTAATTTTGCTATTTGAACTAATAATTCTTCAGGTGCATATTCACAAAAATTATTGTTATCCATTACCAAACCAAGTAATAAATCTATATACATATTCATTTGTTCTTTTAAACTTTTAGAATTTAAATATGGTGTTGTTACTACAGCTCTGTTTTTTAACATTTCTAAATAATGTTTTTTATAATTTTCTAATAATATAATATCTTTTTCATCTTTAAAATATTCTCTTCCGGGAATAACTAAATTATCACCAAATCTTATAACACCTATATTATGTTTTTCTTTCTTAAATAATCGAAGTAAAAAATTCATAAATCCTCCAATAAATTAAAATATATCCTAACATAGATTAAACTTTTAAACAACAAAAATAAAAATTGAATCATAAATTTGAATCATAAAAACCTCTAATTTTTGATAAATAACTTTCTCTTAATAAAACATAGTAATCTACTACAACTAAAGTATAGTACATTTCATTTGTAAAGTAAGTACACTTCACCATACTTACTTTTATTTTTAAAGTTTAAGTACACCTAAAAAGATTTAAAATTATTTAATTTTAAACTATAATTATTCCAATTAAAAAAGACGGATTATTGCTAAACCATCTTAATTTTATTTATCACTTAATTTAACAACTGCATGAGTCTTACTATTAATTCTTTCTAAGTCGATATAATCTTTAGTTTCACTAGGTAAATTCTTTTCTTCTAATCTAATTGTAACTAAATTATGGACATATCCATAAATTAATGCAAATACTGGTACACCTAGTAGTAATCCAATAATTCCAAAAGCATCACCAAAGAATAAAATAGATGCAAGTACCCAGAACGATTTTAATCCTGTTTTAGATCCACATAATTTTGGCTCAATAACATAACTATCAATTTGTTGTAATGCGATTATAAATATAATAAATATAATACACATTTTACCTCCGCCATGTACTTCATCCATAAGGATCAATAAAGCACTAGGTATAGTTCCAATATATGGGCCAAAATAAGGAATCATATTTGTTAAACCAACTGTAACTCCAATTAATAAAGCATAATCACTAAAACCTAAAATAGTTAGAAATATAAATGTAATAAATCCAATTGTAAAACCATCAAGTAATTTACCAACAATAAAGTTACCAAATATATCGTTAGTGTGTCTAGCATTATCCATAATATGATTAGCCACTTTTACCCCAAAAATACTATAAATAATTTTCTTAGTTCCCGCAACAAAGTTGTCCTTATCAGATAAATAATAAATAGAAATAACAAATCCCATAAATATTTTAAATACTACTTTAACTGCACCAAATAGTCCATTAGATACTATTGTAATCATATCCTCTAACTTAGGAAGAAAATTATTAATCATAGTATTTAAACTTTCATTAATAGTACTATAATTAGCGTTTATTGCATCAGCAAGTCCACTAGAATCAGTCTTAGCAATTAAATAATCTTTTATATCTTTAATATATGTTGGCATATTAACAACTAGTGATTGAATACTCTTTAAAAGTGCCGGAATAATACTATTAAACAATACAATCGCAAGTGTTAAAAAGATAATACAGGTAGTAAGTAAACTTAAATTATTAGCTACTTTATCTTTTTTTACAAATTTATCAAAAACATTTTTCTTAAAAAATATAACTATTGGATTTAATAAATAAGCAATTACAAAGCCGATAATAAATGGGCTAAATAGTCCTATTACAGTACCAATAAATTTCCATATCTTATCTATATTAAATATTATAAATGTAAGTAATATACAAGCACCTATTACCATAAATATGGTTAATCCTAGTTGATAATATTTATTTTCTTTAATTTTTTCTTTCATTTTTACACTCCTCACCTAATCTGATTAATAAAGGCATTTTTTTAGTTTCTATATAATAATTATGATTAAATAAAGCAAACTTTAAATCATTACCTTTTTTTAATTTATAATTTTTTCTTTTTATTCCTTCCTTTTTAGCATTTTTTACTGCTTCTTTTACTTTAGCTTGATAATCAAATGTAACCATTATATCTGCACCCATCATAATAAAGGCCATATAAGATACTGCTAAAGAACTATTATTAATTAAATAATTGAAAATATTATTTAACCACTTGATACTATTTGTTACTACCAATAAATCATTTGCATAAATAGTTAGAAATGAAATAAATGTTCCAAGTCCGAATATCCAAGTTTTGAATTTACCCAAGTTAGAACTTTCTAATCCACTTCCATGATTAGCTCCACAAATATTTACACTTGTAATAATTATTTCAGTTAATATTGGTAAAAACATTATAGGATATTTCATTGATACAACAAGCATTGTAGATATTCCAAACATTTTGTCTGCTGTTGCATCAAGTAACGCTCCAAATATAGTACTAACTTTCCAATTTCTTGCTAAAATACCATCAATAAAGTCAGTTAGTAAAAGTAATAATAAATATATTATTAATCCAGTTGTAGGTATAATATTTACAAATATAGGAAACATAATCGTTCCAATTAATCTACTAATTGTAATTAAATTAACAATAATCAATTTATTTTTATTTTTCATATTTCACCAGACTATTCTAAATATTGATATTCTAATATTCCCTCTTTATCGTTTTTAATAATTCTTATATTATAACTATTATTATCATTTATATATACGTAATAAGTTGTTCCATCAATATTATATAAATAACTTTTATTTTCTTCTAAAATAGTTGGTTTACTACTATTAAATAATTCGCTTATATAATTAGGATCTAAATATCTTGTTTCAATACTGATAACTAGGAAATCACCATTATCATCGTCTTTAACAAGACTATCATTTTCATATTTTATGGGATATGTAGTTCCATCTTGATAGGTAACTGTTCCTTTAAATATTTTATCACTATAATTTCCATCTATTTTGTAATCATCTATTTGATATTTTATATTTACACTTTTATTATCAATTTTTAATATATTATTATTTTCTATAGAAATATTTTCTTTATTTATAACCTTATTTCGATTAGAAAATAAGGCTAAACAAAATACGAAGATTATAAAGATAAACCATAAAATAAGTTTAATAATATTTTTATATTTAGGATCATTCCATAAACTTACTAAATCATTCATTACTTAACCTCTTTGCCTATTATCTCTTCATGATATCCATTAAAGAAATCTCTAACGTTCATTATATTTTTACCAATAGGTTTAATTTTAGTAACCATTATACCTTTATCTTTTGCCATAATTGTAAATGAATTTTTATCTTTACTTACTACTGTACTTACCTTACCACTTGCATCAACTATTTTACATTCTGCTATTTTATATTCTATATCGTCTATTTTAATATTTGGAAGTGGATTTGGACTTAACATACGATATCTATTATAAATTTCTTTGGCAGTTACATTAAAATCTAAATGTTCATCTTTTCTTGTAATAATTGGTGAGAAAGTAACCTTACTACTGTCTTGTTTTTCTCTATTATTAGTTCCATCAATTAGACTAGGTAAATATTTTATTATCATCTTAGAAGCAATTATACTTAGTTTATTTGTTAATGACTCAATATTATCATTATCTTCTATTTTAATTTCTTCTTTGGCAATCATGTCACCAGAATCCATACCTTTATCCATATACATTAAAGTGATTCCTGTTTTTTCATCACCATTTAATAGGGCATAATGAATTGGAGCACCACCTCGATATTTAGGAAGTAAACTACCATGTAAATTAAAACATCCTAATTTAGGAATATTTAATATTTCTTCACTTAATATTTGACCATAAGCACAAGTAATAATCATATCTGGGTTAAGTTCCTTAATAAATTCAAAATCACTTCTTAATTTAATCGGACTATAAACTTTTAATCCTAGACCAATAGCTTTCTCTTTAACAGGACACATTGTAAGGACTTTTTTTCTACCTACATATGCATCAGGTGCCGTAACAACTCCTACAATATTTACATTTTTATTTAATTCTTCAAGGACAGGAACACTAAAGGAAGGACTTCCCATAAATAATACATTTAAATCTTTCACAAAAATCACTCTTCTTTATATCTATTTAAATATTACCATAAAAAAAGATAGTTTTCACTAACTTTTATTTAATTCTTATTTAAATTACTAAATAAAATTAATATTTAGCAACTACTAAATAATCCAATTCCGTATTATTTATAAATTTAGTAATTCTTTTATTTATACCTCTTAAATTGCATTATTTTTGTAAATCTCTATAAGCTACCTTACCAATTGCCGTAACAGGTATATTTTCTCTAAACTCAAACTCAGTTGGCTGAGCATATCTAGCAATATTTTCTTTACAATATTTTCTAATTTCAGTTCTAATATTTAAATTATCTTCAATCCCCTTTTTTAAGACAATAACTGCTTTAGGAGTTTGACTTTTAATTTTATGAGGAACTGCTACTACTGTGCAATCAGCAACATATTTGCATTTTTTTATAATTTCTTCTAATTCAATAGGATAAATATTATAACCATTACTAATAATCATTCTTTTAGCACGAGAGGTATAGAAAATAAATCCATTTTTATCCATATATCCTAAATCACCTGTATGAAGCCATGTTCGGCCATCATGATGTCTTACTAATGTATTTTTAGTTTCTTTATCTTCATTAATATATCCCATAAATATAGTTGGACCAGTTACACATATTTCACCTATATCATCTATACATTTTTCTACATCACTATTTGGTTCAAATATTTTAATAATTATATCTGGATTAGGCACTCCTAAAGTTCCATTATGAACATACTTTTCATCAATTGGAGCAGTGGATGAACAAAAACCAGAAGCTTCAGATAATCCATATCCTACTTTTACAATAGCGTTACTACCATGTTCTTTTAAAAATTTTTCAAAGTCATTTTTTGTTTCTGGTGATAGATAATCTCCACCTACAACTACAACTTTTATATCCTTAAGACCATTCTTACTAAACTCTAAACCTTCTAATGACATTTTTAGAAGAGACGGTACTGCTGGATAGACATTTGGTTTATATTTTTTTAATTCAGAATTTATCTTTTTAGTATTTAATTTAGGTACTAAAATAGCTGTCATTCCACTTATTAAACAAGTATGAACACATAAAGCGAGACCAAAAACATGAAAAATAGGAAGTGCAGATAAAACACTGTTGCCGGGCTTTAATTCATCACAAACATTTATTGTTTGAAGTGCCATAGCATTAAAATTCAAATTAGATAAAATTATTCCTTTAGGTTTCCCTGTTGTTCCACCACTATAGATTATTGCAGCTGGATCAGTAGATTTTCTTTTTATATAAGGTTCTTCTAATGTTTGATAAGAAATAAAATCAGACCAAGATATCATATTACCTTCTAATTTTAAATTAGTTGATTCTTTTAAATTATAAATCATCTTTTTTACTTTAATTAAACTATTAGAATTAGGTACTAAAATAAAATGTTTTACCTTAATATCTTTTGCATTAGGCATAGATGTGTCAGAACAAAATAAGACAGTACTATTAGTTTCATCTAACGCTCTTTTAATATCCTTAGTAGATGATAATGGATGAATAATATTAGCAATAGCACCTATTTTATTAATTGCATATATTAATGCGATACTTTCAGGAGTGTTTGGCATACAAATTGTTACACATTCATTTTCAACAATATTAAACTGAGTTAAAGCTTTAGCTATTTTATCAATTCTTTTTAAAAATCCTTTATAAGAAACACTCGCACCATAATAAGAATATGCTGTTCTTTTTTCATTTCTAATTACAGATTCTTTTAAATAATCATACATACTTCCTTGATAATAATTTAAGCTTTCAGGAACATTTTTATAATATTTTAACCAAGGTTTTTCTTTATTATAATTTATTTCTATTTTTAAATATTTTAACATTTTTTCTATATAATCATTTACTTTTCCCATTTTTATTTTCCTCTCATATATATTAAAAGTTTTCTTTAATTATATTCACTAATTCTTTAGCAGATTCACTATTTATATATTTATTTTGATTATTAATTAATTTTGTTTGTAATTCTTTATTATATAATAATTCATTAATCATATCTTTTAATTCTAAATAATTATTACAATTAAGACTCATATTATGTTCTTTAAAATAATTCATATTATAAGTTTCAATTCCTGGAATAGCAAACATATGAATTAGCGGCTTTCTTATTGCAGCTATCTCAGTTGAAGATAATCCACCTGGTTTAGATATAACAACATCAGCGGTATAAATAAAATCATTTATATTCTTAGTAAATCCAAAAGGAATAACATTTTTAAAATTTCTATCCTGTAACTCCTCTAGTAATTTCGTATTTGTTCCACATATAGTTATAATCTTATAATTTTCGTTTTCTAACGTATTTAATAAATCAAGTACATTACCAAATCCCATACTACCTAGCATAATTAAAATAATTTTATCATCATTACTTAAATTTAATTCTTTTCTTATGTCTTTAGCAGTATTAACAAACCTTGATGAAACAGGGATACCTATCGGATTAATGGCATCTTTACTATTTCCTTTTTTAATAAATTTATCTTCTAAATCTCTAGGAATAATTAACATATCCGGTTTACTTTCTTCCATAAAAGGACATGGTTCATAGTCTGTTGCAATGGTTATAAATTTAACTTTTTCTTCATTATGTTTATTTATAGCTGTAAGAGTTAAAGAAGGAAATAGATGAGTTGTAATAACTAATGTAAAATTATTATCATTAATATATTTTAATAAACTATTAGCATGTAATTTATTAGCTAAATAGACAGGACTAGTTAACCTAGAATCACTATATAAGTCTCCTATACTATATAAACCTTTAAATACTTTACCATTTCCTTTTAATGACGCTAAATATATTTTAGAAGATAATTCTTTAGCTTTAGGATTTACTATATCAAAGAAATCTTTAAATTCACATTCAATATTATTTTCCTTTAATTCTTCTTCTATATATCTAGCACATGAATTATGTCCTCCACCTGTACTACAGGATAATATTAATATTTTCATTTATTTTCTCCTTCATATTTTTTTCAGATTGTTCTTTTAAGTCACTTATTCTTTCTCTTATTTCTAATTTCTCATTAGAATAGATTGCTGGTAATATTTTAGCATTAATACATTTTTTCTTTTGTAAATTTTATATATTCTACTAGGTTCTTCAAACTCAAATTTAATAGGAACTATAGGAACATTTGCTAGTACTGATATTTTAAAAGCTCCATTTTTAAAACTACGTACGTCTTCATAGTATGGCCATAGTGATTCTTCGGGATACATATGAAGTACAACATTATTATCTAATTCTTCAATTACATTAGAATAAATTTTATCTTTTCCTTTTTTACTTTTTGGTATTGGAATTCCATGAAGAAATTTAACCAAATGTCTAATAACTGGAATTTTAAAATTTTCTTCTAAAGTAGGAAAATATGTCTTTCTAGGATAAGTTATTAATCCAATAAGAGTACAATCTATGGTAATGAATATGATTAGAAATTGTAACAACTCCTCTATTTTTTATAAGATTTTCTTTACCGGTTACTTTAAATCCTAAAAAAATTTTAGCAACTAAATAAAGAATTAACGCGATAGGAATCATTAAAATATCAGTTATAAAATCTAATAAAAGATTTTTAGAAATAAAATTATACTTATTCATAAATTTAATTGGCAATAAAGCTCTTTTACACCTCCACTATTTATTTAAATAAATAGTAAAAATCATAATATCATACATCAACACTTCGGTAAACTTATACATTTACTAAATAATATTATACATGACCTTAAATTAAAAAGAAATAGACTAAATCTATTTCATTAATTCTTCTAATTTTTTCTTTTCTTCTTCTAGTTTTTGTCTATCCATTGCAACTATATTTTGTGGTGCTTTGTTAACATAATTTTCATTAGATAGTAACTTTTCTCTTCTACTAATTGATTCAGTTAGCATCTTAATTTGAGCTTCTTTAGCTGCAATATCAGCATCAGTTAAAACCTTTTCAAAAAAGATTTGAGCTTTAACTCTAGATGAGAATACTTTATATGCTCTAATACCTAAAGGTTTAGTAACAATGTTTTCTTTAATCTTTAACATTTTAACTATTAAATCATTATCATCTTCAGTATCAAACATAACTTTCATATCTTTAGTAATATTATTTTCAGCTTTAATATTTCTAAAGTTCTTAATAAACGCTATTTGATCATCAACTACTTTTTCTTCATCTTCAAATATATATTTCTTAGAATATTTAGGATATTCACTAATCATTATATCTTCGGCATCTTTAATTGGAAGCATATTGTAAATCTCATCAGTTACATAAGGCATAAATGGTTGTAATAATTTAAGAATACCAGTTAAAACATAACATAATACGGATTTAGTAACTTCACTATCAATACTATATTTAGCCATTTCAATATAATTATCACAGAAACTACTCCAAACAAAGTCATAAATAGTTGCTCCAGCATTATTAAATTCATATTTATCCATAAATTTCTTGGTTGTATGAACACATTTCATAAATTTAGTTAATATCCATTTATCTTCTGGTTTTAAATTATCTAGTGTAATTTTTTCTAATCCTTCAATATTAGTTAAAACAAATCTAGAAGCATTCCATATTTTATTAATATAATTCCAAGTAGATTTAATTTTTTCTTCATCAAAACGCATATCGGTTCCTGGTGCAACATCTGTTGCTAGATAATATCTTAAGGAATCTGCTCCATATAACTTAACCATATCAAATGGATCTATCCCATTACCTAAAGATTTACTAAATTTTCTACCTTGTTTATCTCTAATTAAACCATGAATTAAGCAATCTTTAAATGGTCTTTTACCTAATAATTTTTCGCCTTGAAAAGTCATTCTATTTACCCAGAATGGGATTATATCATAACCAGTTACTAAACATGAATTTGGATAATATGTTTCTAATAATTTAGTGTTCTCAGGCCATCCTAAAGTAGCAAAAGGCCAAAGTGCACTACTAAACCATGTATCAAGTACATCTTCATCTTGTACCCAACCATCATCTTTAGGTGCTTCCATTCCAACATATACTTCATCACCTTTATACCAAGCGGGAATACGATGTCCCCACCATAATTGTCTAGAAATACACCAGTCATATGTTATTTCCATCCAGTAATTCATTGTCTTTTCATATCTTGAAGGAATAAAATTTACTTTTTCTTCTTTATTTTTTTGAGTTTCTAAAACATGATCTGCTAAAGGTCTCATCTTAACAAACCATTGCTTTTTAATCATAGGTTCAACCATAACTCCAGTTCTTTCACTATGACCTACTTCATGAACAAGTGGATCAATTTTAATTAATAATCCAGCTTCTTTTAAGTCTTCTAAGACAACTTTTCTTGCTTCTTCTCTACTTAATCCAACATATTTCTTAGGACAATTATCATTCATAGTGGCATCATCATTCATAATAACGATTCTCTCTAAATTATGTCTATTACCTACTTCAAAGTCATTTGGATCATGAGCCGGAGTTATTTTAACACAACCAGTTCCTTTAGTAATATCAGCATGTTCATCTCCAATAATAGGTATTAATCTATTAACAATAGGAAGAATTACATTTTTACCAATTAAATCTTTATATCTATTATCTTCAGGGTTAACTGCAACAGCCGTATCTCCAAATAAAGTTTCTGGTCTAGTTGTTGCAACATCTAAGAAACTTGTGCCATCCTCTAAAACATATTTTAAATGATAAAAAGCACTTTCTTCTTCACTATATATTACTTCTTCATTACTTAAAGCAGTCTTAGCTACTGGATCCCAGTTAATAATCTTTTCCCCACGATAAATTAAACCTTCATTATAATAATCTACAAATACCTTTTTAACAGCATTTTCAATTTGTTTATCTAATGTAAATCTTTCTTTAGTATAGTCTAAAGATATTCCCATTTTAGCCCATTGTTCACGAATTATATCACCATGTTCATTAGTCCAATCCCAGCAAGATTCTAAAAACTTTTCTCTTCCATATTCGTACTTATTTATTCCATTATCTTTTAATCTTTTAACAACCTTTGCTTCTGTTGCAATAGCAGCATGATCCATGCCTGGAAGCCATAAACAATCATAACCTTCCATCTTTTTATAACGAATAATTATATCTTGTAACGTAACATCATAAGCATGTCCTAAATGTAATACCCCTGTAACATTTGGCGGTGGTAATATAATACTAAAATGCTTCTTAGAACTATTTTCATCACATTTAAAATAATTTTTATTAAGCCATTTATCATATTTTCCTTCTTCTACTAATTCATGATTATATTTTGTATCTAACATCTTAATCTTCCTTTCCCTTATAAAAAAATAGTTATAAATTTAAGGACGAATTTACCGTGGTACCACCTTAATTTATAACTATTAGTTATCTTTAATTCTTTAACGCTGAAATAGCGATTTTTCTCACTTTGCAACCTTCTTACATAAATTATTATTAATTTCCACCAACCATTAACTCTCTTTAAATATTTAATGCAATACTCCTCAAACTTCATTGAAAACTTAATGATAGTATATATTATTTTTAATTAAATTACAAGTGGGAAATTAGCCGATACGGAAGGCGTATAGAAAATTTACTTACTTTAATATAATTTATTAAGATATTAATACTTATTTTATCCTTTACCAAAATAATTCAATTATTTTATTCTTATCTATATTTTACTATTATTCATAGATACTAATTTAGATTTTTTTACATACATATTTTTCAAATAGTATTATATAAATATTAGTCAGCTTTTTGTTTATTTTAAAAAATAATCTTAATGTTTCAACTTGAATTACATAAGCATTATTCACATATTCTAAACCATTTGGTTTTCTTTTGAATTTGGGAATTGACATATAACTTACTCTTTTCAAAACAAAATTTTGATTACTTCTTCACTATAAATATTTATTATATTAACATTTTTAAATATTATTTCTTCATAATTTTTATTTTATAATTAATTAAATATATTGTATTCTTTATCACAACATTCACTTACAGGTATTTGATAAATATTTGATTTATTTATTTTTAATTTAGATACCAAAAATAACATTTCACATTTTATATTAAAACTATTTTTATAAACAATTTTTATTATTTTATTATATTTATCTTTCATAATATTTATTCACCCATCTGATTTCCTTACGTCAATCAGATGGGATTTTAATTTTTATCTTATGACCCACCTTTTTACTCACTGCCGTTCGCGGTGGTGGCCCCAGGAATCCGATATTCCTATTCTTGTTATTATCTATATTTTGTGCTTTACATATATTTTACACTTTTATCCGATACGGAAAGCTGGCGCGAAACCACTGTTGTTACCAGCATCACTGCCACTCCAGTAGCCGTTGCTAGCGACAAAAAGGAAATCATAGCCATAGCTGGAATAAGCCGCACGAAGCCACCAAGTGGTTGCCATTTCTCCAGTATCATTCTTATACCATTTTATTGCACTAGACCAATGTCCATCTGTTGTTACATTTCTTGCCTTATAATAATCTAATTGTCTTGTGTTGCTCCATGCTGTATCATATTTCGAAATTTGATTATTTGTTCCTTCTTCCCATACTTCATGGGGACTTAATAAATATATTTTATCGGTTGATGTAAAATTTGTTTCTCCACTTGTACTTCCATGTCCCGATATTACTTTTGTATCTGCTATTACATTTCTTAATTCTTCTGGTAAATTATTATAGAAATCGCCATTAGCATATGTTCTCATGACTGTTGCTGGCCATCCACCTACATTTTCAGAAGGACGACTGCTTAAAAATTTAATATAAGATTTTTCATAATGAGTATCACTACTACTAATTAAACTTGTTACTGTTTTCATGTCTCTAAATTCAATAATTTCTACAAATTCTACTACAAATCCACATGCTGTCTCAGAAAAACTACTGTCATTACATTCTGCTGGAGTTGTGTTATTTGCTACTCTCACTGTATAACTTTTTCCACCTATTTCTATTTCTTTTTCTGTACCAACTTTATATTTTGATGCATTTCCATTTTTGACATTATTTGCTATTGTTTCCCACGAATCTTCTGCAAATGGGGTTGGTTCTGGTGATTCGATTACTACCTTACCATTAAATGTTGCTCCTTTATTATAATCTTGATTTCTTCCAAAGTCAGGAAACATCATTCTTAAATTAAATGTTACGGTTTGCTTTTCACTATTTGGTTTAAAGTATCCGTTTGCTATTTTCTGTGTATCTGTTTCATTACTCCAGTCTGATATTACACCAAAATACGAACCGATAAACGTTTCATCTAAAAATGATTCACTATTAACCATCTCTTTTGTTATTGGTCCTTCACCATCAATATCAATAATATTTACAACAATATTTTCATTTTCATCCGTTCTTTTTAAGAAATAATATAGTTCATAATTTTGAAATGTATTTTGATATTCTAAGGAGATAGTAAATGGCATTTTTATTCCACCATCTGCTGATGCAGTGTTTGCTCCTGTTAAAGTAAATGTTTTATCAATAAGTATTGTATCACTTGGTTGAATGTTTGTCTTTGTTAATGATAAAGCATCTGATTTATCTGCATACTCTATTATCATTTTTCCTGGACCAAATGAGATTTCTGCAGTTGAGCCTTCATTATTAAACGCGGTAAAGTATGCGTATGTTATGCCAGTAAACACCAGCATTAGTGAGATGATTGTTATCATCAGTATTGTTTTGTTATTCTTCATAAAAAAATAATTTCACTCCTATCTTATAGTGAAATTATACAACTAAACGCCCCCCCGTCAAGCACGCAAACGTTTGTTTATATATATTTTTTTTGCAAGCTTGACGATTATGGCATTAAAATTAAATTTATTGTTCTTGATTATGCATTTTACATGCATTATCTAAATCTTGAAATAATTTATCAATATCATTAGGATTTTTAACTCTTGCTCCTGATGCTAATGGATGTCCTCCTCCATTATATTTGCTAGCAATTTCATTTATAATTGGTCCTCTTGATCTAATATTTATTTTGTAAAGTTCCTGCCTTTCATCATAACTAGCAAATGCCCATACTTTAACTTCTTTAATATAATTAAAGTTATTAACCATATTTGAAGCAGTTCCTGAATCAACATTAAATTCTTTAATCATCTCATTTGTTATTTTAATATAGGCAAATCCATTTTCAGTTATTGTCATATTAAGTGCTAAGTAAGCTTGAAATTTAAATTCATTTATTGGTCTTTCATATAAAATATTGTAAAGATTTTTTAAATCTATTTTATAATCATTTAACAATTTTGATGCAGTATCAAAAGTACTTTTAGATGTAGTTGGTAATAAGAAACGATCTGAATCAGCTACCATACCTATAAATAGATTACTAGCAATTGATTTATCCATTTTTAATTTTGTTTTAAATATTATTCTAGCAACTATTTCACAAGCAGAAGCAACAGTTGTATCAACTATTTCTACTTTACCCATTTTATCTTCGTAAGGGTGATGATCTATTTTTATTACTTCTTTAAAAACACTAAAATCCACTCCATCAATTCGATAAATATTTGGTACATCAAGTACGATTAACAAAGGATTTTCTAATGTACTTGCATCTATTTTATCTAAATGACCATAACTTTTAAAACGGGAAACTGATGCTCCAACTGCATATACATTCTTTTTAGGAAAAGTTAATTTTATTGAATCTCTTAGTGCAATCTCTGATGCAACAGCATCGGGATCTGGTCCAACATGTCTAGCAATTACGATATTGTCATATTTAGAAATTAGTTTATATATTTTATTTTCCAACAAATATCTCCTTACTATTTTGCTAGGTTATATGTATCAGTTGCAATCATTAATTCTTCATTAGTTGGAATAACATAAACTGGAATTTTACTATTATCAGCACTTATTAGGGTTTCTTTTCCTCTTACGTTATTTCTTTGGGCATCTGGTTTAACACCTAAACATGCTAATTTTTCCATAACTTCCATACGAGTTGAAATTGAGTTTTCACCAACACCTGCAGTAAAGATAATTGCATCGCATCCACCTAATTCAACATAGTATTTAGCAATAAAGTCTACAATTCTTTTTACATACATTTTTTGAGCTAGTATACATCTTTCATCGCCATTTTTAATACCATCTTCTATATCTCTTGAATCTGATGATACTCCACTTATTCCAAATAAACCTGATTGTTTATTTAAAGCTGTATCCATTTCTTTTGGAGTCATACCTGTTTCTTCCATAATATATGGTAATATAGTTGCATCGATATCTCCACAACGTGTTCCCATCATAAGTCCTGCATTAGGAGTTAATCCCATTGATGTTTCTACACATTTACCAGCTTTAACAGCACTAATTGATGCACCATTTCCAATATGACAAGTTATTAATCTAGCGTTTGGATTTTCCAATATTTCATTAGCACGCATGCTTACGTATTTATGACTTGTTCCATGAGCACCATATCTTCTTACAGCATATTTAGTATACCATTCATATGGAACTGGATATAAATATACTTCTTCTTCCATAGTTTGATGGAATGCAGTATCAAACACTAGAGTCTCTGTAGCATTTGGGAATACACTTTGAGCAGCACGAATTCCAACAACAGCAGCTGGATTGTGAAGTGGTGCTAAACTTGATAATTTCTCAACGATAGAAATATTATCTTCAGTTGCTAAAACAGTTTTATCAAAGTATGCTCCACCTTGAACTATTCTATGACCAATTCCTGCTATTTCTTCTAAAGATTCAACAATTTTATTATCAATTAATTCTTTAACTAATAATTCAAAAGCAGCTTTGTGATCTTTTAATTCTACTTCTTTTTTAATTTTTTCTCCATTAAATTTAATAGTATAGAAAGATGAATCGATTCCAATTCTTTCAAATACTCCACTAATTAATTCTTTTTCTTCTGGCATCTCAAATAAAGTAAATTTTAAAGATGATGAACCAGCGTTTACACTTAATATTTTCATTATTACATCTCCTCAAAAAATATTATACATAAAAAGATAGTTTTTGACTATCTTTATTTTAACTTAAAGTAAGAATTAAGTTTAATTTTAGGATCTTTTAAGTTTAATCCATATTCATTATTATAAACATTACCTATTTTATCTTTTTCATCTAATGAATAGCCTTTCAAGATTATCACCCATTATTATTATGGATAATGATTTATAAAATATCAGTAAAATTATTATTTACAATTGGTAATTTAATTATTTCTTCGTTCTTTAATGCTTCTTTGATTAAGGTTTCGTAATCAAATGTTTTTTCACATTCTCTTGCTTTATTAATATCAGGATTAATTATGGGATGCTCAGGAACAAAGATGGTACAGCAATCTTCAAATGGTCTAATACTAATGTCATAGGTATTTATTTTTTTACTTATATCTATAATATCTAATTTATCAAAACATGCTACTGGTCTTATAACTGGCATTTTTATTACTTCATTAATTGCCATCATACTTGTTAGTGTTTGACTTGCTACTTGTCCTACTGATTCTCCATTAACAATACATTTAGCGTTTACTCTATAAGCTAAAGACTCACAAATACGATACATCATTCTACGCATAATAGTTATCATATATTCTTTAGGACAATTTTTATAAATCGCTTCTTGAATTTCGGTAAAATGAATTACGTGAACTTTAATATAATTTGAGTATTCTGATAATTTACTTGCTAGGTCTAATACTTTATTTTTGGCTTCTATACTTGTATGAGGAGGACTATCAAAATAAACACATTCTAATCTGATACCTCTTTTCATGGCAAGATAACCAGCAACTGGTGAATCAATGCCACCACTTAACATTAAAATTCCTTTTCCTAAAGTACCTACTGGGTAACCACCAATTCCTTTTATTTTTTCAAAATAAATATAGGCTTTATTAAATCTTATTTCAACATTTATTTCTAATTCAGGATTTTTAACATCAACTTTTTTATTCTTAAAATTTTTAAGAACTACTCCGCCTAATTCACGAGATATTTCCATACTATCTAAAGGATAAGACTTATTAGCTCTTTTGGTAACTACTTTAAATGTAGTAAATTCCTTATCTTGAAGTAAACTGATTAAATTATTTTTTAAATTATCAAAGTTGATATCATCAAATTCATAACCAATATTTATCTCATGAATTCCAAAGGTTTTTGATGCAACGTTTAATACTTCATCGAAATTTTCTGATTCGATGTACATTCTTCCACGATCAAATATGATGTTGTGATTAATGTCTTTTAATGATTCGTCTAAATTATTTTTTAATGTTTTAATAAAATAGTTAATGTTATCATGTTTAGTTGTTAATTCACCATATTTTATAATTATTAATTTTTTCATATTTTACCTATACCTCCTGTATTCTTCACAATTTAAGTCATCTACTCCGTAAGGATAGTAACCGGCTGCTAGTGCGGCTTTCTTGCTTCGAATATTACTTGTTTCTATATCTAATTTAATAAATTCAATAGATTTATATCTTTCGAATAAGTTTTCACTTGCTTCTTTTAAAATTTGACAACCGGTTGTTTCAGTTAAAGAAAATTTATATCCTCTATATGAACCAACAACAGCATAATGTAGTTCTAAATAATTTCTTAAATCAAATACACCTAAATAACCTACTATCCTATCATCTCTAGAAACTAAATATGCATTATTATTTTTAGGATTTAAATTTTTATCGATTGTATCATTAAGATATTCTCTAACTTCAGGATTTGTTACTAAAAAGCATTTGGCTTTTACGTGTTCTATTCTTTTAGGATTAAATGTCATAAATTCATAATTTGGAGTATTAAAACTAAACATTTCTTAACTCCTCTAATTTTTCATATACTTCATCAAATATGTTTAGAAAATCTTCAATTTCTTCATTTGTTGTTAAATAAGATAAACTTATTCTAATTGTTGTTAGGGCTCTAACTTTATCGTTATATATTCCTAAAACGGCATTAGATATTTTACCACTAGCACAAGCAGTATTTGATGAAACATATACTTCATGTTTTTCAAGAGCATGGACAAAAGTTTCGGGTTTAATATCCATAAGTGAAATATTTACCATATTAGGAATTGAATTATTGGTGTTGTTAATTAAAATCTTAGGATATTTTTTTAAATGTTCAACTATTTTTTGATTATATTTTCTAATTTTATCCTCTTTTTTATTTAAATCATCAGTTGCTAGTCTAACTGCTTTACTAAATGTTACTATTCCTGGTAAGTTTGGAGTACCCGGTCTAAATTCACCATTTGATCCATACATTAATTGTTTGATATTAACATTTGAACTCTTATAAAGCATTCCTACTCCTTTAGGAGCATAAATTTTATGACTAGAAAAACTGGCTAAATCGACATCATTTAAATTGATTGGACATTTACCTAGTGCTTGGGTCATATCACTATGGAAAACACAATCTGGGTTCTCTTTTTTTATTATTTGTTTAATTATTTTAAGTGGTTGTCTTATTCCAAGTTCACTATTTACAGCACAAATGGATACTAAAATGGTATCTTTAGTAACTAAACTTTTTAGGTCGTCAAAATCAATTATTCCTTCTTTGGTATTATTAACATAATCAATAATAAAACCGTTTTCTTCTAGGTATTTACATATTCCATAGATACTTTCATGTTCTAATTTAGAAACTATAATATGATTTCCTTGTTTCTTTTTAGCAAATGCGGTACCTATTAAGGCAATATTGTTACTTTCAGTTGATCCACTTGTATATATTATTTCATTTGTTTTTATATTTAAAACCTGTGCTATTTGTTTGGTAGCACTATTTAAAAGTTCTTTTGATTTAATTCCTAATGAATGCATGCTATTAGGATTTCCTATATATTCTGTACATACTTTATTAAAACTATTTAATATTTCGGGTAATACGGGAGTTGTGGCACTATAGTCTAAATAAATCATGTTTTATCACCTGCTTCTTTGTTAATTATAAACTAAAATTAGATTTTTGAATAGTGTGTTTGTTTATTCATAAGTTGTAATTGAACATAAATTTTGTTTTATTTTTCTAGTGAAATTATTTTAATATGAGGTATTATCACACTTTTGCACGATTTTTTTACACAATTATCACACTTTTGTAAAATATAATAAAAAACTCTACCATATTTGGTAAAGTTTTAATACAGTTTCGACCGAGATTATTTATTACTCGCTAGCCACCCGGAAATGAGAAACATTTACTCTCAAATGCAATTTAAATATACTATTTTTTAGCGAAATATCAAGATGTTTCATAAGTATATTCTCTACTATTATATGTAAGTAAGTATTGTTAATTCAATTTTTTAACTAATTTTTTTATATCTTTATGAATATCCTCAATGCTTTTCATTTCGTTGTTTTCGGCACAATTAATGATATTCCATGATAAGTAGTTGGCTACAAATACAGCATTTTCATAAATCTTTTTCATTAGTTCTAAGTCTTTTTCAAAGACATCGTTTTCGATTCCATCATTTTGTTTTCTTGCTAATCGCATTTTAGTTACGATTTCAAATGGTGCAAATAAGAATATTACTGCATCTGGTTTTTGAATACCTAGTTTGTTATATTCAAAGTCAGTTATATAATCTAAAAATTTTTTTCTTTCATCTATATCTTCAATTGTTGCTGATTGATAAATTAAACTAGAAGTTGTATATCTATCTAATAAAATTATTTTTCCTTGTTCATATTCTGGTTTTAAGGAAGTTTGCCAAGTTATAGCTCTATCTACAGCATATAAACTATTAACTAAATAAGGGGATATATCTTTAGGACTACCTAATTCACCTCTTAAGAATTTTTCAACTGGTGCTGCTTCTACTGTACCGTAAGATGGAAAATGATGTCTACAAACTTCGTAGTTATCCTCTAATAAACTCTTATAAAGTAATTCATATTGAGTAGATTTTCCAATACCATCACAAGCACCTTCTACTACTATTAATTTTCCTTTATTCATAAATCTCCTTTATTTAATATACATTGCGTCGCCAAATGAGAAGAAACGATATTTTTCTTGAACTGCAATATTATAAGCATTTAAAATATTTTCTTTAGTTGATAATGCGGATACTAACATAATTAATGTACTTTTTGGTAAATGAAAATTAGTTATTAAATGATCAATTGCTTTAAATTTGAAACCTGGATAAATAAAGATATTAGTTGATGAAACTTCAGGAGTAAATTTATCATGTCTAGATAAATTGGTTTCTAAAGTTCTAACACTGGTTGTACCAACAGCAATTATATCATGCCCACTTTCTTTAACTTTATTTAAAGTATCAGCGGCTTCTTTGCTAATAACATAATGTTCAGTATGCATAACATGTTTAGTTACATCTTCTACGTTAACTGGTCTAAATGTACCAAGTCCAACATGAAGTGTTATCCTTACAATATGTACTCCTTTATCCTCTATTTGTTTTAATAACTCAGGGGTAAAGTGAAGTCCGGCAGTTGGTGCTGCTGCTGAGCCATAATCTTTAGCATAAACTGTTTGATATCTACTTTGATTTTTTAGTTTTTCGTGAATGTATGGTGGAAGAGGCATTGTTCCTAGTTTTTCTAATAATTCAAGTAAAATTCCTTCGTATATTAGTTTAACAAGAGTTATTCCTTCTTCTTTAATTTCTAATACTTCTGCTTTTAATAAACCATCTCCAAATGAGATAACGGTTCCTTCTTTTAATCTTTTTTGGGGTTTAGCTAAACATTCCCAAACGTCTAACCCATGATCATTTAAAAGTAGTAATTCTATAACTGCTCCAGTTTCTTCTTTAATACCAATAATTCTTGCTGGTATTACTTTAGAATCATTAATAACTAAAGCATCTCCTGGATTTAAATAATCAATTATATTATAAAAATGTTTATGCTCTATTTCTCCTGTTTTTTTATCCATAACCATTAATCTTGATGATGAACGTTCTTTAAGGGGAGTTTGAGCAATAAGTTCTTCTGGTAAATCATAATCAAAATCATCTGTTTTCATTTTTTTACACCTTTTTTCTATATAAACACATTTGATATTTTATACCTTTTTCTTCATTTGTTGCAAGTATTTCTTTATTAAAATTATTTTTATCAAAATTAGGAAAATAAACATCAGCTAAAGACTCGGCATCTATTTCGGTCAAATAAATATTTTGAACAAATGGTAAAAATTCTTCATATATTTTAGCACCACCAATTATAAAGATATCTTCTTCACTATTTTCAATATAAGTTATTGCATCTTTAATTGAATTAATTATGGTTGCTCCACTTGCTTTATAATTTGGATTACTAGTAATAATTATATTTTTACGATTAGGTAATATATTTGGTAAGCTTTCAAAACATTTTCTTCCCATAATTACTGTTTTCCCGGTTGTCATTGTTTTAAAAAATTTCATATCACCTGACAAATGCCATATTAAGTTATTATTTAGACCTAGTTCATTATTTTTTCCGATAGCGGCTATAATTGATACCATAGTTATTGAGCTAGAGGAAATTTTATAGGTCCATGATGTTTATAATTTAATACTTTTACATTTGAAACTTTTTTATCGTCAACATCGTCTATTGATTTAATGTTTTCATCAAGTATTAATTCTGGGGCTTTTAAATCTTCTCTTAATCCTTTCTCTATTTCTTCTTGTCTTTGTAGTTGTTCTTTAATTCCTTCTATTTGATTTACATAAATATGAGCATCTTCAATAGAATAATTTATTTTGCCTGGTTCTAATCCAGTAATCTTGGCAAGTAAATATAGTAAGAATGAGTACTGAGTCACATTAAATGGTAAACCAAGTGGTACATCACAGCTTCTTTGAACTACTTTAGCGTTTAGTTTTCCATCAAGAACATTCCAAATCGAACAAAATACGCATGGTTTTAAAACGGCATCTTTAATATCATCTTCTTGCCATAAATCCATAATTATTCTTCTTCCATCAGATATAGTAGGATCTTTTTTAACAGCGTTAATTAAATTAACTGTTCGATTAAAAATATCTCTTTTATTAATTGTATATCCATAAGCATGGCCAATTGTGTTTGCATAATCTTTACCAAAGTATCTTGCAAATTTTAAAACTTTTCCTTCTTTGGTACTTTTAGCCATTAGTTGTTTAGCATCTTTTGGTTTAATACTTTCAGGGAACACACCATTTTCATCATAAAACATTTTCTCTAGAATATCTTTTCCATCAGATCCTGTTATGCCTGTATTATAATAAACTGGTAGTTCATTAGGTGCATTTAATGGTTCTTTTCCTTCAGGATAATAAATACGGTAGATTCCATCATCTTCTACTTCCCATTCATCCCAAATATGGACATTTCTTTCTTGAAGCCATCTAACATCATTAATTCCTTTATAAATCCAAAGAATTTCTTTAATTGCTGCTTTATAATATAGTTGTTTAGTTGTTAAGAAGGGAAATTCTTCGTTTAAATCAAAGTTAAAATTATAATCAGAAATTTTCATGGTGTTTATGCCAGTTCTATTTTCAACTTCTACTCCTTCTGTTAATATTTTTTTACATAATTTTAGGTATTCTACATCCCATTTTGACATACTTATTTCTCCTTTAATATTTTATTTATTGTTTTACCTAGTAAATAGAAATCATTTGGAGTATATCCTTTAAATGTCATATTACTAGTGTTTAAGATTATCCCTATGTTATTCTCTTTAACTATAATATCATTTTTAAGTAGTAAATTAAAGGCATCTTTACACTTAATTTGATAATTTATTTCAGTATTTATAATTAATAAGTTATTATCGGTTCCTAGACTTAATAAAGAAATATTTTCTTCTTCTAATGATTTTTGTAATTCTTTTGTATTAATTAAACAGTTATTTATAAGTACTTTATATTCATCTGTTGTTACATTTAATAATGTATTTAGTGTGTTAATGGTATCAATTATAGATAAATCATATATTAATTCTTCATTTGATAAAAGAATAGTTTTATTTGGTCCTTGTAATTGTTTATTTAAAGTGCAGATTATATAGTTAGCATATTCAAAAGGTGATGGAACATGGTTAGTTAAAATTAAACCAGATATATTTGATATATCAACAATTAGTTTAGCATTTATTAAATTTGCTATTTCTTTTATTTTTTTATAGTCAATAAATCTTGTATAGTATGTTGAACCGACAAATATATATTTTGGATTTTTAGATATAATTAATTTTTGTAGTTTTTCATAGTCTATTAAACCTCTATCAGGAGATACTATATAATCGTCATTATTTGAATAATTTAGATAAAATATATTTTGATTTAGGAAATCTTTTTCATTATAATTTTTAATATATTTACATTTAAATAAAATGTTAATAGTATATTTTAGCAAATCTTCAATATCTTGATATTGCTTGTTTTTGATATTTAGATAGATATTTTGGGTTAAATCTTTTAGATTATCCTTAGTTAAATAGGCATTATTACATGCTAAATCGATTACTTTATCTTGGTATTTTTCGTATTCTTTTATTAGTTTACTTAATCTTCGATTCAATTTATTTCACCTTCCTTTTGAATATATAAGAAAAAAATGTATGGTTAAATTAATGAATATTGTTCATACTTATTTACATACATTATATTAATTCATTTAAATTATTTAAATGTTCATAACTCTTTTCAGTTACTACTCTTCCTCTTGGGGTTCTTTTTATAAATCCTTCTTGCATTAAGTAAGGCTCTACGACATCTTCAATGGTTGATTGTTCTTCACCTATGGCACTAGATATTGTTTCAACTCCAACTGGTCCACCATTAAATTTGTTGATGATAGCATCTAAATACTCAATATCAATTGAATCTAAACCATATTTATCAACTTTTAATCTTTGAAGTGATGTTCTAGTTGTATCAAGAGTTATTAAACTTTCCCCTTTAACACAAGCAAAATCTCTTACTCTTTTAAATAAACGATTAGCAATACGTGGAGTTTTACGGCTTCTTCTAGCAAGTTCTAAAGCGGCATCATCTTCGATATCCATACCTAATACCTTGCTGGTACGTTTAATAATATTTTTTAGTTCTTCTTCGGTATAATAATTTAATTTAGATACAATTCCAAAACGATCTCTTAATGGTGCTGAAATATCACCTGCTCTTGTTGTTGCACCAACTAAAGTAAATGGAGGTAAATCAATTTTAATGCTTCTAGTTGAACCTTCCTGTCCAACAACAATATCTAGTTCAAAATCTTCCATAGCTGAATATAATATTTCTTCAATAAATTTAGGAATACGATGAATTTCATCGATAAATAGAACATCTCCTGGTTCTAGGTTAGATAGTACTGCGGCTAAATCGCCACTTTTTTCTAAAGCAGGACCTGTTGTTGTTTTGATATTAGTTCCTAATTCATTAGCGATAATATGAGCAAGGGTAGTTTTACCTAGTCCTGGAGGACCATATAATAAAACATGATCTAATGATTCTTTTCTTAGTTTGGCTGCTTCAATAAAGACACGCATGTTTTCTTTAACTTCAGTTTGTCCAACGTATTCATTTAAAGACTGTGGTCTAATGTTATCATCAAATGTATCTTCTTGTAATTCTTCTCCAGTTATAATTCTTTCTTTTTCCACTTAATCCTCCTTATTTTAACATTAATTTTAATGCTTCTTTTATTTGTTCTTCTAATTTTAATTCTTTATTTATTTTAGGTAAAATATGTTTAATGTCAGCGCTTTTATATCCTAAACTTTCTAAAACTTCTACTAATTCATCATCTTCAGTTTTCTCAATTGTAATATTTCCTAGTTTTCCTTTTAAATCTAAAATCATTTGACGAGCAAGTTTTTCTCCTACTTTAGGAAATTTCTTTAAATATAGAATATTTTCTCTTTCAATGGCATCACTTATTCCAGAAATACTTCCAGTTGCAAGCATTGGTAATGCGGTTTTAGGTCCTAATCCTTTTACACTAGTTAACTTTAAAAATAATGCTTTTTCTTCTAATGATTTAAATCCATATAATGTATTTTCATTTTCACTTATAAATGTATAAGTATATATTGTATAATCTTTATCTATTTCATAACTATAGGGATTAGCTACATATATAATATAACCAATTCCATTATTATCAATAATTACGTAATTACTTTCTATTATTTTTATTGTTCCTTTTATATAACCAAACATATTATTATCCTCCTTATGTCTCATTATAAACTATTAAATTAAATATTAAAATAGATATTGAACTTTTTTATTAACAAATTTTAGACTATAAACGTAAACTATAATAGATACGGTTAGGAGGTATAAGTATGTATTATTATGGATATAATGGTGGTACTAATTATGGTTATTCTAATCCTTGCTGCAATACCGGATATATAGGAAACACAACTGGTGGATATGGACTAGGTGCTGCTTTATGGATTGTTTTATTCATTTTACTAGTAATAATTATTGGTGCTGGTTGGAGCTGGGGAAATAATAACAATAACAACTAATTAGAATTTATTCATCATTAATATTTGATATAGTTTTAGAAAAAGGCTTGGAATTTTCCAGGTCTTTTTGGTTGTTTTTGTATTTAATATATTTATATGTTTCAAGAAATTGAATTGAAAAATGAAAGTAAATATGCTATTATGAATATGTAAGGGAAACTTACATAAAATAAAAAAGGAACATTTAGTTTTCGAACGCTGAATGTCTATCCTTTAATTGTATTTAAAGTAAGACATTTAATTATCTTTATTAGGTAATTAAGTGTCTATTTTTTTACTGTGTATACTAGAATAGATATACATAGAATAATGAAACATATGTATCTTAAAAATTTAATAATAAATTTTCTTTTGCTCATATGTACCACCTCCTCATCTTCTTATTATTAAAAGGTGAGGATAGACACCCAGCAACTAATTGTTCCTTAATGGGTATTATACTACTCATGTAATTCATAAACAAGCGAACAAATCCAGTTTCTAAAATAAATTTTAAACAAAAAACTATAAAGTCTTTCTAATTCTTTATAGTTTTTATATTTCTTGAATTACAGCAATAATCATTGGCTTACATTCGGTTTCAACGTAAAAATATTTTCCTAATCTTTCTCTAATATCATTTTTAATATTATTAAAATCAATATATTTATCAGTTGTATTATTTTCAATAACTTCTAAAGATATTCTTTTAATTTCATCTATCATTTCTTTAGAATCTTTAACATAGATAAATCCTCTGGTTGTTATTTCTGGTCCAACTAAGATTTTTTTATCTTTTTTAGATAAAGTTGCACTTACTAAAACAATACCATTTTCGCTTAATACTTCTCTATCTTTTAATACTAAATCTCCAATATCTTCGATTGAATTACCATCAATTAAGGTATCATCTATATTGATATGTTCCATTTTATCAACTAATTTTTTATCTATGAAATTAACAATATCACCATTTTGCTTTAATATAATATTTTCACTACTATAGCCTAGGTTAGTTGCTAAATCAGCATTTCTAACCATGTAGCGATACTCACCTTTAACTGGCATGTAATATTTTGGTTTTAATAAATCTAACATTATCATAATATCTTCAGATGATGCATGTAAACTTATACCTTTGTCTTTAGGAATACTTACTGTATTAATTCCTTTAATAGCAAGTTCATTTTCAACTTTAACAAAAGCCTTTTCGTTTTCATCGTATTTTGGTTCAGCAAAACATACTGTATCATGTTCATTTAATTTAATAAATTTATCATTTCCCGCAATAATTCTTTCGAACATGTTATATGCATTTGATCTATCATCACTTATTAATAAAATTGAATTATGATCATTAACGTTAGATAAATCACCTATTTGTCCTTCTTCAATATTAATATAATTTTCTTTTATAGCCATATTAATAATATTTTGAAGTTTTTTACCCATTACTACTACTTTACGATGGGAGTTTTTAGCTGCGTTAAATATTCCTTCAATTGTATATAAGTGGACAGGAAGAACACTAAAGATTATACGGCCATCAGTTTTAGCAATAAGTTTTTTAAAAAATGATGACAAGTGATGGTTAGGACTAGTATGTCCAATGTTTTCAGCAAAGGAAGATTCTCCTAAAAGGGCAAGTACACCTTGTTTTCCAACATACGCAATTTTTCCTAAATCCATATGGTAGGCTCCCATCATTGATGGATCAATAATAAAGTCTCCTGTATAAACGATGGCTCCATCTGGAGTATTTAATACATACATACAACTATCAGGAACTGAATGATTTACAGTTATAGGAAATATACTTAATTCTTTGGTGAAATTCATTTTTTTATGGGGCATTAAAACATGTAAATTTTTTTCACTTACACCATCTAATATTAACTGATTAATTGTGTATTTTAGACCATATACTTTAATTTCAGGAATATTTTTTATTAAGTCAGATACTCCACCATAGCTTTCAGGATGAGCATGAGTTACAAATACACCTACTATTCTTTTACGATTATCTACTAAATATTTATAATCTGGGATTATATAATCAATACCAAAATTAGAATCATTAGCATACTTTAAACCAGCATCAAATATAAATATTTTATTATCTACTTCAACAATATAGGTGTTTTTTCCATTTTCATCTAATCCACCCATACCAAAAATTTTTATTTTACTCATAAATTTTCCTTCTTTCTAAATTAAAACAAAAGTTCTTTTCAACGTAAAATAATTGTAGCAAATTAAAGAATAAATTTCAAGTGGTAGTCTAAAGGAGTGGTAGTCTAAATAAAAAAACGACCGTGAATTTTGAAGTTGTAAAATAAATGTAGACACATAAAAACGGTCTACATTTTTTGTTATAATAAAATTGGAGGAAGAATATG
>CAKOJQ010000002.1 GCA_934090795.1 uncultured Bacilli bacterium
TTTTTGGTTTGCTTGGAATATTGAACCGCTTATTTTTCAATAAAATAAATTTTCAAAACATATAAATTACAATTTATTGGATAAATTAGAATAATTTTATCTCTTTATGTTAGAATAACAAAAAAAGACAACTCTAAGTCACAATGACCTAGAATTGTCTTTTTCTTTTTGTATGTCTTTATCAAAATTATTAATATTATCTTGCATAGATTTTGCTCTTTCTTTTATATCTTTACAGTATTTGTCATATTTACGAAATTCTTTAATTTTAGGTTGAAGATCATTTATTTCAGCAAGTATTTTAGATTTATCTTCTTCATTTTTAACTTTATGATATTGTTTCCAAAGTTTTTCTCTTTTATCCATAAGATTTTTATATTCATCATAATTGATTTTAGCAAAATTATTTAAGTCTTCTTCTGTTTCAATATTATTCTTTTTCATAAATACTATTTGACTTGAATATTCGTCTAATTTTGTAATTTCTTTTCTAATTGAGTATGGTAGATATTGTTTAGGATGCTTCTTTGGAAATACGCCTAATAAATAACAGTAGTATAAGTATAAGCCATAAATACCTTTATGTGATTTATTAGTCTTTAAGTATTCTTCAAAAATAGACTTTTGAGGTATAGGCTTAAATACAATTTGTCTTGATAAATATAATCTTTTGCTAATACCATCTTTAGAATATTCTTTACCAAATGCTTTTTCTATTCTAACCTTATCCTCATTATCTTTATAAATAGTTATAGTGTCATTTTTAGAATATATTTTGTATCCTAATTCTCTCATTCTTTGAACAACTTGTTTAAGTGTTACTGAATAGCTAATAACATTATCTAAATCTTCTTTTAATATTCTATAATAGTCATCACTTAATACTTTATTTTTGTAGGTGTTTCTGTAGCCTATATCTTCATCTAAAGTTGATAATCCATATTCAGCACATAATGAGTCTGATATATGTCTTAACTTAGCTAGATTAGTCCTATTGTTGTTATACTTTTTACCAGTTTTAAATGAAACAGAATTCACTATGAAATGATTATGAATATGATTAGTGTTTTGATGTGTTGCTACAACCACTTCAAAGTCCTTAAACATTTCTTCTGCAAACTTTACTCCAATCTCATGAGCAATATCAGAAGTAACTTCTCCTTCTTTAAAAGATTGATAACCATGAAACGCTAATATCCCATTTGTTTTTCCATATTCTTCTTTTGTAAAAAGCATATCTTCATAAGGATTTCTTTCAGAGCAGTTTATTGAACTAACATAACATACTTTTTCGTTTTTATAATTGTTTTCTGTACTCTCAATTTCAAGATAACTATATGAGTTTTTTCCATAATCTTTATTGATGGTTTTTTCGGGATTAATGATATAATTTATTGACTGTTTTAAATTATTCTTAATACTCCAAATAGAAGTAGTCGCCATAATTAAGGTTTAGCCTTTCTATATAGTGGATTTTGGGGGTGGGAGTAAAAATCCGTTGCTTGCTTATAGAAAGAATCAATCATAGATTAACTCTTTTAAAATAATTTCTTCAGTCATATTTCTATAATTATTCATCAATTTAACCCATTCAATTTGATTATTATCTTTACTTTTTTCAGATAGCTTGTCGTCATTTTCAATATAGTTACTCATTAAAATATTGTATCTTTTAGAGCATTCAATACTGACCGAAAGAAGATGATTTGTTAATTCATTTTTCATCAGTAATGACACATATAATCCTTTTTTATGATTTTTAATATAATCTAATCTTAAATATCCATACTTATTAATTTGTTTATAATCCTGTTTTTTAATTGTTAAATTTGGTAATAAATAGTCACCAATTTTTGTATATTCAATATTCATAATTTTATTATTTCCTTTCTAACTTTCTAATAATTTATTAGTTTTATAGCTTACAATTCCGTATTTATCTTTAATATCTTCTCTTGATATTGGAAAATTATTTGAATTGGTAAGTGCTACAAATCTAATAATTTTTTCATCAATTTTAGGTTGATATTCTAATATTATTTCATTAGTTTCATCATCAATTTTTTCGTACATTTCATAAAAAGAAGTTTCAAAACATTCATTCATTTTATTTAAATATTTGTTTAATTCATCTTTTGACATTCGACTGCCTTTAATTATTTCTTCATTATTATTAATCATAACAGGAACAGCTACATCAAATATTCCTACATCATAAAATCTTATTAACTCTTTAATAAATCCATTTCTAAAATTAATTTTCTCAAGAATTAAATTTCCTTTATCATCCTTTTTAATTTCAATAGTATCAATAAATTTAGAAATAAATTCTTGTTTTTCTGACTTATCCATATCATTCCATTTTGATTTTAATAATGAATTTAAAGTATCAAGCCTTATCATTTTTTCTCTTTCTAAATCTCTTTCAGCAAGTAATTCGTGAGGTGAGTAATTAAAAGTTTCTAAATTAATTAATTCTAGTTTTTTATTTTCTAAGTTGGCAAGTTTATCTTCAATTAGTTTATAATCTTCTTTAAAATCATCCATTTCTACAATACCTTTAATATAGGCTTGTTTAATTCTGTCTCGTTGTTTTTCTAAAATTTTAATTTCTTTATCAATAGAATTTGTATCAATTTTACTATTCTTATCTTCTAGAATAGGTAAGAAAAACTTTTTAACAGCCATATCATATTCTAATAAATCATAAATAAAATTCTTCAACAGTTTTTCTACATGACTCTCGTTAAAGTTAATATGACAATGCTCACAAGTATAGTACATATATTTTCTTTTAGTACCACCAGAACCTTTACATTTCATTATCCTTCCACAATCTGGACATTTAAGCCTTTGGAAAAAAGTATAAATTCTATCTCTAGTATAAGTTCTTTGATTTCTTTCCTTTTGTCTTTGACATTCTTCCCATTTGGCACGAGATATAATAGGTTCTACAACATTCATATAAACTATTGGTTCTAGATTTTCTTGTTTGCCAATTCGTTTATATTGTTCATAATCACCCATATAGATTTTGTTATCTATAATCTTTTGGATAGTAGTATCTCTCCATTTCTTTTTAGGATAAACATCATTTTCTTTAAAGTAATTAGCAATTTGCTGAAAACTTTTTCCCTCTAAATACATATCAAATATTTTTTCTACATAGGGACGAGTAGCATTATCAATAATCATTGTTTTATCATCAGCACTCTTATAACCAAATGGCCTTTGACCTGGAATATGTCCTGACTTAATTGCACCATTTAATCCAAATTTTGTTCTTTCTGATACAATTTCTATTTCTAACTGTGATAATACTGTTAGCATTCTTACAAAGAATCTTCCATTAGCAGTAGAAGTATTAACATCGTCTCTATCACATAGTAGAAAGCAATTATATTGTTCTAAAACTGATATTAGTTCTTCCAGATCACGAACCGAACGGGTAATTCTATCTAGTTTATAAGCAACAATATAATTTATTTTTCCTTCTTTCATATCTTGTAGCATTGCTTGAAATTGAGGTCTATGTTCCATATCCTTAGCAGATATCCCAGCGTCTCTATAGACCTTATAAACTTCTAAATCTTTAAAATTACATAATTGAAGTAATTTTTCCTCTTGTTCACCTAAACTAAATCCTTCTCTTGCTTGATCTTCTGTTGATACACGAATATAAACTCCTGCTGTTTTCCTTTCATTATCCATAATTATCATTCTCCTTTCTTTTTAGGGTAGTGAAAGGCACCAAAAAAGGTGTCACATAACAAGGACACCTCTAGATTTTATTGATTATTTGTACGACAAAAACAACCAATATTATGGGAGTATCTAAACTCTCAAATCAATTTAATGCCTTGCTATGTATTCTGACAATTCAGATAATGGAACTTTATTTTGTAAGTTTCCTAAATAAAAATATTTCTGTTCATTAAAGAACAAGTATAACTGGTTATTTATTATAACCTTATGAGGTTCAACATACGCTAGATTAGTATGTTCAACAATTCGTAAGCAACCTTCGTAGATTTTATATTTCTGCTTACTAAATTTGCAAGACCAATCGATTTTGGTTTTGAGTTCATCACTCATATTGATTTTCTTCTTAATTATTTTAATCATATCACATCACACCTTTCTTTGCAATAACGCACAAAAAAATCAACTATTTCTAGTTGACTTAATCATTAACGTCACATTGGTGCGACGATTTTATCTTATGGAGCAAGTGAGGAGAATCGAACTCCCATCCCAACCTTGGCAAGGTTATATTCTAACCATTGAACCACACCTGCGTTACAAGTTACATTTTATCAAAACATGAAAATAAATTCAATATAAAAATTGAAAAAAATTAAGAAGAATGATAATATAATTATTGTAATGTTGAAAATAAGAAGAATATTGAGGAGTTTATGAAGAAATTTATATTAATAATATTGTTTATGATACTTATATATTCAGTTGGTGGAATATATTATATAAAATATGTTTATAAAGATAATAATGAACCAGTTGTTAAAAATTTAGCTGAAATAGAAGGATATCCTTATTCATTAAAGAGTAATGCTAGTAAATTATATAAAGATGAATTTAATATATTAAAAGATAATTTAGAAAATAATTATAATGAAGAAGAATATATTAAAAGTATAAGTAAGTTATATATCATAGATTTATATTCTTTAAAGAATAAATTAAATAAGTATGATATTAATGTTGATTTTATATATCCATATATAGTTAGTAATTATAGATTAAATATAGAAAATACTTTATATAAATATTTAGAAAACAATAGTGATGGAAATAGAAATCAGGAATTACCTGTTGTTAGCAATGTTATTATTGATGAAATATTAGATGAAAAATATTCATTAAATAAAGAAAATGTTCCATGTAAAAAGGTTAAGGTAACAATAGAATATGAAAATGATCTTGGTTATGATAAAAGTGGTACTATTACGTTAGTTAAACAAGATAAATATTATTATATAGTAGAATATAATTAAAAGAGCTTTTTAGTAAGGCTCTTTTTACTTATCTAAATCCATTAATAGGATACCTATGTTTATAATACTTGTTATTCCTACTATTGAATAAATTATTCTAGAAATAACAGAACCCGCTGTAAAAATAGCGTCTATTATATTGAAATCTAGTAGTCCGACTAATCCCCAGTTTAATCCACCTATAATAGTAATAACTAAACATATTTTTTGCAGTGTTGTCATTATAACCTCTTTTCTAATATTAGTATGAGTTTTTTTAGAAATATTATACATAAATATTTTTAATTTAAAATATTATTATGTAGGAGGATTAATGAAAAAATATTTATTATTTTTAATAGGATTATTATTTATCACTGGATGTGCTAGTAAGAGTGGTGAATTAAGTTGTGATAATTTTATTAAATTGTATGGTAAAAAAGATACTTATTTAGTTAAGGGCACTATGGATATTGTTAGTAATGAAGATACATTTACTTATAATATAACGGCTGCTAGAAATAAAAATAATTATAGAGTTGATTTAAATAATACAATAAATAATCATGAACAAACTATTTTAAGAAGTAATGATGAGGTATATGTTGTAACACCTAGTTTGAATAAGAGTTTTAAATTTCAATCAGAATGGCCAGACAATGGGTCTCAAGGATATTTAATAGATAGCTTGGTTAGAGATGTTAAAAATGATAGCGAGGCTAAAGTAGAAAATAGTGATGATGGCTTTATTATTACTACTAAAGTTAATTATCCTAATAATAGTTTGTTAGTTAATGAGAAAATATATTTAGATAAAGATAGTAATATTGTTAAAGTTGATGTTCTTGATAATAGTGGTAATGTTAAGATAACTGTTAAGTTTAGTTCGATAGATTTTAAACCAACATTTAAGGATGATTATTTTGATTTAGATACTTTAATTGATGAGAATGCGAAGGAAGATCAAAATGTTAGTAAAACGATAGATGATATTATTTATCCTTTATATTTACCTACTAATACTTATTTAAATAGTAAAGATACTATTAATACTGATACTGGTAATAGGGTTATATTAACTTTTAGTGGGGATTCACCTTTTACATTAGTTGAAGAGAAGGCAAGCATTAAGGATGAATTTGAAATTATTCCAGTTTATGGAGAACCTTTAATGCTTAGTGATACTTGCGGGGCATTATCTTCTAACTCTTTATATTGGACTAGTAATAATGTAGATTTTTATTTATCTAGTGATAAGTTATCTTCAACTGAGTTATTAACTATTGCTGAAAGTATATCTACAGGCAGTTTATCAGTTGTTGGTGAAAAATAATTTAGGGAAATCTCTTTATATAGGAGATTTTTTTTGCGTTTTTAACTTTGTTAGTATATAATCTAATTAAAGATTAAATTTTATTAATTTTGATCTTATTTGGGAGGTTAAAATGGACTATATTAATGAGTTAGAATTACAAGTAAATAATATATTAGAAAATGGAAATAAAAGTAAAAATAAATATCAAGATGTGGATGTTTTGAATATACCAGAAAAAGCAAAAATTATACTTAAAGATTTGGATGAAAATCATAATTATTCTTTTGCTATGAATGCATATTTAAGAAATAAGAAAAATTTTAGTAGAAATGCAATTTTTTATAGAGGAAATAAAATAGATTATAGGACACTTTTTAATCATGTATTTAGTTATGCTAAAAGTTTAAAAGAGTTAGGGTATAAAAAAGGTGATGAGGTTCCACTATGTGTTAGTAATACACCTGAATTTGTATATTTATATTTAGCAATAAACTTAATTGGTGGTGTTGTTAATTCTTTTGGAGAATGGTTTGATTCTGATTATTTAAAGATGATTATTGAAAAATCTAAAAGTGATTATGTATTTATTAGTGATGATGTTTATGATGAATTAAAGGATAAATTAAATGGTGTAAATTTTAATAATTTAGTAATAGTTCCACTTTCTAATTCATTACCTAACTTTAGAGGAGAAACTGTAGATCCTTATGAAGAATTTGATAAAGGTTTTGTTAGTTTTGAAGATAAAACTGATTATATTAAAGATAAGACTTCTAAGAATGTTATAACAATAAATGATTTTGAAAATATTGGTGTAGATTATGACGGAAAAGTAGTTGAAGATGTTGAATTAGATGATCCGATGGCAGTAACTTATACAAGTGGTACTACTAATCCTGGTGTTCCTAAAGGTGTGTTGCATGCTAATAGAAGTTATGTAACTATTTCTAGATTTCATGATAAAGATATTTCTGGTCTAGCTAGTATGGATGGAATAAGTGTACTTCATCATATTCCTACATATACACATATGGAATTATGTTCACTTGGGGATTCATTATTTCATGGTTGTTTAATGAATTTAGAACCTATTTATAATAGATGCTTCTTTAAGTATAGTATGGCTATTCATAGACCTAATTATGCTCCAGGTTCTGTAGGATTTTATTTAGATTTTTGTAATAATTTAAATAATAATCCAAAGTTTAAAAATTTAGATTTTACTAACTTAATTGCTCCTACTATTACGGGAGAGGGAATGAGCAATGGAGAAGAAAAATATTTTAATTATACAGCTAGAAAACATAAATTTGGTACTTCTAAATTACCATTTCCGTTAGCACCTGTTTCATTTTCAATTGGTGGTGGAACTGGAGAAGCTAGTGGTATATTTACTACTTTGTTTAAAGCACATTTAGAAAAATTACCTCAAAATATGTTTCTAAAAGAGGGAATTGGTCTTACAACTTTACCATTTGCTGAAACTGAAGTTCTTGATAAAAATGGAAGATATTGTAAATTAAATGAGGTTGGGTTATTAGTTGGTAAGTCTCCGGCTGATATGACTAAATATTATTATGATGAAAATGATTTTGATAAATTACGTATTAATGATTTACATGTAGAAAGCGCTGATGGAAAGAGATGGTTATCATTAACTAATTATGCTTTTAAATCTGATAATAATAGAAGAGTTAGAATTAAAGGAAGATTAGATGATGCATTTGTAGTTAATGGAAGAACTATACCTCTATTTGAAATAGAAGACGTGGTTTTAAAAGATACGAAAAATGTTATGAGTACGACTGCTGTTAGGGTAATTGATGACAAAATGGGAGAATCAATTGTTATTCATGTGGAATTTAGTCCGGTTATGATTAGTTGTTTTGCTAAAGCTTTAGACAGTATTAATTCAAGACTTAAAAAAGAATTTCCTAAAGAATTAGTGGATAAAATGTATATTCGAGTACATTCTAATGTTGAATCATTTCCTATTGCTCCAAGTGGTAAAAGAGATCGTGGGGCATTAATTGAAGAAGGACTCGATTTAACTAAATGTTTTGATGTAAACCCTAAATTAACATATATGGAAAAGGTTAAAAAATTAGAATATAAATAATATTAAAATTAGTTCTATGTTGATATAGACTAATTTTTTTTATTGTGATATTCTTTTGGTAAGAAGGTGAATATAATGCAATTCATTTATTTGATGGGTGTAGTTTTGATTTATTTATTTGTACTTATTGTTTCTTATTTTTCCAAGAGTCATTTAAAAACGAAAGAAAATAAATATTATTCAAGACTATTAATTATAAATTTTATAGGATTATTGCTTGAAATTATTTGTGCAATATTAGGAAATAAATTACCTGATGATGCAATTATTTGTCATTTTTTCACAAAATTATTTATGTGTTTTATGACATATTTTACACTTGTTATTACTGTGTATATTTATTCACTTTGTTTTGAAAAAAAAGAAGATATATTTAATAAAATTAAGAATGTTACTTATATTGCTGGTGCTATATCTACCTTTATTATATTTGTTCTACCTATAAAAACAGGTAATGGTTTTGCAACAGGTTTAGCTTGTGATTATGTATATAATATAGGAACTATTGCAATAACAGCAAGTATAATAACTATATTTTGTCATATTAAAATTGTTAGAATTAAAAAAATATTACCTTTTTTAGCGTTTACGTTATTTAATATAATTATAGTTTTTATTCAAAGAATTAATCCAACCGTTACACTTACAACTTCTATGGAAAGTATAGTTCTTTTTATAATGTATTTTACAATTGAAAATCCTGATTTGAAGATTATAGAAGAATTAACTAAAACACAAGCGATAACCGAATCATCTAATGCCGAAAAAAATAAATTTATTTTTAGTATTACTAATGATATTCAAGATAAAATAAATAAATTAGATAAATTATATTTGGAGATGAGTAAAAGTAATTCACTTGATGATATTAAGGAAGATTTAGCAAAATCTAAAAATATTATTGATACAGCTAGAAATAAAATAAGAAATACGATAGATGTTAGTTCAATTGATCTTAGAAATTTAAATGAAGTTAAAAATAAATATAATCCAAAATTATTATTTAATACTTTATATTATAGTTATCAAAATAAATTAGATAAAAATATAGATTTTAGAATTATTATGGAAGAAAATATTCCTAATGAATTGTATGGTGATTCAATTAAAATAAAACAAATTGTGTCTACTTTGCTTGGAAATTCTATTAAATATACTAAGGAAGGATTTATAGAACTTAGAGTAAATAGTATTATTAAGGATAATGTTTGTAGATTATTAATAGTAGTTGAAGATAGTGGAATTGGTATTGATGTTTTTAAACAAAGAGAAATATTAAATAATCATGAAGAACTAACTAATATTGAAATAAATAATAAAGATAATTTAGAATTGAATTTAAAGATTGTTAGAAAGATAATAAATATTATTGGTGGTACGTTTATTATTGAAAGTTCTTTAGATAAGGGTGCGAAAATAACTGTTACGTTAGATCAAGAAATAGTTGATAGTAATAAAGGATTAATTGAAAATAAAATAGATAGTTATAAAAACTATTATAAAGATATTAAAAGTATTGGAATAATAACAGAAAATGATAAAAATGTAAAAGTAATAAAACAAGTTGGAAAGAAAAATAATTATAAAGTAGAATCATTTGATATGACTAAAACTTGTTTAGATAAAATAAGAGACGGAGAAGTATTTGATACAATTGTAATAGATGAAGATATGGATAAAATAGATGCTAGGAGTTTTTTAGAAAAAGTAAGAAAAGTAGAAAGTTTTAAAGGAAAAGTTTTTGTTATAACGAAGAAGAAAAATATTCAATTAAAGAAAGAATTAAAAGATTATGGTTTTGATGCTATATTGATTGAGCCTTTAAATAAAAAAGATGTAGAGGTTAATTTTAAATAGGTTATTATAAATGTGAACTATATGCAAATATATTTGATAATTATTTAATGACTTTTTTTATACACGGATATGTGTTACAATGTATTTGTTATGTGGGGGGATTATAATGAGGAAGGAAGATTTAATAGAATTAAAGAAAAAAATATTAGAGTTATCTAATGAAGAGAAAAAAGAAAGAGATATTTATTTAAGAAATATTGCTATAGGTAGAACATTAGGTCCTGTTACAAATTATGCTTCAATAGATAAACCATGGCTTAAGTATTATTCTGAAGAAAATATTGGTAAATTAAGAGAAAATTGTACTGCTTATGAATTTATGAAGAGGCATAATAGTGATAATTTAAGTAGTAATGCTTTAAATTATATGAGACATATTTTGAGTTATAATGAATTAATAGAGTATATTGATAAAGTTACTAAATCTCTTATTAAGTTAAATGTTAAATCAGGAGATGTTGTTACTTTAATAATGGCAAATATACCTGAAAATGTTTACTTGTTTTATGCACTAAATAGACTAGGAGTACTAGTTAATACAATTGATCCAAGATTAAAAAATGATGAGATTTTAGATATTTTAAATAATAGTAATTCTAATTTAGTGTTTGCAATAGATACTTTTATTAAAAATAAAGATATAAAAACCATTAAAGATAATTCTAATGTTAGAAACTTTATATTAGTAAATCCATTAGAAACAGTTAAAAATGATAATATGTTTTTTAAAATAATTACTAAAGTTAAAAGTATTAAAGAGATTATTTCTAATAACGTATACATGTCTTGGGATGAATTTATAGATCTTGGTGATAATATTGAAATTAAAAATCTTAATGTTTATGATGAAAACCAAGAAGCTATTATGGTAAGAACTGGTGGAACAACTGGAAAGCCTAAGTCTGTTGTTTTGACAAATAAAAATTTAAATGAAATGGCAAATCAACATTTTTTAGGAGAATATAATTTTAATAAGAAAGATACTTTTCTTAATTTTTTACCACCTTTTATTGCTTATGGTATTTGTTGTGCTACACATATGCCTTTAGTGTTAGGTTTAGAAAATATTTTAATTCCTAAATTTGATGCAAAAGATTTTCCAAAATTAATGATGAAATATAAACCAAATGTAGTATTTGGTGGACCAATTTTATATGAAAAAATGATGAATAACAAAATGACTAAAGATACTGATTTAAGTAATTTAAATGTTCCTGTATCTGGTGGGGACACAATGAATTTAGAACTGGAAAAGAAAATAAATGAATACTTTAGAAAAAATGGTTGTTATTATCACATTGGACAAGGATATGGAATGACTGAGGTTTCATCATCAGCATGTTATTCTAAAGAAAATGCATATACAGGTGGTAGTGTTGGAATACCTTTAATAAATAATTCTATCTCAATATTTGATCCAAAAACAACAGAAGAAAAAGAAATAGGTGAAGTTGGAGAAATATGTATTAAAACTGAAACAGTGATGTCTAGATATCTAAATAATAATGATGAGTATAATCTTGTAGTTAAACAGCATGAAGATGGAGAAATTTGGGTACATACTGGAGACTTGGGATATATGAATAAAGATGGTAATTTATTTGTTATTGGTAGAATGAAAAGAATGATAGTTTCTAATGGTAATAAAATTTTTCCTTCAACAATGGAAAATATTATATGTCAAAATCCAAATGTTGAAGGATGTGTTGTGGTTGGTGTGCCACATGCTAAGTATAGAAATGTTCCAATTGCTCATATAATTTTAAAAAATAATAGTGTTAATAAAGAGACATTAATAAAAGAACTTAACAATGCCGTAAAAAAAGAATTACCTGATTATTATTTACCATTTGTTTATGTTTTTAGAGATAGTTATCCATTAACATCTATTAATAAAATTGATTATAAGGAGTTGGAAAAGGAGATGTATGATTTTAATAATAAAATTGTAGTTGTTAGTCAAAATAAAGGAAAAGTTTTAAAAAGGGGAAAATAAATTATGGAAAGTTTTATCATTGCTGTTTGTTGTTTACTATTTATATTAGTAATTACAATTGTTTTTTATACTAAACAAAAAATAAAAAAACTTGAGAATGTAGCATTTTCTCGACTATTAATACTTAGTATATTAGGATTAATTTTACAAATTCTAAGTTATTTGTTAATAAAAAATTTTAGTGATTTTCATGATAGTTTTTATTATATAATTTTATTAAGATTTATTTTTTGTGATTATATTTTATGGGAAATATTTTTTGTTTATTATATTATAATTATATCATTTTCTTTAAATGATAAAGAAAATGAAAACAATAAAATAGTAAAATATTTGTTTTTAATTGGATTTTTAATATCATTTTTAATTTTAGTTTTACCAATATATATCACGAATATGAATGGGCTTTATTATCCAACTGGAGCAGCAATGATATTTCTAATCTTAGGTGTAATTTATGGAATTTTTATTATATTTGTTTGTGTAATAAGAAATATTAAGCATATTATAAATATAAAATATTTACCTTTGCTATTTTATATTGTTTTTGGCTCATTAGCTATAATGTGGCAAATTTCTAATCCAATGTTATTACTAGTTACTCCTATTGAATCTTATATTTTATTTTTAATGTATTTTACGATAGAAAATCCTGACTTAAAGATGTTAGAAGAGGTAACAAAGATTAAAGAAATAACAGAGAAAACTAATGAAGATAAATCATCATTTTTATATCATGTTACAGATGAAATGAATTTAGTATTAAATAATGTAAAAACTAAATTAAATAACATAAATAAAATGAATGATATTAGTGAAATTAAACATAGTTTAAAAGAAATAGATGCAATAGTTGACAATAGTAAAAAAAGAGTAAATGCAACAATAAATATTTCAGAGATGGATTCTAAAGAATTAAAAGTAATAAATAATACTTATAATATAGTAAATTTATTAAATGGAATAGTAGCTTACAATAGAAATAAGATTAAGAAGAATATAGATTTTAGGCATGATGTAAGTAATACAATACCAGATATGTTATATGGTGATTCAATAAAAGTAAAACAAATTATAAATAGTGTCATAGATAATTCAATAAAAAATACTAGTGAAGGATTTATAGAACTAAGAGTATCATGTATAGTAAAATATGATATATGTAGATTAATAATATCAGTAGAAGATTCAGGATCAGGAATAGATTTGGTAAAACAAAATAAGATATTAAGTGATAATTCTGAATTAAATGTAAATGAAATAAAAGGAAAAGATGATTTAATAGTAAATTTAAAGATAGTAAACAAATTAATTAATATGATAGGTGGAACATTATCAATTGAATCACTTAATAATAATGGAACAATAGTAAATATAACATTAGATCAAAAGATAGTACAAAGTGATGGAAGTACGTTAGATGAAAAATTAGATACATATAATAAATATATGAGTGATAAAAAAATTATAGGTATAATAAGTGAAAATAAAGATAATGTAAAAGTAATAAAACAAATTGGAAAGAAAAATAATTATAATGTAGAATCATTTGAAATGACTAAAACTTGTTTAGATAAAATAAGAGATGGGGAAGTATTTGACACAATTGTGATAGATGAAGATATGGATAAAATAGATGCTAGAAGTTTCTTAGATAAAGTAAGAAAAGTAGAGAGTTTTAAGGGAAAAGTATTTGTTATAACGAAGAAAAAGAGTATTCAGTTAAAGAAAGAATTAAAAGATTATGGCTTTGATGCTATATTAATTGAGCCTTTAAATAAAAAAGATGTAGAGGTTAATTTTAAATAAAAATAATTAATAGATATGAATATAATAGGTGTTAATTTTATGTAATTTTGGGGGAATTATAAAAATGAAAAAAGAGGATTTAATAGAGTTAAAGAAAAAAATAATAGAATTATCTAATAAAGAAAAAAAAGAAAGAGATATTTATTTAAGAGATATTGCTACTGATAAAATTTTAGGACCACAACTTGGATATCCTGAAATTGATAAACCATGGTTGCAATATTATGATTTAAATAAAAGCATAAATCATATAGATATGACTGTATATGAATCATTAGTTTATCATAATCAAAATCATTTAAGTGAAGAAGCAATAGAATATTTTGGTGCAAAAATTTCATATAAAAAATTATTTAACATGATAGAATCTGTTGCTAAATCTTTCAAATATAATGGAGTAAAAAAAGGAGATTTTGTTACAATTTGTTCTCCTGGTATTCCTGAAACGGTTTATAGTTTTTATGCACTATCTAAGCTTGGAGCAGTTGCTAATATGGTTGCACCATATTTTGATAAGCAAGACTTTGTAGATAGAATTTCTGATTGTAATAGTAAAATATTAATTGTGATGGATAGTTTTTATGATGAAATAAAAGAGGCTGTTAATAAATCAATTATAGAAAAAATTATTATAGTTCCTACTTTAAATTCATCACCTTTAGGTTTAATTGGTAAAAGAGTTAAAGTAAATAAGAATAATAATGAAGTTTTATGGAATAATTTTCTAAATGAAGGTAAAAAAATAGAAGATTTAGAAATAGTTTCATATGAAAAAGATCTACCTTTAGTAATGGTATATTCTAGTGGTACTACGGGTTCTTCAAAGGGAATTCTTTTAACTAATGATAGTTTTCAAAATTCAGTAAGTGCTTATTTTAATTCGGGTTTAGATATTCATAGAAATCAAAAATTTTATCAAATTATACCAACATGGTATTCTACGGGGATTAGCACATCAGTACATTTACCACTTAATTGTGGCGCTACTGTTTTTATGGATCCTAGATTTGAAAGGAAAATTTTTATTAAAAATGTTTTAAAGGCAAGGCCTAATTATGCGGTTGCACCTACAAGTATGTATGAAGGATTTCTTGATAATCCTTGTTTGAAAAAACATGATCTATCTTATTTTACTAATGCATTTGAAGGTGGAGAGCCTCTTAGTGAAGAATTAGCAACTAGAATTAATAATGTATTTGAGGAACATAACAATAATTCTAGTATTAAAGTAGGATATGGACAATGTGAGTGTGGGGCAACAATAACAACGCAAAATAATTTAACTGATCATTGCAATGGCTCTGTTGGTGTTCCGTTACCAGGAATTAATATTCGAATTTGTGATGATAATATGAATTCATTACTATTTGGTGAAAGGGGACAAATTCTAGTTGATACTAAATCTAGCATGATTGGTTATTTTGCAAATAGAGAAGAAACAGATAAATATTTTTATATAGATGAAAATGGGCATAAATGGAATTGTACTGGTGATATCGGCTATATTGATGCAAAAGGAAATTTATTTGTTCAAGGTCGTGCATCAGACTACACTATTGTAAATGGTGAGAAATTTTATAATTTTGATATTGAAAATATTATTAAACAAGTTGATGGTGTAAAATTATGTGATGTTTTACATAGAAATATTAATGATAAGCAAGAATTTGTTGTACATTTGATTTTAGAAGACAATTTAGAAAATACCAATCATTATGATATTTTTAAAAGAATTCAAGATGCTGTTTATCAAGAAACACATAATTTGAATATGGTTCCTAATGTATTTAAAGTAAGAAGTGAATTTCCTTATGCTAAATCTGGAAAAAGAGATATAGGAAAAATGATGAACGAAACTGATGGTTTTTTAGAATTAAAGTTTGATGCTGCTAAAAATAAATATTTGCTAAAAAGAAAATAAGTTTTATTAATAGAAATTTATTTTCTTTTTTGTTATTATTAAAATGGTGAAAGTAGATTATGACAAATAAAACATTATTAATAATTTTTAGTTTAATATATATGTTTGGATTAAATTTTTTATATTTTTCTAAAACAAGATTGAAAAATAAAGAAAATAAAGTATATAAAATAATGCTTATAGTTAACATTATAGGTTTGATTTTACAATTATTATGTGATTATGTGTCTTTTAAATATGATATTGTTCCTAAAATAATATCTACAATAATTTATAAGTCGTATTTAGTTTACTTTATTGTATTTGTAAATTTAATGTTACTCTATTTAATAATTTTAGTGTTTAATAAATATGAAAGATTATTAATTAAGTGTGATACTGTAATAACTTTTATTGAATCATGGATTGTTTGTATGGCACCATATAGTTTATATAGAAATGTTAAAACTAAAACGTATTATACATATGGTTTAGCTATTAACATATCATTTATATTTTCAGCTATTGTTTGTATATTTATGTTTGTTGTATTAATTGTGAATCATAAGAAAATATCCAAAACTAAGAGTATTCCAATATATTTATTAATTTTTTCAGGTCTTATTTCTGCTGCTATCCAACATACTTATCCTGATATTCTAATAATAACTTCTATGGAAAGTTGTATTTGTTTTTTAATGTATTTTACGATAGAAAATCCTGATTTAAAGATGTTAGAAGAGGTAACAAAGATTAAAGAAATAACAGAGAAAACTAATGAAGATAAATCATCATTTTTATATCATGTTACAGATGAAATGAATTTAGTATTAAATAATGTAAAAACTAAATTAAATAACATAAATAAAATGAATGATATTAGTGAAATTAAACATAGTTTAAAAGAAATAGATGCAATAGTTGACAATAGTAAAAAAAGAGTAAATGCAACAATAAATATTTCAGAGATGGATTCTAAAGAATTAAAAGTAATAAATAATACTTATAATATAGTAAATTTATTAAATGGAATAGTAGCTTACAATAGAAATAAGATTAAGAAGAATATAGATTTTAGGCATGATGTAAGTAATACAATACCAGATATGTTATATGGTGATTCAATAAAAGTAAAACAAATTATAAATAGTGTCATAGATAATTCAATAAAAAATACTAGTGAAGGATTTATAGAACTAAGAGTATCATGTATAGTAAAATATGATATATGTAGATTAATAATATCAGTAGAAGATTCAGGATCAGGAATAGATTTGGTAAAACAAAATAAGATATTAAGTGATAATTCTGAATTAAATGTAAATGAAATAAAAGGAAAAGATGATTTAATAGTAAATTTAAAGATAGTAAACAAATTAATTAATATGATAGGTGGAACATTATCAATTGAATCACTTAATAATAATGGAACAATAGTAAATATAACATTAGATCAAAAGATAGTACAAAGTGATGGAAGTACGTTAGATGAAAAATTAGATACATATAATAAATATATGAGTGATAAAAAAATTATAGGTATAATAAGTGAAAATAAAGATAATGTAAAAGTAATAAAACAAATTGGAAAGAAAAATAATTATAATGTAGAATCATTTGAAATGACTAAAACTTGTTTAGATAAAATAAGAGATGGGGAAGTATTTGACACAATTGTGATAGATGAAGATATGGATAAAATAGATGCTAGAAGTTTCTTAGATAAAGTAAGAAAAGTAGAGAGTTTTAAGGGAAAAGTATTTGTTATAACGAAGAAAAAGAGTATTCAGTTAAAGAAAGAATTAAAAGATTATGGCTTTGATGCTATATTAATTGAGCCTTTAAATAAAAAAGATGTAGAGGTTAATTTTAAATAATTCGACAAAAGTTTACATATCTTGACAATAGTTGTCAGGATATTTTCTTTTTATTTGTCACATTTAAGTGTATAATTAAATTATGTGGTATTTATATAATAAAAGATGAAAAGGAGAGAAAATGAAAACCAAAATACAGGTATTTATTGTAGATGATAACAAAGAAGTTATCAATGAAGTAAAGAAGTATTTTAGTAGTAAGAATGTTGGTGTAGAAATAGTAGGATCTTGTTCTAATGGAGAAGATGCTTTAATTGAATTAAAAGAAAATTATGGTAGTTATGATTTAGTTTTAATGGATTTAGTTATACCAAAGAGAGATGGACTTAGCGTCTTAGAAGAATTAAAGAAAGAAAATATAAATATTAAAAGTATAATTACTACATGTATAAATTCAGTGGATATAATTAAAAAGTGTATGGATGTTGGGGTAAGTTATTATATGTTAAAACCATATAATTTAGATTCTTTAGCTGATATTATTAAAAGAATTGTTAATAATCAAAATAAAATAAGAATTGATAATAAAGACTTACAACAAGCTATAACAAATTTATTACATTCACTTGGAATGCCTAGTCATATTAAAGGTTATAGTTACATTAGAGATAGTATTAGTTTAATGTATAATAAACCTAGTATGTTAGGTGCTATTACAAAAGAATTATATCCGGAAATTGCTAGTATGTATGATACAACTTCATCAAGAGTTGAAAGAGCAATAAGACATGCAATTGAGGTTAGTTGGACTAGAGGAGATTATGAAGTAATGGAAGAAATATTTGGTCACTCTGTTGATTATGATAGAGCAAAACCAACTAATTCAGAGTTCATAGCTACTTTAGCAGATAAATTAAGATTAGAAATACATTAATTAAGGATAGCTTAGGCTGTTCTTTTTTAGATAAAATTTTTTTATTTTTCGGAAAATCGCAAAATTTTGTTAAAAAAAGTATTGACATAATAAATTTTAGTTGTAAAATATTGATTAAATTTATTTAAAGGAGAAAAGGTATGGCTAAAGTATTTAAAGAAATTAATTTTATTATTTCTAAAAATATCAATGTTAAATACAATTGTGGTTTTAACTTTGGCTGCGCATGCCTTAATATTGAAAATAGTTGGCGTTAAAGAGTGTTATTTTGCTCTTTGGCGTCTTTTTTAATTGGGAGGTGTTTTATGAAAAATATTACTATTGATGATTTGCTTGAAAAATTAAAGGAATACAATGCGGAGGAAGTAGAAATTGTTAATAAAGCATATAAATATGCAAAAAATTTACATGCAGGACAATTTCGGCAAAGCGGAGAACCTTATATAAATCATCCTCTTAATGTAGCATATATTTTATGTGAAATGCATGCTGATAGAGATACTATATGTGCTGGATTACTTCATGATACATTAGAAGATACTAATATAACAAAAGAAGATATTGCACATGACTTTAATCAAAATATTGCTAATTTAGTAGATGGAGTTACAAAGTTATCTAAAATGAATTTTTCTTCTAAACAAGATCAAAATTATGCAAATACGAGAAAGATTATAACTGGTATAACTGATGATGTTAGAATTATTATAATTAAACTTGCTGATAGACTTCATAATATGAGAACTTTAGAGTTTAAATCTGAATTTAAACAAAAGGAAAATTCACTTGAAACTATGGAAATATTTGTTCCTCTTGCTTATTATATAGGAGCTTATAGAATAAAGAGTGAGCTTGAAGATTTATCGTTAAAATATTTGAAACCTGATATGTATAAAACGATAGAAGAAAGGAAATTAAAAATTGAAGAATCTAGTAAAGATTGTTTAATGGAAATGTTAGGTAAAATAGAAACATTACTTAATGATAGAAATATTCCTAATGAGATAAAAGTTAGAACTAAAAATATTTATGGAATATATAAAAGATTAAATGAAGGGCATAAGATATCTGATATACATGATTTATTAGCACTTAAAATAATGGTAGATGAAATATCGAATTGTTATTTGACTTTAGGATTAATACATAAAGAATATCATCCTATAAATGAGAAATTTAAAGATTATATTTGTAATCCTAAAACAAATATGTATAGAAGTTTACATACAACTGTGTTTGGACCGGATGAAAGAATTGTACAAACTCAAATAAGAACATTTGAGATGGATAGAGTAGCATCTTTTGGTCTTACTGCATATTGGGATGAACAAAAAGGAAGAGCAAGAGATGTAATGCAGGAAGATTTAAAACAAAAATTTCAATTCTTTAAATCTTTAATAGAAATTAATTCTATGTTTGGGGATAACCAACAATTTGTTAATCAAGTAAAGAATGAATTATTTGCAGATAGAATTTATGTTTATACAACTAAAGGAGATATTATAGAACTTCCAAAAGGGGCTACACCAATAGATTTTGCATATAAAATACATACTGATATAGGTAATACGATGGTTGGCGTATTTGTTAATGATGAATATGTACCAGTTGATTATGTTTTACATAATAAGGATAGAGTAAGAATAGTTACAGATGATTATTCTTTTGGGCCAAGAGAGGATTGGATTGAGAAAGCTCAAACTAGCCTGGCTAAAAAGAAAATAAGAGAGTTTAATAGGAGATAGGAGAAAAATATGAATTTAAAAGATTATTTTGGATATTGTGATGATAACAATTTTGATATTGTTTCAAGATATATGAGAGAATTAAATATAGATTTAGAGCAAGTATATAATTTTAATTATCCTTTTTTTAAGGGAAATTATGAAAGAAATTTTGGAAATTTTTTGCAAAATAAAAAATTGAATTATGATTCCATGTCACCTAGTGATATTTTTAAGTATATTGCACCTTATTTTGAAAATATACCTAATTGGAATAATCCTGGTACTATGATAAACGTAATTCCACCAGTAAATTTAACATCTCTTGCTGTAACAAATATTGCAAATATGTATAATCCAAATTTTGCTCAAGATACTTATTCCGGTATGTTAATTACTTCTGAGTTGGAGGTATCTAAATATATAAGTGATTTAGTTGGATGGAATTATAAAAAATCGCATGGAACATTTACTTTTGGTGGTAAGGGAACAAATCTTTATGCTACAAAAGTTGCTTTAAATAAAGTTGATAAAAAAAGTACCGTTAATGGATTGGAAAGAAATAAATACTTTATGATAACTAGTAAAAATGGACATCCTTGTCATTATGAGGTTTGTAATTGGTTAGGAATAGGAACTTCTAATTGTTATGAAATAGAGTGTAATAAAGACGGCAAAATAAATTTGGCATTTGTTGAAAAAATAATCGACGAAAATATAAAGAAAGGAAAATTATTTCTAGGATATAATTTAACTGCTGGTAGTACTAATGAACTTTTAGTTGATGATATTAAAAAAATCTTTTATTTGAATAAAAAAATTGTAAAAAAATATAATTTAAGTTATATTCCTCACATTCATGCAGATGCAGTTTTGGGATGGGTTTACTTGTTTTTTAATACATATGATTTTGAAACTAATCCCTTGTGTATTGATGAAATTTCATTAAAAAAAATAAAAAGTTTAAATAAAAAAATTCAAGAATTAAAATATGTAGATTCGATTGGCGTTGATTTTCATAAAACAGGGTTTTGTCCATATACATCAAGTATTATTTTATTTAAAAATAAAGATGATTATTTTACACTTTGTGAAAATGACAATGTAGAATTAGATGACATTTGTTATGGAAATTATAATCCTTATCATTCTACATTGGAATTAACAAGACCGTCAATTGGGCCTGTAAGTGCTTTATGTTCATTAAAATCATTGGGTATATCTGGTTTTCAAAAAATAGTTGCGAATATGTTTAGCTGTTCAGAATATTTTAGGAAAAAGCTATGTGAAAATCCTAAAATAAGCTTAATAAATGGTGAAACAGAAGGAATAGCTTCTTTATTTATAATTAAGCCTTTAAAATATAAAGAATTTGATATAAAAAAAGTAAAAAAATATTCAAATATAGAAATAGATGAGATAAAAAATTATAATATAAATTATGGAAAATATATTTTAAAAAAATCTATCAAAAATGAAATACATTTTATTTTCACATCTTCAAGAAGTTATAAATTACCTGGCACAGAAATTAAAATAGGTGCACTTAAAACATACCCTATGTCTGTATATATGACTTTTGATAAAGTAGATGAAATTATAAATGAAATAAATGCATCTATTGATAGCTATGAACAAGAAAAAATTAGTGACGAAAAACTAGAATTAGATGATAATATGGTGTATAGATAAAATGATAATTAATAAAAAGGATGATTAATATGGAAATAGAACAATTTAATGATGAAATACAAATAGTTAAACAATTATTAGATTCGTTAACATCATTTAAATATGATTCAATAACTTTATATGGATCGGCATATAATAAAGAAACTTTTGAAAAAGATTTATCTGATATTGATATAATTGTAATGTCAAAAAAATTTAATGATTATAATCTTAATAGTATTGTTAACGAACTTAAAATAAAAAATATAAACTTTAGAGAAAAGTCTCCAAAAATTATAATTGATAATCTCTGCGCAAGAATTGAATTTTATGTCAAATTTGAAAAAATAAGTATTGATGTAACATTATGCGGAGGATTAATTCCAAATATTGATGAATTAATAAAAAATGCTTGGTATGATAGTTTTGAAGCATTAATGGGTGGAGTATATATTTATTCAAAAACTATTTATGGAATGATTCCGGATTATGAATTATTTAAGGAAAAATATTATCCTTTTTATAATGATGAATTAAGAAAAAAAAGGTTAAAAATTTTATGTGAAAAATTAGAAATTTACAATAAAAAAATAGAGTATAATTACAATATTAAAAGTACTGAAACTATTGATATGTTAATAAAAGCAAGAAAATATTTTATTAAAATCCTATTTATATATTATAAAAAATATTATTGGTCACCTGAAAAACATATATATTATCAATTAAATAATTTTTTAAATCTTGATGAAGAAACTAAAAAAATATTAACATTTTCATGTGGAGATATATTTGAATGTTCAAAAAAGTATTTAAATGTATCAAAAATGTATTTATCTTTGATCAAAAAGGAAATTTTAGATAATTTTTAAAATAATTAGTGAAGAATAAAATATGATAATTTTTAAATTATTAACAAATTATTAATGTATATGTTATAATAAAATCATTAGATGAAATGCAATTACGAAGGAGTTGATTGTTATGTACAATTTTAAAGAAGTAGAGGAAAAATGGGAAAAGAGATGGGATGAAGAAAAAAGTTTTAAAGCTATAGATTTTCATCCAACTAAGCCTAAATATTATGTGTTATATGAATTTTTTAATATAAGTGGAAATTTACATATGGGTCATTTAAAAGGTTCTGTTCCAGCGGATGCACTTGCTAGAATGAAAAGATTTCAAGGTTATAATGTCTTATTCCCAATAGGTGGTGATTCTTTTGGTTTACCTGCTGAAAATGCGGCAATTAAAACAGGAATAGATCCTAAAATATTTGTTACTAATGGAATGAAAAATGTTCTTGCTCAATCTAAAAGAATTGGTTTGTCATTTGATTATGATAGAGTGTTTGCAACTAGTGATGAAGATTATTATAAATGGACACAATGGATATTTTTACAATTTTTTAAAAATGGCAAAGCATATAAAAAGAAAGGCGTTGTAAACTTTTGTCCTAATTGTAAGACCGTACTTTCTAATGAAGATTCTCAAGGTGGAATTTGTGATAGATGCCATGGCAAAGTAATTCAAGATGAAAGATGGGTATGGTTCTTAAAGATGAGAGAATACTCTGAAAAACTTCTTGGTAATGTTGATAGAATTAATATGAATGAGAACTTGAAAGAACTTCAAAGAAATTGGATAGGTAAGAGTGAAGGATTAAAAGTATCATTTGAAATAGTTGATGAAAAAAATAATAAATTAACTGATGCTGAAATATTTACTACTTGTCCTGAAACTATATATGGAATTACATTTATGGTTATGGCTCCTGAACATGAATTAATTAGTAAGTTAAAAGATAATATTAAAAATTATGAAGAAGTTAAAAAATATCAAGAAGAAACAAGATACAGAAGTGAACTTGATCGAATTAGTAATCAAAAAGAAAAGACTGGATGTATATTAGATGGATTATATGCAATTAATCCAGTTAATGGAAGAAAAGTTCCAATTTATATTGCTGATTTTGTTTTAGCAGGATATGGTACGGGAATGGTTATGGCTGTTCCTACTCATGATCAAAGAGATTATGAATTTGCTAAAGAATTTAATATTCCAATGATTCAAGTCATAGAAGGCGATGTAAGTAATAACTCAGTTGAAAAGATGGAATATTTAAATAATAATTATAAGATGATGAACTCTGATGAATTTAGTGGTTTACCGGTTAAAGAAGCTAAAGAAAAGATTGTTGATAAATTAGTAAATACTCATGTTGGTGAAAAAGTTGTTAATTACAAAATGCAAGATTGGTCATTCAATAGACAAAGATACTGGGGAGAACCGTTCCCAATCGTATTCTGTGATAAATGTGGAACTGTTCCAGTACCTGAAGAAGAATTGCCTGTTAGATTACCACAAACTGATGATTATATGGCAAGAGAAGATGGTGCATCTCCTTTATCTAAAATAGAAGATTGGGTAAATTGTAAATGTCCTAAGTGTGGCGGACCAGCAAAAAGAGAAACTGATACAATGCCTAACTGGGCTGGATCAAGTTGGTACTGGCTTAGATATTGTGATCCTAAAAATAATGAGAAATTAGCAGATTTTGATAAACTTAAGTATTGGGGAAGTGTTGATTGCTATACAGGTGGTACTGAACATATAACTAGACATGTACTATATGCATTCTTCTGGCAAAACTTCTTGTATGAAATAGGTGCTGTACCTTCAAGAGATCCATTCATAAGAAAAATGGGTAGTGGTTTAATTTTAGATGATACTGGAAAGAAAATGAGTAAGAGTTCTGCTAATGGTGTATCTCCTATGGAAGTTATTGATAAATATGGCTCAGATGTAGCAAGACTTCATGTTCATTTCTTAGGTGGTTATGAAGATAATATAGCTTGGACATATGATGGAATAAATGGAATAGTTAACTTTATTAATAAAGTATGGGATTTACAAAATATTGTAAAAGAAGATGAAGAATTATCAAGTGAACAAGAATATGACTTAAATTCACTTATTAAAAAAGTAACTGAAGATTTAGAAGATTTAAAATTAAATACATCTATTGCAGCTTGCATGAGTTATCTTAAAAAAGTTAAGGAACGTGGATATATTACTAAGAGAGAATTAAAATCATTCTTAATTGTATTAAACCCACTTGCACCTCATATAACTAGTGAGTTATTTGAAATCGTATTTAATAAAAATATAATTGAAGAATTATGGCCAAAATATGAAGAAAATAAATTAGTAAAAAACACCTTTAATTTAGTTGTTCAAGTTAATGGTAAGATTAGAGGAAAAATAGAAGTTACAACAGATACTCCAGAAGAAGAAATGTTTGAACTTGCTAAGTCTATTGATAATGTTAAAACATTTATAGATAATAAAGAAATAGTTAAAGTTATAACTGTTCCTAGGAAGTTAGTTAATATTGTTGTTAAATGAGTATAATAATTAAGGATAGCTTTGGCTGTTCTTTTTTAGATAAAATCTTTTTATTTTTCGGAAAATCGCAAAATTTTGTTAAAAAAAGTATTGACATAATAAATTTTAGTTGTAAAATATTGATTAAATTTATTTAAAGGAGAAAAGGTATGGCTAAAGTATTTAAAGAAATTAATTTTATTATTTCTAAAAATATCAATGTTAAATACAATTGTGGTTTTAACTTTGGCTGCGCATGCCTTAATATCGAAAATAGTTGGCGTTAAAGAGTGCTATTTTGCTCTTTGACGCCTTTTTAATAAATGTATATCATAATTCATGCTCTATAAACAAAGAATTAGTATTATTTATAAAAAGTTTACAATAAAATAATTTTTTAATTTTGCTGATTTCATCTTCAAATAAGGAAAAAGTTAATAATGATTTAAAAAATATATCAGAATATATTTTATTTGATGAAATTTATACAAAAGAAAATTTTGAAAATTTTGATTTTGAAACAATTGAATGTTTTGATGGTGGACCGTATATTGAAAAAGATAATCAAGATAATTTTGCTTTTTATAAACAAACTTATTATATTGGAAAGAGAAAGGAAAGATAAAAATGAAAAATATAATATTATTAAGTGGGCCAGATAAAACAAAATATTTTAATGATGAAATTGTAAAAATAATTAAAGAAAATGCTAATAATCCTATTAATATGGTAGTTATACCAGCAGATTCTAATAATTATGTTAAAAATGATAGACAATTTAATGGTAATGAAACTGTAGTAGGAGTTTATAAAACTTTTAAAGAAATATTTTCTGATTTAAATATTTCTTTATTAGATAACAGAGTTAATTTAGAGGACGGAATAAATAGTTTGAAAAATGCAGATATTATATATCTTCTTGGAGGAAATCCATTTATTCAATTAGAATACTTGAAAAAAAATAAATTTGATGATGTAATACGGAATACTTCTGCATTAGTTATTGGTGTAAGTGCCGGTTCAATGAATTTAGCAACAAATTCATATTATTCTAAAGATGAAGATTATCCAGAAAGTATAATTTATAAAGGATTAGGACTAACTGATATAACTATTGATCCGCACTTTGATATCAATAATGAAGAACAGGTAATTGAAATAAGAAAAAATTCAAAAGATATTAAAATTATTGGATTGCCAAATGATTCTGCAATAGTTATTTCAAATAATGATATTAAATATATAGGAGATGTATATATTTTTGAAAATGGAAATTTGAATAGTTAAAGAATATTAAATTGATTATCAAAAAAGAATTATTATAAATAGTGTTCTTAATTGTAATGTAAGTTATCTGTCTATATTTATACAAACAAGAATTTTTTGGAAAATTGTTATTATCTTTTTTGTTGATACACTAAAGTATAATTGTCCTCTACATGGTGGATTTGTACTAAGATTGGATAGATTAACAATGTTAATTACATGGACTGGTAATATTTGCGACGAAATTATATTTTTATAGTATAAATTATTACATAACATGTTAGATGAAAGAAATATTCACAATTCAAAATTTGAAAGTATTGGTGACAAAATTAATGTTGGGTGTGGTCAAATGGCTGCTAATAAATTAGAGAGGATAAAGAAAAATGTATAGTGTTTTATTTAGTAGAATTGAAATAGGAATGGATTTAGTTAGTGATAAATTAAAACAAATAATTCCAAATAATTCAAAAGTTGCGATTTTTCCTTGGGCATTTCCTGTTGAAATAGATGCTCAAAAATTGGATAATGAATTTTTTAAAAAAGGAGAAAAAAGATATAATAGATATATAAATGAACTAAAAAAGATAGGCATAAATGAGAATGATATAACTGTGTGCAATTGTTATAGTGATTCAAAGGAAAAATTAAAAGAAATTATAAAAAATTCTAATGTTATATTGTTACCTGGTGGTAATCCTGAAATGTTTTTTGGTAAAGTTGTTCATGATACGGAGATTCTTTATGATATAAAGCATTATAAAGGAATTATAATTGGTGAAAGTGCTGGAACAGAATTACAATTAAAAAGATATTTTATAACAGCAAAAAATAATTTTTATAAGTATTTTTCATTTTATGATGGTTTTGGAGTAATTGATGATCCGTTTTATATTGATGTACATACAATAAATAATTTAAGATATTTATCTAAATTACAAAAAGTTGCAAATGAAAAGGATAAAAACGTCTATGCAATATATGATGATGGTGCAATGATTTATAATAGGGATACTGGAGAAATTGAGCTATTTGGTAATGTTAGAACTTTTAAACCAGAAAATAAGTAAAATAGTGTTTTATAATGATTGTATTATTTGTGAGGAAAAATGATAACAATAAAATTAATTGAAACATTAAAAACTAATAGATTAAATTTAAGAAGATTCTGTATTGATGATGCTGAAACATTATTTAATAATTGGGGAACTGATAAAGAAATTAGTAAATATATGTTATGGAAAAATTAAAAAACAGTAGATGATACTATAAATAGCATTAACTATTATATTGAATGTTATGAAAATAATTCTAATTTTAGACAATATGCAATTGAATTAAATGATACAAATGAGTTAATTGGCCAGATAAGTTTTACTATTAGCAAAAAACATGAAAGTGCTGAAATAGCATATTTAATTGCTCGACCATATCAAAATAAAGGGCTTATGAAAGAAGCATTAAACACTATTATAGATTATTTAATTAATGGTCTAAATTGTACTAGAATAAGTGCTGAAGTTATGATTGAAAATATTTCTAGTATCAAATTATTAGAAAAAAATGGATTTGTACAAGAAGGAATTGAAAGATTAAAATATAAGAAAAAAGATGGAAAGTTTACTGATATAATTGTAATGAGTTTAATAGATGATAAGAGATTATAATTTTATGAAATATAGAATTAAAATTTCTTATTTTCTTTATTGATTATTAAAATGAAATGAGGAATGATTATGGTTAAAAAATTAATTGCAATTGGTGGCGGAGAAAATGGAAGATTACTGGAAGATGGAACTAAGTCTAAATATGAAACAAGATTAATGGATGAAGAAATTATTAGATTAACTAATAAGAAAAATCCAAATTATTTGTTTATTGTTCATGCTATGAGTTTTTCGGAAGAAATAGAAGATAGTTATTATAATACTATGAAAAAAATTTATGGTGATATGTTTGGATGTAATTGTAAATGTTTGAAAGCAAAAGATTTAACTAATAAAGATTATGTTAAAGAGTTAGTTGATTGGGCTGATATAATTTATGAAGGCGTTGGAGACACTAGGTTGATGTTAGATTTATGGAAAAAAACTGACTTTGATAAATTATTAAAAGATGCATGGTATAATGGCAAAGTTATTTGTGGAATATCAGCTGGTGCTGTTTGTTGGTTTAATTCATGTAATTCGGATACGGAATATGGTGGATTTGAAAGTATAAATTGTTTAGATTGGTTTGATTTATATGTTACACCACATGCTGATGAAGATGGAAGATATGAATCCAGTAAAAATCAGCTTAAGGATAATAAAAAAATAGGAATAATGCTTTCTAATTGTTCGGCTATAGAAATAATTGACGATGATTATAGAATTATTTCGGAAAATGGTAATGAAAGAAATTTTGACAAAGGTTATGCTTTAAAATGTTTTTGGAAGGATAACAAATTTAATGAAATAAAACTAGATGATAGTAATGAATTTAAAAAAATAAGTGATTTATGTGAATTAGATATTTAAAAATAAGGAGATGTTTTAAATTATGAAGTTATTCTTATGTGGTGGCGGAAGTGGTAAACAAGTAATTGATGCTTATAAAGAATTTGAAAAATGTATTGATAAAAATAAACCTATTTTATATATACCACTAGCTATGGATGAAGAAAAATATAATAGTTGTTATGAATGGTTTAGCGAGGAAATTAAAAATTTTGGTGGTATGAAATTTGATATGGTTAGAAATTCTTTAGAGTTATCTAATAAAGATTTTAATAAATATGCTGCTATATTTATAGGTGGTGGTAATACATTCAAATTATTAAAAGATTTAAAGGAACATTCTAATTGGGATAAAATTATAAACTATTTAAATAATGATGGAGTTATTTTTGCTGGAAGTGCTGGTGCTATTGTATTTGGTAAGGATATAAATAGTGCTTTAATTGATGATGGAAATGATGTAAATATATGTGATTTAAGTGGATTTGATTATTTAAAAGATTATTCTATTTTGTGTCATTTAAAAGAATCTCATTTTAATAAAAATGAAGAATATTTAAAAAGGTATTCTAAAAAATTTAAAACTATATATATGCCAGAAGAAGATGTTATATTAATTTCTAATAATGAAATTAAAATGATAGGTAATAAGGATATCGTTATATTTGATAATGATAAATATTGTTGGTGCACTTGTAAAGAATTTGAAATAATTTTTAAATAATAAATATGTGTTAGGTGATAGATTATGAAAAAAATATTAATGTTAAGTGGCCCTGATAATAGAAAAGGCTATATAGAAGATGTTAAAGAACTAATAAATAAAAATTTAAGTGGTAAAAGAAGTATAATATGTATTTCGGCTAATCCGGATAAATATGAAAAAAATGATAAACAAGTTTATGGTAAAGATGATTCTTTAGGCATTATTAAGATGCTTGGTATGTGTTGAGTTAAAATTGAAAATACATATTTAATTGATAATAGAAACATTAAAGAATTTGATAAAAATTTGTTTTTAGATGTGGATATAATATATTTTATGGGAGGAGATCCTTTGTTACAAAATCAATTTGTAATTGATAACAATCTTTTAGAATATATAAAGATGTCAGATGCATTTATAATTGGTGTTAGTGCTGGATCAATGAATTTAGCAGAAAATACTTTTATTCCTAAATATGAATTAAATGATAAAGCAAGATTTATTAAGGGATTTGGACTATGTAATTATTCTATTGTTCCTCATTATGATATTAATGATTTGATGCAGGTTAATGAAGTAAAAGAAAATTGTTGTGAACATAATTTAATTGGATTACCTAATGAATCAGCAATTTATATAAATGGGGATATTGTTGAATTTGTTAATGATTATTATTTATATAATAGCAAATAAAATATTTAGGGAAACCTGAATATTTTTTTAATACTTAAACCATTATATTCATAGAATATTATGGGAGATAAATCATGAAAAATTGTTATAATAGTGAAACAAATAAAATACTTAAAGTTGCAGAAAAAGAAATGCTTAGTTGTCATCATCCTTATGTTGGAACTGAACATTTATTATTATCCTTATTAAAGAATAAAAATATTAGTAAGATATGTTATAAATATAATTTAAATTATTATAATTATAAAAAGAATTTACTTAAGATTATAGGAAGTGCTACTAAAGAGTCTAAATATATTTTATATACTCCTTTATTAAAGTTAGTAATTAATAAAGCAAGAGAAAATTCAGATAAAGATAATAAAGCATTAGATGAATATTATTTATTGTCTAGTTTATTATCTTATAAAGATGGAATAGGTTACAGTATAGTTAATAATATGGGTATTGATTTAGATGCTCTTACTTTAGAACTTAATAATCAAGGCGTTCTAAATGAATTTGGTACTGTTTTAAATGATGAGGCAACTGATAAAATTTATTTAAGAGATAAAGAAATAAAAAATATTATGGAGATACTCTTAAGAAAAAATAAAAATAATCCTTTATTAATAGGACATGCGGGAGTTGGAAAGACTGCTTTAGTTAAAGAACTTGCTAGAAGAATAAAGATTGGAGATGTTCCGGTAGAATTAAAGGATAAAAAAATAATTTCAGTTCAAGTAAGTACTTTAATATCAGGAACTAAATATAGAGGAGAGTTTGAAGCAAGAGTTAATGATTTAATTAAAGAGTGTATTAAAAATAAAAATATAATTTTATTTATAGATGAAATTCATACAATTATGAAAACTGGTTCTAGTGAAGGAGCAATAGATGCTGGTAATATATTAAAACCTTATTTATGTAATGGGGAGATAAAAATTATTGGAGCTACTACTATAAGTGAATATAAAGAATATATTAAGAAAGATCAGGCTTTACTTAGAAGATTTACTCCTATCATGGTTAATGAACCAAGTTTAAAAGATATGGAATTTATATTAAATAAAGTTAAGAAGAGTTATGAAGAGTACTATAAATTAAAGATAAATAAAAATATAGTTAATTATATTATTAGTAATACAGATAAGTATATGCCTAATTTATATAATCCCGATAAATCAATAGAAGTGTTAGATACAGTTTGTTCTAAGAAAATACTTGATAATTATGTTAATAAATCTAAGGATATGAACATTAAAATGATAGATGTAGATAATTTAATTAAGGAGAGAGTTAATATTATTAATATAGATGATAATAAGTTTAATGAGGTTAAATGTGAACTTGAGAAAAAATATAATGAATTGATTGTTAAAAATATAATGAATATTATTAGGGATAATAAGTTTAATAAGTATATGTTTTTAAATGGAGAAAGTAAGAGTAAAGAGAAAATAATTAGTTATATTGCTAATAAGTTAGGAATTAATTTAATTAATATTAATTGTTTAGAGTTTAATGATGAATTTGGAGTTAATAAGTTAATTAATAATAATTATTTATATAATAAGATAGATGAGAATCCTTATTCAATTATTTGTTTTAATAATTATGATAAATCGGGTAGAATTATTAGAAATTTAGTTGATTCGATGATTAGTAATGGTTATATAAGTAATATGAATAATGAGAAGGTATATTTAAATAATTCGATTATATTTGTATTTAATAATGAAGAGACAAGTAGAATTGGGTTTAATGAGTTAGTTGCTTAGTGATTATGTTAAAGTAATCACTTTTTTAAGTTATGTTGTTTTATTTTTTTATTATAAATGATAAAATTAGGTATATGAAGGAGGTAATTATGAAGATTTATAATACTTTAACTAGAAAAATAGAGGAATTTGCACCTCATAATAAAGACATGGTTACTTTTTATTCTTGTGGTCCTACTGTGTATCATTATGCACATATTGGTAATTTAAGAAATTATATATGTAATGATTTATTGGATAGAACTTTAAGATATATTGGTTATAAAGTTGAAAGATGTATGAATATTACAGATGTTGGTCATTTAAAGAGTGATTCTGATTCCGGGGAAGATAAAATGGTTGCTAGTGCTAAGAAGGAACATAAAAGTGTTTTAGATATAGCTAAATTTTATACTGATGCTTTTTTTAAGGATTTTGATGCTTTAAATTGTAAGAGACCAGAAATTGTAAGCAATGCGAGTGATAATATTGATATGTATATTAAAATTATAGAGAAGTTACTTAAAGATGGTTATGCTTATCAAGCAGGTGGTAATGTTTATTTTGATGTTTCTAAATTAGATGATTATTATAAACTAACTAACCATAAGGAAGATGAAATGGTTGTTGGGGTAAGAGATGGAGTAGAGTTTGATGGTAATAAGAAAAATCAGGCTGACTTCGCTTTATGGTTTACTAAAAGTAAGTTTGAAGATCAAGAACTTAAATGGGATTCTCCTTTTGGTGTAGGTTACCCGGGATGGCATATTGAATGTTCTGGTATATCTATTAAAAATTTAGGAGAATATTTAGATATTCATACTGGTGGAGTTGATAATATTTTCCCTCATCATACTAATGAGATTGCTCAAAGTGAAGCTTATTTAGGACATAAATGGTGTAGTTATTGGGTACATACGGAACATTTAATGAGTATTGATGGTAAAATGAGTAAGAGTCATGGTGATGTTGTTACTGTTGATAGTTTAATTAATAAGGGATATAATCCATTATCATTTAGATATATGTGTTTAAATAGTCATTATCGTAAACAATTAATATTTTCTTTTGATGCTCTTAATGCGGCAGAAAATGAATATAAAAAGTTAAAGAATAAGATAGCTAATTTAAAAGAAGATGGAATGCTTAGTGATGGTGATTTTGAAAATTATACTAATTTATTTACTGCTTGTATTGCTGATGATTTAAATACTGCTAATGCGATTACTGTTATTTATTCTTTACTTAAAGATGAAACTGTTAATGGTACTACTAAAATTGAACTTATTAGATCTTTTGATAAGGTTTTGGCACTTGATTTATTAAAGAAAGATGAGGCTAAAAGAGAAGACCATGATTTAATTATGAAATTAATTGAAAAAAGAGATAAGGCTAAGAAGAGTAAAGATTATGAACTTGCTGATTCAATAAGAGATGAATTATATAGTAAGGGTATTAAGTTAATTGATACTAGAGAAGGAACTACTTACGAGGAGGTATAGATTATGGATTACATGTATTTACTAATGTTGTTAATTCCAATGGCTGCTCAAATTTATATTTCAGTAACTTATGGAAAATATAAAAAGATTAAGAATTCTTATGATATGACAGGATATGATGTTGCAAGAAAGATTCTTGATGATAATGGTTTAAATGATGTTTATGTTGTAGAAACTACTGGTACTTTAAGTGATCATTATGATCCTAAAAGAAAAACTGTTAGGTTGTCTAATGAAGTTTATAATGGATCTAGTGTTGCTTCAATGGCTATTGCTGCTCATGAATGTGGCCATGCGATTCAAGATAAAGAAGGATATTTCTTTTTAAGATTAAGAAGTTTTATCTTTCCGGTTGTTAGCTTGGGTACTAAGTTTGCGTATGTTGTTCTGGTTATTGGATTACTTTTAGAGACAATGGACTTAATTGCTTTAGGTATTGCTCTTGTTGGACTTGGTTTATTATTCCAATTAGTTACTTTACCGACTGAAATTAATGCATCTAAAAGAGCTCAGGAAAATTTAAAGAATTTAGGATATGGTGATGATACTGATGGAACTAAAAAAATGCTTGTTAGTGCAGCTTTAACATATGTTGCAGGAGTTTTATCTTCAGCTTTAGAAGTTATAAGATTAATTAAAATTTTTGGAGATAGGGATTAACTATCTCTTTTTATATAGATTTTTGATTTAAAAATTGTTATACTAAATAGTAGGAAAGAGTTAAATGATATGAATAAGATAAAAAATGATGTTACTGTGTCAATTTTTTTAGTTATTTTAATCATAGTTACTACTATGAGTGTTACTTTTGCTTATTTTAGAGCAGTTATAAATAGCGCTAATAGCAGTATAAATGCTAGTGGAAGTTCAGCTAATGTAAGTTTAACTTTTGCTAATGGTACAACAAATGAAACTATTGTGGGAGATAAAATTATTCCTGGGTGGAGTGATATTAAGAAATTTACTATAACTGGAATAAATACAAATACTAATAGAAAAAATTTAACTTATAATATATTAATGGTTGTAGATGCAAATACGTTTGATAGTGGAGAGTTACTTTACGATTTAGAAGGTAATGGATATACTATTACCAATAAAAAAATACCAAGTTTAAGTGAAATAACAAATAATAGATTTAGTTTATTTCCTAGTGGAACTAGTTTGCCTGTTGTTGCTGGTGGAACAAGTAGTGTAACTCATAGTTATACTTTAACTATCAAATATCCTAATTTAGAAAATGTTCCACAATATGCAGATGGAAAGACATTTGCTGCACATATAATTGTTGAAAGCTCTTCTAAAATTACTAGAAGTTAATATATAAATAAAAAGCATGGATTTTGATTCCATGCTTTATTCATTTGATAAATTATCAAAATAGCCTTGAATTAGAACAACTGGTGTTCCTTTATCGCCAGAACCGCTGGTTAGGTCACATAATGAGCCAACTAAGTCAGTAATTCTTCTTGGAGTAGTTCCTAAAGAAATATTTTGTCCTATTAGGTTATTTTGTTTTTCTTTTATTTCGTTAATGATAGCCTTTTTTAGATCATTGCCTGTTAAACTAGCATATTTATTATCTGCTACATATTTTAATTTGATTTCATTTGGAGTTCCAATAAGTCCATCAGTAAAAGCTGGGGATACTACTGGATCGGCAAGTTCCCATATTTTTCCAACTGGATCTTTAAAGGCACCATCTCCATAAACCATTACTTCTATTGTTTTACCTGTTTTTTCTTTTAATAAATCTTGAATTTTGTGTACCAATTCATTACCTGTTTTAGGAAATAATTTTAATTTTTCTTCAGTAGATTTATTTGAACCTAATAATCCGTATTCAGGATTAAATCCAGAGTTGTTAATTGGTTTGTTTAAAATATCAGTTAAAGAGTAGACATTTGCGTTATGATTTTTTAACAAATTTTTAGTTTTTTCTCTAGTATGAATATCGCAATTTATTACATTGTTAGTATATTTTAAAATCTCTAATGGATTATTAGAAAAGATAAATTCAGTTTTACAATTTTCTTTTTCACATAATTCCTTATAAAATTTAACCATATTTATACCTGTAAATGGATGAATCCAGTCACCAAAGTATTCATTATATTCTTTTTCTGTAAATGAACTACCTAGATTAAAGTTACTATTATCTAGTTTATTTTCATCTAGGATGCCATTACCAACTTCGTCAGCTGGAAAAGATAATTGGATTGTTATTTTATCCATATTTCTTGCTATACCTTTTAAGATATTAGAAAAACGATTTCTAGATAATATTGGATAAACTATTCCTATTTCTTTAGTGTTAAATTTAGAAGATACATCAAGTGCAATGTCATCTATGGTTACATAGTTTCCTTCACTTATACCAACAACTGCTTCAGTTATACCAACAATATCCTTATCATTAAATGTAAAGTTATGTTCTTTACTTGCTTCTAATAAAGAATTAACAACAATGGCAGCTAGGTCATCTCCTTCTTTAATAATGGGTGTTCTAATACCTCTTACACATGTTCCTACAATTCTTATAAATATCACGTCCTTACAATAAAATTTTACTAAGTAATTATATGCAAGTCAAATTAATTTACTATTATTTACACTTTATGTTTATGGTACAATAGATATAATTAAAATTTAATGCAATAATTTGTTATTTTATGTCGTTAATATAGTGAGAGGTTATGTTATGTTTTCAATATTTAAGATAAACAATGATATTTTATTAGATACTTATATAAGTAGAATTGCAAGTGGTGATATGAGTGCTCTTGAAAAGCTTTATAATGAGACAAGAGTTAATGTATATGCTTATGCTTTTTCTATTTTAAATAATACTTCTGATAGTGAAGATGTAATGCAGGATGTTTATCTTAATATATATAAGTATGCACAGTCATATAGTTCTAGAAATAAACCTCTTTCATGGATTTTAACAATAACTAAAAATTTATGTGTGGAAAAGTTAAGAAAAAAGAAAAAGATAATTTATGATGATATTGAGAAAATAGAAAATATTCTTGGTAAAAAAGATATTTCATATGATAAAGTGCTTTTAAAAATTGTGTTAGAAGAATTACCAGATGAAGAAAGAAAATTAGTTATTTTAAATTTAGTTGAAGGATTTACTTTTTTAGAAATAAGTAAATTTCTTAATATGAAATTATCAACCGTACTTTCAAAGTATAACCGAGCTATGAAGAAAGTTCGTAAAAGATATAAGGAGGCAATTAATGAAAAATGATATAAAAAAAGAACTAAATAATGTTTTTAGTAATTTAATAAGTAGTAATTTTGAAGATGTGTCTCAAAAGATAAATAGTGATAGTGGAGTAGTGTTAAATATCAAAAAAGAAAAAAGTAAAAAAATAATATTAGCTGGATGTTTAAGTTTTGCTTGTTTAATTATTTTGTTTATTGGTTTATTATATTTTAATAATAATTCTGTTGCTGTAATTGGTATTGATGTTAATCCTAGTTTAGAAATATATGTAAATTCTAAAAATAAAGTTGTTAAAGTAAACACTAATAATGATGATGCGAATATAATGTTAAATGGTTTAAATTTAAAGGGAACTAACATTAATAAAGCTTTAAATATTATCTTTGCATTTATGATTAAAGATGGATATATTACTAATGAAGATAATTCAGTATTATTAAGTTTAGTAGATGGTAGTTATGAAATATCTGATTTAGCTAATAGTGTATATGATTATTTAAAAAGTAATGATGTTGATTCATCTATAATGATTGAAAATACTGATACTACAGATTTTGATAATGAACTAGCTAAAAAATATAATATATCTGTTTCTAAAATTAAATTAATTAAAAGTATTGTAAGTACTAATTCATTATATAATTTTGATGATTTAGTAAAATTAAGCACTAATGAATTAAATTTGTTATCTAATAGTAGTATGAATAAAAATGAAAATGTTGTTACGATAGGAAATGCAAGTAAATCTAAATATAAAACTATTGACGAAATTAAACAAATTATTTTTAAAGAAGCTGGTGTATCTTCTAATAAGGTTAAAAATTTAAAAATTGATCTTGATTATTTTGATGGCAAAATAGGTTATACGTGTAAGTTTACTTCAAATAAATCTGATTATTATTATGCAATAGATGCTATTACTGGAAAAATATTTAGATTGGGATTGAAGTTTGATTATGATATTAGATTTGCTGATGGATTTGATGATGATGGTTATTTAAAAGAAGAAGAAATAAAGGATATTGTAATTAAAAAAACTAATATAACTAATTATTATGATTATAAAATTGAAACTAATTATATTGCTGGTAAACCTGTATATGAAGTTAAATTTAAAACAGATAAATTAGAATATAAATTAAAAATAAATGCAATTAATGGAGAGATTATTAATTATGAAGTTATAAATACTGATAAAGATTTAAAAATTTTAAATGAAGATAAAATTAAAAATATTGTGTTTAATGATGCTAGAGTAGTAAAGTATTATGATTATGAAATGATATTAGATATTGATAATAATGTATATGATATTAGTTTTAAAACTGATGATAAGGAGTTTAATTATAAGTTAAATTCTAAAACTGGTAAAATATTAAAAAAAGCGACTTTTTAGTCGTTTTCATTTTCTAGTAATAATTTTGATATTTCTTGCCAACCTGTTTTCCAATCGTATCCAGCTCTTATAATATTTTTTTCTTTTAATATTTTATCGTCAATGTTTTTATTATGATATGATGGAAATAGAATTTTAAGTTTAGTATCATTATCAAAGTTAGGCAAATAATCATCTATTTGAATATTAGCTTTTACCATGTTTTTAGAGCTTGTTAAAATAAATTTTTTGGGATTTATAAAAGGTAAATTTTTTCTTAAAAAATCATATTTATTTTTAAATTGAATTCCTGAATTATCTAAATCAAATGTATTTAAACATGCTGAACAAATGTATATTTCATATTTTTCATTTAGTTTTTTTATTGTTTCAATAGCACCTGGTAGAAAAGATGTATAATCATAGAGATTTCTTTTACTTACGTATTCATTAAATTCATTAAATCTTTCTTTTGGTATAACTTTTTCATCAATATAATAACAGTCGAAATCGTCAATATTGTAATTTGTATTTAAGAAATCATTAACTGCTTCTAGATAACCAGAAAAACATATAACTTCATCAACATCTAACAATAGGTCTTTTTTCTTCATTTAAATCATACTCCTTGTTAACATTATTGTATAATAAATTTATAATTGTTCCAAGTGAAATAATTAAAAATAAAAAAGATGGGTTAAAACCATCTTTTTAGATTCTTCATTGGTGGAGAATAAGGGACTCGAACCCTTGACCCTCTGCGTGCAAGGCAGATGCTCTAGCCAACTGAGCTAATTCCCCAAGAACAAGATTATATTATCATAATCATTTTAGAAATTCAATAGAAAAATTTAATAAAAATAACAATTTTTTAAATAAATATTGTTTAAATAGAAATATTTTGTTAAAAAGCGTAAAACAAAAAGAATAAATGACAATTAAATGTCAACAATCTTAATATAAATAATAAAAAAAGATACTTGAATAAATTAAAAAGTATCTTTTTAAATATTATTCTTCTTTTAAAGAATTTTTTAGTTTAGTATGGCTTTCTTTAATTTTAGTTTGGTTTGTTTCTTCTAAGGTGTACCAATTATTATTAAAGCCAATGGTAAATAAGTTTTTGGCAGATGTTGAGATATCTTCAAATATTTCATGATATAAATCATATATTTCATCACATGATGCTTCATTTAAAGCTGTTGCTGTGTTTATTTTCATGTTTTTTTCAGTGTTTAACATATCATATAGAATAAATTTATCATTCATTAATAAAACCTCCTATATATTTAACTAACTTATCACAGTTTTTATAATGCATTTTACTTATTTTTTTAAGTTCTGATTGTAGTTCTTTGTTAGTTACTTTTTTTAAATATTCTTCACATTTTTGATATGCTGTTATATTCCAGTTAAACATATCTTCAATGTAAGATGTATCTTTAGTAGATAACATACATGGTACTTTTTTCATTATTTTTCCTCCATTTATAATTATGGCTTTATTCTTTTTTAATATACGTGTATAATAATTTTAGAGGTAGTGATAGGATGAATAATGAATTTATACCAGTAATATTAGGAATAGATGTAGGTGCTTATAGTGTTGCTAGAACTATTTATGAACATTATAAAATTAAGTCAATTGTTATTGGAAAATATACTTATTGGATGACTAAATATTCTAAAATTACAGATGTACTTACTATTGATAATATGACAGAAGAAAAGTTAATTAATTTTTTAATTGAACTTAAGAGTAAATATGAGGATAAAAAGTTATTACTTTTTGGTTGTAGTGAAGATTATGTTGAAATTATTATTAGAAATAAAGATAAATTAAGTAAATATTATGTTGTACCTACTATTGATTATGATACTTTAGTTAAAGTTTCTTCTAAAGAAGGATTTTATGATATATGTGAAAAGGTGGGGATTAATTATCCTAAAACTATTGTAGTAGATAAGAATAATTATGAGAAAACTAAGATAAGTTTTAAGTGTCCTTTTATAGCTAAGGTAAGTAATAAAGCAATGTATCAAAGACTTAGTTTTGAAGGAAAAGAGAAGGTATTTTTATTTAAATCTTTAGATGAGTATAAAGAAATGATGAAAAGATTATTTGCATCTGGTTATGATGATACAGTAGTTGTTCAAGAATATATTAAAGGAACAGATGCTAATATGAGAGTTTTAACTTGCTTTGCTGATCAAAATAGTAATGTTATATTTTCATCAGTTGGTAAGGTATTGTTGGAGGAAAAGGGGCCTGATGTTACGGGAAATTATTCAGCTATATATAATACTCAAGATGAAAAAATTGTAGAAGCAGCCAAAAAGTTTATTAAAGAAACCAAATATGTAGGTTATGCTAATTTTGATATTAAGTATGATGATGATACTAAAGAATTTTATTTCTTTGAGGTTAATGTAAGACTTGGTAGAAGTAACTTCTATATGGGAGCAGGTAATACGAATTATTTAGCACCACTTGTAGATACTTTTATTTATGATATACATGATAAAACATATAAGCAAGAAGGATGTGAACTTTATAGTATTATTCCTTTTAGTGTTATTAAAAGATATTGTAAAGATAAAGAATTAGTTAAAGTTGCTAAAAAATTAAAGAAAAATAATCCACTAGATTATAAGAAAGATTTTAGTTTAAAGAGAAAATATTATATTGTTGGTGCTTTGATTAATCATATTAGAAAGTTCAGGAAATATTATGAATAATTTAATTGGAGTTATTGGAGGACTTGGACCTAAAGCGACAACTTATTTTATGGATTTAGTTATAGATAATACGGTTAGTGAAAGTGATCAGGATAATGTTGATATGTTAGTTTGTCAGTATTCAAGTATTCCTGATAGAACTAATTTTATTCTTGGTAAATCTGATGATAGCCCAGTACCTGAAATGGTTGATTGTGCTAAATTGCTTGATAGAGAAGGATGCAAATATATTGTTATTCCTTGTAATACGGCAAGTTATTTCTTTGATGAGGTTCAAAAAGAAGTTAGCGCTAAGGTTATTAATATTTTAGAAGAAACTAGTAAAGTTGTTTTAAAGGATAATCCTAAAAGAATTGGTCTAATGGCAACTGATGGTACTATAAAATCTGGTGCTTATCATAAGTTTATTGGTAATGATTTGTTATTTATACCAGATGATATGTATCAAGCAAAGGTTATGAATATTATTTATGATAAAGTTAAAAAGAATAAGGATGTTTCATTAAAAGAATTTGATGAAATTTTAAATTACTTCAGAGAAAATGGTTGTGAAAAAATAATATTAGGTTGTACTGAATTATCTGTTGTTTATAGTTACTTAAAAATAAATTATAGTGATGTTGTTGATAGTTTAACTGTTCTTGCTAGGAAGACTGTAGAACTATCTGGAAAGAATTTAAAGGAGTTATAGTTGAAAAAGTTAATAATTGGATTGTATATTATAGTATTTTGTTTAGTTGCTTATACATTTTTTGTTAGATTTAGTAATAAAAATATTCGTGTTGATATGCCTTTAATTATAAAAAAAACAAGTGAAGATAGTCTTAAAGTTGATAAAAAGAAAGTTACTTTAAGTTTTGTTGGTGATTGTACCATTGGATGGGATCCAAGATATTGGTATGGAAGTAGATTTGATAAGTATTTTGATGATAATAATGGGGATTATGCTTATTATTTTGCTAAAGTAAAGGAATATTTAGATCAAGATGATATTACGGTTGCTAATTTAGAGGGACAATTTACATCTTCAAATGATATAGTGGAAAAGGCATTTAATTTTAAAGCACCTACTAGTTATGTTGATGTTTTAAAAAAAGGTAGTATAGAAATGGTTAGTTTTGCTAATAATCATGCTTATGATTTTGGAAAAAGTGGTTATGATGAAACTATTAAGACTCTAAATGATAATAATGTATTACATTATGGTTATAGTGACTATTTAATTAAAGAGGTAAATGGTATTAAAATTGGTTTTATGGCTTTTAATGATATTGATTGTGTAAAATATGCAGAAGCTAAAAAAGGACTTGATTATTTAAAGGAAAATGGTGCTGAACTTATTATTGTTAGTGTACATTGGGGAATTGAAAAGGATTTAGTGCAAAATAATGCACAACAGAAAATGGGACGCTATTTAATTGATAATGGTGCTGATTTAGTAGTTGGAACGCATCCTCATGTAATACAGGGGATTGAAAAATATAATGATAAATATATAATATATTCTTTAGCTAATTTTGTTTTTGGTGGAAATCAAAATCCACCAGATAAAGATACATTTATGTTTAGACAAACGTTTAATTTTTCTAATGGTGAGTTACAATTGGATGATAATATTGAAATTGTTCCTGCATCTGTATCTGGTTTTAAAAATAAAAATAATTATCAACCTGTTATTTTAGATGGAGAAGAAAAAGTTAGAGTATTTAATAAAATTATGAAATATTCTAGTGGTTTTAATTATGGTATATAAAATGAAAAAGAAATATTGTTAGTTATTTTGTAACTTTAATATTTCTTTTTTTGATAAATTAGTCGATTCAGATATTATATCAATAGATATTTCTTTTTAAGTAATTTTTTATCAATTTTGATTGAAAGTTTTAGTTTTCTATTTTTTTGCCTAGATTAAATATTTCATTAATTCTTCTTTGGTAAATTATAGTTCTGTTATTCTTATGCTTTTTTAATTGATACTACAAATACTAGTTTGAAACTTAATTGAATAAACATTACAATTATACTTAAAGATTTTATCTTTGATTAAAGGTATTATCTTTTTCAACATTATCTTTAATAACTTTAAATGGTTTTTTCTATAATCTTTGTTGCAATTTTATTAGATCCTTTTCTTTCAACTGGACTATAGAAATAACAATAAAATTTGGGCTAAATACTTTAATATAATTCTTAAATTAAACATAACTTTTTTCTCCTTCCATTTATATTTTTTGTACGTACTATGAAACACCTTTCTTTGGTGCTTCTATATATATATTTAGTAAAGAGATACCCAAATTACTTTTTAATTTTATTAAGTTGTACATTTACTTGACAATCTTTCAACTTATTAAAAATTGGCAAAAATAAAAAAACTTCCAAAATGGAAGAAATATAATTTTTTAGCGTAGTTTAATATCATATAATGTATCAGCGTTGTTTTCTAGAGTTTCTGGATTTTCAAAAATATATTCTAGTAACTTAAGAGATTTAGCAAAGTAAAATCCATCTGCTATTCGTTCATCAATAGTAATTCCAATATCTAACATTTTTCTTATTTCTATTTTACCATTAATTACTTTAGTTTCATCTTCAATTTTTCCAAAAGTAATCAAAGCTTCATTAGTTCCAAAATCAGTTAGATGATGATAAATAGAATTACAATTAATTGAACCTAAGTTAGATAAAAGGGCACTTTGATAATAAATTAAGTTTTCAGTAATAGAATCAGGGATTAAATCATGATTATCTAAAAATTTAAAAATTTTAATAATAATATATCTTATTAATTTAGGCATATGACCTATTTTGTCAACTAAATCATCGGTATTATTAGTTTTATTGTTTCTTAGATTAGTTACTTTACCACTTGTTTTATCACTAATGGTTTTTAAATTATCATCTTTATTAATTTTTATAGAGGTAAATACTTCTTCAGAATGGTCAGTAAATTCTTTTTTAGCAACAAAGCCTAAAGAAACGTATTTACGATCATAAAATGTTTTATTAATTATAAATCTATTTAGTAATGGTCTATTATAAATTAGTTTTCCAATTGCAATGCAAAAAGTATGAAAGTAAGTTAAATTTTTATAGTCATCTTTCTTTTTTAATTTGTTAACATATTCAACTAATTTAGTAACATCAATTTTAGAAGATATATATACATCTGAATCACATCTTTTAGGCATGATTTCTAACATTAAATTGTGCATTCCGTCTATATCTTTTACTTTAATTCCATCTCTTCTATTCATTTTTAATATCTCCAATCTTAAAAAATTATAACATTTATGAAATTATATGTCTATTTTCTAGGCAAAATTTATAAAATTGTGCTATAATATGGCTATTGGATGGAGGGAATTATGAAAGTTTATAAAAAAGAATTACCTAAAAATGTTAGAAAAATGTTTAAATACGAAAAAGGTGTTAAGGTAAAAGTTTTAAATAGTTTATACTATGGCAAGAAGAAACAAAAGTAGTTTCTTTTTTCGTATAATTTTGCTAAATTAAATATGGTTTGGGATGATAAGTAATGGATACAAATAAATTTTCAAAATTTATAAAGGAATTGAGATTGGAGCGTGGACTTAGTCAGGAACAGTTAGCTGAGAAATTATTTGTTCATAGGACTACAGTTAATAAATGGGAAAATGAGGATATAATTCCACTTAATGATAAGTTAATTTCGATTGCTAACTTTTTTGATGTTTCAATAGATGAATTATTAAATGGTAAAAGAAACGAAAAAAATGTTGATACAACAGTTACTAATAATACTTTAATTACTCTTATTAAATCTAAAAGTAGAAATAAAAAGATAATATTTTTTTTAGCAATTGGATTTTTGGTGATTTTAGTTAATTTCTTACTTTATTATTTTATTAGTACTTATAATTCAGTTAAAGTTTATAGATTGTATGGTGAAGCAGATTCTATTAGAATGAGAGATGGACTTGTATTTATTTCTAAAGAAAAAGTTTATTTTAGACCTGGTAATTTTTATGATGAGGATGACAATTTACTAGATGTAGATTTAATTAGATTATATTATTTTGATGAAAAAGATAATGAAGTTATTTTATTAACTGGTGGTGCTAAAACATTAATTATTGAATTAGAACAATCACAAGAAACTTTTATGAATTTATTAAATAATAATAAGGATCTTTATTTAGATGCTTGTTATAATAAATCATGTACTAAAATTAAACTAAAATATTTTAATGATTTTAAAAATAATGATATAATGGTCAATAATTTAAATGATGAAAGTGTAATTAGAGTAAGTACTGGTACTAAAACAAAAGATGATTTAATAAAAAGTTTACTTAGTAATGGTTTTAAATATGATAATGAAGTTGGATATTATTATTTAAATGAAAATGAAGTAAAATATTCTTATTTTCCATCAAGAAATTTTATTAAGGTTCATGTTTCTTCTAATAGTATAATAGAGGTGTTTTCAGTTTACATGGATAACTTAAAATTAGAGTATACGTATTTTGTCAATAATGAACCTGTGAAATCTATTGAATTTTATGATTGTACCAATAAAAATGGTAAAAATTATAATTTATTTTTTAATCTATATAATCAGTATTTATCTAAGTATTTTAAGGATTTTTTAGAGGTGTGAATGACATTCACTACCTTTTTTAGTTAATATGCGTTATGGTTGAACTAGGAAAGGAGTGTGATGTATGTTTAAACTAGTTAAGTTATCTTTAGTTTTTATTGGTGTGTTATTTGCAATTAATACTTCAAGTATTATTGTCCATGCAGATGATTACTTTTATACTAATAAGAACGGAGTAAGCATGACGGAAGAACAATATAATTTCTTAGGTGAATTATACTTTGATGGTTATCAAGAACATATTACGCAAGATAAGTTTAATAAATATTTGACCATGGGATTATATGATGAAAAAGTTTACAAGAAAGAAATAGAAGATTTTGATGATGGTGCCTTATCACCTAAAGCCTTAATTCATGAGACAACAGCAAAAAAATTAACTCTTGCCTATTCTTGCAGTGGAAAATATTGTACGATGGTAACTGGACTCGATTGGAAAGGTATACCAAAAGTAATTAGTTATGATGTTATTGGTTCATATTTATATGGCAATTTAACAAGAATGACAAATCCAACTACTTTTTTATACTGGTCTGGACAATCAATTGAATTTACTGATAGAGTTTATAGTGGTACAGGATATGGTTGTACAGCTTTATTACAAAAAAGTTCTGTTCTTATGACAATTGTTCAGGACGTTGATATTTATGTAAATGGTAGTGGTACTTTTTATTCTTCTTATCAACATGCTACTAAGAGAATAACTTTAGAGACTAGCAAAAAATATACAACTGGCTTTGGCGGTGATGGTGGTGTGTTCTTCTTCTATGGTTCTGCAGTCGGAGTCTATGATCAAATGGGTGGTGTCGATGTACATCTATCTTAATACGAAGTTTTATAAATATTTTGTCTGGTCTTTATCCAATGCAGATAAGGATAAAGGCATGTTTAAATTTCAAAAACAATAAATGTTTTGAAACGAACTTTTGGGCTAGAAGCAAATAGAAAGGGGCTTCTAGTTTTTTCGTGTTAATTTTTCTTTATGAAGAACTGTATTTGTGGTATGATTATTTAGAGGGATATAAATGAAAAAAATAATTATATTAATATTAAGTATAACCTTACTATGTGGCTGTACCAAAATAGATAATAATAATATAGAACAAATAATAAATAAAGTAATATCTTGTAAAAGTAATAACGCTAATGAATATAAAAATGGTTATAAGTTTTATTTACCATCTAATTTAATGATAGATAAAATTAATGAAAGAAATATTGTGTTTAGAGAAAATGGTCTTAAATATTATATGTTTGTAGATATTGTTAGTTATTATCATAAAGTAGAGAATAGTTATAAAATTAAAGATAATGCATATATGAGTAAGTTAATTAATTATGATAATAAGAGTGGATATATTGAAATAAATTTAAAAAATGATAAATATTTAATTGAAATAATGTATAATTATGCTAAAATAGAAGTGATAGTAGATAGTGATGATATTGCTAACGCTATTGCAAATAGTTTAATTATCTTGTCTTCAGTAGAGTATAATGACGATATAATTGAAAATTTGCTTGAGGAAGATGTACTTAACTATAGTGAGGAAAGTTTTAATATATTTGAGACTAATTCAAATGATTCAAACTTTCTAAAAGTGGTAGAAGAGTATGATAATTATAAAGATGATGAAGTACCAGATTATGATTTAATAAAAGGAGAATAACTAATGAGTGTTTTTAAAAAAATAAAAGATGTATTATTTGATATAGAAGATGATGAAGAAGAAACTACATATGAGAAAAAGAGTGTGGTAAAGGAAAGTAATCCAATAAAAGAGGTTAAAATGCCTGTTGAAGATAAAGATGATGATGTTGTTAGTGAGCCTCCTAAAAAGACAAGTAATTTTAATTTTCCTTTAGATTTTGATGATGATTTACCAACTAGAAGTGACAAGGATTTAAGTGTTAATAAACGTAATAGTTATTCACAAACAAGTAGTAATAGTAGTTTTTTTGAAGATGATTATGATGTTCCTAGAAGAAATAGAGATGAATATGTTGTAAAAGAGCCTGAAAGAAAGAGAGAACAACCTAGAGATTATTCTAAATTCATGCAACAAAAGAAGGAAGAAAAGAAGAAAATATTTACTCCATCTCCTGTAATATCACCTGTTTATGGAGTTTTAAATCAAAATTATACTAAAGATGATGTAATTATTAAAACTGATACTGGGGTAAAAGGACCAAGTTTAGAAGATGTTAGAAAAAAAGCGTATGAAATGAAAAAAGAGGTAGAAAATAAAAAGGTAGAGGATGAATTTGCTGAACCTTTAAAAACATTAGATGAAATTCTTATAAGCAATCAAGAAATTCAAAAAGATAAGCCTTTAGAAGATGATATTTTACCTGATGTTTCTGAAGAAATTGCTAAAGAAGAAGTTGTAAGTGATAATGAAGAGGTTGAAATTACTACTGAAATTCCTAAAGTTGAAGAAAAGAAAAGTGAAATAGAAACAAAAGATGGTGAAGATGATACTTTAGAAAAAGATTTATTTAACTTAATAGATTCTATGTATGAAAATAAGGACGAGGAGGAAGAATAATAATGACATTTATGGAAGTTTTACCGGTTATTATTTATATTTTACTTATAATTTTATTAGTTATTGGTATAATTTTAGGAATAAAACTTATAATTACAATAGATAATTTCAATTATTTAATTGATGATGTAACTAAAAAAGTAAAAAGTTTAGATAAAGTATTTAATGTATTTGACTTATTTACTAATAAAATTGGATTTCTTACTGATTATGTTGCTAATTTTGTTAAAGGAATTGTCGATAAAATTGTAAGTTTAAAGAAGAGAAAGGAAGAGGAAGACGATTATGAGTAAAAAAGGTGGATTATTTGCTGGACTAGCAGTAGGTGCTACATTAGGATTATTATTTGCACCAAAAAAGGGTGAAGATACTAGAAAGGATTTAGTTAATAAGATGAAAAATCTTTGGGAAAAAGCTAAAGATATTGAATATGATGATGTAAAAGAATCTATTGAAAAATCTATTAATGATATCCAAAATGAATTAAAAGATTTAGATAAAGAAAAAGTAGTTTCTATTGTTAAGAAAAAGGGAAAAGAAATTGAAAAGAAAGCTAATGATTTATATAATTTAGCTGTTGAAAAGGGAACTCCTGTTTTAGAAAAAGCTGCTTCTGATGTAAGACAAAAAACAATTGATGTTTTAAACGAAACTGTTGCTAAATTAGAAAAAGCAGGTAATAAATCAAAATAAAAGTAACTTTTTTATAAGTTATTTTTTATTTTGTCTAGTAAAGCATTAATGTCATTTATTGGAATTCTTGTTTTATTATTTGCTTTTAATAGATGGCATGCTTTTATTGTTTTAGATTTAGATATTTTGTGTTTATCATACATTAATTTTATAATTTTGAGTGTTCGATAGACTTCAATACCATTATGTTCAGAAAAATTTTTAAGTCTTTTATCTCCCGTTGCTAAAATTCCTTCATAGTCTCTTGCTATTATAAAATTAATTAAATCATATGTTGATAATTTTTTCTCAATTGCAGATATTTTACTGACTTCCAAAAGTTGCAGATTAGTTGTAGGTAAAGTTTTAAACTTTTCAATCATTTCAATATTACCTGTTTTGTTATTTATTTCATCATTTTTAACTAAGTCACTAATATAAACATTATCAAAATTAATAAATTCTTCTAGAATATTGGCATTAAATAAATCAGTTATAATGTTTGTATCAGTAATTATTATTTTCTTCGTTATACTCATCAGTTGTTTCTCCTAGTAATTCACATGCTTTATTAAAAGTTATGAAATCACTTGATTCTAATTTGTGAACTAATCTTTTAAATTCACAAGATTTTTCAGGCGGAATTGTTGATATTTTAATTTTATCATGTATTTCTTCTCGTAATTTTTTATAAGTGAATTCTGATATAATATTTAATTCTTTAAGTCTATGAGTAGTAGCAGTATAACTAACTTTATATTCTTTTACAAATGATGTAATTTCAAATAAACTGATATTTTTTCTTTTACTACCAAATTCATTAATTACTGCTTGTTTTGGCATTAATAAGGAACTAGCAAATTTATTGCATATTTTTTCTTCATCAGATTCTTTAATATTTAATAGTAAATGACCTAATTCATGAGCTATGGTAAATCTTTGTCTTGCTCCGTCTAATTGATCTTCAAGGATAGTGATAACTGGAATATTATTTATTATTTCACTAAAACCATCAAATCCATTAAATTTGTTGTAAATATTTTTTATTTCAATAATAATAATTCCTAAATTTTCTAAAAGTGATGTTAAATCAGATATTGGTTGAATATCAGAAATATTAATTTTTTTTCTAAAATTATCAACAATATTTTCAATTTCATTTATGTTAATACAAGAATATTTTTTGAATTCTAAATGATTTTGATTAAAATCCATTAACTCAATTACTTCTAGATAATTTGCTATGTTATTTTCAATAACATTTTTTAACAAGTTTAGATTTTCTCCAGTTAATGTTTTTTTCTTTCTAAATGATGAAAAATTTAGAGATGGTTTATTATATATTTTTAAAAGTTCTACAGTTGTAACATTATAGGCATTTGCAAATTCGATTATTTTTTTAGAATCTGGTATTATTAATCCTTTTTCATATTTTGATATAGCTGTTGCTGACATATTTAAAAGATTTCCAGCTTGCTTTAAGGATAAGTCTTTTAAGAGTCTTGTTCTTTTTAAATTATTTCCTATTTCGTTCATAAATTTCTCCTATTGGTTTATATTTTATCATCAAAAGGATGAAATGTAAACTCAAATATAGTATTATTGTAATGTAATTTAATTTTCAAACTTAAAACACGCTTTTAAAAAAACGTGCATTTACTTTGAGAATTAAATTTGATTTAACTTTTGTTGAATTTTGAATTGACTATTAAATAATCAAGTGTTATTATAATTTACAAGTTATGGGGGAATGACTTATGTACGAAAGTAAAAAAGTAAAATTTAATTGGAAAGGGTTAATTGTTAAAATTCTTATTATACTTGCTATCTTAATATTATTTTTAATGATATTTCCATTAGGTGGTAAAAAGAAAGATAATTATAGCAATGGTTTTAAAGATAATTTAACTAAATTAAAAGATGTTGGTGGTAGTTATTTTGGAAAAGATAATTTACCTAGTGAAGTTGGTGATTCTATTAAAGTATCATTAAAAGATTTGATTAATGATAAAAAAATTGATACTTTGAAGGTTGGTAAGACAACATGTAATGAGAATGATAGTTATATTAAAATTGTTAAGAAATCTAAAGGTTATGAACTTGAAACTACATTAATTTGTGGAAATGAGAAAAATACTTCTTATAGTTATCTAGGATGCATTGATAATTGTGAAGAAGAAACAACAACTACAACAACAACGACTTCTACAAAGAAAAAAACTACTACTAGTAAAGTAGTAAGAACATCTAAAATAACAACAACTACAACAACTACCAAAGCTAAATATGCTGTTATCTTTAATAGAAATCTGGGTTCTGATGTAACAACTATTTATGTTAATAAAGGTGGTATTGTAGGAAAGCCTGTTGATCCAGTTAGAGAAGGTTATGTATTTGATGGTTGGTATTTAAATGGATACAAATATGAATTTGATACTCCAGTTAATTCAAATATAATTCTTATTGCTAAATGGGTTAGAAAATAAAAAAGTTAGAATTTATTCTAGCTTTTTTCGTTGGCTTTTAATTCAAATAAGATATCTCTAAGTTGCATTGCTTTTTCGAAATCAAGTTCTTTAGCTGCTTTACGCATTTCATTTTCAATTGTTTGTAAATCTTTTTTACTGGCTTTTTTAGTGCTTGTATCTTCTTTAATTTCATTAGAAATAAGGTCTCTAACTTCTTTTTGAACTGTTTTAGGAGTTATTCCATGTTCTTTATTAAATTCTTCTTGAATCTTACGTCTTCTTTGAGTTTCAGTTATGGCTTTATCCATAGATTCTGATATTGAATCAGCATACATAATGACATGACCGTTTTGATTACGAGCAGCTCTACCTATTGTTTGAATTAAACTTCGTTCACTTCTTAAAAATCCTTGTTTATCTGCATCCATAATAGCGATTAAACTAACCTCTGGAATATCTAAGCCTTCTCTTAGTAAGTTTATTCCTACTAATGTATCATATTTTCCTAAACGTAAATCTCTAATTATTTTTAATCTTTCAAATGTTTTAACTTCGCTATGAAGGTATGCAACTTTCATATTTAAACTTTTTAAATAGTTTGTTAATTCTTCAGCCATTTTAATGGTTAAAGTAGTAATTAAGACTCTTTCATTTTTTTGAACTCTTATATTTATTTCATTGATTAAATCATCGATTTGGTTTTTGGTTGGTTTAACTTCAATGGTTGGATCAAGTAATCCGGTAGGTCTAATAATGCTTTCAACAACTTCATTGTTAGTTAGAGATAGTTCATAATCACCAGGTGTTGCAGAAATATAAATAGCTTGATTAATTTTTTGTTCAAATTCTTCAAATTTTAATGGTCTATTATCTAGTGCACTTGGCAATCTAAAACCATAATCAACAAGGGTTTGTTTACGCATTCTATCGCCATTATACATTGCTCTAACTTGAGGTAGTGTAACATGTGATTCATCAACTACTAAAAGAAAATCATCAGGGAAGAAATCAATTAAAGTTGATGGTGTTTCACCTGCACCTCTTAATGCAAGATGTCTTGAATAGTTTTCAATACCATGACAAAATCCTGTTTCTTTTAACATTTCAATGTCATATTCACAGCGCTCTTTAATACGCTGAGCTTCAATAAGTTTTCCTTTTTCTTTAAAGTATTCAATTTGTTTATCTTTTTCTTCTTCAATTCTTTTAATAGCTTCTTTTAATTTTTCTTCACCTGTAACAAAGTGAGAAGCAGGAAATATTGTTATATTTTTAAGTACTTTTATAATATTTCCAGTTAAAGTATCAAATTCACAAATGCGATCTACCTCATTACCAAATAATTCAATACGAATACCATTTTTTCTTTCATTTACTGGTATAACATCAATAATATCGCCATTAACTCTAAATGTTCCACGATGAAAATCTATTTGATTTCGTTCATAGGTCATAGAAACTAATCGATCAATAATAAAGTTTCTTCCAACATTATCTCCTTGTTTTAAAATTAACATATTATTTTTATATTCTTCTTTTTCACCAATACCATAAATACATGATACAGATGCAACAACGATGGTATCTCTATAATTAATTAAACTGGAAGTAGCACCATGACGTAATTCATCAATTTCATCATTAATACTTGAGTCTTTTTCAATATAAGTATCAGTTTGTGGAACATAAGCTTCTGGTTGATAGTAATCGTAATATGATACAAAGTATTCAACATGATTTTCAGGAAACAATTCTTTAAATTCACTATAAAGTTGACCTGCTAAAGTCTTATTGTGAGCAAGAATTAAAGTAGGTTTATTTGTTCTTTCAATTACATTAGCAATCATAAAAGTTTTACCAGTACCTGTTGCACCTAGTAAAACTTGACTTTTTTTACCTTCATTTATTCCCTTAACTAGTTTATCAATAGCCTCAGGCTGATCTCCGGCAGGTTTATATTTAGATATTAATTTGAACATAAATTCCTCCATATTTATTTTGAATTTTTGAGTATATATTATACTAAGTTATTATTAATTGCAAGTATCATTTATTTTTAAAGGAATAGTATAGGTTATAGTAGATTCATTTTTCTTTTGTAATTCAATTTTAATATATAATTCATTTTTATTATAATCTAAACAAGTAGATTTATAATTATTAACATGATAAGTTAAATCTTTTAAATAATCATTTAATGATAAATTATTTTTTTCTTTATTAGTTATAATAATTTTTTCTTTATTATTTTCATTTTGATATAACGTACTTGTTATTGTATCGTAGATTTGATCTTTATTTAAACCACAGTAATCTATTTCAGAAATATATATTGCTGTTTTATCTTTATTGTAAGCAATTGTTCCTGATAAATTAAAATCATTACAAGTTGTTTCAATAGTACGCATTTCAAAATCATGAGAGTGATTATTAAGATATAAGATACCTATGCTTGATAATATTATTAATATGATAATTATTATTAATAGATATAATTTATTTGATTTTTTTTTATTTGTATTTGTTAAATTATTTAAATCAATATTATATAATTCAGATATTTTTTGTAGTATAGCAATATCTGGTATGCTTTTATTATTTTCCCATTTAGATACAGCTTGATATGTAACAAATAATTTATCTGCTAGTTCTTTTTGAGTTAGATTATTATTTTTTCTTATTTCTTTTATTATTTTTCCAAAATCGTTCATGTTACCTCGTTATTTTTCCATATAGTATGCGTAGTATTCATCATAGGTAATTCCCTCATTATACACTTTTGTTGCTAAATCTATACCTAAATATCTATAATGCCATGCTTCGTAACTATAACCAGTAATATTTTCTTTATTTTCAGGATATCTTAATATATATCCATATTTATGGGCATTATTTACCATCCAAGTATAACTTTCAGTATCTTTAAAACTATCATTTTTATCATTAAAATCAGATACATCTATTGCTAAACCAGTTACATGTTCAGACGCACCAGGTCTTGCTACATAAGTGTCATCTTTATCACGATTCCATAATTTTTCTTGATAGTCGTATGTACGATAAGAAGATAAAATTACAATAGTATGGCCTTCTTTTTTAGCATCGTTTGCTAATTGTTTGAATGCTTCATATGCTTCTTTATTTAATTTATTGTTAGCATATCCATAAGTACTTGATACATTTACAATATCTTTTCCTTCAAAATTTTTTTCTAGGAAATGATACTTATTTACTAACATTTCATTATAATTTGTTAAATCAGTTAAAGTAGGGTTTTTATAAAACTCATTATCTCTATTAACATTAACTAAAGATACAACATCACTATAACTTAGAGTAGGATTAGCACTTAAATAGTTAAGGTATCTATCTAGGTTTTTAGATAAATAATATTTTTCATTAATAATATTTACAATATCTTTATTATATTCTTTAGTTAATAATTCATTTATTTTATCACTATTTAAATTATCTAATAATACTTTTATTTCTTCTTTAGAGTAGTTTAAATTTAATAATTTATATTCATAGGTTTGTTTATATTTATAATCTTTAATTAAAATTATTCCTACAATTAATAAAACTACGATTATAAATACTTTTATTAAGTTATTTTTAACTTTCTTTTTTAGTTTATATTTTGCCATATCACATACCACCTTCTAAATAATTATAACACATAATAACTATATTTTTAGAATTAATTAGTGTATAATTATTATGTTTGGAGGGCTAATATGGATAAAGTATATATATTTGGTCATAAGAAACCAGATACTGACTCAGTTGCAGGAGCAATAAGTTTTGCTTATTTAAAAAGAAAACTAGGTGTTAATGCGGAACCGAGAATTTTAAGTGAGATAAATAAAGAAACTACTTTTGCTTTAGATAAATTTGGTTTTGATGTTCCAAAGTATTTAAATGATGTTAAAGTAGAACTAAAAGATATTAAATATAATAGAGATTATTATGCTAATCAGGATGATTCTATTTTTAAAGTTTATAATTATTTTATGGAGAAAGGAATAACAGGGATTCCTCTTGTAGATAATCATAAGAAGTTCATAGGATATGTATCTTTAAAGGAACTTGCTAATGAATTAATTAAGGGGGACACTAATGAGATTAGTGCTAAGTTTATGGATATTGTAGATGTACTTAATGCATCTAGTTATTATAAATATGATAATTATATAAGTGGTAATGTTTTAGCAGTTGCACTTCCTTTTGCTCAGTTTTCAGATTTTATAAATATTTATGAAGATACTATTTTGATATGTGGAAGAGATTCTATTATTGAAGATGCAGTTAAACATAAAGCAAAATTAATTATAGTTGTTGCAAATAAGGAATTAACTAAAGAAGAGATTGAACTAGTTAGATATAATAAAGTTAATGTAATTGTTACTCCTTATGATACTTTTAAAACTAGTAGATTAATAACTTTAGCTAATCCAATTAAAATGATTAAGAGATCTAGTTCAGCAGTATGCTTTGGACCTAATGATTATTTAACTGATTTTGTTGAAATATCTAATAAGCTTAAACATACTAATTATCCAATTGTTAATTCAAAAGGATATTGTGAAGGTATGCTTAGACTAATAGATACTAATTTAATTACAAGAAAGAAAGTTATTTTGGTAGATCATAATGAACCTAGTCAAAGCGCTGATGGACTTAATGAAGCAGATATCTTAGAAATTGTTGATCATCATAATATAGGTAAGATTAGTACGCTTTTACCAATTAATTTTAGAAATATGAGTGTCGGATCTGTTAATACAATAATTTATACATTATATAAAGAAAATAATGTTGAAATACCTAGTGATATTGCAGGATTAATGCTTAGTGGTATTATAAGTGATACATTGTTACTTGCAAGTCCTACTACTACTGAATTAGATAAACAAGTAGCTAAAGATTTAGCAGAAACGGCAAATGTGGATTTAAATAGTTATGGCAGAGAATTACTTAGAAGTGGTGTATCAAATGACGGATTAACCATTAATGAGATTGTTTATAAAGATTTTAAAGCATATGTTGCAGGAGATAATAAATTTGGAATTGGTCAAGTATTTACAACTGATTTTGCAGAATATGAAAGTAGGATAAATGAGTATGTTGATGAACTTAATCATATTGCTGAAAATAATGATTATAAAGTAGCTTGTTTATTTGTAACTGATATATTAGAAAATAATTCATATTTATTATTTAATGAAAGTGCTAAAGAGTATTTAAATGATGCATATGAACTTACAAATATAAAAGAAGGAGAAAAATTAATGGGTGTTATTTCTCGTAAGAAACAAATGGTACCACCTATAATGGGAGTGTTGGAAAAATTATGATTTGTAATGATAAAATAAGTGTTAGAGCTAAAAGTGAAGACAAAGCAATTAGTATTGCATATGAACTTTTAAAAGAAGAAAATAAACATAACGTAGTTATTAATAAATTAGTGCCTAGATTTGATGGCATAGGTGAAGTATTTGAAATAAGTTATAGTTATGAGAAATTAGATAAAGATAGTCATTTTGAAATTGAAAGAAAATTTTTACTTGGTGAGCAAATTGATTTAAAAGATTATGATTGGGTAGAAATTAATCAATCTTATATTGGTGTTAATCCGGTTTCAAGAGTAAGAAAAATGGGTAATAAATATTATTATAATCAAAAGGGAGTAGGTACTTTAGTTAGAGAAGAAAATGAAAAAGAAATAACTGAAGAAACTTATAACAAGATTATTAAATATCGAATAGGAAGAACTATTAATAAATTAAGATATAGAATTCCTTTAGATAATGAATTAGTTGCTGAACTAGATTATTATTTAGATGATTTAAGTCCACTTGTTACTGTAGAAGTTGAATTTAAGAGCTTGGAAGATGCTAATTCATTTGTGATGCCTACTTGGTTTGGAAAAGAAATAACTGAAGATGTAAGATATAAAAATGATAATCTAGCAGTTGCTACAAAAGATGAACTTAGTGAATTACTTAAAGATACAAAGGAAGTACATTTAAGTAGATAATTTTACGAGTACGTTCAATTAACTGTGTCTTTGTAAAGAGATATTTAGAGTGTTATTCACTCTTTTTTTAATATTTTTAAACCTTCTTCATATATTTAATTGGAGGAAACAATGACTGGACTAAGCAATGAAGAAGTTGTTAAAAGTAGAGAAAAATATGGTAGTAATGAAGTTAATGTTAAAAATAAAAATACTTTTTTTAGGTTGTTAATTGAATCTTTAGGGGATCCAATGATTAGAATACTTTTAATAGTTTTAGTTATTAAATTAGTGTTCATATTTGCGGATGAGAGTTGGTTTGAGACACTTGGGATATTTATAGCAATATTTTTTGCAACATTAATTAGTACTTTAAGTGAATATGGTTCTAATAAAGCGTTTAATAGACTATTTAAAGAAAATAATATTAAAGAATGTAAAGTTAAAAGAGATAATAATTTAAAAATTATTAAGATTAGTGAAGTTGTTGTAGGAGACATTATTTATTTAAATGGTGGAGACTATGTTCCGGCAGATGGAGTATTAGTTGATGGAGAAATATCTTTAGATGAAGCAAGTATTAGTGGAGAAAGTAAGGATATTCAAAAGAAAACAAACGATAAAATTTTTAAAGGAACAACAGTAACTAGCGGAGAAGCTATTATGAAAGTTACTTTAGTTGGTGAAAATACAATGCATGGTGCTATAACTATGGAATTGTCTGATGTAAGTGAAAATAGTCCTTTAAAAACAAGACTTACACATTTAGCGAGAATAATTAGTACAATTGGTTATATTGGAGCTTTTTTAGTATTTTTTTCTTATTTATTTTCAGTTATTGTTATTGCTAATAAGTTTAATTTAAGTTTAATTATTAAATTTGTTAGTAATATTCCTTCATTAATTAATCATATAATTTATGCTATTACTTTAGCAGTTACAATCATTGTTGTCTCAGTTCCTGAAGGATTACCATTAATGGTTGCACTTGTTCTTTCAACCAATATGAAAAAGATGATTAAAAAGAATGTATTAGTTAAAAAGATGGTTGGTATTGAAACAGCAGGTTCTTTAAATGTGTTGTTATCAGATAAGACAGGAACTTTAACTAATGGAAAGTTATCGCTTTATGGAGTAGTAACTCATGAAAATAAAATGTTTAATGATGAAATTGAGATAACTAAGTATAGTGAGTATTATAGATTAGTAGGAAATGCCTGTGTTTTAAATAATGATGCAATTGTCAGTGAAAATAATATTATTAATGGTAATGCGACTGATAAAGCAATAATTAAATTTTTTTCTTATAAGCCAGTAGATAAAATAATTAGAAAAGAATCATTTAGTAGTGATAAAAAGTATTCTAGTGTCGAAACTAAAGAGTATGTATATTATAAAGGTGCACCTGATGTAATTATTCCAAGATGTAAATATAGTTATTTTAATCAAAAAGAATTAATAGATAAAAATAGAGTTAATAATATTGTTTCAAGATATATGAATAAAGGATTTAGAGTTATTGCTCTTGCTTATAAAAGTAAAGTATCAGATGATTTAATTTATTTAGGATGTATTTTACTTAAAGATGAGATAAGAAAAGATGCTAAAAATGGAGTTAAATTAATAAAAAGTGCTGGTGTTAATTTAATAATGGTTACAGGAGATTCTTTAGATACTGCTATGTATATTGGTAGAGAACTTGATTTATATAAAGATGGTGATGTTTGTTTAACTAGTTCTGATTTGAGTCTAATGAGTGATGATGAATTAAAGACCATGGCAAATAGGCTTAAAATAGTTGCACGAGCAAAACCTACTGATAAGAGTAGGTTAGTTAGAATATTTAAAGAATTAAATTTAGTTGTTGGTATGACTGGTGACGGAATTAATGATGCGGCTGCCTTAAAAAAATGCGATGTTGGTTTTGCAATGGGAAGTGGTGCTGATGTTGCTAAAGAAGCAGCTGATATAGTTATTCTTGATGATAATATAAGTTCAATAAGTATGGCTATTTTATTTGGTAGAACTATTTTTAAGAATATTAGAAAATTTATTATATTTCAGTTAACAGTAAATATTTGTGCTATGAGTTTATCAATTGTAGGACCATTTATTGGAATTAGTACTCCTGTAACAGTTATGCAAATGCTTTGGATAAATATGATTATGGATTCTTTAGCCTCCTTAGCGTTTGCTTATGAAAATCCAAGTTTAGAATATATGAATGAAAAACCTAAGAATAAAGATGAACATATAATTAATAAATACATGTATGGCGAAATAATAATAACCGGTTTATATTCTAGTTTATTATGTATCTTATTTTTAAAGTTACCTATATTTAAAGAATTAATTAGATTTGATATTGATAATAAATATTTTTTAACTGCATTTTTTACTTTATTTGTGTTTATAGGAATATTTAATGCATTTAATGCTAGAACTAGTAGATTAAATTTATTTTCCAACATATTAGGAAATAAAGTATTTATTATTATCTTTACTCTAGTTAGTGTTATTCAAATATATTTTATATATCATGGTGGTAGTTTATTTAGAACTTATGGTTTAACCTTAAAAGAGTTATTAATATGTCTAGGACTTGCTTTTACAGTTATTCCTTTTGATTTATTAAGAAAATATTTAATAGGAAGTAAAGATTATGTTTAATTATTTGATATAACCATTTTTAACTATTCTTGTATCGTTTACTATAATGAAGGAACTATCATCTATTTTAGAGATAGTTTCTTTTAATTCATTTAATCTTGATTTTTCAATTTCAATAATAAGTAAGTGTTTATTATCTTCTGTTTTAATAGAAGTAATACCAAAGTTTTTATCTTTAAACTCTCTAATTTTATCTTTAGTTATTTTATTTGATATAACATTTACAGTTAGGTGGCCTTTGATGTATTTTGAAGAAATAAAAGTTCCAATATAAGTACCAGTTGCATATCCTAAAGCATAAGATATTGGAATGAATATTGAATTTATTTCCATAGATAAAGCAGTTCTTGCAGCATAAAACCAGATGATAAGTTCAAAAAAAGATATTATAAAAGATGTTAATCTTTTTTCTTTAAATATATAAAATGTTTTAATTGTTCCTAATGTAACATCAATAATTCTTGCCGTAAATATTTTAAGACATAATAATATCATAATCGTACCTCACTAATTATTATGGTTAATAAAATATAATATAACCAATTTTTAGATTAAACATAGACTATTTTAGGAGGTTAGTATGTTATTTAATTTAGAAAATGAGGATGTACTTAAAAGTTATTTTAATTTAGATAGAGATGATGTTCTTAATCCAGATGAAGGACTTGTTTTAGGTAATTTATTTTTAGATGAATATGTGCCATATAAAAATTATAAACCTTATAAGATTAAACCTACTTCTGATAAAGATGCTATGCTTTTAAAGATTAGAGAATATTGTTTTGCTATTGATGATTTAAATTTAAAACTTGATTTAGAACCTAATAATAGGAAATTATATGATTTATTTAAGACTTACAATGAAAGATTAAAAGTATTGGTTAAAGATTATGAAGAAAAATATGAAGTTTTAGATTTAAATGATGATTTAAAGGGTAGATATACTTGGTATAATGGTAAATGGCCTTGGGAAGGAGATTATAGAAATGTTTAAATATAAGAAGATGCTTCCTTTTCCTATTAATTTAAAGAAAAAAGATATTAAAATGGCTAAATATTTAATTACTCAATATGGTGGAGCAAATGGAGAGTTAGGTGCTGCTTTAAGATATTTTAGTCAAAAATTTTCAATGCCAACTGATGAAGGTAGAGCACTTTTAAATGATATTGCTACTGAAGAGTTTGGACATGCTGAAATGATTTGTGTAATGGTTCATCAATTATTAGATGGTGCTACAAAAGAGGAATTAGAAGCAAATGGACTAACTAGTAATTATGTAGAGAATGGTTATGGTATTTATCCAATTAATTCTAATGGAGTACCATTTACAGTTTCTTATTTTGCTTCAATTGGTGATTCAGTTGCTGATTTAGCAGAGGATATGGCAGCAGAAGAAAAAGCAAGAGCTACTTATGAACATTTAATAGATATTGCAGAAGATCCCGAATTAATAAATATTTTATTATTTTTAAGACAAAGGGAAATAGTTCATTATAATAGATTTAAGAAATTATATGAAAAATATAAATATAATAAATAAAGATTACTATTATTAGATTACTATTATTAGATTACTATTATTAGTAGTCTTTTGATTTTGTTTAAAAATAATGATATATTTTTGTTAACAAAAAGAGGAGTAGTGTTTGTGAAATTAATTTGCTTATTTATTCCTGGCGTATTTGCTAGTAGTATCCATATTGATAAATTAAAAGTTAAAGGTAAAGAAGAAAAAATTAAACTATATTTAATATATACTTTTTTAATAAATATGTTTATATTTATAATTTTAAATTTTTATTGTAAAGATTCTAATATTTTATTTAACAATGATTTAATAACTATTAGTTTTATTATGAAATTTATGATATTATCTTTATTATTAGCTATCTTATTACCATTTGTTTATGTATTTATTAATAATAATGTTGAAATTAAATTAATAAGGAGAAGTAAATGAAAAGACATAAATTGATTATTAACTATATTTTACTTTTTTTAGGTATTTTCTTTTTTGTTGTTACTTTATGGGCTAAAGCTAATTGTGCATTTACATCTTTTGATGAAATACTTTATACAATAACTTCTCCTTTAGAAGGAACTGGTAATGGGATGATATTTAAATTTATTCTTATTAATATTGGAATTCCTATTTTAGTTTTATTAGTGGTAATTGGTATAAGAAACTTAAGAAAGGATTATGATTTAATTGTTAAGATAAATTTATTTAAGAAGAATATTAAATTTAATTTGTTACATTTCAAGTTTGATAAGCTTTTTAAATATGTTCCATTATTATTATTTATTATTTCTTTTTGGTATATGGGAACTAAGTTATATTTTTTTAAGTTTATGGGTTATCAATTTAAAAAATCTAATTTTATTGAAGAAAATTATGTAAGTCCAAAGGATGTTTTACTTGAATTTCCAGATAATAAAAGAAATTTAATTTATATTTATTTAGAATCTATGGAAATGACATATGCTGATAAAGATAGTGGTGGAAGTTTTGATAAGAATTATATACCTGAATTATCTAGTTTAGCTAAAAAGAATATAAATTTTTCTAATACGGATAATTTAGGTGGAGCTTATGTAGTTGGAGCATCAACTTGGACAATTGGAGCCATGGTTGCACAAACTACAGGACTTCCTTTAAAAACACCTTTTAATGGTAATTTACTACTTAATTATTATAATGAGATAGTACCGGGTGCTTATTCTCTAGGTGAAATATTAGAGAATAATGGTTATAAAAATTATATTATGTTTGGTTCTGATGCGGTGTTTGCTGGTAGAGATGTTTATTATAAAAATCATGGTAATTATAAAATTTATGATTATTATAGTGCAATGGATGATGGAATTATCGATAAAGATTATTTTGTTTTTTGGGGTATGGAAGATGAAAAACTATTTACTTATGCAAAAAAAGAATTAAAAAAGATTTCTAAAAATAATGAACCTTTTAATTTTACAATGTTAACTGTTGATACTCATTTTATGGATGGATACACAAGTGATTTTTGTAAAAAAGTAAGTGATAATATTTATTTAAATTCAGTTGCTTGTTCTAGTTATCAAGTTAATGAATTTATTAAATGGTTACAAAAACAAAGTTTTTATGATAATACGACAATTGTTATTGTAGGTGATCATTTAAGCATGAATAATTATTCTTTTGATAATATTTCTGATATTGATAGAACTGTTTATAATACGTTTATTAATAGTGGTGTAAAAAGTGAAAATACAAATAATAGAATATTTTCAACAATGGATTATTTTCCAACAACTATAGCTTCGTTAGGTGCAACAATTGATGGAGATAGATTAGGTCTTGGTACTAACTTATTTAGCGATAAGAAAACATTAATTGAAGAATATGGACTTGAATATGTTAATACGGAATTAAACAAAAATTCTAAATATTATAATAACTGTATAATAAATAAAAAATGCTAAAAAATAATATAGCTATGTAGCTATATTATTTTTTAGATATAGAATATTTAGTTTTTTTCTTTTGATTTAATTCCATTTCTAATTTAAAGTTTGGATTTATTATTAAAATCCATTCAATATTTTTTGTAGTTAATAATTTTATTAATGTTTCTAAATTTGAATCAAAGCAAATGCAAGTTTCATATATTAAAGTAGCTTTTAGTGGTTTAAAGTATTCTAAAATTTTGGGGTGAACTTTTAAATTATTATCAGTAAACGCTGTAAATTTATTGTAATTGCTAAAATTCGCAAAAATGTAATAAGTGTTGTTTAAGTTAATACTATAAATAAATGAATTAAGAATATCGATGACTAATTGTTTAGTTTGATAAAAATATTTTTCGTCTTCTAATATTTCTTTTCTTTTTTGCTTTAAAAGTTCTAATTCATTAAGCCTTGTAGTTCTATTATTATTGATTAAATTTCTTTTGGTAGTATAAATATTTATTACTTTTTCTAAACTTTTTAATTTTTCTGAATTATTTGTTTTTTGTTTAGAATAGTCTAATTTTTTTAAAGCAATATCTATTTGATTTAATTCAATATCTTCTTTTTCTTTTATTTCAAAATGTGTTTTTTCTTTTAATTTTATAACATGATTAATTACATAATAATCATCACCATATTCAACATTTTTTACTTTTTCCATATTTTGATTTATTAGTTCTATAATTTTATTTAGTTCATTTAATTGTTCTTCCATAATTACCCCTGTTTCTTAGTAAGTTATTATATATTAAAGAACAAGTAGTGTCAAATAAAAATATTTTTTGGGATTATAAACATATATGGTATAATCTAATTAGATAGGTTTATTAGGAAATGTAAGTGAGGTAAGTATGAATAAAGAAAAAAAGAATAGATGCTTATATAGATGTGAAAGTATAACTGATGGATATGAGTATAGTAAATTGGCAAAGTATTTTCCAAAAAGAATATATTGGGTATATATTAAATTAGGAACTTTATTAAATTTTGTTATAACAGGTTTTATTTCATTACTTTTTAAAAATCGGATTATTAGTTTAATTTTCTTTGTTTTATTAGAAATATATATTTTTATTTATTATAAAACTTGTTTAGAATCTGTAACTGAAAGATTTCAAAATAATAGAATTAAAAAAGGTATGGCAGAGGCTAGTGGTGAAAATGAGTTTTATGAAGATTACATTATAATTAGTGATAAAAAAAGTTCTGTAACTATTAATTACTCTGAAATAAGTAGATGTGTGGAAACTGATACTAATTTTTATTTTGAATATCCTAATAAAAATATAATTATAATTATACAAAAGAATAAATGTGATTTAGAATTAATTAATTTTATAAGAAGTAAGTTCAAAAATTTGGAGAATAATTTAGGAGATAATTCAAAAATTAAAGGAGTAGATAATTTTAAAAATATTGATAATACATTATCAATAAGTTATTTTATGACTTTTTTATTTATTTTAACTATTGGTAGTTTATGGGGCGCTTTATGGTTATATTCTGTAATTGATGAATTAAATCCTCAACATGGGTTTAATTTTCTAAAAAATACTTGGATATTTTGGTGTTGGTTACCTATTCCAATTACATCAATAGTGCTAGGTTACAAATATAAAAATAAAGGAATAAATTGTACTAAAAATATTGTTGGTGGATTTATAATAGTTTTTTTATTATTAATTTATGGTTCTTTTTGTTTGATGCCAACTTTTAATGAAGACTATAGTAAAATTAATGATTATAGGAATTATATAGATGCTAATATACCTAGTAGTGGGGAGTTAGAAATTCATTATTGGGGAAATTATATTGATGATGATAAAAAGGAATATTCTATTATTAATGTTTATTATGATAAAGAAGATGTTAGTAGTTTAGTTAGTAGTATTGAAAATAGTAAGAATTGGATTTTAAGTACTAAAATAAAATCTGAACTTAAAATATTATTACCTTCTCAGTTTAGGGCTAAAGAAGATTTATATTATTCAGTTTATAACAAAACTACTAATGAATATAATGTTATTCCTGAAGAATCTGGAATTTATGAAATATATGCTATGTCCTATGATAAAAATAAAAAGGAACTAATAATACACAAATATAAACTTATGTATAATAAGTGAGATACTATGTTAAATGGTATCTTTTTTGTTAAATAAAAAAGCACTATCAAGAAATAATAGTGTCTTTATATACAATCATGGCAGGGGTGGAGAGAATCGAACTCCCATCAAAAGTTTTGGAGACTCCTATGCTACCATTATACCACACCCCTGTGTGTATGAACTAATTATAGCATAAAATTAGATTATTTCAATATTTTTGTTATTAAAACATATAATAAAATGGTGATTATTATGTTAATTAATTATACAAGTAAGGAACTTGATATGATGGCTAGGCTTATGAGGGCTGAGGCGCTAGCTGAAGGAAATTTAGGGATGCTTATGGTTGGAAATGTTATAGTTAATAGAGCAATAGCCTCTTGTTATACATTTAAAAATATTAGAAGTATAAGTAAGGTAGTTAATCAAAATCCTGGTGGATTTAGTGGAGTCAATAGTTCATTATATGTTGGTTCTGCAACAACAAAAGAAAAACAATTAGCTGAAAGATGTTTAAAAGGCGAATATTATTATCCGGCAACTCATGCGTTATGGTTTTATGCTCCTGGAAAAAGTTCTTGTCGTGCAAATTGGTATGATCAACCTTTTGCTGGTAGTTATAAAAACCATTGTTTTTATAAACCGAATAGTGGTGTATGTCAAGAATTGTATTAAATATAGATATTTTATGATTGATGTTATATAATTTTAATTATGAAAAGAAAATATAAGTATTTAAAAATATTGTTAATAATTATAGCTTTAATTTGGACATTATTAGTTGTAACTAATCAATTTAAAGTGATAGATAATTGGATATATAATTTGTTAATTAGTTTAAAATGTGACTTTTTTACTAACTTCTTTAAAGTAATTACTTTTTTTGGAAGTGTCAAATTTATTGTTATTCTTAATGTTTTAGCTATTATATATGGAATTGTTAAGAAAAATAATAAATGTTTTATAATAGTCTTCTTTTCAGCGTGTAGTTCATTTGTAAACTCATTATTAAAAGTAATTGTCAAAAGAGAAAGACCTGATATAAGTTTATGGTTGGTAAGTGAGAATAATTTTAGTTTTCCATCAGGACATTCAATGACATCTTTTGTTTTTTATGGGATAATTTGCTATTTTATTTATAATAGTAAAATTAGTTTAAATAATAAAAGAGTGATTATTTCTTTACTTGGCTTACTGGTTATTTTAATTGGTATGAGTAGAATATATTTGGGAGTACATTATTTTTCTGATGTAATAGGTGGTTTCTTGTGGGGATTTGTAGTATTATTATTAGGAATTAATTATTTGAATAGGAGAGAAATAGAATGAAAGCATTAATTACTGGAGCATCTTCAGGTATAGGTAAAGATATGGCTATTTATTTAGATAGTTTAGGATATGAAGTTTTTTTGGTAGGTAGAAATAAAGAAAGACTTCAAGAGACTGCTAATTTATGTAAAAACGCAAAAGCAATATATGATTATGATTTATCGATTGATGCTAATGTTTATAAGTTGTATGAAAAAGTTAAGGGTGAAAAAATTGATTTACTTATAAATAATGCTGGTTTTGGATTATTTGGATTTTTTGATGAAACTGATTTAGATAAAGAATTAGAAATGATTGATGTTAATATAAAGGCTTTACATATTTTAACTAAGTTATTTTTAAGGAATATGGTTAAATATAATAAAGGTAAAATTCTTAATGTAGCATCATCAGCGGGATTTTTTGCTGGACCTTATTTAAACACTTATTATGCAACTAAAAATTATGTTCTTAAACTTACAATGGCAATTAATGAAGAATTAAGGATTAAGAAATCTAATGTTACCATTAGTGCTTTGTGTCCAGGACCGGTTAATACAAATTTTAATAGTGTAGCTGGTGGTGGATTTAATACAAGAAGTTTAAGTAGTAGTTATGTTGCTAAATATGGAATTGATAAAGCGTTAAAGGGGAAAATGATAATTATTCCTGGTACGATGATGAAACTCGGAATATTCTTTTCTAGATTTTTACCATATAGATTACAATTAAAGATTTTATATAAAATTCAAAGAAAGAAGGAAAAATAATGTTTTTAAATATTATAAAGACCATTATTATAGGTATAATTGAAGGTGTTACTGAGTGGCTTCCAATAAGTAGTACTGGACATATGATTTTAGCAAATGAATTAATTAAATTGGATGTATCAAGTGAATTTTGGAAAATGTTTGAGGTAGTTATTCAACTTGGTGCTATAATGGCTGTTGTTGTTATTTATTTTAAAGATTTATTTCCTTGGGGATTTAATAAAACTAAAGAAGATACTAAGAATACTTTTATATTATGGGGTAAAATATTAGTAGGATGTATACCATGTGCGATAGTTGGATTGTTATTTGATGATTGGATAGATGAACATTTTTATAATCCATGGACTGTTGCAATAACATTGTTTATTTATGGTGTTTTATTTATAATAGTTGAAAATCATAAAAAGAAAAATACGATAAAAGAGGTATCATTTTTAAATGCATTTAAAGTTGGTTTATTTCAAGTATTATCTATTATTCCCGGAACTAGTAGAAGTGGTGCAACAATTATTGGTGGTTTAGAAATGGGACTTGATAGGACAACTATTACTAATTTTACCTTTTATATGGCTATTCCGGTTATGGCTGGAGCATCTTTATTAAAAATACTTAAATTTGGGTTTGTATTTACAAGTAGTGAAATAATTATATTATTAGTTGGAATGATTACTGCGTTTATTGTTTCTTTAATGGCAATTAAATACCTACTTAAATATATTAAAACAAATGACTTTAAAATATTTGGATATTATCGTATAATACTTAGTGTTATCGTAATTTTATATTTTATATTTAGATAATAGATAAGAGGTATTTATGAAAAAAGGTTTTATATTCATACTTATTTTAGCAGTATTATTTGTTGGTGCTATTCTTATATATGATTTTAGTGATATGCCTAGTGAACAATTAGGTGGACATGATTGGTACTTGTTAGAAAATAATGATATGTATGTTCTTAATTTAGCAAATAATAGATTTAGTTTTAAAAATATTAGTAATGATGAAGAAAGATATAAGGATTGTAACACTTATAAATATAATAATTCTTCTAATGTTATTAAGTTAGATTGTAGTATTAAAAATAATAAGTTATATATTGCAACATATGATGATAAAAAATTGGTTGTAACTATTAATGGTGAAGAGAAGACTCTTTATAATAGTAAAGAACTTGCTTATGAACATAAATTTATGGATGATAATAATTTAAGTGAGCAAGAATATAATGAATTATATAAAATTAATTTTGATGAAAAATATTATATTAATGTTAAGGAATTTTTATCTATTTATAAAGGTAAAAGTAAGAAAAAGGTTGTGTTAGTTTCAAATAATTATAATTATGATAACATTTTAGATTATGTTAAATTAAGTAAAATGATTGACGATAGTTATAAATTAATTGCCATAGATAGTTTAAGTGAAAGTGATTTACAAAGTTTGTTTACTAAAATAGGAATTACTGATTATGATAATAGTTTGGTTACTGTTTATTCAGTAGGAAATAAGAAAACTAGTATTAATGAAGTATTAGATATTAAAAATATTAAGGAAATTTAAAAAGGGTTTAGGCCCTTTTTTTGTGATACATTTATATATTTGTTATTTATTTTAAAAAAAATTCATTACTAAGTCAGTTAATATATTCTTTTCTTTGGGATTGGATTCTGCTATTAAAAGTGTAATTGCAACAAGAGTATTATTATCTATAATTTGTTTATTTTCAATATATAAAATATTATAAAATTCAAGAAAATATATAAATAAAGTAGCTGCAATTCTTTTGTTTCCATCAATAAAAACATGATTTTTAATAATTAAATATAGAAAATTAGCAGCCTTTTCTTCTATAGTAGGATATAAATCTTTACCATCAAATGATTGATATATAGTTCCAATAATTTCTTTTAATCCTTGATTTCTTTCAAGAGCAAATAAATCACTATCATTACTAAATCTAAGTTTAGTAATAATATTTAAACAATCTTCATAGGTGATTTGTTTATTATCTTTAGTTCCATTTGGTTTAATTATTCTTTTATGATCATAATCATCTAGAAGATTTAAAGCGTTAGAATAATTATTAATTACTTTAATTATTTCTTGGGCTTCATTTCCTTTTAATTTTGTATCTATTCTTCCAGCAATATCTATTAATTTAACAGTTTTTTCAAGATATTCTAATCTCTTTTGATTTACTGCATAACCTTTAATCATATATTCTTTTAAAATCTTAGTAGCCCATTTTCTAAAAATAATACCATTTTGACTTTTAACACGATAACCAACACTTATTATCATGTCGAGATTGTAGTAATCTACTTGATAATTTTTTCCATCCTTTGCAGTTGTCGCAAAATTTGCGACAGTTGAATTATCTAATTCTTCTTTTAGGATATTATTAATATGTTTTCTTATTGTTTTGTAATCCCTTCCAAATAATTCGGCCATTTGATTAGCGTTTAACCATACAGTTTCATCTTTCATATTAACCTCAAGTTTTACATTTTGATTTTTAAATAATACAATTTCATTCTTCATTACTTTCCTCCTTTATTGTATAAATTTAAATATATTACCTATTTTGGCTTGTAACTACTATTATACACATCAAACAAATGTTTATCAATGAAAAATCGTCAATTATTTTAAAAAGTTTAATTAATTAAAATAATTGTTTATGTATAATTATTAGTATGATACTATATTTGTAGTGATGGTAGATGAATTATTTAAAGAAGTCTAAAAAATATATAATATTGTTTTGTTTGATAATGCTGTTATCTTTCTTCTTTCCATTTTCATGTGATGATTTTTATTGGGGAAGTAAAAGTTTAAGTTTTAGTACAATTAAAGAAATATATAATGATTTATTTTTAAATGGAAGATGGTTAGGAAATTTTGTTGCGATATTTATATCCCACAATCATTTAATTAAAGCATCAGTTGTTTCTATTGTAATAACATTGATAATATATTTAATTGATAAACATGAAAAGATCTCATTATGGATATTCTTAATATTAATACTTTTAATGCCTGTTAATAGATTTACACAAGTTATAATTTGGGGCAGTGGATTTAGTAATTATATGATTAGTACCTTACTTTTTATAAGTGTTTATTATTTGATGAAAAAATATTATAAGAAAACTAATAGTAAATGGTATGAAAAGATTGGGATATTTATTGTTACAATACTTAATTCATTAGTTGTTGAAAATATAACTGTTGGTACTTTAATGATTTTATTTATTTATAATTTAATACATTTTATTAAAAATAAAAAAGTTAATATTAATCTAATTATTATGTTTATTGGCACTATAATTGGAGCAGTTATAATGTTTATTCATCCATGTTATGTAAATTTAATATTTGGTACTACGATAAATGATAGATATATTCCTCAAAGTTCTAGTACATTATTTTCAACAATCAAGAACAATTTATTTGATGGAATATTTGTGAACTTAATTAATGAAAATATACTTTTAAATGGATTTATTTTGTTTGTATTTTTTTATTTATATTTAAAAGGTAAATTAAAAAATATTACTGGAGTAATAAGTTTTTATTTATTAACAGTTATGACTATATTAGGTGGTTTATTAAAATTTAACATATACAATATGTTTGTAATTGATATTTTGTATTTAATTAATTATTTTTATTTAATATATAAGTTAGTTAGATTTAATAAAGAAATATGGGAAATAATTTTATTAATTATATGTGTTATTTTACCTCTTGTATTTATACATCCTTTGGGAGAAAGATTATTCTTTTTACCTTATGTGTTAGTTATTATTTTAATGTTTAGAGTTTTAAGTATAAATGAGGTTATTATTAAAGATTATGTTTGGCTTAAAATTTTTACTTTGATTTTATATGTTTTACTTTTATATGTAAATATTGAAAATTATCGATGTGAAGTTAAAAGAGATAATTATATTAAAAATAATTTAGATAAAAAGATTATTGAAGTAAATGGTTATAAATATCCTAAATATGTTTGGTTTGATAAAATAGATGGAGAATATTTTGGTAGGTATTATGATTTATATCATGGTTATGATGAAAAAATTAGATATGAGATAAGGGATGAATAAAATGATTGAGATTAAAAATTTAACTAAAAGTTATAATGGGGTAAAGGTAGTTGATAATATTAGCTTAATAGTTAATGATGGGGAGATTTTTGCATTTATTGGTCATAATGGAGCTGGTAAAACTACAACAATTAAATCAATAGTAGGAATAAACAATTTTGATAGTGGAGAAATATTTATTAATAGAAAGTCAATAGTTAAAGATGCTGTAAACGCTAAAAAAGAGATTGCATATGTTCCTGATAATCCAGATTTATATGAGAATATGAAAGCAATTGATTTTATTAACTTTATTTGTGACATGTATGAAACTCCTAGTGATTTTAGAATGAATAATATAATTAAATATGCTAAGATGTTTGAAATAGAAGATAAATTAAATAATGAAATATCGACATATTCTCATGGTATGAAACAAAAGATTGCGCTTATTGCCGCTTTAAGTCATGATCCAAAAGTATTAATTATGGATGAGCCTTTTGTTGGGCTTGATCCTAAGGCAGTATTTGATATGAAAAATATTATGAAAGAAATGTGTAAGGAAGGAAAGTGTATTTTCTTTTCAACTCATATATTGGATGTTGCGGAAAAATTATGTGATCGTGTTGCGATTATTAAAAAAGGAAAAATAGTTAAAGTTGGTAAGATGAAAGAAATAATGGGAGATGAATCATTAGAAGAAGTATTCCTAGAATTAGGTGAGAACTAATGAAAAAGTTATTTTCTTTAATTAAGGCAGTATGTTCACAAGATATGGATTTATTTAAATTTAAAAATAATGGAAATAAATTTTCTAAAATATTTTTATTTACCTTTTTATGTATAATACTAATGATATCTTTTGGAACATATTATTATATGCTTGCTGAGAATTTGCAAAAAGTTAATTTAACTTATTTAATGTTAGGAATGGCACTTGTTATACCTACTATATTTGTATTTATGCAAGGTATTTATAAATCACAAAATATTTTATTTGAAGCTAAAGATAATGATTTGTTAATGTCATTACCAATAAGTAAAGGAACTTTAATATTTATTAGATTCCTTAAAATGTATTTATATGAGTTAATGTATGGTCTATTATTTACATTACCGGCTATTGTTATTTATGTTTATTTTATTAAAGTAAATTATTTATTTTATATTGTAACATTAATTATGATTTTAATGGTACCTATTATTCCAATTGTGCTTTCTAGTTTGATTGGATATTTGATTAAGAGATTTTCGATTAAGTTTAAAGCTAAAAAATTAGTACAAATTATTAGTACATTTATAATGTTTTTTGTAATTCTTTATTTTTCAAATAATACTGAAGGAATAATAGAGAATATAGCAAGTAATGCATCTAGTATAAATGATATTATAACTAGAATTTATTATCCAATTGGTGCGTATATTAGTTTAATTAATAATTTTAATATCTTCAATTTAATAGTTTATTTAATTATAAATTTATTACCAATTTTATTGTTTGTTTATATTTTAAATAAATCTTATTTTATGGTTATTAATAAATCTAGGACTAATAGTTATAGTAAAAGTAAAGAGTATAAATATGATCGAAAGAAGATAATGAAAGCTTTAGTTGTTAAAGATATTAAAAGATATTTTTCATCAACTGTTTATGTTTTTAATACTTTCTTCGGACTTGTTCTTATGATTATAGCAACTATTGGATTATGTACTAATTTTGAAAAAACAATCGAATATATTTTAAGTGGAGAAATACCGGGATTAGATATAAACTGGCTTTATAGTATGGCTCCTAAGGTATTTTTCTTAATAGTTTTAGTTCTTTCATTTATGACAAGTATTACTTCATCAAGTATATCTATTGAAGGAAAAACTTTTAATATTTCAAAGAGTTTACCGATAGATACTAAAAAAATATTATTATCTAAGGTTATATTTAGTAATTTATTAATTATTCCAGTTGTGTTAATATGTGATGTTATTTTCTTTATTAATTTTAAATTAGAAATAATAGATTATATTTTAATTATTTTAGTTAGTTTAGTAGCACCAACTATTTCATCATTGTTAGGTTTAGTTATTAATTTAAAATATCCTAAGATGGATGCAACAAGTGATACGGAAGTTGTTAAACAAAGTATTAGTTCAATGATATCTGTATTAAGTGGAATGGTTATTGCAATTATAATAGGTGCTTTATGTCTAGCTACATTGTTTGGTTATATAAAATTAAGTATAAATAATATGTTAATTTTATGTATGGTTGGATTAATAATTTTAATGATTGTATTAGTACTGATTCTTAATAATTATGGTGTTAAAAGATATAGAGAGATTGAAGTATAAAGGAATGTTTAATTAATAAAAACATTCCTTTTTAATGTGTTTAATCTAATTTATTAAATAAATCCTTAACTTCGATTTCTAAAGCTTTTGCTATTTTTTGAACTGTATCTAAAGAAAATTGTTTATCGCAACCACTTTTTGTTTCAATTTTTTTTAAGTAATCTACACTTATATTGCTTTTCATAGCAAGTTTTACTTGTGTCCATCCTTTTATTTTTTTTTGTTTTTTTATGTTTTGAGAAATCAAATAATATAAATTGTCTTTATCCATTTATCTACCTCTTATAATTATTTAAGTTACCTCAAATGTAATTTTCTCATTAAATTTTTTAGAAAAACGTTGTTAACTAATGAATCATTTAAATGTTTGGATATTTAAAAAAAATATGTTATATTTGGGTTGTAATTTAGTAGTGCTAAGAATTATAGAAAGGATATTAAATGAAAAAAATATGTATTTTAATTTTATGTTTAATTTTAACTTTAGTTACGTTTGGTTGTGGTAATAAAAGTGTACAAAAACCTACAAATTTACAAGATACTTATAATGTGGTTAGTAATTATTTTGGCGATAGTAGTGTAGATAGATCTAATTTAGGTGCTTTTTATTTAGATGAAGAAAATAATATTATTGTAGTTAACTTAATTGATAATAGTGAATCTAAACAAGAAGAATTTTTAGAAAAAGCTAATATTGATTCTAAATATATTAAATTTGAACAAGGTGGACCTTATAATACTAATAGTTTAGACATTGATTTAAAAGTATCTTAGGAAAATAATAATGAAAATATTAAATTTAAAGAATATTTAAAATTAGATAATAGAACTATCTATTTAGCAGAAAACGTTAGTGAATTATTTATTGTTGAAAATAAAAATCAGACATCTTTAAAAAAATATATAATTAATAGTACTGAGGTAGTGGATAAGTTAATTGAAAATATTACAAACATATTAAATAAGCAATCTATTTTAAAAGATGGTGGGACAATTATATTTAAAAACAAAGATAAAAATATTACATTAATTAAATGTAATACGATAGATAATAATAAAGATATTTATATAGGAGATTTTAATTTAAATTTTAAAAGTAGTATGTGTAAGTAGTGCTAAGATGGTGTAAATTTACTATGATATGTTTGGCTAATGAAAACAAATTAATATATATTTCAGTTGTTAAAAAAATCTTTACTACTGCTAATCATACCAATATAACACTAACCATAAGATAAATAATCTTCATATAATTTTAAAGTAAAATCATCTCCAGTCTCAATTATTTTTTGTTCCAAATTAAGTGGATTGATATTTGTAGACATTTTTTCGTTAAAAATATTTGTAAAATCATAAAAAATTGGTATAATATTCATGTGGTTAACCTACTTTCTAATTTATTGTTTCAACTTAATTATAAAGTAAATTTTTAAGGTTTAACCACTTTTTTTATACAATAATTTACGACTATACGTAAAATTGCATGTTTCCCCGCCTTTGGAAACACTATCATTTGATTAGATTCATTTGTAAAAATTCTTATTTTATGTTATTATAACGGAAATTTAGGGGGATACTAAAATGGTAAATGAAAATAATATAAAAACTTTATTATCAAAAATGACTAATAATGTAAAATCTAATATTAAAGAAATAAAAAAAGTTTTTGGTAGTTTAAATTATACTGATGATGAAAATCAATCAATATTGCATATTTTAGTCGATAATAAATATGATGAAAATAAATGTTTTTTAGCAATTCAATCATTACTTCAAAATGGAATGAATCCAAATTTACAATCATATTTTAATTATAATTTTATTCAAGTTGCATTATATACCGGTTATAGTGAAAATTTTATTTTATGTATAATTAATGAATCACTAAAATGTGGATTAAATGTTAATCATGTTGATTCTGATAATGATACAATTATGCATACTGCAATATATAGTGATGATTATTTAGGAAACTTGGAAAAAATTTATGATTTATTATGTGAAAATGGTTTTGATTCTACTTTAGTAGATGGTGAGTCAAGAAATTTAGTTGAAGCAATGATTTATCAAAAACAATATTCAAAAACTCAAATAGAGAGTTTTCGTAAAAAATATATAGAAAGAACTAATAATGATTTAAATGATAAAACTTCTAATAATATGCCTGCTAATGAAAAGTTAAATAAAGAAAAAACTTGTAGTGAAGTTATTCCTAAATTGTCTAGAGAAGATATTGTAAATCTTGAAAAATATGGAACAGTTCTAAATTATAAAAAATATGTTACTGAACCAACCATTGGAAGAGAAAAAGAGTTAAAAAATCTAATGATATCACTTGCTCAAAATAAAAAAAGCTCACTTATAGTAGGTGAATCTGGTGTTGGTAAAACAGCATTGGTTGAAGAATTAGTTTATAGAATTATAACTAATCAAGTTCCAACTTTTTTACAAAATAAGGTAATTTTAGAAATAAATCCATCCGAGATTGCTTCTGGTTGTAAATATGTTGGTACATTTGAAGAAAAGATTAAAGATTTACTAAATTTATGTAAAGAATTAGAAATAATTATATTTATAGATGAAATTCATACTATGTACGGAACTGGAAGTTATGAAAATAACGACAATGATATGGCTTCGATGTTAAAATATCAACTTGACAGATCAGATTTAAAAGTTATTGGAACAACGACAGAACAGGAATATGAAAAGTATTTTAATGGAGATGCATTAAAAAGAAGATTTGATAAAATAACTATGAAGGAGCCAGATAAAAATGTTTTATATCAAATAATTTATAAAGTGATAGATGATTATAACATTACTACTGGTATTTTATTTGAAAACGGAAATTTAAAAAATCAATTAGTTGAAATAATAGCTACAATGACTGAAAAAAGTCACCGTGTATATGATGATATGGTCAATAATCCAGATTTAGCGATATCTATTATCGATAAAGCATATGCTATTGCAAGATTTTATGATAGTAAATTTATTACAGTAAACCATTTTATTGAAGCAATCGAATATTGTGATAGAGTTTATGAATTAACAAAAAATCAGGCTATAACAAAATTAAAAGATTTATGCAATTGTAGTTCAAAATCATCTTCAAAAATTTTAAGATTGGATTTTAAAAATTTATAAAAATAATAGAAAGGGGAATCTATTATGCCAGAATTAACAAATGACCAATTTGAAATGTTGTTAAAAAGTATTAATAGTAATTTAACACAACTTAGTTTGACAAATAAAAAAGAAGATATGGCATTAAAAGAATGTGATGATTATTTAAAAGGTAATATCAATGATGTTAGAAGTATGAATCCTTTTTCTGTATATTTTGTTATTAGTAAATTACCAGAAGATAAACAAATAATATTTTTACAAGAAAATATTGATTATATAAGAGAACAAGATGAAGAAATATTTTTATATAGGTTTTTTGGCCCTAATTCTTTATCTTACTTTTTTTCTTTGAAAGTAATAAAAGCTTTAAAAGATATAGATGATGAAATCTTTAAAAAAGTATTAAGTCAAAATTCTATAGGTCTTTTTCATGGATTTACCCATGAAGATTATATTGATTTTTATAAAGATTTTTATAATGAATTATTAGAGTCAAACAATCGAAATTTTATTGATGGTTTAAGTTTTCATAATAGATGTTGTTATGAAGATATGTATATTGAAGATATAAACATTAAAGCAGTACAACAAAAAGTTTATAATAAAGAATTTATTGAATTATTATTAGAAAAATATAAAAATAAAATAAATAAATTTAATTCAAATGAGTTATTAACATTTCTTAATAATATTGATGATATTGATCAATATAAAAGATTTATAAATGAACATTATGATAGTATCAATAATGCTTTTGCTAATTATGAAGAATATTATTTAAATGATTATTTAAGTGAAACAGATGAAGAAAAACAAGAAATATTATTATGCAATTTTTTGGAAAATATAATAATAAAACATGATTTAAAAAAGATTCTTTCCTATTTACGACCAAATATAATTGTTGCTTTATATAACAAAAATAAAGAATTATTTAAGTCTTTAACTTTAAGTGATTGGATTTTATATTGTTCTATAAAAAATATATTTAATGAAGATTTTAAAAAAATAATTGATACATATAATGTGAATGTTATTGAAGAACTTTTTAATATAAACTTATATAAATTTAATAATTATTCTAAATTACCATTACTAGCTTTAAAATATGTTGAATTAAAGTATAGAAGTAATATAGTTACTAATGGTAATATTGATAAGATAGATAGTAATACTTTGATATTTTCTGAAAAATACATTAAAAATTTAAGTGAACTAAAAGAAAAATTTCATAATCATACAATAACTAAAAATGATGAAAATTATAAACAATATATAGCAAATTTTATAATGTTTTTAAAAAATCAAAATATTATAATTGATGTAACTGATGATAACTTTAGAGAAATAGAAAAATTATTTTATACAATTGTTATGGGAAAATCTATGGCTATTTTATTTGAATTATCTTGCATTGAAGATATTGCTATGATTGAAAGATTAGGTAAGATAGAATTTAAAGCATATGGCTTTACTGTTGAACAATTAAATAATTATAATGTAAAAGACCATAGAAAATTATGCCAAAAATATGAAAAGCAGGGAACGTATTATAGTAGTTATAAACAATTAATTTTAAAATTAATGTTATTAGTTGGATTTCATAATACAGAAGTAATATTAAGTATAGATGATTCAATTGCGACATTAGAACATTTAGTAGGCAATGTAGATGTTAAACATATTAAAATGGATAAACAAGGTAATCCTGTATTAAATAGGAAAATAATGAATTTATTATTTGATGATAAAAATTATAATAAGATAAGAACAATGCTAGAAAATAAGGATAATGATTTATATAAATATTTTCCAAGAATATTTAATGAATGGGATATGATAGTTTTAAATAATAAAGATAAGTCATTAAAAACAATATTGGATTATTTAAAAAGTGATGAAATAGTATTGCCACCTAAGTATTATCGTTTAGATGGACTATTTAAAATAATTGGTTGTAAAAATAATATTGTAAATGAAACCTTAAAATTACACGATCAAATGCTAAATAGAGTTTGTTCAACAATTCCTAGAATAACTGGAATAAAAAATAATTATTCTTATGAAATACTTAAACTTGATGATATGGAAGTACTATCTATCGGTAATCAAACAGATTGTTGTTTTACTGTTTTAGGAAATGGATATTCTTGTTTAAAACATGCATTATTAAGTAATAATGGAAGAATTTTGGTTATTAAAAAAGATAACGAATTATTAGCACATAGCTGGCTTTGGAGAAATGGTAATTTATTGTGTTTGGATAATATTGAAATAGCTAAAAAAATAAAGGAAGTAGATTTTCTTGAAATATATAAACAATTTGCTGAAGATATAATAAGAACATCATGTCAACTAGAAGGAATAAGTAATTGTATAAAAAATGTAACAATTGGAGTTACTAATTTTGATAAAGAAATTAAAGGTATCAAGGAGTATCCTTGTTTAATAACAAGAAGTTGTGATTTATCAAGTGGGAATTATGATGGTAGGTTAGGAAGTAATAGAATCTTTTTAGATAAATTACCACAACCAATTGAAAAAGTTGAATATACAGATTCTAAAAATGTACAATATTTAATAAAAGGTAATTATCCGTTTACTTATGGGCAAGGATTATATTATTATCAAGATGAAAGAAGCAGTGTGTTTTATTATTCTAAAAATAATATTTATGATGAAAATTATATTAATCAAATGAATAAAATAATTAATGCTTTAAGATATATAAAGGCTGAAGAAAACAATGCTATTGATAAATTTAAAATGATTGATATTACTGATTATGATGAAGTTTATTGTAATGTGGATTGGTTTATTATTTATGATAGTGAAAATTATGAAGAGTATATTAAATCTAATGATAGTAGAGCAAAAGAAGAAATGAAATTAAATAAAAGAGTTAAAATAAAAAAATATCCTAGTAAATAATATTGGGATATTTTTAATTATATGTTATGCTTATGTTGTAATTTAGTAGTGCTAAGAATTATAGAAAGGATATTAAATGAAAAAAATAAGAATTTTAATTTTATGTTTTATTTTAACATTAGTTACTTTTGGTTGTGATAATAAGAATGTACAAAAACCAACAAATTTACAAGATACTTATAGCGCGGTTGGAGATTATTTTGGAGATAGTAGTGTAGATAGATCTAATTTAGGTGCTTTTTATTTAGATGAAGAAAATAATATTATTGTAGTTAACTTAATTGATAATAGTGAATCAAAACAAGAAGAATTTTTAGAAAAAGCTAATATTGATTCTAAATATATTAAGTTTGAACAAGGAGGACCTTATAATACTAATGGTTTAGATATTGATTTAAAAGTATCTTCGGAAGATAATGATGAAAATATTAAATTTAAAAAATATTTAAAATTAGATAATAGAACTATCTATTTAGCAGAAAACATTAGTGAATTATTTATTGTTGAAAATAAAAATCAGACATCTTTAAGAAAATATATAATTAATAGTACTGAGTCAGTGGATAAGTCAATTGAAAATATTACAAACCTATTGAATAAGCAATCTATTTTAAAAGATGGTGGAACAATTATATTTAAAAACAAAGATAAGAATATTACATTAATTAAATGTAATACGATAGAAGGTAATAAAGATATTTATATTGGTGATTATAATTTAAATTTTAAAAGTAATATGTGTAAGTAGAGTTTATATTGTGGACATATACTATGAAATGTTTAGCTGATGAAAACAAAATAATTTATAATTCAGTTGTTAAGAAAAACTTAACAACTTATATATGTGAATAAAACGTGTAGATAATGTCATTAACTTGAAAGTTGTTATTATAGCTAGAAAATAATTATATATTTATAAGGAATTGATATGCATTATAATGTTTTAGAATTGTTGATATTTATAATGCATTAATTGTTTTAAATACTAAATTTTATTATAATTATTTATTTAAAATTAAAGACTTTTATGTATAAATTTGATACTATTTACTTGGGAGAATACTAATGAAATATAATGATATTAAAACACCAGAACAATTATTAAAATATATGGATGAAAATATAAAATATGGATTTGTTGATGATAATGAAAAAATATATGGCCCTTGGAATAATCAAGAATTTCAACAAGGGTGTCAAACAAATTGGCGTTTATCTAGTCCTGAAAGATTAATTAAAGTTAGATATGGACATTGCTTTGACCAAGTTGAATTAGAAAGAGATTGGTTTAATAATCATAACTACAATTTTAAAACATTTTATATAATGTTTGAGCTTCCTTTTAATAATTCATATTCAATGCATACATATTTAGTGTTTGAAAAAGATGGAAAGTACTATTATTTTGAACATTCTGATTTTAAAAATAGAGGAATATATGAATTTGAAACATATCAAGATGCTATTAATTATCAAAGAAATAAACATATTGAATATAATAAACAAAGAAATGTCATAAATGAAGAAATACTAAATTGTTTGCATATTTATGAATATACTAATCCTACATATGGTTGTACAATGAAAGAATTTATTAGTAATATTTTAGAAAATGGAAAAGAAGCAGGAAATGAAAATAATATGGGAAGGGTGGTTGATTTATGAAAAATAATATGATTATATATGTATCAAAAGATGGAAATGTTAAAGTTGATGTTAGTATTGAAAATGAAGATATTTGGATGAGTCAGGATGTAATAGCTAATCTTTATGGAACTTCAAAGCAAAACATTAGTTATCATATAAATAATATATTTAAAGAAGAAGAACTTGATAAAAATTCAGTTGTCAAAGATTTTTTGACAACTGCCAAAGATGGTAAAAATTATAATGTTTCACACTATAATTTAGATGCAATTATTGCTGTTGGATATAGGATAAATTCTAAAAAGGCTACTGAATTTAGAATATGGGCTACTAGAGTATTAAAAGAGTATATGATTAAAGGATTTACTTTAAATGATGAAAGACTAAAGAATAATGGGAAAAGTCCATACTTTGAAGAATTACTTGCTAGAATTCGTGATATTAGATCTTCTGAAAAAATATTTTGGAGAAAAGTATTAGACATATATGCAACAAGTATTGATTATGATCCTAAAAATAAATTATCTATCGATTTCTTTAAAACTGTTCAAAATAAAATGCATTATGGGACATACAGCTGCTGAATTAATATTTACTCGTGTTGATTCTGAAATAGAAAAATAATAGGAGGTTTAACTATGTCTGAAAAAGAATTAGATTCAAGTGTTAATAATTATATAGAAGAAAAACGCTCTCAAAATTATGTAAAACAATTACAATGGGATGCTGCTATTGGTCTTCAAGACGTAGATAGTTTAAAACCTTCAAAGTATTTAAAGAAATTAGTAGAAGAAAATATAAATGGTGAAAAAACTAATTATGAAGTTGAATACGAATTAAAAAAGTATTATATTGAAAAAGAAAAAATAAATGATATAAATCATAATGAATTAGAATGTGATTTAGTATCAACAAGAATAGTGCAACTTTTAGAAGATGAAAAGTTTGTATTATCAGTGGATTTTCTAAAATATATTCATGGATATTTGTTTAAAGATATATACGATTTTGCTGGACAATTTAGAAAAATAGATTTTTCAAAACACGAATTAATACTTAATAATGATTCAGCTTTGTATGGCGATTGTAAAACTTTAAAAGAATCACTAGAATATGATATTTCTTTAGAAAGAGTTAAGAATTATAAAGAAATGAATATTGTTGAGGTTATTAATAATATTGCAGACTTTTCCTCAAGAATATGGCAAACTCATCCATTTAGAGAAGGTAATACTAGAACAACAGCTATATTTATCATAAAATATTTGATTAGTTTAGGATATCAAGTTGATAATACTTTATTTAAAGATAAATCAGTTTATTTTAGAAATGCATTAGTAAGAAGCAATTATTTTAATAATGAAAAAAATGTTAGGGAAGATAATAGTTATTTAATTAAGTTTTATGAAAATCTATTATTAGGTAAAAATAATAATTTACAATCAAAAGATTTAATAGTGAAAGAGCTGTTTAATTAATCATAATAAAAAAGGACCGGTAAGAAATTTTCTTATCAGCCCTTATATTTTAAGCTCTTTTTTCAATGATACTAATTATTTCATAGATAATAAATGACATTATCATTATTAAAATTATACCAGACATTACTAGGTTTAAATTAAATACTTGAGTTCCATAAAGAATTAAATAACCAATTCCGGCTTTACTTACAAGAAATTCTCCCATGATTACACCTATTAGACTCATGGATATATTTAATTTAATACTTGAAATTATTGTTTCTTTATTAGCTGGTAGTATTAAATATAATAAAGTTTGTAATTTATTAGCTTTAAATGTTTTAAACATTTTTATTTTATATTCATCCGTATTTATTAAACCATTATAAATAGTTATTAAAGTTACAATAGTGTTGATAAGTAAACTCATTACGATAATTGATTTGTTATTTGCTCCTAACCATATAATTAATAGAGGACCTAATGATACTTTTGGTAAACTATTTAATAAATTTAAGTAGGGATCAAATATTTTTTTTAAAATATCAACATAATAAAATATAATTGCACCTATAAAACCAATGGCAGTACCTAATATAAAAGATATTAAAACTTCTTTTAAAGTTATATATAGGTGATAGAATAAATTATTATTTTTATATAAATCAATTATACATTTAACTATTTTACTTGGAGAAGAAAATATAAAACTATTTATTATTTCTTTACTACTTAATAATTCCCATATTAATATAAATAAAACTAGCAACATAATTTGAATGATAGAAATAATTATTTTCTTTCTTTTTATTTTTTTTAAATATTTTATTTGATTATTACTCATTTATCTAAATCACCCCATATTAAATCATAATATGTATAGAAATTTTTATCTTTTCTATTTAGGGATGGAATGAGATTTTTTTCTAAATTAATATTATAAATATTTTTAATTATGGCTGGTCTTTTAGATAGGACAACAATACGATTACAAAATGATACGCATTCAGCAATATCGTGACTTATCAATATTACTGTTACATTCATTTCTTTTAAAATAGAATAAATTTCATCTGTTATGGTTAATCTAGTTACATAATCTAAGGCTGATAATGGCTCATCTAAAAGGATTAAATCTGGTTTAGTTGCAAGTGTCCTGATTAGAGCAACTCGTTGCTTCATACCCCCAGATAAATTGTTTGGTTTTTGATTCATAAATGATTCTAAACCAAATTTTTTTATTAATTCTTTAACATACTCGATATTATCTTTGGTTAAATTTTTTTCTAATTTTAAACCTAAACAAGCATTATCTAAAACACTTAACCAAGGAAGTAAGGCATCAGATTGAAGCATATAAGACATTTTAAGATTATCTTTAATAATAGTTCCATTATAATTTTTATCTAATTCATCAATTATATTTAGAAGAGTAGATTTACCACAGCCACTAGAACCTACTATTCCTATAAATTCTCCTTTATAAACATCAAAAGAAATATCCTCAATTGCATGTATTTCTCCATTTAAAGTATTAAAAGTTTTAGAAATATTTTTAAGTTCTAATAATTTATTCATTTATAATTAAATCTTTATAGGGAACATACTTAGTTAATAGTTTAGAATCAATCATCATATCTTCTAAATTTTTAAACATTTTTTCAGTTATAAATGTATTATCTAACCATGAATCAGCATTTTTATATCTTTCTATTATAGTTGCTAGATCTTCTATAGATGTATCTGGAAATAAATCAATTATTATTTTAGCTATATCTTTGGAATTATTATTTTTAGTAAATTCTAAACCTTTATTAATAGCATCTTTAAAATTATTTATTAATTCTTTGTTGTTTTCAATATAGCTTGTTCTAGCATTAAAGGCAGTATATGGTACTTCACCAGCATACATACCAACTGATGCAACAACATATCCTTTATTCATTTTTTCTAGTTTAGTAGCGTTAGGTTCAAACAAGTTAACAAAATCACCGGTTCCTGATAAAAATGCACTAGTTAGATTAGCAAAATCAACAGTATCATTAGTGTTTACTCCTTTAATATTTTCATTTTTTAGAGCATTATAAAAATTAAAAATAGGCATTCCACCAGGACGACCAGCAAGCACTTCTTTTCCAATTAAATCTTCTAGTTTAAAATTATCTATTTTTGTTCTTGATACAATAAACTGTCCATCTCTTTTAGTTAAACCAGCAAATGTTTTTATATAATCTTTTTCACCTTCATTATAAACATAAATTGTTGCTTCGGGTCCACATAAACCGATATCTACATCCTTTGATAAGACAGCTGCTATAACATTATTAGCACCACTTGTTAATATTAAATCAATATCAATATTATTATCTTTAAAATAATTATTTTTTATAGCAACATAAAATGGAGTATAGAACGCTGAATGAGTTACCTCTGCTACTTTGATGGTAGTTATTGCATTATTTTTATTTTCATTATTAAATGTATAAATTAAGATAAATGTAATTATAATAATTAAACCAGTTAATATATAATATAATTTTTTCACTTTATTCCTCCTAAAGTAGTTTATGTAAAAAAAATAAGAGAGTGAATAATTAAAATTAGTTTATATAGTAGTTTAATTTTATTCTTTTACCTTTAATTTCTATTAGATTTTCATCTTTCATATGTTTAAGCTCACGGTTCATTGAGGATCTATCAACACATAAATAATTAGCAAGAGTGGTAAAATTAAAGGGAAGATAGATGATGTCACGATTATATTTTTTATATAATTGTTTAAAGAATGTTAATAATTTATTACGAATAGTTTTATTAGACATTATTTCCATACGATTATTTATATTAATCATTTTTTCACTTAATATATTAAGAAGATTTTTAAGTAATTGATTGTAAAATTTATTACTAATATCATTTGATATTATAAAATTAAAGTCGAGAATTAATATTTTTGTTTGTTGTTTTGAATATAGATTATAATCATTGTCTAAAAAAGGAGTAGTAAATGAGGTTATAATATCATTATTTGTTAGTAAGTCAATTGTTGTTTCGTTATCATTATAATCTATTTTATTTATTTCTATCATTCCTTCTAATACAATTAAAATAGATTTAGAATAAAAAATATCTTTGGGAATTATAGTGTTGGTTGAAAATTTATATGTAGATGATTTTAATAATTCTAATATTTTATTTTGGATTCTTTCGGGGATGTTTTTAAATAATTCGTTCATGTTTACACCTCTTTGTAAAAATTTTAACATATTTAATTAATTGGTGCAATTGCACCAAATTTGATTATTTACTTGTGCTATACTTTTTTTAGTTAATGTAAGAAAGAGGTAGAAATTATGAAGGTAATTAAAAGAGATGGACATATGGTTGATTGGTGTCCAGAAAAGGTTGAAAATGCGATTTTAAAAGCAAATAATGAGGTTGAAGAGGAAGAGCAAGCGTCTTCTACTCAAATTAAAAATATAATTAAATATATTGAAAAATTAGGCAAAAAAAGAATATTAGTTGAAGATATTCAAGATATTATTGAAATGAAGTTAATGGCTCAAGGAAAGTATGAACTTGCTAAGAAATATATAACTTATAGATATACTAGAGAATTAGTAAGAAGAAGTAATACGACTGATTTAGCTATTAAAGAGTTAATTGATGGAGAAAGTGAATATTGGAATACGGAAAACTCAAATAAGAATGCGAAAATTGTTACTACTCAAAGAGATTATTTAGCTGGTATTACATCAACTGATATTACAAGAAGATTTTTACTTCCTGAGGATATAGTACAAGCTCATGATGATGGTATTATTCATTTTCATGATGCTGATTATTTTGCACAAAATGCATTACATAATTGTGATTTAATTAATTTAGAAGATATGCTTCAAAATGGTACAAATATTAATGGAGTTATGATTGAAAAACCACATAGATTTTTAACAGCTATGACTATTGCTACTCAAATTATTACTGCGGTTAGTTCTAGTCAATATGGTGGATGTACAATTACACTTACTCATCTAGCACCATTTGTTAGAGCAAGTAAAGAAATATATGAAAAGAAATATAAAGCAAGAGGATTAAATAAAGAACAAATTAAACAGTTTGTTAGTGAAGATTTAGCTAAAGAGATTACTGATGGAGTTCAAACTTTTCAATATCAAATTAATTCTATGACTACAACTAATGGACAAGCACCATTTTTAAGTGTATGTATGTATTTAGGGGAAACAGATGAATATAAAGAAGAGCTTGCCATGCTTATTGAAGAGGTATTAAAACAAAGAATTCTTGGAATGAAGAATGAAAAAGGGGTATATATTACTCCAGCATTTCCTAAACTTTTATATGTTCTTGAGGAAGATAATATTAAAGAAGATGGAAAATATTATTATTTAACTAAGCTAGCTGCTGAATGTACTGCTAAGAGAATGGTTCCTGATTATATTTCTGAAAAGATTATGAAAGAAAATAAAATTGATAAAAATGGTAATGGACAGTGTTATCCTTGTATGGGATGTCGTTCTTTCTTAACTCCTTATGTTGATAAAGATGGTAAACCAAAATATTATGGTAGATTTAATCAAGGTGTTGTTACAATTAATTTAGTTGATGTTGCTTTATCTAGTGATAAAGATATGGATAATTTCTGGAAAATCTTCGATGAGAGATTAGAACTATGTCATAGAGCGTTACAAATAAGACATAAGAGATTATCTAAAGCAACAAGTGATGTTGCACCTATTTTATGGCAACATGGAGCACTTGCAAGACTTGGTAAGGGAGAATCTATTCATGAATTATTACATGGTGGATACTCTACTATTTCACTTGGATATGCTGGACTTTATGAGTGCGTTAAATATATGACAGGAAAGAGTCATACTGATGGAGGTAAAGGTAAAGATTTTGGCTTAGAAGTAATGAAACATATGGTAGATAAATGTAACGAGTGGAAAGCAGAGGAAAATATAGATTATTCTGTGTATGGAACTCCAATTGAATCTACAACTTATAAATTTGCTAAATGTTTAAGGGAAAGATTTGGAGTTATTAAGGGAATTACTGATAGAAATTATATTACTAATTCTTATCATGTACCTGTATTTGAAGAAATAGATGCATTTAGTAAATTACAACTTGAAAGTGAATTCCAAAAATTATCTCCAGGTGGAGCAATTAGTTACGTAGAAACAGCTAATTTAACTAATAATTTAGATGCAGTAATGGAAGTTATAAAATATATTTATAATAATATCATGTATGCAGAATTAAACACTAAAAGTGATTATTGTCAGGCTTGTGGGTATACTGGTGAAATTCTTTTAGATGAAAAATTAGAATGGTACTGTCCAAATTGTGGTAATAGGGATCATGATAAGTTAAATGTTGCTAGAAGAACTTGTGGTTATATCGGTACTAATTTTTGGAATAAAGGAAGAACTCAAGAAATTAAAGAAAGAGTAGTTCATTTAGATAATAAAGAGGCGTAAATATGCGCTATAATAAAATAAGAAAAATGGATATTGCTAATGGACCAGGAGTTAGGGTATCAATATTTTTTCAAGGGTGTGCCTTTCATTGTAAAAATTGTTTTAATCAAGATACTTGGGATTTTGATGGTGGCAAGGAATTTGATGATAGTGTAATTGATGAAGTAATAAATTTATGTAAAATGGATCATATTAAAGGCTTATCTATATTAGGAGGTGAGCCTTGGCATCCTAACAATATTGAAGGAACTACTAAGTTAGTTAAAAAATTTAAGAAAGAATTACCTAATAAGACAATATGGTCTTGGAGTGGGTATAATTTTGAAGATTATTTGAGTAAACAAGATGGTATTAAATATGTTGATGTTATTGTTGATGGAAGGTTCGTAGAAGAACTTAAAGATCCAAGACTTAAATATATGGGATCTTCTAATCAAAGAGCAATAGATGTTACAAAATCACTTAAAAGTGGTAAAGTCGTGTTATATGAAGAGGAGTAAAGAATGAAACAAAGAGGATTTGAAATAGCTAAGGGTTGGGAAAACAAAGATATTCATTTACCAGTCAGAAAGACAAGGTATTCTGCTGGATATGATGTTGAAGCTGCTGAAGATATGGTTATTCCACCTTATAAGCCTGGTGTTAAACCAGTACTTGTTCCGACAGGAATAAAAGCTTATTTTATGGAAGATGAATGGTTAATGCTTGTTAATAGAAGTAGTGGACCTAAAAAAGGATTTATTTTACCTAATTCGATTGGAGTAGTAGATCATGATTACTATAATAATGAGACTAATGATGGACATTTTTATTTTCAATTTTGGAATTTTAAAGATGAAGATTTAGTTATTCATAAGGGAGATGTTATTGGTCAAGCTATATTTCAAAAATATTTAGTTACAGATGATGATGATGCAGAAGGAATTAGAACAAGTGGTTTTGGTTCAACAGATGTAAAGTAAATGTAAAATACGTGTAATATCAAAATGTAAATTGACGGGGGGGTGTTTAGTGGTATGATTTGGTAAGAATAGGAGTGCATGAAGCATGAAAAAACTTACCAAATTTTTTAATTTAATAAAAGAAAATAAACAAACCAGAATATTATCTATAATGACTATTGCTATGTTATTTATTTTTACGATAGGTTATTCTTTGTCAATGTTTACAGGTGGTAGTAATAAAAAGGTAGCCAATATTAAAGTAAATGATTTATCTTTTAACATGACTACAAATAGTGGAACAAGTGATGATAGAGTACTTCATTTACAAGCAGGTAAATTGGAACAATTTGATATAATTCTTACTAATTTAAATAAAGTAAACATTAAATATGAAATAATTTATGAATTATGTAATGATCAGGATTGTACTAGTACAAGTAAAGATATACCTAAAGATTTATTAGTATATAAAGAAAAAGAAGATACTAATATAAATGGTAGTTTAGATATTAATAAAAGTAATAGTATAAGAATATTGACTCAAAATAAAAGCAGTAATGATTACTATATAAAACTTAGTTTAAATGCAGGATATAGTTGGAATGATTTAGATTTAATAGGACAAATAAAAGATGTAATAAGTATTAATCAAGATATAGATATAATAGCGTATGTAGATGGTAAAGAAGTTAGTGATTTACCAACGACATGTTTTTATACATCAACATCAAAAGCGTATAAAAATAATGCTGAATTAGCAGATACTACTGTAACTTTTAATTGTAATTATGTATCTAATTCTTGGTCATATGCAGTTGATAATATTAAGAATTTACCAGATAAAATAATAGTTAATTTTGAACATACAGGAATAAATACAGTAGAATATTTAACTATATTACAACAAAAGGATACAAATAATATTAATGGTTTATTAATAGATGATACATCAGATAAAAATGTAAGATATACTGGAGCAACGCCTAATAATTATGTTGAATTTGGTAACACAGGAGAACTATGGAGAATAGTAGGTATCTTTAATGTAAAGAATTCTGAGGGAATTATGTCAAAAAATATTAAAATAGTTAGAAATGAATCATTGGGCAGATATTCATGGGATGCCACTGGAAATAATGATTATGGAATTAATGACTGGACAGAAGCCGATTTGATGCAAGAATTAAATGAAGATTATTTAAATACAAGTTTAGCTACTAATAAACTTTGGTATAATTCATATTGGGATTCAACAAATATAAAGGTTGTTTATAGTAAAACTGAAATGTTTGATTATACCAAAACAATTAAACAAAAATATCAAGATATGATAAGTACTTCTGTATGGAATGTCGGGGGAAATGGATATACAGGTCCAGAACCTTATTCTATACCCTTACATTCACAATATATTGCAGAAAGAGGAACAACAACATATCAAAATAGTAGAGCAACTACTTGGACCGGAAAAGTCGGATTAATCTATGCAAGTGACTATGGATATGCATCAACCAATGAAGATTGTCACAAAAATTTGAGAGCTGGTATAACTTATATAAATGGTATTTTTGATTATTCAAATGGATTATGTAAAATAAATAATTGGCTTGCTAAAACATCTTGGTATAGCACATTGTCAATTTATTCTACTACACCAGGTGGTTTATTCTTTATTCATGGACAAGGTGCAGTTAATCAAAGTGATGTATGCTATGCTAGTAATGTTTATCCATCAGTTTATCTTAAATCTAATGTCTTGATTACTGGGGGAACTGGCGAAAAAGATAATCCTTATAAATTAAGTTTATAAAAATCTTAAATAAACGAGTAGTTTTTTTCTATTCTTTATTATAAAATAATCATGAGGTTAGGAAGTGTAATTATGCCTGAGTTACCAGAAGTTAGAACTGTTGCTAAAGTATTAAAAGAAAAAATAATTGGTAAGAAAATAACAAGTTATCAGATTAGATATCAAAATATTATAGAAGATGGTAGTTTAAGTTTTGATAATTTAATTAATAAAACAATATTAGATATAACAACTTATGGAAAATATTTAATATTTAAAATAGATAATCTTTATTTAGTATCACATCTTAGAATGGAAGGAAAGTATTACATAAAAAATATTAATGATGAAATAAGCAAACATGAACATGTAATATTTATTTTAGATAATAATATTTCTTTAAGGTATCATGATACTAGAAAGTTTGGTCGTATGTTTTTAACTGATGACTTATCTAAGTGTAAGGGATTAAATAAACTAGGACTTGAACCATTTGATAAAAATATTAATAGTGATTATTTATTATCTAAATTTAATAAAAGTAATTTACCAATTAAAGAATTATTATTAGATCAAAGTATTATTGCTGGACTTGGAAATATTTATGCTAATGAAGTATTATTTTTAAGTAAAATAAATCCATTTAAAAAAGGAAAAGATATTACTAAAAATGAATGTGATAATATAATTTCTTCATCTAAAGAAATTTTAACCAACGCGATTATTGATGGTGGAACAACTATTAAAAGTTATACTTCAAGTTTAGGAGTAACAGGACATTATCAAGACAAATTATATGTTCATAAAAGAGATAATATGAATTGTAAAATATGCAATAGTTTAATATTAAAAGACCGAATTGGTGGAAGAAGTACTTATTACTGTCCTAATTGTCAGAAAGAAAGTAAGTGATTAATGAAAACTAATTATCAAAAACTAAAAAATATTTTAGAGACATACGCTGATATTTATATTTTTATAATCTTGTTAATATTTCCTTTTATAGTTAATAAAGACGGATTTTTTCATATTTTAGAATGTAAATGGTATTCATATTTAATTATTGGAATGACATATTTAACTCTAAACTTAGTAACGTTATTATATTTTTATATCTTTAAAAAAGTTAATTATTTTAAAAATTATAAATTATCTAAAGTACAATTATTTGCCATTTCATTATTAATTATTAATATTTTATCTTGCTTATTGTCTCCCTATTTAAAAGACTATAATTTACTTATAGGAGTTGGTAGAGGAGAAGGATTAATAATGACTTCTCTCTATATCCTATCTTTTTTAAGCATAACTTTATTTGGTAAATTTAAAAGAAAATATATTTTATATTTTTCGCTTTTATCAATAATTCATAATGGAATATGTGTGCTTCAATATATTGGCTTTAATCCATTAAATATGTATCATAATGGGATTGGAACCCATAATGTAAGTTTTATGGGAACAATAGGTAATATTGATTTTATATCAGCACTTTATTGCATCTTAATACCAGTATCTATTTCATCATATCTTTTTCTTAAAGATAATAGTAAAAAAGAAAATATTATTCATTTAACATCAATATTTTTATCATTCTTTATTTTAGGTATTATAAATGTTCAAAGTGGTAAACTTGCCTTATTAATAATGCTTATTTTAACTTTTCCTTTAATTATCAAAAATAACCAAAGATTAAGTAAATTTCTTATCATATTATCACTAATATTGATGGCATACTGCACAAATATTATATTAAATCCCGAGTATCATTACGACATTAATAAACTAGGACTTTATTTTAAATTTAATTATATTGTTGTATTGTATTTAATTGTTATTTTTATTTTAATTTATTTATCAAAGGTTTTAAAAAATACTAACTACAACATTTTAAATGATAAAAAGATAATTAAATATTATTTTATCTTAATATCTATTTGTGGAATATTTGGAATAATTATTATATATAATATAAATTTTAGTAGTGGGTTTTTATATGAAATTCATGAATTATTACATTTAAATTTTGACGATGAATTTGGAACATACAGAATATTCTTATGGAAAAGAACTTTAAAGTTAGTTAAAGATTATCCTTTAATAGGAACAGGACCGGATACCTTTGCATTAAGATTTATGGCAAAGTATACTGAAGATATTAAAGCAATTGGTCCTTTAACAATTAATGATACAGCAGCCAATGTTTATTTAACAACTTTAATAAATTTAGGAGTAATTGGTCTTTCTAATTATTTATTATTAATGTTTTCATTATTAAAAAAAGGATTAAAAGAAATGAATAATTATTCTAAAATATTGTTACTTGCTTTTATTTGTTATCTAATTCAAGATTTTTTTAATCTTTCAGTTGTAATAGTTAGTCCAATATTTTGGCTATTAATGGGAGTTTTATACATAAGTTTAAATGCTGACAAATTAACTTGTAAAAAAGAAATAAAAACAATATAATTAAATTGTAAAGTAGAGGAGTTTGAAAATGAAAAAAGATAAAATATTAGAACTAGTCATAGGTGGAATTATTATATTCTCTGTAGGTATATTTATAGGTTATAAATTAAATAGTGGTGCAATTAAAAATATTCAAGGCTATCTATTTAATGCCAGTGGATTTGCAACTGATCCAAATGCGACTGATTGTAACGCGACTGACAGTAACGCGACTGATAGCAATGCGACTGATAGTAATGCAACAGATAGTAATGCTACAAGTTCAAATGCATCAATAAATGATAATATTTTAATTTTATCTAGTTTTTATTTAAAAACAACTACTGGTAAAACTGGTGAAAAAATATATGTTAATTTACAAACTCAAGGAACAACTAATACTGGTGCATCTGTATCTTTTAAAAGTACAAAGGGATATACCTTTACAACAAGTATTTATTCAATAAATAATAATCCTTACATTATAATTCCTAAGAATATTCTTTCAGATACTTATAATGTAACAGATTTATTATTAACTGGTTTAAATAGTGATTATACAACATTTACTAAACATTATGGTCAAAATGGTAATTTTAACTATACATTCAGTTCAAAATTAGTTATCAGTTCTGAAAATAAAACCAATATAAAATTAAATAGCTTCACTTTAAAAACTAATAAAGCCAATATATCAGATAAAGTATATTTCGATATTCAAACAAGTGAAAAATTAACTAATTTAAAATTAGAATTAAAAGGAAGTAACAATACATTTACTGTTTATGCTGCTTCTTTAAATAATAATCCATATTTTGAAATTCCTTCTAATATTACTGAAGGAAAATATATACTAATTTCATTAACTTTAATAAACAATGATAACACCGTAATATATACAAATAATGGAAATAATGGAACATTAAAATATGTATTTAATTCTGATTTGGAAATAACTAATAATAGTAATAAAAAGCTTGTCTATAATAACGAAGATATTGATACAACTGTTATATCCAAATTATATGAAAGTGATAAAAATTCTGAAATTGTTATAAACTCAAATGAAAATAGTTTTATAAATAGTGAGTTATTTAACATTATAAAAGGAACTAATAGAACTCTTAAAATAAACAATAATGATAATGAATTAATTTTTAAAGGAAATGATATTAAAGAAGCTAAAACAATTGATGTTAATACTAAAGTTTATTTAACTGAAGTTAACAATAACATTAATGAAATAGTAAAAAAGGGAATTATAATAGATTTTCCTGATAATGGCTCATTACCTGGAAATGCTTTAGTTAAGATTAAAAATAATGATGATATTAAAAAAGTTTTAGATAGTAAAGTAAACGTTTATTATTATAATGATAAAACTAATAAATTTAGATTAATAAGTAGAGGAATAACTTTAACTGAAGATTATTATGAATTCAATATTTCACATACATCTAATTATGTCTTAACTAATGAAGAAATAGATAAAAAATATTTAGAAACAAATGAAAATGTTGTTAATTTCCAAAAAAGTAATAAAGTAAATTTACTTCTAATCGGAGCAGGAGTTTTAGTTATAATTGGAACTACTTGTCTAATAATTTTTATTAAAAGAAAAAATAAATAAGAACTGTTAAAATAAACTAACAGTTCTTTTCACATATTGAAATAACATAGTTATCATACATAAAAGAATAACATTTAACATTTATATCACTACAATAAATATGATTGTTACTAATTGTAAATTCAACATTTTTAATATCAAATATATTTTTTCCCATCATTTTAATATAAGCTTCTTTTAAAGTATAAATTTCAAATAATCGTTTAAATAGATTATTATCTTCTAATAAAATATATTCTTTTTCTTTATTACTAGCAAAACAATTAATAGATTTAATATTAGTTTCTCTAATTTTTTCAATATCAATACCTATTTCTTTATCAGAAACAACAGTTATAACATAATTAGAAGAATGACTTATATTATAAAATATATTTTTGTTAACAATAAAAGGTTTATTATTTTTATTAAATTCGAATTCTAATTCATTATAGTCGATATTATAATATTTATCTAATAAATTACTTAAAAGAAGTTCCCCAATAACTGATTGTCTTGTCTTAAGTTTATTCTTAAAATTATTAATTCTTTTTTTCTTTTCAATATAAATATTACTATAAAAATTATCAATCTCATTATCACTATAATCATTAATATTTTTAATTATATATTTCATAAATATTCACCATAATTACCTATATAATATCATTTTTAATATTAATTTGTTATAATTAATTTGAAATTTGAGTAGGAGTATATGATTATGACTAGAAAATTATTTTGCGATATAAGTCCAACATGCTATAAAATATCAGTTCAAAAAGAAATTTTATTAAGAAAAACAAAAGATTTATTAAGTAAAGAAAAGATAGCAAAAACTAAAAATAAAGAACCATTACCCAATATTGTTAAAAGTCATACTTCAATATTGATAAGAAAATTATATGGAGTAGATATTAAACTTCAAGAAAATAAAGTAACAAATATTAGCCTAGCATGTAATCAAATAAATGGAATAATTATTCATCCAGGAGAAACTTTTTCATATTGGCAAATGGTGGGAAAACCAACTAAAGAAAAAGGATATAAAGAAGGATTAGTTATTGGAAGAGATGGGTTTTATGCTGGTACTGGTGGCGGATTATGTCAAATGGCTAACATGATTCATTATTTAGTTTTAAATAGTCCTTTACAAGTAACTGAACTTCATCATCATTCAGATGCTTTATTTCCTGATGACCGAAGAAGAGTACCTTTTGGTACCGGAACCAGTGTTTGTTATAATAACTTAGACTATCGTTTTAAAAATAATACTGATCAAGATATTCAAATTCTTGTATGGATAGATGGTGGCGAACTTTGCGGTGAACTTAGAAGTAAAAAGGCATTCCCTTGTCGATATAAATTAGTTGAAGAAGATCATCATTTTAAAAAAGAAAAAAATAAATATTTTAGAATATCAAAAGTTTATCGTATTGTAATTGATAGATTAACAAATGAAGAGTTATATAAAGAATTAATTTTAGATAATCATTCAGAAGTAATGTATGATTATGATTTAATTCCTAAAGATGAAATAAGAAGTGAATAAATGTGATAATAGATAAAATTAAAGAAATAGTAAAGTTGTATCCTAATAGAGTAGCTTATACTGTTGATAATGAAAGTATAACTTATGAAAATTTATGGAATAACGCTAGCAAATATTCAAAATTCTTAAAAGATGAAGGAACATCTCCAATTATTATTTATGGTAACAAAGAAATTAATATGATCATTTCAATTTTATCTTGTTTACTTGCTAAAAGAGCTTATATTCCTATTGGAACATGCATGCCAACATCAAGAATAAATTCTATTATAAAAATGACTAATGCAAGTTTAATTTTAACTGATTATGAAATTAACATTCCTAATCTTAAGATATCAAAAATAACAGATTTAAGTAATGCTCCCATTAAAGAAGAAGATAATTTAAATAATACTTCTTATATTATTTTTACATCAGGAAGTACCGGAGAGCCAAAAGGAGTTCCAATATCCTATAATAATTTAGATAATTTTGTTACTTGGATTAGTAATATTTATCCATTATCCGATTATCATAATATAAATGTATTAAATACTGCTAGTTTTAGTTTTGATTTAAGTGTTGCTGACTTATACTATTCACTATGTAATGGTCATACGTTATTTGCAACTAATACCAGTTGCTCATGTAACTACTTTAATATTTTTATTACTTTAAAAGATATTAATCTAATTGTTTGTACTCCAACATATATCAAATTATGTTTATTAGATTCTAGCTTTAATGGTCAAAACTATCCTAATTTAAAATGTATTTATTTTTGTGGAGAACAATTAGAAATTAATTTAGTTAAAAAATTATATTTATTATTTCCAAATATCGATATTATTAATGCTTATGGACCAACCGAAGCAACATCAGCAGTTTCAGCCATAAGAATTAATAGAAAAATGCTAAATGAAGATATTTTGCCAGTCGGCGATATTAATAATCTAGCTGTAAATATCGAAATAATAAATAATGAAATAGTGTTAAAAGGTAATAGTGTATTTGATGGTTATTTAAATATTACCACTGATAATGTTTATAAAGAAAAAGGAATAAATTGTTATAAAACAGGCGATTTAGGTTATATAAAAAATAATATGTTATATATTACGGGAAGAAAAGATAGTCAAATAAAATACAAAGGATATCGTATTGAACTTCATGATATTGAAAATAATATTTTACAAATAAAAGACGTAATAGATTGTGCTGTAATTGCTAAATATGATGAAAATAATATTGTTAAAACTCTAAAAGCATTTGTAGTAAGTAAAAATAAAGATTCAAATTATATAAAAGAAAAATTAAAAACAATGTTACTTAATTATATGATACCTAAAAGTATTGTTATTTTAGATAAATTACCAGTTAATTTAAATGGTAAAATAGATAGAAAGGCTTTAAGTAAATTATGAAAAATAAAATAGATTTATATAAAATACTATATGAAATATGTGAAGATAAATTAGTTTATGAAAAAGATATTAATTTAATTGAAAGTGGTTTACTAGATTCATATGCTTTTATTTTATTATTTTCTACCTTAGAAGATTATGGCGTTTTTTTAGAGCCTACTAGAATAGATAGATCCAAATTAGCAACAGTTTCAGGAATTCAAGAATTAATAGATGATTACCTAAATAAAAATATATCCTAAATTAAGATATATTTTTTTTAATGCTAGATAATTTTTTAATTTTAGTATAAGTAATATAATAAGTAACAAGATTATAAAAGATAAAGAACATAAATATAAAATCATTCTTACTTACCAATAATAAATCATAAACTAAGTGAAAATATATTGGAATAACTAAACTTAATACTTTATATTTTTTGGCTCTTTTTATATCATTATTTATTAAATAATATTTTGCAAGTCCAAGATAATATCCCATATTAGCGCTATAAACAATATGACTAGGTACTGATATTAAACTTCTAACAATCATCGTTCTTATTTCATAATTATTAAATGAATGAACATATATAATATTTTCCAAAAATGCAAATCCCATTGATAAGAATACACAATAAACAATTGCATCAAATATGTAATTAAAATTTTTATTTTTCCAACTTATTAAATAAACAAATAACCATTTGATTAATTCTTCTACTAAAACTATTCCAAATAAAACTTTGATAATAATTTGAATTAAATTTAAATCACTATAAGATAAATTTATAAAGCTAATATTACTTTTTAAAATCATAGAGATTATAACCGTTAAACAAGAAGAAATAATCCCACAAATAAATAGAATAATTAACAAACTAAAAGGTTCTTTTTCAATCTTATCTTCTTTATAAAAATATATTAAAAAGAATAAACAAGGTAAAAAACAAATAGTTAATAAAATAATATTATTCATAATCTAATTACCTTTCTATAATGATAGTAACATTATTTTTAATAGTTTTAAAAATATTTTAGTATCTTTTTTTATTTTCTTCATACAATACAATTGACAAGATATTATTTTTTTGATAGTATTTAGTCAGTGAGTGAGTAGTTCGCTGAGTTACTGAAGGGTGCGATTAATTCACACCAGCAAGCTTGCCTTGTGGGAACCTTCAGTCAGGGGAAAGCTCACTTTTTATTTTATTAAATAACTAATTAAATTTTTTAATTCTATAGAATTACTATCATTTGGAACTAATTTTAAGCCATAACTCAACACATTATTATTTTTAGAATATAGCCTATGCTTTATTCTTTTTATATAATTAAAATGAGATTCATTATTATATTTAAGAGCTTGAAATAGTGCACTGCAACAACAATCTGCTAATTGTAAAAGTTTTTTACGTTCATTTGGAATTATTTTTATTTGATTTATTCGACTAGTATCAATATTAAATTTCTTATGATTTTTATTATTTAAGTCTTCATTAAGTTTCTTCTTTGATAAATTTCCTCTGGAACTTATATTTATATTAGCAACTCCATTATTTTCATTCATATACCAACAAATTCTTTCATATAAATATCCACTAAAAAAATTATAAATATTATTTGATGGTATAAATTGAATACATTTTGTATCTATAATTATATTTATTATTTTTATATCTAATCCACCTACTATATCCATAATCATATTTTTATTTGGCATACCTTTTAATAACTTCCAATGTAATTGAATCTTTTGTGACATTTCCAAGTTTTCTTTAATTAAATCTACTGATTTAGATATTTCTAAGTCTTTTTCTTTTTTAACAATAATTGCTGTTAAAATAAAATATTTTGAGCCCTTGTTTATTCCTTCATCACCAGACTCATCAATATATACATTATATTCATTCTTATTATTCATAACATCACCATCCATTTTAAATACAAATTATCATAACAAAACTATATCAAGTTTAACATAAATAAGAAGAAATGAGAATTCTATTTCATGTTAATTTATTACTATTATATAATCTAAACTTAAGAAGTATGTTTATGTATTTTTCTTTTTAAATAATCATAAAATCTAATATATGAAAAGAATAGTAATAATTTTAATAATAATAATTTTTCCTTTAAGGGTAGGTGCTATAAGTGCTTCTTCTTATATAGTTATGGATACTGATAATAATAGGGTATTAGAAGGAAATAATATTAATAAAGAATCTTTAATTGCATCTATAACTAAAATATTAACTAGCATGGTTGTTATTAATAATATTAATTTAGATAAAAAAATAACTATAAGTGACAGTGTTCTTAAATCATATGGAAGTGGAATATATGTATCTGTTGGAGAAGAAATAACAATTAGAGAACTTCTTTATGGTTTAATGCTAAGAAGTGGGAATGATGCTGCCATAGAACTTGCTTATCAAGTAGCATCTTCAACAGAAAATTTTGCTTATTTAATGAATTTACTTGCTAAAAATATTGGAATGAAACATAGTAATTTTGTTAACAGTAGTGGATTAGAAGAAAAAGATAGTGCTAATACATCAACTGTATATGATATGGCTTTATTATCAAGTTATGCTATTAAAAATCCAGAATATCAAAAAATAGTAAGTACTAAAGACATCACAGTTAAAACTAATTTAAAATCGTATATATGGCATAATAAGAACAAATTACTAACAAGTTATAAATATTGTACAGGTGGCAAAACAGGATATACTAAAAAAGCTAAAAGAACCTTAGTTACCAATGCTTCTAAAAATAATGTTAATTTAACAGTAGTAACATTTAATGATGGTAATGACTTTAACGATCATAAAGATTTATATGAAAAATATTTTAATACTTTAAAAAAATATAAGATAGTATCTAAAGGTAGAATAAAGACTGATTATGATAATACTTTTATTGATAGAGATTTTTATATGTCTTTAAGTAAAGATGAATACGGTAAGATTAAAACTACTATAAATTATTACGATAATAATGCAACAAATATAGTTGGAGCTTTAACAGTTAGTTTAAATGGTAAAGAATACTTTAAGGAAAATATTTATATTAAAGAGCCTAAAAAAGAAAAAGAATTAAAGTGGTATCAAAAATTAATAAAGATGTTATTTAAAAAGGAATATTATGATTAATATAATATGGGGAATATTTATAATTGTAGGAATTACTTATGGATTAATAAGTGGAAATATAAGTGTTATTAATGATGAAATTATAGAGGTAGGTAATACTTGTTTAGATTTAATATTAAATATTATGCCTTTACTTGTAATTTGGATGGGACTTATGGCTATTGCTGAAAAATCAGGTTTAATTAATAAAATTGCAAAATTATTAAGTCCTATTTTATCTAAGATATTTCCTAAAATTCCAACATCACATCCCGCACTTGGATATATTGCTTCAAATATTGCCATTAATATGGCTGGACTTGGATCTGCAGCAACACCTTTTGGTTTAAAAGCAATGGAAGAACTTCAAAAATTAAATGATGATAAAAAATGTGCATCTACTTCAATGATAACTTTTTTAGTTTTAAATACGAGTGGAGTGACAATTGTTCCAACTACTATACTAGCCTTAAGAAAAGCAACTGGTTCCAGTGATCCAACTAAAGTTTTACCACTATGTATAATGGCAACAACAGCATCAACTATTGGTGGCTTAACTTTAGATTATTTTATAAGGAGAAAAAATGGGAATAAGTAGCATAATTATTTTACCTTTAATAGTGTTATTTATAATAATTTACGGATTTATTAAAAAAGTAGACATTTATGATGAGTTTTTAATTGGCGCTTTAGATGGACTTAAAACTACTATTAAAATAATACCTAATTTAGTTGCTATGATATTTGCCATTAATATTTTAATTAAAAGTAATATTATAACTGATTCATTCTTTTTTTTAGATAATGTTTTAAAAAGATTTAGTTTATCAAGTGAAATAATTCCTATGTGTTTTTTAAGAAGTATATCTGGTAATTCGACTTTAGCTATAATGGTTGATATTTTTAAAGAGTTTGGACCTGATTCAGTTATGGGTACATTAGCAAGTGTAATTCAAGGATCAAGTGATACAACTTTTTATGTAATTGCACTTTATTTTGGTAGTATTAAAATTGTTAAAAATAGATATGCTCTTCCAGTTGGATTATTTGCTGATTTTATTGGGATACTTGCTTCATTTATTTTAGTTTATTTATTTTATTAATACAAAATTTAAAAAACGCAAATTTTTAAAAATGATTTACCTATTAAGTTAATCAAAACGATTGACTTTTATTTTTAGTATGTTATTATATTATTAACCAATTATGTTGAATGGAGAAAGGAGACTTAATGGAATTAACATACAAAACTAAAAAACTTCAAAGATTATGTGAAGATCCAACATATAATAATGAATTGGTTAAAAGATATAATATAGAAGTTGCTAATAAATTACCACGAAGAATTAATGAATTAAAAGCAGCGGTATGTTTAGAAGATATTCCATCATCTTTGCCATTTAGAAGACATAAATTAACAGGTAATTTAATGGGTTATTTTGCTATAAATATTACTTTACAATATCGCTTAATATTTAAACAGAAAGATAATAATATAATAATAGAGGATTTAAGAAAAATAAAAGAAATAGAAATTATGGAGGTGTCTAAACATTATGAGTAAGTTAAATGTGTATAATGAATATGTCATAGCACCAGGAGAAACAATTTTAGAACTATTAGAATCAAATGGAATGAGTCAATTAGATTTAGCATATAAAACTGGAATTAATAAAAAAACAATTAATGAAATAGTTAGGGGTAAAGCACCAATAACACCAACAACTGCTTTAAAATTTGAATATGTTTTTAATATTTCTGCAAGTTTTTTTAATAATTTAGAAAGTAGTTATCAGGAAGTTTTAGAAAGAAAAAATGATTTTATTAAAGTTAAAGAAGAAGAAAAATATTTAGAAAATATTCCTTATAATGAGATGGCTAAGCGTGGTTGGGACTGGATAGAAAAAATTAATGATCCATTTCAAAAAGTTATTAATTTAAGAAAATTTTTTTCAGTTGCTTCTTTATCCTTTGATACTGAATTAAAAAAGAAATTAGCCTTTAGAAAGAAAAGTAATGATAAATTTTCTAATGAAGCATTATACTGTTATTTAAGATATGGTGAAATTGAGTCAAATAAAGTAAGTTATCCTAAATTTAACATTTTATTATTAAATGAAAATTTATCTAAGTTACGTAAACTTGCAAATGATTCATTTATTAATCAATTTAATAAATTAAAGGAAATTTTATTTAGTTGTGGTATATCACTCATATTTGAACCAGAACTACCTCAAACTTATATTAATGGAGTATCATATATGATTAATCCTAATAAAGCCATTATCATGCTAAGTGATAGAGGTAAAAAAGATGATATTATTTGGTTTACTTTTTTTCATGAAATAGGTCATTTGCTTAAACATAGTAGAAAAGAAGTATTTGTTGATTTAGATAATAAAGAAGAAAATAATATTGAAAAAGAAGCAGATAAATTTGCTAGAAATATTTTAATACCAGATAAAAGTTATAATGAGTTTATTAGAAAAAATAACGTATTTACAGAAGAAAATTTAAAAGATTTTTCAAAAAGAGTTAATATATTACCAGGAATACTTGTTGGAAGACTTCAGAAAGATGGTTTAATTAAATGGAATGAATTTAATTATTTAAAAAATTAGTTATTTATATATTTTTAATAATTTATTGTTGTTATTATTAATAAGCTATATAATAAATATGTGTATAAGACGATTTTGAAAAAATATTTTATGATAAAGGTAATTGCTTTGTATTTGTTAGGGGATTGAGACTAATCCTTGTAAATTGGAAGGAGAGAGAGACCAAGATTTGTCTACTTGGTTAGTGTTTTATGAAATTAGTAGATTTAAATTCATTAGATAGGGAAAAAACATATTATCATTTTACACCTAGATATAATTATGAGAGTATATGTGAAAAAGGACTTTTAGCTAAAATTGGTAGCAATGCGAATGGTATTGAAAAAACACCTAAAGTGTTTTTTGCTATTGGAAATTTAGGTTTTCTTAAAATATGTGATGTATGGATAAATTGGTTTATTTATAAAATTGCTTTATATGATAATGTACTTAAATATAATGATATTTCAATAGATGAAAAAATGAATTTAAAAAGACAATTTAAAAATAGATTTATAAAAGGTGCTTTTTATAGTGATGATTATATAATAAAGGCATTTGAAATGATGAGGCATGAGTTAGAAAATGATATTATGTTTAAATTAAATTTAGATGAAAGTGATTATGATTTAAATGATATTGATGAAGCAAAAACTAATGAAAGAGAAGAGTTTATTAATAGAATGTATCTTGGAAATATAACAAGTTTAGATAAAGTTGAGTTATTTAATATGCATACGAAGAGCAATCTTGGAATTAATAATGATAAAATAGAAAAAATTATTTGTGAAAATAATGATTCAGCTTTATACATATTAAAAGAAATATATAATAAAGAAAAACAAAATAATATGAATTTAAAGTTTGGTTTTCTTGATAAATTTATAGAATATGTATATGGTTTAAATTTAAATATTAAATCTCAAAGGATGTAAAATATAGATTTAATTTATTTCTTATTTTAGTTTATTTATTATGATGATTTTGCTAAAATAAATGAGTAAGGAGTGATCTAAGTGGAAAGATTACAAAAAATAATTGCTGAATCAGGTTTTACTTCAAGAAGAAAAGCTGAAGAATTAATAAATTCTGGAAAAGTATATGTAAATGGGGTTAAGGTTACTAAACTTGGTACTAAAGCTAGTTTTGGAGATTTAATAGTTGTTAATGGAGTAACTTTAAATAAAGCAGATTATGTTTATTTTTTATTAAATAAACCAAGAGGTGTTATTTCCTCTGCATCAGATGATAAAAAAAGAAAAACAGTTGTTGATTTAATCGATACAGATAAAAGAATTTATCCCATTGGAAGACTAGACTATGATACTACTGGTTTATTACTACTTACTAATGACGGAGAACTAACAAATATTTTAACTCATCCTAAAAATAAAGTTCCTAAGAAATATGTTGCAAAATTAAATAAATTTATGGATATTGCTGATTTAAAAAAATTAGAAAAAGGAATTGATGTTGATGGTAGAAAATGTGTTCCAACAAGAGTTAAATTAAAGAAAAATGATGCCATTAAGAATTATGCTATAGTTGAAATAACTATTATTGAAGGAAGAAATCATATTATTAAGAAAGTATTTGAAAACTTAGGATACTTAGTTGATAAATTAACAAGAGTAGAATATGCATTTTTAAATGTTGATAAATTAAAAAGCGGTGAATATCGTAGTTTAACTATAAAGGAAGTAAAAAAACTTTATGAATATAAAAATTGAAAAATATGATAATCAAGGTAGAGGAATAGGTTATTTAAACAAAAAGATTGTCTTTGTACCTAACACAGTTATTGGAGAAACAGTAGAAATTGAAATAGTAGAAGAAAAAGATAAGTATATAGTTGGTAAGGTAATAAATGTTATAAGTCCTTCAACTATAAGAATTAAAAGTAAATGTCCTTATTATGATAGGTGTGGTGGATGTGAATTTATGCATTTATCAATGGATGAAGAACTAAGAATCAAAACTAATATATTAACTGATTTATTAAAAAGAAATAATATAGACGTACCTAATATTAATGTAATCCAAAGTAATAATAAATATAATTATCGTAATAAAGTAACTTTAAAAATAGTTAATAATGAATTTGGTTATTATAATTCAGGAACTCATAACTTTACTAAAATAGATTATTGTTATCTTGCTAAAGATTCTATTAATAATATAATTAAAAGTTATAATTTATTTAAAGTATCAAGTGGAGAAATAACTATTAGATCTAATTATAATGATGAAATATTAATAAAGATAACTAGTAATGAAAAAGTAGATGTTGATATTGAAAAGTTAATTAATGATAATAAAATAGTTGGAATTATTGTTAATGATAAGGTCATTTATGGGGAAAATGATTATATAGAAAAAGTAAATAATTATTTATTTAAAGTTAATATTAATTCTTTCTTTCAAGTTAATTTAAATATATTAGAAAAAATAGAGAAGATTTTACATACTAAAAAATATCATAATGTGGTTGATTTATATTGTGGTGTTGGTACTCTTGGAATGTTTGTTAATAAAGATAAATTATATGGTATTGAAATAGTTAAAGATGCTGTTATTAATGCTAGTATTAATGCTAAAATAAATAAACAAAATAATATGTATATGTTAGGTGATTCTTCTAAAATATCTAAAATAGATAGTGATATAGACTGTATTATTATTGATCCACCAAGAAGTGGATTAAATAAAGAAACTATGAAAAATATTGTAACTATTAAACCAGATAATTTAATATATATGTCTTGTAATCCATTAACATTCGTAAGAGATATGCAAATATTAAATAAGATATATAACGTAGATGAGTTTTACTATTTAGAGATGTTTCCTAGAACAAAACATATGGAGTGTGTTTCAATGCTAAGCCGAAAAACCCAGTAAAATAAGTGCTTCTGAAAAATGGAAAAATGCAAAAAAGTAAAAAAATCCAAATTTTTAAGCCTTAAAAATAGGATTGTATGTATGTAATTTGTTTCCACAAACTAGGTTAATATATGAATCATTTATACTTACTATACGATGAGATAATAAACAGAAAATAATAAAAAAATAACTTATGACGATTGTAAAGATATTATTAAGAAGCTAAGATTTAATGAAGAAAGTGATTTGTTTGTAATAGAAAGAGACAATGGACTTAAATCATTTATTGGTAATATATATCAAAGTTTTGATGGAAATGATGTATATAATTCAATTGAAGAAAAAGCCTCTAATTTCTTATATATGATTGTTAAGGATCATGTCTTTGTTGATGGTAATAAAAGAATTGCAGCAACATTATTTATCTATTTTCTATCTTTTTATGGAATATTAAAAATAGATAATGATCAAGTAATTGATAATAATACACTAACAGCGATTACACTATTAATTGCTGAATCAAGCCCAAAAGAAAAAGACATTATTATTGATTTAATTATGAATTTTTTAATTAGATAAGTATTCATAAAAATAGTAATTTGCAAAAGTAAACTTTAAGTATGTGTAAAAATTTAGTGTTATAAAATATAATTTTAATTGTTGAAGGGAGAGATTTATATGAATCAAGAAAAAATAGGAAAATTTATTTCAACAATGAGAAAGAAAAAGGATTTAACACAAGAACAACTTGCCGAAAAATTAAATGTAAGTAAGAATGCAGTAAGTAAATGGGAAAGAGGATTGAATCTACCAGATGCTTCAATTATGCAAGATGTTTGTAGTATATTAGATATTTCTTTAAATGAATTATTTGCTGGTGAAAAATTAAACAAAGATGAGCAAATAAAACACTCTGAACAAACTATAATTAATATTTTAAAGAATCAAAAGCATAGAAATAAAATATATAAAATATGTCTATCAATTTTGATTGTAGTTGTATTAATTATTATTGGGAGATTTACTTTAATTAAAATGGGATATATAATGGATGATAATTTAAAATATACACAAGTCTATATTGCTGAATATGGGAATGTAAAAGGAAACGTAGATATTAATTCATTTGGAAAAAAGAATATTGCTTTTGATATTGGAGCAAATAAATATGGAGAAGCAGTATTTAAAAATCCTAGTAAAGCACTTAAAGTATTAAAGAGAGACTATAAAGATGGTATAAAGCTAATTCAAAAAGAATTTAATTTATTGCCATTAAATATGTTTAACTATAAATCATATGGAACATTTGGATGGCAAGTAACAATTGGTACAGAAGAAGAAAAAGAACAAGCAATATTTGTTTCATCATTTATGGATATATATGAAAATAGTTTTAACTAATTCGACAACTTACAATTTATGTTAGCTAAATAACATGTTATTAACATACAAAAAAACTAGTTTGCTCATGCATATAGAATATATTATAAATAAACATACGATTGTAGTATAAGTACAACAAAATTATTTTAGTAGAAAATGAGTGGTATGAAAATGGTAGATTTTAATAAATTTAGTTATAAAAAAATTGAATATGATTATGAAAAAAATATTATTATTGATTTAATAAATAAATTAAAAATGACTGATAACGTTAATGAGTATATTGAATTAGTAAGAAAAATAAATAGTATTCAAAATTTAATTGAAGAAATGTACGATTATGCTGATATTAGAAATATGAGAGATATTAATAATAATTATTGGTGTGATGAAATAAATTATTGGAATGATTATAAACCGAAGTTTGATGCTTTATTCATTCCTTTTTATGAAGAATTAATTAATTCTAAGTTTAAAAAAGAATTAGAACAAATAGTTCCCGATAATTTTTTTAGAGTAGCTTTAAGTCAATTAAATTCTTTATCTAATAATAATTTAGAACTTTTAAAACAAGAAAATGAATTAAAAACTAAATATCGTAATTTAAATAAAAGTAAGATTAATTTTAATGGTAAAGAACAAACTTTAAATGCTGTTTCCGGATTATTTTCTGATCAAGATTCTAAAATAAGAAAGATGGCTCATGATGCAATTAATGATTTTTATTATGAACACAAGGATGAATATCAAAATATTTTATTTGACTTAATTAAGATAAGAAATAGAATTGCTAAAAATATAGGCTATAAAAATTATGTTCAATATAGTTTAGTTAAATTAAAAAGATTTGGATATAATTATGCTGATATTAAATTATTTAGAGAAAACATTATTAAATATATAATTCCAATATGTAAAAATATGAATGAATTAAAGAATGAAGAGTTAACTTTAGATGTTATAAATTATTATGATACAATTTTCTTTAAAAAAATGCCAAACTTAAAAGTTTATGGTATTGATTTACTAAATGAATTAAAAAACTCATTTGTAAAGGTTGATGATGAATTATCAAAATTATTTAATTTAATGTTAGAAAAAAATTATATTGATTTATGTCAAAATTCTGGAAAAGTTAATTTTAGTATAACGAATTATTTGGTTTGTGTAGGAATGCCTGTAATAACAGGCAATTTTAAGAATTCTTATTTAGATTTACAAACAGTTACTCATGAAATGGGACATTCTTTTCAAAAATATTGTTCAAGTAAAGAAGATAAAAATTATATTATATCTCCATTACTTAAATATCCTACCATGGAAATAGCAGAAATGTTTTCTTATGCTATGGAACTAATAATGATGAATAAGGTATCTAACATTTTTTCTGAAGATGATTACAATAAATATCAATTTATTAAGATATATAATTTGGTTTCACAATTACCATATATATGTGCTGTAGATGAATTTCAAGAGATAATATATTCGAAAGAAGATTTGCAATTATATGAAATAAATAAAATCTGGTTAAAATTATCAAAAAAATATCATTTAGAAATAAGTAATAGTGGCAATAAAAACTTAAATGATGGTGGATATTATTATCGTCAATCTCATGTATTTTTAGATCCGTTTTATTATATTGATTATGCTTTGTCATATTTTGGAGCATTATCTATATGGAATAGTTCCAAAGAAAATTTAGATTTATTTAAACAAATTGCTAGAGTAGCATCTTATTATTCTTTTAAAGATTTAATCGAAAAATATAATATGCCAAATCCATTTGATAGTGAAAATGTTAAAATTATTTCATCTAATCTTAATGATGAATTAATTAAAAAAAGAATATTAAAATAGGAAAGAATAGATTTTATGTTAAAGATTAATGATAAAAATATTGATTGTATTTTAAAAAAAGAGATAAAAGTAATTAAATGTATTGTTGATAAAAATGAAGGATTTGGAATAGAAATAAATGTCAATTTTACTATAAATAACATAAATGGTTATTTTACATTAAATTTCGCTCATGAAAATAATAATAACATTAATACATTTATTAATAAGACGTATAAAGGAAATTGTTTTAGTGGTAATGGAGATATTTTATTAGAAATATTTGATACTAATAATTTTTATGCTAGTTAAATAATGGAGGATATAACTATTAAGCTTAATTATAAATATGGGAAAATACATGCATTAATTACACTTAATGATGAAATTATCAATTTAATTTATGATGATTATTTAAATTTGATTTAATTTAATAAAAAATATATATAGATTAAAAATTAGCTGAAATTCAACTTGATTAAAATTAATAAATCGTAATGTTAAAAAAATTTGGAAGGAATTGTGTAAATGATTTTTACTATTTTAATTTTATCTAAGAACTAAAAATGAAATATGGAATTTTTAGTAATAAATAATGTAAATAATGTAAATAAAGGAGAAATCTAATGAATAAACCAATTATTGGAATTGTAGCAAAACATTATGCTACATATAAAAGTAATAAAATTGATACATTTATAAGGGATGAAGTAAAACAAGCAGTATTTGATAATGGAGGAATAGCTATTGGAATATTACCTGTAGAAACTGCTATAAATTATTGTGGAGATAATTGGAAATATAATTTATCTATGGAGGAAAAAGAAAATTTAATTACTCAATTAAAATTATGTGATGGCATTATTTTACAAGGTGGTGCAGATACAGATAATTATGAAATTATAATTGCTAAATACTGTTATGAAAATAATATTCCAATACTTGGCATATGTGCTGGACAAAATAACATAGCTAGAGCACTAGGAGGTACTACTTATAAAATTCAAAATCCAGATAAACATAATAATGCATTTGATGAATATGTACATAATATTAAAATTGATAAGGATTCGATATTTTATAATATAGTTAATACAAGTATGATGATGGTAAATTCTAGACATAAAAAAACTATAGAAAATTGTCCGATGCTTGATAAAGTTGCATTTTGTGAAGATGGATATCCAGATGTAATTGAGTCCAAAAACAAAAAATTCTATATAGGTGTTAGATTTCATCCAGAAAGTTTATATAAAAAAGATGAAAAAATGAACAAGATTTTTAAAGAGTTTATAAATATTTGCAAACAATAGGAATTAAATGGATAAGTATAAGAAAAACGATATAGCTTTTGAATTATTATTATAAGTATTTTATGGAGTATCATCTAACATAGATAACATTTATAAATAACATTAATTTTTATTAGAAGATAGTTAAAAATTCTAATAAAAAATAAAATTAAATTTTAATGCAATAATTTACTATTTTAAAACGTTAATATATTGGAAGGTAAAGTTATTCATTCATTAAGTGAATGAATTAGAAAAGGAATTTATAATGAAGAAAATATTATGTTTATTTGGAATACTTGTTATATTAACTGGTTGTTCTAAAAAAGTTAGCAATGATGCAACATTAAGTGTATCAAAAGATAATAAAATCGAAGTACAAGAGTTTAATAAATACTCGGAGTTAAATGATAGAATTATTTACATAGAAACTAAACTAAATGATGTTTATTATAACGAAGATGGTAAAAAGTATTCTTTAAAAGAATATATTAAAACTATTGATGATGTTAAAAAAATAACAAGTTTGCTAGATGATTATCGAAGTTATGACGATGGAGGATCACAATTATTTTCATCAAAAGAATATGATTTAAGTATTTTAATTTGTAATAAAATTAATGGAACATCAGATATTTATATAGGTGATTCAAATATGAATTATATTAATCCTATGTGTAATAGTGATGATGCGATATTAAGTGTATCGAAAGATAATAAAATCGAAGTACAAGAATTTAATAAATACTCAGAGTTTAATGGAGGAGTTGTTTATCTAGAAACTAAATTAAAAGATGTATATTATAACAAAGATGGTAAAAAATATTCTTTAAAAGAATACATTAAAACTATTGATGATGTAAAAGAAATAACAAGTTATTTAGTAAGCCCTGGAACTTATGATGATGGTGGTTCAGAACAGTTTTCATCAAAAGAATATGATTTAAGTATTTTAATTTGTCGTAAAATGTCTGGTGGAAAACCTGATATTTACATAGGCGATTCAAATATGACTTATAGTGGTACTATGTGTGAATAGAGAATAATAATTCTCTTTTTATATGTAAATTACTTATTTCTATTCCCAAAACTTTAAAAAAATTGACTTTTTGGGAATTGATAACTATAATTATATTAGGTGGTTAAGAAATGAAAATAATTCCAAGAGACACATATTTAGATAAAATGATTAGAGTTATTAATACTCTAGATATTAAAGTTATTACAGGCGTTCGTAGAGCTGGAAAATCAAAATTATTAGAATTGTTTAAAGAATATATAAATAACAATATAGATAATGCTAATATAATTCACATTAATTATAATAAAAAAGAATTTGATAATTTGCTTACGGGAGATGAATTATATAATTATATATCTAGTAAATACATCAAAAACAAAGAAAATTTTGTTTTAATAGATGAAATTCAAAAATGCAAAGGATTTGAAGATGCTATAAATAGTGTTCATGCTGAAGAAAAATATAATATATATATTACTGGATCTAATGCATTCTTATTATCAAGTGATTTAGCAACATTATTTACTGGTAGAACTTTTAAAATAGATGTTTATCCTTTTTCTTTTAAAGAATATAACTCATATTTTAATTATGATAATCATTATTTATCAATTAATTCATATATTAACGATGGTGGAATGGCTGGCAGTTATTTATATGATAATAAAGAAGATAAAAATGCTTATTTAAAAGATATATACAAAACTTTAATATTAAGAGATATAGTTCAAAAATATAACATAAAAAATGAACCATTATTAAATAAATTAAGCGATTATTTATTAGATAATATTTCAAATATTACTTCTTCTTCAAAAATAGAAAATTATTTAAAAAACGATTTAGAAACTGGTGATCATAAAACTATTTCTAATTATTTAGACTATTTATGTAATGCTTTTGCCTTTTATAGAGTTAGAAGATACGATATTAAAGGAAAAACATATTTAAAATCACAAGATAAATATTATTTAGTGGATACATCTTTTAGAAGAGCAATATTGGGAAGAAAAGAAGAAGATTACGGAAGAATTTTAGAAAATATTGTTGCTATCGAATTATTAAGAAGAGGTTATGATATTTATGTTGGTACATTATATGATAAAGAAATAGATTTTATAGCCATGAAAAATGAAGAGCAGATGTATATTCAAGTATGTGATAACATAGAAAATGAAAAAACACTAGATAGAGAATTATCTCCTTTACTTAGTATTAAAGATGGTTATAAAAAAATAATAATTGCACGATTAAATCATGAAGGATATATTAAAAATGGAATTGAAATAATTGATATTTCTGATTGGTTATTAAATGATAAATAAATTATAAAAAAATATAGGCTAATGTGTAACCTATATTTTTCTTTTCTTAATTAAATTATATCCTAAATAACCAATATACATAGTCATTGTAGTAAGTGATATACATAAACATATTTTATGTAATTTAGTCATTTCATATTTAACTTCAATATGACCTGTATCGCCACTTTTTAATTTAATGGATACTAATCCCATCTCATTTTCATAACAGTCAATAATTTTTTTGTTTCCGTTATTATCAGTAAATCTTACGACATATCCTTTGTAATACAAATAAGGTAACTCTAAAGTAGTATCCTTTTGAGTATTATCAATATCAAAATTAAGAACTCCATTAACTTTAGATTCATTACTTATTTTAGCGTTACCATTAGTTATTAAAACTTTTTGATTTCTAGTATTAATATAATCAATATTTTTAATCGCTTTTTGAGGCCAATATTCTAAGAATGAAGAATATCTACTAACTTCATATTTAGTATCTATAATTTCCTCTTCTAAAAATAAATTATTATCAGCTACTTTATATTCTATATTTTTAGTAAAAGTTAAAGCATATCCTGAACTAATTAATATAATTAAAGAAATAATTCCATATCTAATCCATTTCTTGTTAAAACTATTTATTAGAGAGGAGAAGTTTATGCCTGCAATTATTGCTAGAGCAAAAATAACTATTTCTAATAACCTCCAAGGAAATTGAATCATTAAAATTATACTAGGCATCATAATCCATGGAAATATAAATGTAGAACTAATCAAAGAGATGACACCAACAAATAAGAAATATTTATAAAGTTCTTTATTTTTATTTTTTTTATAATAAAATAATGTAAGAATCATACCAATTAAAATTGGTAATCCAATACAAAAATACATAGATGAATCAGTTCCATCCGCATTCCTAAATAATAATTGTAATGGATTTAAAGCATGTCCCATAACTGATGTTCTAGAATACATTTTACCATATCTAAACACTTCATATTCAGCACCCATCTTAGTTTCAATTAAAGGTATTTCAAAGAATAATACAGATAATACAATAATAATTAAAGAACCAATTAAAGGCCATAATATTGTTTTCTTATTAGCAAAAATTTTCTTTATATTTAAACAAACTAATATAAAGCCTAAAATAAATACAAGTAAAGTACTAATGTTGTGAGAAAGTAATAATAAAATTGTTCCAAATATAAAAATATATTTTTTATCTATTTTCTCATTTAAAATATAATATATACCTCTAAAAATTATTGGAATAAATATGAAACTAGCCATTTCACCAACTGCAAGTCTTGTATAACTGTTAAGCATACGATATGGTGCAGTCATGTAGATAACACTGGCGATAATTGCAGCCTTCTTATCTTTATAAATATCATTAACTAATTTAAACATTGATATTCCTGATAAAAAATAAGTTAAGAAAATAAAACATTTCATACCTATTGCTACATCACCACTTAATAGTTCAAAAAATGCACTAATAAAAGTAGAAACAGGAGGATAAAATAAATTCCAGGCAAAACCTAAATTATGAGAGTATCTTGCAATAACAAAAATACTATTTCCATTTCTTATTTGTTCTAAAGTTCCAAATGATCTTGCCATATGAAAATCTCCATCATGACTACTAAAGAAACTATCTCTAAATAATGGATAACACATTAAAGTAGCAACAATTAATATAATTCCATAGCATATCCATTTTTTCTTTTTTTCATTCATATAAACACACTCCTAATAATTAAAGTATAACCTATAAATGATTAAAAGTTAAATATAAATTAGTTAGTAAATTATTTTTATGATAAAATCATTGATTTTCACTGCTATTTATCATTTTACGATAAATTGTGGTGAAAATAAGATATCTAAAATAATTATTTTATTTGTAATTAAAATAAATTATTAAGTCCGGTTTTCCTTTTTAATCCAAATAAATATTTTCATTACATTTTCATATATTTGTTATAATATAAAGTAATAAGAGGTGGTATTTATAAAAATATTAGTTGTAGATGATGAATATTTAATAAGAAATGTTATTAAGGAATACTGTCAAAGTGAAGGATATAAAGTAGATGAAGCATCAAATGGAGAAGAAGCCATCGATAAAGTTTATGAAAATGAATACGATTTAATAATTATGGATATAATGATGCCAGATATGGATGGTTATGAAGCAAGTAAAGAAATAAAAGATATTAAAGATATTCCAATAATTATGTTATCTGCTAGAACTGAAGAAGAAGATAAACTTAATGGATTTAATATTGGAATAGATGATTATGTTACTAAACCATTTAGTCCTAAAGAACTTATGGCTAGAATAAAAGCAGTAACTAAGCGTAACTCTAAAGAATCAATAATTAAATTAGATAATATTATTTTAAATAATAATACAAGAGAAGTAACTATTGATGGAAAGATGGTAGAACTTACCCATACCCAATTTGAATTATTATATTTATTTTTATCAAATCCTAATTTAGTACTTACTAGAGAAGATATTATTAATAAAATATTTGGCTTTGATTATGAAGCAAGTGATCGTACAATAGATGCTCATATAAAACTTTTAAGAAATAAATTAGGTAAATATAAAAATTATATAAAAACAATAAGGAAAGTAGGTTATAAATTTGAATATAAAGAAAAATAGTTTAATGGTAAAAACATTTACCTATCTAATAACCTTTTCAATTACAATTCTTATCTGTTTATGGTTATTTCAAGTTGAATTCTTAAAATTATTTTATGAACAATACCAAATAAAAGATATTAAAAATATTGCTGCAGATATTATAAAATCTAATAGTATATCTAAATTAGAAAAACTTGCTTATGAAAATGATATTTGCATAGAATTAAAAATAAATGATGAAATAATAGATTATAATACATTAAATAAAGATTGTATATTAAAGAGTAAAAATTCAAGAGTTCAAAAATTAAAAGAAAATTTATACTCTAATAATAAAACTAAAATAGAAACATTAAGAAGTCCTTTAACAAATACTAAGAATTCAATATATGGTATTGCTTATAGTGATAATACATATATTATACTTAACACTCCATTAGAAGATGTTAATAGTACTACTCATATTTTAAGAGGACAATTAATTTATATAACTTTAATAACAATACTTTTAGCTATAATTGTTTCTTATTTTGTATCTAAAATGTTAAATAAACCAATATTAGATATTACTGATAGAGCTAAGAAAATGGCTAAAGGTGAATATGAACAAAATAATAAAACATATGATATAAAAGAAATAGATGATTTAAATAGTGTCTTAAATTATGCATGTTCAGAGATTAAGAATACTGATACCTTGAGAAAAGATTTAATGGCTAATGTATCTCATGATTTAAAAACACCTTTAACAATGATAAAAGCTTATGCTGAAATGGCTAGAGATATTAATAATAATAATGAAGAAAAAAGAAAAGATAATTTAAATGTAATTATAGATGAATCTGATAGATTAAATATATTAGTTAATGATATTTTAGATTTATCTAAGATAGAAAGTAATAAAGATACTTTAGATACTCAAGAATATGATTTAGTAACTGAATTAAAAGAAATAATAAAAAGATATGAGATAATTAAAGAAACAGAGAATTATAAATTTATTTTAGATATACCTGAAATAGCAATAGTTAAGGCTGATAAAAAAAGAATTAATCAAGTATTATATAATTTAATAAATAACGCTATAAATTATACAGGAGAAGATTTAACTGTTAAAATTAATGTTTTAGAATTAAAAAATAGATATAAAGTAGAGATAATTGATTCAGGTAAAGGAATAAATAAAAAAGATTTAAAACTAATCTGGACTAAATATTATAAAAGTGATAAAAATCATCGTAGAAATGTAGTTGGTACTGGACTTGGACTTTCTATCGTAAAGAACATATTAGAAAATCATAACTTTGAATATGGAGTAGATAGTAAAATAAATAAAGGAACAAAATTCTATTTTTACATAAATAAGAAATAATTTCACAATAATTTCACATTCAAGTTATATATTAAACATGAAGAAGAAAGGAAAAATTAAAACCAAAAAAATAAAATATAAAAATCATATAATCTCAAACTCACACTATTAAAATTTCTTCTTCCTAAAAATAGGCATCTTCCTGTCTATTTTTATTTTTCTTTGAAAAATTTGTTAAATAAGTATTGAAATTAAATTATTAAAATGTTAAGATTTAATTATAGTAAAGGAGGAATAAATAAATGAACGAAAATGGAGGAAAGAGTAGTACAATATTATTAACTGTTATTGGTATTGCAACACTTTTAGTAGTTGTTACAGGTGCAACATTTGCATATTTTGCTGCTATTGTTAATGGCACTGATAACGCAACATCAATTCAAATTACTGCTTCACAAAATGGTACAAAAATTTCACTTGAGGGTGGAGAAGCATTAGACTTAACAAATATATATCCAAGAACAGAAGCATGGGCAACTAAAGATATCACTCTAAAAAATGATGCTGTTGCTGAATCTAGTACTACTGCAACATATACTTTTTACATGAATGTTGATACAAACTCATTTGAAGATGGAGATTTACAATTCACATTTACAAAAAAAGGTGAAACAGAAAGCACTACTAAAACAAAGTTAGGCGCAGCAGGAACTAAAGGCGAAACTGCTACATCAATTGCAACTGGAACTGTAAATATCGGGACTGCTAATGTAATTACTTACACATTAAAAGTATATTTTGTTGATAATCCTAATAAAAATCAAAATCCAGGCGAAGGTTCTAAAGCTGCAAAATTTTATGTAAGCCAAACTTGGGTTGAAAATAATCAATAATAATGAAGGAGGAATAATAGATGAACGAAAATAAACAAAATACTGCCTTGTTAATAGTAATCGCAGTTGCTACATTATTAGTTGCTGTTGTTGGTGCTACATTTGCATACTTTACCGCAGCTAATCAAAATAATAGTACTGCTGTATATAATTCATCAAGTGCCAAGATGATTATTTCATACTTAGATGGAACTGCTAAATTACATGGTACATTAGATGCTGGAAATACTGTTCAACCGGGAAATACAATATTAATTGATAAAACATTTACTTTAACCGGAACAAATACTGCAAAAGCTACTGGAACAGGTATTACAGATACTACTGGAATTGATATGCCATATACAGTATATTTAACATATGAAAATGGATTTACATCTGATGACAATGAAGGCGGTTTATATTATTATATAAAAGGAACTACAACTGGAGATGTATCTGCTGCACTTGAAGGAGATAAAGTAACAGATGAAGGCGATACTTTAAATGGCTATACTAAGAAATTAATTCCAACTGGTAGAACTGGTGCTGAAAAAGATACAACCACTGGACTTTATCCTACTGAAGTTAAAGAATTAAAATTAGCTTCTGGAGTATTTAAACCAAATCTTACTGAAACTTTAGCATCTGTACAATTTAATTTAAAAATTACATTCCCAGATAATGGAAAACCACAAAATTCTAATAAAGGTCAAAAATTTACTGGAAAGATTGAAATTAATAAAAATTTAGCTGAAGTTACTACTCAAGGTAAATAATGAATTAGAGCCTAAAAGGCTTTTTTTCTTTACTCTAATTTAGGTTGTAATTTCATATTTATTATTATATAATTTTAATAGAATAGAGAGTAGGATTGTTATGAAAGATGTGGTTAAAAATACTAATATGAAGGTTAATAATAAAGAAAAATCTTTAACTACTTTAAAGAAAATAGGTAAAATATTAAATTATATTGGTAAAATATTATCATATGCGTGTATTGTTTTATTAGTATTAATTGGTATTTTTTTAGTTTATTATGTTATTACTGTTCAGAAGGCTAAAAATGATGCTAATTTTAAGCCAGCAGTAAGTTTATATACTATTGTATCTGGATCAATGGAACCAACGATTCATGTTTATGATGTAGTATTAAATAAAGCTGTTAATAGTCCCGAAGAAATTAAAGTAGGAGATGTTATAACTTTTATATCAACAAGTTCTATTAGTGAAGGATTAACTGTAACTCATCGTGTTCAGGATATTAAAATTGTTAATGGAGAATATGAATATGTAACTAAGGGTGATTATAATCCAACAGCAGATTCAAGTACTGCTAAATATGGAAATGTTATTGGCAAGGTTGCGTTTAAAATTCCTCAATTAGGTAGAGTTCAGTTTTTTGTAGCAAGTAAGGCTGGATGGTTCTTTGTAGTACTTTTACCAGCAATGGGTGTAATTGTTTATGATGTGTTAAAACTATTTAAATTACTTGGAACTAAAAATGCTTCTGATAAAATTAAAGGAAATAATAAAAAGAAAAATATTGATATAAATGTTGATAAAGCTATTGATAATATAAAAAAGAATGATTATAATTCTAGTTCATTAGATGATTTAAAGAAAAATGTGATGATGAATAAAGATTTCGTTACCGAAATAAATGTAGATAACAATAATTTGAATAATGAAAATAAAAAGTTAGAATTAAAGGAAGATATAAATAATCAAGAAGAAGTTAATATAACTAAAGAAGATTATTTAAATAGATTAAATGCTTTAAAGAATAGAAATAAAAACTAAATTAAAATATGATTAATTCTACTAGCAATAATAAATTCTATTTGATATAATAACTTTGTTAGTGAGGAAAGGCCTTACAAACCTGGAGCTAAATCGAATAAATCACGTTACGATTAATAAGTGTATGAATAAGGTTCATAAACTAAGGTGGTACCGTGCATAAAGTTGCACCCTTAGATTAATGAACTTTTTTTATTTAAAAAATAAGGAGGAAATAATAATGACATTTTTTGAAGAATTAAAATGGAGAGGTGTAGTAAAGGATATAAGTTCACCTGAATTAGAAGAAAAACTTAACAATGAATCTTTAACTTTTTATTTAGGCACAGATCCAACGGCTGATTCATTACATATTGGACATTATGCATCATTTGTAACAGCTAAAAGATTAGCAAGACATGGACATAAGCCGATTATTTTAGTTGGAGGAGCAACTGGCTTAATTGGGGATCCTAGACCTACTGCTGAAAGAGAAATTATTTCTAAAGAAACTGTTGCTAAAAATATTGAAGGATTAAAAAAACAAGTTGAAAAACTATTGGAAGGTAAAGCCCAAATAGTTAATAATTATGATTGGATGAAGGATGTTACATTCTTAGATTTTTTAAGAGATGTAGGTAAATATATTAATGTTAATTATATGTTAAGTAAGGATATAATTAATCGTAGATTAGAAACTGGAATTACTTATGCTGAATTTTCTTATACATTAATGCAAGGATATGATTTTGTACATTTAAATAGAAAATATAATTGTACTTTACAGGCTGCTGGATCTGATCAATGGGGAAACATAACAACTGGTATTGAACTTGCTAGAAAAATGGATAATAAGGAAGTATATGGTTTTACAATGCCTTTGATTTTAGATGCAACTGGTAAGAAGTTTGGTAAGAGTGAGGGTAATGCTTTATGGCTTGATGCTAATAAAACATCACCTTATAAAATTTATCAATATTTAATTAATACTGATGATTCTAAAGTTATTGAATATTTAAAAGTATTTACATTTTTATCTAGAGAAGAAATTGAAGATATAGAAAAGAAATTTAATGAAAAACCAGAAGAAAGACTAGCTCAAAAAACTTTAGCGTTCGAGGTAGTTAAAGATATTCACGGAATAGATGCTGCAACATCTGCAAAAGAAACTAGTGAGAAAATCTTTAAAGGTGAAGTTACAGATGAAATGCCAACCATAGAAGTTGATAGTCATAACATCGTAGAGTTATTAGTTGAATCTAAGTTGTTGCCATCAAAAAGTGAAGCAAGAAGATTAATAATTCAAGGTGGTATAACTGTTAATAATGAAAAAGTAATTGATCCTAATTTGGAGTTTGTAGGAGAAATTATTCTTAAAAAAGGTAAAAAGAATATTTATAAAATTATAATTAAATAAAATAAAAATACATAAGTTATTTCATTTCACTTATGTATTTTTTTAATGTTTTAGCATTAGGTCCAAATATAATTTTTAATTGATTTTCAATTTCAACTATTCCTTTAGCTCCTAATCTTGTAATTGCGTCTTTATCTGCTAAAGATATATCTTTAAGTGTTACTTTTAATCTTGATACATTTACTTCATAATCAAGAATATTATCTTTTCCACCTAAAGCTTGTACTAATTTATTAATTTCAAATGTAAAATTTTTCTTGTTTAATTTAACTATTACTAATGAAATAATAAATAATACAAAAAATACTATTAAGTATTGCCACCACATCATAATTTAATCACCTGTATTAATTATACTAAAAATTTCTTAAAAATAAAATCACTAATTTATAAGTTAAACATAAAATATATTGAGAAATAATGAAAGGGTGAAATATTATGTGTAATAATAACAATGATTCAAATAATAAAAACAGTATTGCTGAAATACTAAAAGTAATTTTACTTCTTCAACAAAATGCCTGTCCTGATAATTGCTTGGATTCATGTGATAGACCTATGCTTGGAGGAGGAACAAATTGCTTAGTATGTAATACTAGACCAGTTATGTTATATACTTGTTGTGGTAATGGAGTGCCTATAAGTATGCCAACAAGTAAAGATTCGAATGCAACTTGTTCAAATCCATCATTAAATAGTTCATGTGATGGATGCTCAAATGTATTTAGAGTAGAAAAGTTAGAAGGAAATTGTTGTACATTTAGAGTACTTGCGATAAATCCAGATCAAAGTTGTTGTAATAGTCAACCATATATTGCAACAAATAGTTTCTTTACAATGAATTTAGGTTGTTGTTGTATAATAAGATGTTTAAATGACTGTTATGTAGATTGTGTTTGTTAAATAAAAAATCACTTTTAATTAAGTGATTTTTTTAATGAATTTTTTTGTTTATAATAACCACTAAGGAACAATTAGTGATTAAATGTCAATTCAAACAATTCTAGGATAGACATTCAGCATTGCAAAACTAAATGTTCCTTTTTTATTATATGTAAGTCTTCCTTACAAGGATATTATAGCATAAAATATTTAAATTAACTATAAAAATTTTTAATATACTCATTATAAGCATTATTTAATAATTTAAATTCATCATCATGATAAACTAAATTATTTTTCTCTAAAATATCTTTTACAATCATATTAGTAAAATGAGGATTTCTAATAAGTAGGGGACCTATAATTGAAGTTCCATAAAAATTATTTTCATGATATCCTTCATTTTCACTTTTTAAATTATCACTTATTCCATCAATTACTTTAAATAAATGATTTTTATTTATATTAACAATATAATTTCTATTTTGAAAACCAATAATATCTTTTTGATTTAATAATTTCATTAAACATCCATGGGCAGTTCTTTCTACATATTTAGCATAGTAATCAAATATTTTTAAACATTCAGTATCATTAATCTTTTCTCCAAATAATAAATATGAATTACCAGTTGCAATAACATAACCATTATTATCAATATATTTTTTTAATTCTTTTTTATACTTTTTAATATCTTCAAGAACAATACTAAAATTAGAATTAGAACCATTACCCATATAAATTAAGTCATAATCACTAAATTTTATTTTATCATCAACAGATAAACAATCTACTTTAACTTCAATATTTTGATTATTAAACGCTTTCTTTAAAGCTAAAATATTACCTTGTTCACCTGATAAATTTAATAAATCATAATATAAATGTAATATTTTAATCATTGTTATCCTCCATAAATAATTTCTTTAATATAGCAGTCATATCAAAACATACCATTGTAAATATTTTACCTTTACTTACCTTTAATAGCTTAGTGATATCACCTATATTATCAACCATAATTAATTTATCTTCTTTAATACCAGCAAGCACTAACCTTGCATATACATCATATCTAAATCTACCAATACAAAATATTTTATCTATATTATCTTGATCTAAAATTTCAAAGTCAATATCATAAAGCCAAGAAATATCATTAAATTTATATCTTCTTGAAACATTGTCAAATCCAAGTATTATTGTTTTTTCCTTATCATAATTATTAATATAATTTAAAGATTGTAAATAACTTAAGTTGTTTTCATTTTTAGATTCTAACATTTCAACAGTTCTATTATCAAAAGTAAGTTCTTTTAATCTTTTACTTTCCATAATATGATCATTTAGTGATTTAAGTATTTGCTCATCAGAAAGTCCAATTTCATGGCAAAGAGCATAAGCAGCAAGAGTATAATAAGCAGCAAAGAAGACATCTTTATTTAAATGAACAGATAATTTATTAATCTTCATTTCACATTTTTCTAAATTAACATCTGTTCCAATATATTTAGCAGTTCTTTTAAAATCACAATCTTTAATTATACATTTATAATTACCAATATGCCCATAATGATAGAAAGAGTATTCTAGCTTCTTATGATGATATGGACAGTATGCAGCATCAAGATTATTACTAACTGGTTTACTTAAACTATATTTAGTTTTATTAATTCCATAACCAACAATATTTTTAAATTGTTTACTAAGTAAATATATTATTGGATCATCCGCATTATAAATTATTCTCATATTAGTATCTGTTTTAAAAGCAGCAGCAATTTTAGAAGATACTTCTTCTGGTGAACCATTTCTAGCAACTTGATCTCTAGTTAAATTTGTTAAAACTAAATGTGTTATTGTATCTTTATTAAATGTTTGTCTAATGTAAGATTCATCCATCTCTAGAAGAAGAACATCAGCGTTAACTTTATGATTAAATATACCACTATTATTTAAGATAAGAGAGGTAGTCGCATTAACTATATTAGAGCCACTCTTATTCCATACAACTTTATATCCATTATCTTCTAATATATGAGCAATCATGGAAGTAGTTGATCCTTTTCCACTTGATCCTGTAACAGCAACTACATATTTAGGATACTTAATATTATCTAAAATATTTTTATCAAACTTTCTTACAATACTTCCGGGATAAACTGATGCATTATATCCAAATAACCTGCATACTTTTGTAATCATTTTATTTACTAAAATTAAAAAACTTGTTTTCATATTCATTACCTCTAAAAATAGTATAACATTTTCTTTGAAATATATAAATAATTATAGTATAATTCATAATAGAAAGAGAAAAAGTTATGAGAAAGATTTTTAGTAGTTTAGATATTGGGTCAAATACGATAAAAATAATTGTAGGTGAGTTTATAAATAACAAACTCAATATTTTAAATGCTACAAAAGTTACTTGTAGAGGATATAAAAATAACTATATTATTAATAAAGAAATATTAGTAGAAGAACTTAAGGATGCTTTAAATAAAATTGAAGAGGATTTAAATATAAAATTAAGAAAAGTTATACTAAATGTTCCAACTGATTCTTTAGAATTTCAATTAACAGATGGTAGAGTAGATATTCTCGATGGAACAGTAACTAGTAACGATATAGTAAGACTTTTACAAGATGTAAGTAAAAATAAAATAGATCCAAGAAATGAACTTATTTGTACTTTACCAATTATCTTTAAAGTAGATGATGAGGAAACATATAAACCATTTGGCAAACATGGAAATATTTTATCCGTAAAAAGTATATTAGTTTCAACTGATAAAAAAACAGTTTATGATTTAGCTAGTGTAATTGCTAGTTGTAATTTAGATATAATTGATATTACAACAACTGGTTTAGTAGATTATTATAATTTTAAGAATCCAGAGTTAGATAAGAAAAATATTGCTATTGTTAATTTAGGATATACTACTACAAATATAAGTATTTTTTCTAAAGGAATATTTATTAATAATAAAGTTATTGAAGATGGTGGATTTTATATAGATAAAGAGATAGCTGCTAAATATAACTTAAAAAGAAATGAAACAGAGTATTTAAAAGAAAAACTTGCTCTAGCTGTAATAAATAACGCTGATGAAAAAGAAAAAATTAAATTAGTTAATAAAGATGGAGTGGAAATAGAGATAAATCAATATGAATTAACTAGTTTAGTAAGTGAAAAAATGGATAATCTTCTTAAAGTTATAAAAAAGAACATTAACCTCTTAACAAAAAAAGAAATTAGTTATATAATTATAACAGGCGGTTTATCTGAAATTAAGGATATTAACCTCTTAATAAATAATGTATTTAATAAAAATGGTAAAATAGGTAAGATTAATAATTTAGGAGCAAGAGATAATTCTTATAGTGTTGCTCTTGGAATGCTTAAATATTTTAATGGTAAACTAATGCTTAGAAATAAAGATTTTACTAGTTTTAGTGAAGAAGAAATTGATGCTATGTGTACAGTAAATGAAAAGGATACATCAAAGAATTCACTTATTTCTAAAGTTGTAGGATACTTTTTCGATGATTAATAAAGGAGAGTAATTATGTTTGGATTAGAAATGGATCAAATTGCAAAGATAAAAGTAATAGGTGTTGGTGGTGGTGGAAACAACGCTGTTAATAGAATGATTGAATCAGGAGTTAAAGGTGTTGAGTTTATTGTTGCTAATACAGATTTACAAGTATTAAATGCTTCTAAGGCTAGTAATAAATTACAAATTGGTAAAACAATTACTAATGGATTAGGTGCTGGTGCTAACCCTGAGGTTGGTAGAGAAGCTGCAATTGAAAGTAAAGATGAAATTAAAGAAGCTCTAAAAGGAGCTGATATGGTATTCGTTACTTGTGGTATGGGTGGTGGAACTGGAACTGGTGCTGCTCCTGTAATTGCTGAAATTGCTCAAGAATTAGGTGCTTTAACAATTGGAATTGTAACAAAACCATTTAGATTTGAAGGAAGAAGAAGAATGGAACATGCTATTTTAGGAATTGATGAATTAAAAAAGCATGTTGATACATTAATTGTTATTCCAAATGATAGATTAAGAGATATTATTGATAAATCAACTCCAATGCTAGAAGCATTTAAAGAAGTAGATAATGTATTACATCGCGGTGTCCAATCAATAAGTGATTTAATTGCTGTATCTGGTTTAGTAAACTTAGACTTTGCCGATGTTAAAACAGTTATGGAAAAACGTGGTAGTGCACTAATTGGTATTGGTTTAGGTGTTGGTGAAAATAGAGCTATTGAAGCTGCAAAACAAGCAGTATCATCACCACTTTTAGAAACAAGTATTGTAGGTGCAAAAGACGCTATTATAAATGTTACTGGTGGAACAAGCTTAACTTTGTTTGAAGCAGAAGATGCTGCTGAGGTAGTAAGACAAAGTGCTAATAACGATATTAATATTATCTTTGGTGCAGTTATTAATGAAAACTTAAATGATGAAGTAATTGTTACTGTTATTGCGACAGGTTTTGAAGATGATGATAACAAGCCAGAAGAAAAAACTGAAGAACCAAAAAAGAGATTCTTAGAAGATGATAATGATTATGACATTCCACCATTTTTAAGAGATAGAGATAATTTTTAAGAAAATAAAAGGAATTTAAAGCAATTTAGATTCTTTTTTAATTATATTTCAAATGTACAATAGTAATTAAAAATATTATGAAGGGGCTAAATTAAGTATTATCTTTTTTAATATAATACTTAATCTTTCATATATTTTATTATGAAACTAAGAAAACAAATTGATAATAAGAGAACAATTATATACATATTACTTATAATATTCTTATTAACATATACAATGTTAAATACGATTGGTAAAAAAAGTTCTGATAATATTATTAAAATATCAGAAACACTTATTAATGATCTAATTATTGATATAGTTAATTCAAGTATTAAAAATGAAATATTAAAAAAATATAATATAAATGATTTAATTGAGTTTAATTATAATGAACAAAAAGAAATAGAAAGCATTAATTATAACGTAGAAAATACTTATGATTTATTATTAGAGATAAAAAGTAATGTTATAAATACTATATCTAATTCTAATGAATATAAATATTATTATAAATATACAGTTTCTAATAATAATATTATAATAGAAGTACCATTTTATAACTATACATCCAATATTTATATAACAAATATAGGACCTAAGGTTAAATCTAGAATTAATTTTTTAAAGACAATTGATAGTTCTGTTAAAACTAATGTTAATACCTATGGAATAAATACAATAAAGTTAGATATGTATGTAAATTTTAAAGTTATAAGTAATATTATAGTGCCTTATAATAATAAAGAAATAGAAAATAACTTTGATATTTTAATTGCTAGTAAAGTTATAAATGGGAAAATACCTACATACTATGGGAGTAATTTTAAAACTCAAAGTGATGTCTTTAATTTATCTTAAAAGTATGATATATTATTTTTATAGTAAGAAGGTGAGTAAAGGTGAATCAAATATTTATAAATGAAGCTATAACTAATGGATTAAATGCTTATATAAATAAAATAAGTGATAAACCTTATTCAAGTAGTCATTACTATGAGTTAACAATAATAGAATTATTAGTTAAAATATATGATCGAATTAATATAGTAGTTCCTTATAAAACTAAGTATGAAAGAACATTTATTACTAATTTACAAGTTTATGGATTATCAAGTGAAGATGTAAGTAATTTTATAAATGCTTTAAATGATTATAATAGTTGGTTACTAGGTGTTAAAGGAACATATACTGATTCAGTTATTACAATACATAAAATATTAATAAAGATGATATTACTTAAGAATTTATATAAAGGATTAAGTAAAGAAGAAATTGAATATTACGATTATTATTTAAGTGTAAAAGAAATAAGATTAAAAAAAATATTAGATTTAGCTACTAATAATGTTGATGATGCTATTAATTTGTGGGTACGTAAAAGAAATATTTATTTATATAAACATAATTATGTATTTGAAGAGATAGAGCCAGATTTATTAACTAAAACTTTATATGAAAAACATGGACTTTCAATTAATGAAGTTAAACAGTTATCTAATTTAAAAGTAAATGAAATTAATAATATGATTGTAACAGAAGAAAAAAATAGTGAAAAATTACATAACTTGAATCCATTTAAATTGGTTTTATCTAGTGGAAATGGTATAGTAGATACATTGGTGCTTTTTAGTATTGTTTTAACAGAAATATTTATTGGCTTTTTAATAGCGATTTTGGGGTGATTTAGTTGAAAAATTATATATTTAATGAACATACTTATACATTAATTAAAGATTATAAAAATGGATTTGATGAGGAAGTAGTTAAAGAAAAACTAACTGATTATTTTGATAATTTTGATTATGTTGTAGGTGATTGGGCATATAGTAAATTAAGATTAAAAGGATTTTACGATTCTAAAAATAAGTTAGTTAAAGATTATAATAACTATAATAATTTAGATAAGTATTTAGAAGAAAATTGTGCTGTTGATGCAAAATATTTTGTTATTAGAAAAATTAGTTGATATACTAATTTTTTTGTGGTAGTATTTTATTAGAATAGTGAGGAATTTTATGAATACTAATATTGAATTAAAAAGGGTAAATGGAGAAGTAATAAAAGCTGAGTTAATTAGTTATTTCGAATATGTTCCGAATAGTAAAAAATATGTATTTTATACTTTAAATGAGAAAGTAGAAAATGATTTAGTAAAGATGTATGTATCTGAAGTATCAAATGGGAATACTTTATCAGATAAAATGAGTGATGAAGAATGGACTAATATAAAAGGAATTATGAAATCTATTCTTACATCTAATAATAATGAAAATATTAAATACTTAAATTGGGAGGCTTAAAAATGGCAATTACAATACAAAATGAATCGAAGAAAATAGCTCTTACTGCAGTACAGTTAAGTTCACTAAGTGCTGCTTATAAAGATTTTATGGCTAAACAAACTGTAAATGTTGCACCTGTTAATGTTGAAACAAATGTAGATGCTGTTGAACAAATTGTTAATACAAATACTCCTACTTTACAAGAAGATGTTTTAATTACTGATGCACCAGTTGTTAATCAAGCGCCTGTACAAAGTAAAAGTGTTAATATGTTTGATACTGTTCCAGTTGTAAATGATTCTGTGGTGAAGCCAGAAGGGCTAAAGGCTTCTCAAACTATTGTTGCACCACCAGTAACTGAGGAAGTTAGAATAGATACTATTCAAGATGCTATGCAAGAGTCAAAAAATGATGTTACAGTGGTAGCTATTGATATGGAAGAGTTAAAAAAACAACTTTTAGATGAGTACTATGATTTACAAGTCCATGTACAAGAATATGGTGTAAAATTAGAAGAAACCTTAGAAAAAATGAATAAATTAACTAATAATAAGGTTATAGAAAAACAAGAAGAAGTTAGTGTAGCTCCTGCTGCTTCATATGTAGTAAGTGCACCAGTAACTCAAAGTGTTGCTGCACCTACAGTGGAAAAAGTTGCCTCTGCCAATCAAAGCGTAAATCATGTAGAACAAACATTTCCTGAAAATGTGAATATATTTGACCAGGGTGTAAATATATTTGATCAAGCTCCGCAAACTCCCAGTAACGGAGGACAAATAAAAATGTAAAATTAAGTCTATATTTAGACTTTTTTTATTTATTAAATCATATAATTTAATATGGAAAATATATTAAATTATTATTATGATATAAATGTTATAAATATAAAAAAATATGATTATTATTATCTTATTACAAGTGATGAGGAGGATGAATATTTATTTAATGAAATAATAAATATAGATGAACTAAAAGAAATAATAGATTATTTAAATAACACTAATATGCTATATCATTTATTAATGCTTACAAAAGAGCAAAATATAACAATAACTTATAATGATAAAGAATATGCTTTATTTAAAGTTAGAGATAATGATAACTTAAATATATTTAGTTTTTCTAATTTAATTACTAATGGAAAATGTATTTGGGGTACATTATGGTCTAATAGAGTAGATTATTATTTAGAACAATTAAAAGAAGTAGTTGATATAAATGAGATTAAATATGCAATGGATTATTATATATCTTTAGCTGAAATTGCTATATCTTATTTTAATAATTTAGAAGAAATTTATAAAAGTAGTGAATTAACTTATACTATATCTCATCATATTACTAGTTCACCAGTATCTAAATATGAATTATATAACCCATCTAATATGTGTAAGGATTTAATAGTTAGAGATGTTGCAGAATATATTAAAGCGTCTTTTTTTGAAGATATTTTAACTAATAATGAAATACTTAATTTAATAGATAGGATCAATTTAAATGAACAATTAGCTAATTATTTTTTAGTAAGATTAATATATCCATCTTATATGTTTAAAATTTATGATAATTATATAGAAACAAAAGAGATAGATCGTAAATTTTATGAATATATGAAAAAAAGTAGGGAATATGAACACCTACTAGCAAATATATATAATAAATTAAAACTTAAATTTTCTATTAAAGCTTATATTTACTTTTTTAAAGATCAATATTGATTACATCTTTAACTTCAGGGACTTCTTCTTTAATAGTTCTAAGAACAAAATCGGTTATGGTATCATCTTTGTAACCACATTCGGCACAAGCACCATGTAATTTAATATATACAATATTATCTTTTAAACTAACAAATTCTATATCGCCACCATCACTATTTAAGTATGGCTTAATAATATTAATTGTTTCTTTTATTTTTTCTTCCATATATAACACCTACTTGAGATTATATCACATTTTATTTATAATAATAAGAAGAAGGAAAGATATTTATGTATAAAGTAGGAGAAATAATAGAGGTTGAAGTAACTGGGATAGAAAGTTATGGTATCTTTGTTAAAGCTGATAATGATTATACTGGTTTAATTCATATATCAGAAATAGATAACAATTATATAAAGGATATAAATAAATATGTTAAATTAGGAGATAATATTTATACGAATGTGATTGGAATAGATGATGCAACTAAGCATTTAAAGTTATCTATTAAGAATATGAATTATAATGATAATAATCATGGTAAGAGAATAATAAAAGAAAATATAAAGGGTTTTTTACCTCTTTATAATAAGTTAGATGAGTGGATAGAAGAAACTTTACAAGAAATGAGAAAATAGAACAAGTTTTCGCTTGATGGGGCCTTAATAGTATAATTTTCTATAGTAGAGTAAAGATGAAAAATATGAAAATTTAGTAAAAATAGTAAGAAATGATTCACTAGGAAAATATTCATGGGATAGTTTAGAATCAACAATAAACAGTGGATATGGTGTTAATGAATGGATTTAAGCCGATTTAATGTATGAACTCAATTGTGATGGCAGTGAAAATTCAAAATATTTTCGAAGTGATAGTGATATTGCAGAACGTTATTTATCAAATAAAACAAGTGGAGAAACCAAATGGTATAATGGGAAAAATAATGCTAAAAATGGCTTATACGATTATAGTAAAAATATAAAAAGTAGCTTATTAGATAAAATAGCAAACATAAGATGGAATCTAGGTTGTTATAATACATCTTCAGCTAGTGCATTAAATATGTATAATGCAGAAAGAGGAACATTACATATAAGTAATCCATAAGACGGAATAACAAGAATAAATACATGGGATGAAAAAATAGCTTTAATATATCCAAGTGATTATGACTATGCCTCAATGGATACAATATGTAGAAGTAGATTAAGTTCATCTAATTGTAAAAATGAAAACTGGTTATTTAACTGTGCAGATCAATGAACATTGTTCCCTCGGTTTGATGATGCGTATTATTTGTTCTTTGTCTATTCGGGCGGGTATGTAGTCGAAACCGGTGGGTTCAGCTACTATGGTGGTGTGTGTCCGGCCCTTTTCTTAAAATCTGATGTCGTGATAGCTTGAGGAACAAGAACTAAAAATACTCCGTTTATTCTTGAATAATATTAATTTGAGATATAAAACTACAATTGAGTAGTTTTTTTCTTTTAAAAATTATGATAATATATAGTTGGGATGATATAAGATGGAAGATAAAACTTATATAGTATTAGGAATAGTTTATGCCATAATAGCAATTATATTGATAGTTGTTGTTTTGGTGCTTATTAATAAACATAATAAGAAAAAATTAGAACAGATATTAACTGATTTAGAGTTAGATAAAAATTTAATTATATCTGCTAATATACTTACTGAATTAAATAAGGTTGGATCACTAATTAATAATAAAAATTTAGAGATAAAATATGAAAATTGGAAAGAAAGATATAAACAAATTAAAGATGTAGATATTCCTTCTTTAGATAAGAGATTAAATGATTTAGAAGAATTAATTAGAGAGAAAGATTATAAGAAGTTTGTTAGTGATTCATCTAAGTTAGAGTTAGAAATTTATTATATTAAGTCTAAAAGTGAGTTTTTGTTAGATGAAATTAAAGAGATAACTTTATCGGAAAGTAAAAATAGAGAAATAGTTACTAAGTTAAAGAAAGATTATAGAGAAATTTATTTAAAATATAATAATAGTCCTAGCGATTATGAGGGAATAAATAATACAATTGAATTACAATTTGAAAATATAGATAAATTATTTAATGCTTTTGAGCTTGCAATGGAAAATAATGATTATAGTGAGGCTAGTAAAATAGTTAAGGCGCTTACTGATAACATTGGTAATATAGGAATTATTATTGATGAGGCTTCTTCTATTATATTAATGGGTAAAAAGTTAATACCGGCTAAGATAGAAGATATTAAAAAGATATATAAGAAGATGACTAAAGAAGGGTATTTACTAGATTATTTAAATATAGATTATAATATAAGTGAAGCAGATAAAAAGCTTGCTGATATATTTGATAGATTAAAAGTTCTTAATGTTAATGATTCAATTATTGAACTTAAAACTATTTTAAATTATTTTGATAGTTTATATAGTGATTTTGATAAGGAAAGAGATGCTAAAAAGAATTATGATTCATTATCTAGGAAGATTGCTATTAAAAATAAGAAATTAAGTACTATTGTTAAGAATATATCATCTAAAATAGAGGATATTAAATATAGTTATGATTTAAGTGAAGATGATGTTAAAGTTATTGATGAACTTAATTTAAGTATTAAAAATATTCAAAACGATTATGATATTATAATAGAAAATTTTAGAAATAAGAGTTTTTCTTATTCTCAATTATATAAAGAGTTGGAATTAATTAATAGTAGGGTTACTGTAAGTGAAGAGAAGGTAGAACAAACTGTTAAATTTTTAAGTAGTTTAAAAGATGATGAAATTAGAGCTAGGGAACAATTAGATGAGATTAAAAATATATTAGAGTCTAGTAAAGAAAAGATGGAAAGTTTTAAATTACCTATTATTCCTAAAGATTATTATGTTGAGTTAAGTGAAGCAAATGATGCTTTAGATAATATGATTGATGAATTAAATAAAAAACCTATTTCAATTAGAGTTCTTAATTTAAGAGTTGATACGGCTAGAGATTTAGTTCTTAAGTTACATAAAAATACAAGTGAAACAATTAAGAATGCTAGTTTAGCAGAGTCAACTATAGTTTATAGTAATAGATTTAGATATAATAATAAGATTAATAATGCATTAAATAGAGCTGAAGATTATTTTTATGAAGGTAGATATAGTGAAGCTTTAGAACTTGCAATTAAAGCAGTTAGTGATGTTAATCCGAATATTTATAATGAAGTAATGATTGCAAAAGAAACAATTTTATAATTGATAATATTTAAAATTTTGGGTAAAATATGATTAGAAAAGGAGTATTTATGAAAGAAGAATTATTTAAAGATATTATAGAAGGAGATAATGTAACTAAATTAAAAAATGAAGTATGTGATGCTTTAAAGAAAATGGATAATGAAGAATTTTTACATTTATTTATGGCATTATGTTCTTTAGGTGAATTTGATGATGAATGTTGTTGTGGTGGACATTGTGATTGCGAAGATTGTGACTGTGATTGCGATGACTGCGACTGCGATGATTGTGATTGTAAATAAGTAGAGAAATCTACTTTTTTTTGATGAAAATATATATGTGAAATTTTGTTTGCATTTTTATCAAGTTTATGCTATAATATGTTTATTCATTGAGGGGGAAAATAAATTATGGAAAATAATGTAGATGAAATGATTAATAAATTAGTAGAAAATAATAGTGATAATAAAGAAGTTTTATCAGATGACGAAAAAAACTATATGGAATTAGAGAAAGAATTAAGAACTAAAAGTATTAATATTAATGAGTATTCATATTACTTCTTTAAGATTAATACTGCATGTAGTAAGGGAACTATTAAGAATCCGTTAAGATTTTATTTAGCACTAAAGAACGCTAGTGTGGTTGTTAGAGCAGATGAAAATGGTAGTCAATTTGATGTTTATAAAAATTTAGTTAATACTGTAAACTATTTAATTAGTGAGTATGCAAAAAGATATATTTCTGATGATAATAATTTAGATAGTTATAATGAAGCATTACAAGCATCTATATTGCAAAATGGATATATTACATTTGAAGGGTTTAAAGAATCTTATTATTTATTTGAATTATATGTTTTAGCTGGAATTAAAGGAAATAAATTTTTTGATTTTGTAAGTTTATTAAATGAAGTATATGTTAAAACAGATAAAATTAATGAAATTATTGATTTAACTAATATGAAAACTAGATTATCTGATTATATTCAAACATATAAGAATGATTATGGTAAAAAATTTGATTTTAATAAAAAATTTACTAAATAAGGACTCATTAGAGTCTTTTCTTTTTGCTATATTTCTTGACTTTTAAGGTAGTAAATTAATATAATAAATACGTGTTATACGTAATTAGAGAGGATTGATAATATGTTTGAATATATGGGTGATAGATTAAGTAATGCGATTAAAAATATTAAAGGTTTGGGTAAGATTACTGAAGATAATATAAGTGATGCAATAAAAGAAATAAGAATGGCTTTATTAGAAGCAGATGTTAACTATGAAGTTGTTAAAGAATTTACTAGAAATGTTAAAGAAAAAGCTTTAGGATTAGAAGTTGGTAAGAATTTAAAACCAGAAGAATTATTTATTAAATTATGTAAGGATGAGTTAATAAGTTTACTTGGAGATAATTATGTTCCTCTTGAAGTTAATAAAAAGCCAACTATTATTATGTTAGTTGGTTTACAAGGATCTGGTAAGACTACAAGTTGTGCTAAGATAGCTAATTTAGTAAGAAAGAAGAATAATAAAAAGCCATTACTTGTTGCGTGTGATGTTTATAGACCGGCTGCTATTGATCAGTTATGTGATCTAGGTAAGTCTTTAAATATGGATGTTTTTACTAAGGGAAAAGAAGATCCTCGAGAGATAGTTAAGGAAGCTTTAGAGTTTGCTAAAAATAATAATAATGATTATATAATTATAGATACGGCTGGTAGGTTACATATTGATAATGATTTAATGAATGAACTTGTTGATATCGAGAATATTGTTAAACCAGATGAAATTCTACTTGTTATTGATGCAATGATGGGACAAGATGCAATTAATGTTATTAATGGATTTAATGGTAAATTAAAATTAACTGGTGCTATTTTAACTAAGTTAGATGGTAATACGAAAGGTGGAGTTGCTTTATCTGTTAGACATTTAACTAATATTCCTATTAAGTTTGTAGGTGATTCAGAAAAATTAGATGGATTAACTGAGTTTTATCCTGAAAGAATGGCTAATCGTATTTTAGATATGGGAGATATTTTATCTATTGCCGAAAAAGCAAGTAATGCGATTAGTGAAGATGATGCTAAGGATTTAGCTAAAAAAATGCGTAAAGGTGATTATGATTTAGAAGATTTCTTAACTAATTTAAAACAAATTAGAAAGTTAGGACCACTTGAAAATATTTTAAAGATGTTACCGGGAGCAAGAAATATGGGATTAAATCAAATTAATATTAATCCTAAAGATATGGCTCATATTGAAGCAATTGTTTTATCTATGACACCTTATGAAAGAAGACATCCTGAAGTATTAAAAGCAACAAGAAAACAAAGAATTGCTAAAGGCTCAGGAAGAAGTGTAGAAGAGGTTAATAGATTACTTAAACAATTTGAAGAAATGAAAAAAATGATGAAAATGATGAGTAATGGAAATTTTAAAATGCCATTTTAGATAATGAAAAAATACTTCGATTTTGAAGTATTTTATTTTGATTCAACAATTAATTTTATAGCTGTTTTTTCTTCACCATCTATTTGGATATCTGAAAAAGCAGGAATAATAACTAAATTTTTACCACTTGGAGCAACAAAACCACGGGCGATAGCTACTGCTTTAACTCCTTGATTTAAACTTCCGGCTCCAATTGTATGGATTTCTAATTCATTTTTGCCATCTCTAAATATTCCGGCAATTGCCCCTGCTACTTTACTAGGGTTACTTTTACTTGAAACTTTTAGTATTTCCATTATTTCCTCCTAGTTAAGTATATTAAAGTATTTAAATTTAATTCATTATTTTTGCCATCTTGTTGTGATTCCACATGGTAAGATTAAGCCTTGATTATCTTTAAATCCTAGTTCTTCTGATAGAATAGTTCCTTTTTTAGGAATAGTAAGAGTTAAGATGTTTTCTAGTACAGTTTTGGATAGTCCGGTTGTATAAGTATTAATAATAAATAGAGAAGCATCATCACTTAATAGAGATGCAGTATCTTTAACTAAATCATATAAATCTTTTTCAATTTGCCATACTTCGTTTTTAGAACCTCTTCCAAATGAAGGGGGATCCATAATTATAATATCGTATTTATTACCTCTTCTGATTTCTCTTTTAACAAATTTTTTAACATCATCAACAAAGAATCTAATATATTCATTTTCTAAATTATTTCCTTTAACATTTTCTTTAGCCCAATCAATCATTCCACGAGATGCATCAACATGAACAACTTCAGCGCCTTCTTTTAATGCTGCAATGCTGGCTGCTCCAGTGTAGGCAAATAAGTTTAGAACTTTACATTTATGATTAGTGTTTTTTATTGTTTCTCTTATTAAATCCCAGTTATAAGCTTGTTCGGGGAATAATCCGGTATGTTTAAATCCCATGAGTTTAAGATTAAATTTTAAATCTTTATAATTAATAGTCCAAGATGATGGAACATTATTTAATGTCCAATTACCGCCACCGGTATTACTTCTTTCATAAACAGCGTTTACTTTAATATTCTCGTTACCAGGCCAAATTATTTCAGGATCTGGTCTTTTTAAATAATATTTTCCCCATCTTTCATATTTGTAGCCATTACTTGTACTTAGTACTTCGTAATCATTAAAATTTTCAATTATTTTCATATCACATCACAGGTAAATTATAACATGTAAAATAAAAAAAACATACCAATATTTGATATGTTAATTAAATGATATTTTTATCAGTTAGAATTCTTATTAAGTCTTCTGTTAAATCTAGTATTCCTACACAAATAAAGAAGAAACCTAACATTAAGAATTGAACTGTTTCACTAAAGTATAAGTTTATACTTGTTAGGAGTCCTAATAATAAGAATAAGAAGAATGTTCCTAAATTAATGTACATCATTTTATCGTTGCGATCATGTAAATAATCGATTTTAATTAATTTAATGATAGCCATAGCACATACCCATACAGCAAGGGTTAGGGATAAAACTATTGGAGGATTATAATCAATATATTTAAATCCACTAAAGGCGGCGATAGCACATACGATGGTTGTGTATAATTCTTCATTATCATTTTGGGGCTTTGTTAAGAAATATTCTAAGATTTTTATTAATGAATAAACTGTGAAAGTTAAGTATAACATTGTTATTGGAGCATAATCGGTTGCAGGAGATAATAAGATTAAGATAAAACCTAATAGTAATATAATACTTGATACAACTAAATTAATTTTGTCGTTATGATCTAATTTTTTATTTAATATTTTCAATTTTCTTCACCTATTATAATAATAATTTATCTTGAGCTTAAAGTCAATTTTTATTGATATTATTTAATTATTTAGATATGCTTATAGTGAAAGGAGTATGGAAAATGTTTTTAGTTATTATTGTAATTATTGGATGTTTTATTATTTTACCATCTATTAGACAAATTGATGAATATGAAAGAGGTATTAAGTTTAGATGTGGTAAATATGATAAAATGTTAAATCCGGGATGGCATGTTATTTTACCAATATTTGAATCTTTAAAGAAGGTTGATATTAGAACTAAAGCAGTAGATGTTCCGGAACAGGATGCTATTACTAAAGATAATGTATCAATAAGAATTAATGCGGTTTTATATTATAAAATTTTTGATGCATCTAAAGCAATATTGGCAGTTGAGAATTTTAGATTTGCAGTTGCTCAACTTGCTCAAACAACTATGCGTAATGCGGTTGGTGCCGTATCATTAGATGAATTATTATCAGAAAGAGATAAAATATCAGAAGAAATTTGTAAAGTTGTTGACTTAGCTACTGATCCTTGGGGAATAAAGGTTGAAAATGTAGAATTAAAAGATGTTTCATTACCTGAAGAGATGAAGAGGGTTATTGCTAAGGTTGCAGAAGCAGAAAGAGAAAAAATGGCTGTTATTACTAAAGCTGCTGGAGAGGTAGAAGCATCTAAAAATTTAGCAGAAGCTGCTAAGATTATGGCATCTACACCGGGAGCGTTACATTTAAGAACTTTATCAACTATTAATGATATTTCATCAGACCAATCTAATACAATTATTTTTGCTATACCTATTGAAGTAATGGATGCTTTTAAACAAGGTAATGCGGGTGATGCTATTAAAAAAATAACAAAAAAGAAATAATGTCCTTTTAGGACTTTTTCTTTTGGATATATTTTATTTAAATAATTTGTTATACTTAAGTAGTAAAAATACATAATGGTGGTGATATTTTGGTAAATATTGAAACAAAAGATATAGAAAAAATACTAAATGATTATTTTGAAAAAAATAGAAATGATTTTTTTGCAAATAATTATGGATGGTTATATAAAATAGCTTGTGAATATTTAAAAATTATGCCTAATAGATGTAGTAAAGATTATATGAACGTTTTAGATAGTAGGATGCCTATATATAGTGACTTAGAAATATTTGAATTTGTAAGAGAATATTTAAAAAAATATAATATAAACTTAGATTTTGATGGAATGTTAAAAGAAAATAAAATTGTTATGAATAATGATAATGTATCTAGTTTTGAAAGATGGTTAAATGGGATTAATCTTGGAGGATTGTGTAATTATAAAATAGTTAAAGTAAATAGTAATGTTTCTTATACAGATGCAGTTGTTTTGGTGCATGAATTATCTCATTATCGAAATAAATTAAATAAAAAAAGTAAAATAAATTATAATAATCAAAGATGGTATGGTGAGACGCTTGCTATTGCTGAAGAGTTTATTATGCTAGATTCAAGTTTAAATGTTGAAAAACAATATGTATGTTTAAATAGATTAAATATGACGAATGGATATTTTAAAAATTTAATAATTTATTTAAAAATAGCACTAATTTGTAAAAAGTATGGTAATATATCAAAAGAAAATTATCTAAAAGTTTGGGGTGAAGATAATTATGAAAATGATATAAATAGATTTAGGAAATTATGTAATGATTTAAGTAAAGATAATAATAATGATTTATTTTTTAGACAAATTGAAACATATATAAAATATAGTTTAGCTGTAATTATGGCACTTCATATTATGTATAAAGTTAGAGATAATAGTGAATATATAAGTAAAATAGAAAATATGCATAAACTAGTTTCAAATTGTTTAGTAAAAAATTTTTTTGGTTATTTTGATTTATTAGAATGTTTAAATAATGAAAAAGAATTTTGTGAACCAGTTAGAAAAATGATTGAGGAAATTCTTATATATAGTAAAGTTAGGAATAAAAATATGATGTAAATTATAATAATTCTTTATAATTAATATGGTAAAAAAATAATCAAATGTGTATAATAGTAGAAATTAAATTGGTGATATAAGAAGTTGCTATTGAAATTATGATTAAAAGTAGGGTATGGTTATGATTAATGAAGAAATATTAGAAGAATTAAAAGATTTTTTTGCTTATTATGATGATGATAATATTATTGATAATTTAGAATATTTTCTATATTTGGGAGAAGATATTGTAAAAATAATTAATAATTTAAAAATAAATAATGCTACACTTGATAGTTATAGTAAAGTTATGAATATTTGCAAAATACAAGATGTTTTTGAATTTGTTAATAAATATAATAAAAAATTTAATATTAATTTGGATATTAATAAATTAATTAATGATGGGATTATTGATTTTGATTCATTAGAATATGAAAAAATTGTAAGTGAAAGAAGAGATGAATATGTTGAATTAAATGGACAATGCTGTTCTGATGGAAATTCAATTATTGTAAAAAATTATGGTTCTTTATCTGATGCAGTTACATTAATTCATGAATTATCTCATTATAAGGATATTCCTAATAAATCTAATGAAACTAGATTTTGGTTTACAGAAGCTTTGGCAATAACAGAAGAATTAATTGCAGTTGATGAATTAAATGATATTGATTTAAAGTTATTTTGTTTTTATTTTAGGCTTTTATATACTAAACAATGTTTAAGAAATTTAAATGGAATATTACCAATTATGATAGTGTTTCAAAAAATTGGTGATGTTAGTAAAGAATCTTATAAATGTATATTTAAATGTGATTATTATGATGAAGATATTAAGGTGTTTTTAAATTATATAAATTATTATTTAGACAAAAATAAAAAGTTTGGTTTAAATACTCCTGTTTTTGAACAATTGGTTATTGAATTAAAGTATGTTATTGGTTATATGATAGCAATAAGTTTATATAAAAAATATAAGTTAGATAATAATTATATGAATGAGATACAAAATTTACATAAATTAATAAATGAATTAGATGTTAATGATTTTATCGATAGAATGTATATTAGTACTGGTATTAAAGATATTTGTGAGATTTTAAAAGAATATATATCTTTATTTGTTGGATGTGAAAATAAAAAGATAAAATAAAATAATGTGGTAGTTAAAATTTAAAATCAAGTTTATAATAATGGATGTGATGAAATATGAAGTTGAATAAAGAATTTATTGAAAAGGTATCTAAAAGTAAAGGGGAGCCTGAGTGGATGCTTGAGTTTAGATTAAAGTCTTTTGAAAAGTTTTTAGAACTAGATAATCCTTCTTTTGGGCCTAAATTAGATATAGATTTTGATAAAATAAATTATTACAAAAAGATAAGTGATGTAACTGATTCTTGGGATAATGTTGATAAAGATATTAAGAAAACATTTGATGATTTAGGGGTAATAAAAGCAGAGAATACTTATTTATGCGGGGTTTCTAATCAAATTGAAAGTGAAGTATTTTATCATAAATTAAATAGTAATAATGGTGTTATATTTTTATCTACTGATGAAGCATTAAAAAAGTATCCTGAACTATTTAAGAAGTATTTTAATAATTTAGTTAAGTATGATGAAAATAAATTTACAGCTTTAAATGGTTGTATGTGGAGTGGTGGATCTTTTATTTATATTCCTAAAGGGGTTAAGTTAGATAGACCATTACAAAGTTATTTTAGGATTAATGAAGTTACGATGGGACAGTTTGAAAGAACTATTATAATTGTTGATGATAATGCTGAGTTATCATATATAGAAGGTTGTACGGCTTTATCACATTCTGAGAATTCTCTTCATGCAGGAGTTGTTGAAATTTATGTTGGTAAGAACGCTAAATGTAAATATAGTACAATTCAAAATTGGAGTAATGATGTATATAATTTAGTTACTAAAAGAGCAATAGTAGATGATTATGGTTTAATGGAGTGGCTTGATGGTAATATTGGCAGTGGTGTTACGATGAAATATCCTAGTTCAATATTAAAAGGTGATTATAGTAAGGGAAATTCTGTTTCTATTGCGTTTGCTAAGGAAGGACAGGTTCTTGATGCTGGTGCTAAAATGATTCATATTGGAAAAAATACAAGTAGTAATATAATATCTAAAAGTATTGCTAAAAATGGAGGAGAAGCTGACTACAGAGGTTTAGTTAAGATATGCGAGTCAGCTATTAATTCTAAGGCAAGTGTTAAATGTGATACTATTTTGTTAGATGATGAATCAATTAGTGATACTATGCCAACTAATATTTTACTTAATGATTCGAGTTATTTAGAGCATGAAGCAACGGTATCTAAAATAAGTGAAGAAAAATTGTTTTATTTAATGAGTAAGGGATTAAGTGAAAATGCAGCTAAAGATTTAATTATTTTAGGGTTTATTTCTGATTTTAAAAAAGAACTACCACTTGAATATGCAGTTGAACTTAATAGATTATTAAAAAATATTTAAATGTGATAGTTTTTATAAATTGGATTAAGTAAATTAAAAATTTTGTTTAGAAGATATTTAAAATTTGTACTTTTTTAGGTGCAAATTTTATTTTTTTGTCTTTTGATACCTTAAATTATTTGTGGTAAAAATGTTAGTGAAAGGAGGAAATATGATGTATAACACGGTCATGTTGATAGGTAGACTTACTGCTAATCCGGAAATTACAAAAGCTGATGATAAAAAAGATGTATGTCATGTTACTCTAGCAGTTCAGAGGGTTTATAAAAATTCTGATGGAGTATATGAAGCTGATTTTATTAGATGTACGTTATGGGATCAGGTTGCTTTAAGGGTTAAAGAGTATTGCAAAAAAGGTGATTTGGTAGCAGTTAGAGGTCAGCTTAAGACATCTACTTATGAAGTTAATGGCGAAAAAAAATATTCAACTGAAGTTGTAGTTGAAAGATTAGCATTTTTATCTAATATGCCTAAACAAGATGAAGATGAAGAAGAGGAAGAGTAGTTAAGTTAAGTATATTTAAATAATTAAAAACATAAGATTAAGTGGTGAATAAATTTTGAAAATAAAATATTTTTTAGTTCTTTTATTAGTAGTTGTAAGTTTCTATTTTACAGATAAAGTAATGATTTATATTAATAATAAAAATCCAATTATGAGGGAAATTGTAACTGTTAAGGATGATTATACAGTTGAATATGTAAATGCAATTATAGAGGATAATACTATAATTCCCGGTGTTAATGGAAAAGAGGTTGATGTAGATAAATCATTTAACAAAATGGAAAATTATGGGTATTTTAATGATCTTTACTTAATATATACAGCAACGTCTCCTAAGATGAGTTTAAATGATAATAAGGATAAGATTATTATAAAGGGTAATTCTAAAAAGAATATGGTAGCGTTTATAGTTGATCATAATGATGAAGTTATAAATTATTTTAAGGATAATAATATTAAATTTACTTTAATAGGAAAAGTAGGTGATGTATTTAATAAAGAAAATACATATATTAATGGAGAAACTGATGAGAAGTTATTTTCAAATTTAAATTCAATACTAAATCGTAAAAAAATTAATTCTAATATTTGTTTAGTTGGTTCATCAAATTTAGAGTTATGTAAAAGAAAAAAATATTATCTATTACAATATTCAATTAATATGAATGAGAATATAATAGATAATATTAATAAGGTCGGTTCTGGAGATATAATTTATATATCTCAAAATACATCTTTATCTAATGTAAAAAAGATTATAAATGAAATCTCTAGAATAGACTTAAAAATTGATTATTTAAATATTTTAATATCAGAAAAAAACTAAAAATAAGTTTTTAATGGAGCAAGATTAGGAGAATTAATGAAGAAGATTTTAAAATATTTAATATTGTTAATACTTATTTTACCATGTATTGTATATGCAAATGCTTATAATGATAAGATTATTGAAAGATATAAATGGATTCCTAATGATTTTATAATTAAAGAAAAAAATGGAACTAGAAAGTATCAACAATTATCTCTTATGGTTAGAGATAGTGATAAACAATTTGTTTATTGTATTGAACCGGGGGTTTCAATAAATAAGAATAATAGTTATGTTGGAAGTGATACTAATCAATATGAATTTGCTAAGATTAGTAAAGATGATTGGAAGAAAATAAATCTAATTGCTTATTATGGATATGGGTATAGAGATGCTTTTGTTAATCATGAAGATTTAAAATGGTATAGTGTTACTCAGTACATGATATGGCAAGTTATGCCTAATGGATATAATATTTATTTTACTGATAAATTAGATGGAAAGAAGATAACTAAGTACTCTAAAGAAATTAACGAAATAGAAGATTTAATTGATAAACATAATGTGGTTCCTGATTTTGGAATTAGTAATTTAGATATTAAATTAGGAGAAGAAATAAGGCTAAATGATAAAAATAATGTTTTATCTAAATATAAATTTATTGTAAGTGATAAAATAGATGCTAAAGTAGATGGTAATGATTTAATTATTAAAGCTAAAATGGTTGGTAAATATAATATTAGATTTGAAAAAAATGATGAAAAGTATTCGTTTCCACCAATAATTTATTATGATAATAATAATCAAAATGTTATGAGAGTTGGAAAATATGATCCAGTTAAAAGTAATATCAATGTTAATGTTAGTGGTGGTAAATTACTTATTAAGAAAATAAATGCTGATACAAAGAAAGTTATTCCTATTAAAAATATTAAGTTTAAAATAAAAAATTTAGATACAAATGAGTATTTAATGAATGGTAACACTGATATATTTAAAACTAATAAAGATGGAATAATTGTTACCTCTTTTAGTATTTTAAATGGTAAATATGAAATAGAAGAGCTTGATCAAAAAATTGATGGTTATTTATGGAATAAAGAGGCTGTTAAATTTGAAATAAATGATAATACTAAATATGTTCAGGATAATGAATATGGATTAGTATATGAAATTAAATTTGCTAATAAAAGAGTTAAAGGCAAGGCTGAAATAATTAAAAGTGGTGAAACTTTAGATGCTATAGATGGTAAAATATATGAAAGTACTAAAAAACTTAAGGGAGTCAGATTTGGTTTATACGCTCATGAAAATATATATGATGAAAATCATGATTTAATATATAAGAAGGATAATCTTATATTAGAAAAGATAACTGATAAAGATGGAAAGATTAACTTTGATAATTTGTATCTAGGTAAATATTATATTAAAGAACTAGATACTCTAAAAGATTATATTCTAGATAATAAAAAATATTACTTTGAATTAAAGTATAAGGATCAGTATACCGAAGAGGTTAACTATAAATTAGAAATAAATAATTATTTAAAAAAGGGAGAGTTAGAATTTACTAAGACTGATTTAGTTACAGGTGATGCTATTTCTAATACTAAAGTAGAAATATATAGTTTAAATGATGAATTAATATATTCTGGTGTAACGGATAATGATGGTAAAATTTATATAAAAAATTTGCCTGTTGGACAATATTATATTATGGAAAAATTAGCAGCACCAGGATATAAATTAAGCCAAGAAAAACAATATTTTACTATTCTTAATAATGGAGATGTAGTAAAAACTAATATGACTAATGAAAAAATGGAAGTAGTTGTACCAGATACTTTAAAAAATAATTATTTAGGCACTATTTTAGAATCAATTATTTTATTATCAAGTGGAATAATTATTTATGAAAAGAAAAATTATTAGTGTTTGTTATTTATTAATAGTTATTTCTTTAATAATAATTGTTGGTTTAAAGACTAAAAATAATAGTTTTAATATACTAAATGAAGGTAATATTAGTACGTATAGTGAAACTATGAAGGATAAATTAATTGGTAAAATAAAAGATGAATATGTTGGAATATTGGAAATTAAAAAGATAAAACTTAAAAGAGGTTTTTATAGTATAGATTCAAATAACAATAATGTTGATAAAAATATTATGGTTATTAATTCTTCAGATATGCCTGATGTTAATTTAGGTAATCTGATTTTAGCTAGTCATTCTGGAAATAGTAATATATCTTATTTTAAAAATTTAGATAAATTAGAAATGGGTGATATAGCTAGTATTTATTATTTAAAAAATAAATATGATTATAAATTAGTTAATTATTATGAAGTGGATAAAACAGGGGTTGTTCAAATTATAAAAAATAATGATGTTAATTGTTTAACACTTATAACTTGTAAGAAGAATGCGAATAAACAATTAGTGTTTATATTTGAATTAGAGAAAGTTATTTAGGAGGAAAGAAAGAATATGAGAGAAATTAAAGAAAATAATAAGAATAAAAAGAAATTGTTGGTAGTAGGAGCACTTGGAATGTTAACTGTGCTTGGAGGAACACTAGCTTATTTTACAACTACAACTAATATTGTTAATAAGTTTAAAACGGGATTATATCAAAATAAAATAGTGGAAGAATTTGTTTCACCAACTAATTGGACACCGGGAACCGTTACTGAAAAAACAGTTAAGGTTACTAATAGTGGTGATATTCCAATGGCAGTAAGAGCAAGCATAACTGAAAAATGGGTAAGTGCAAGTGGTAAAGAACTTAGTTTAAAAGATTCTAACAATAATGTTGCGTCAATAATTGAATTTGGTGATGAATGGACTAAAGATAATGATGGATTCTATTATTATGGAACCAAAGAAAATAAAACTGTATTAGATGCTAGTGCAGAAACTACGTCATTTATTAAAAGTGTAAAATTTAATGAAAATATAAAGGCAACTTTAAAAGAAAGTGTATCTGGTGATGGTAAAACAGTTACTTATACTTCTTCAGGAGATGGGTATGATAACGCAACTTATACATTAACTGTTAGAATAGATACTGTGGAGTATGATGCTGCTAGAAATTTATGGAAATAAAAAATTAATTTAAAATGAAAAATTTATTAAAAAATATAATAATTAAGCTACTTTATATTTTAATTAGTATTTATTTAATAATTTTTATACCATCTATTTGGGGAGAAAAGCCTTTAGTTATTTTATCAGGATCAATGGAACCTATTTTAAAGGTTGGTGGTATTTTATATTATAAAGAAGAGAACATTAATGACTTTAATGAAGGAGATGTTTTAGTATATCAATTAAATGATCATATTATTTCACATCGAATTGTAAAAGTTCTTGATGATTCGCTTATAACTAAAGGTGATAATAATAAATCAATTGATATATATGAGGTCTTAAATTATCAGATATTAGGTAAAGGAACAAATTGGTCAATACCTTACATAGGTTATTATGCTGATTTTATTTATAATCATAAATATTTGTTAGTTATTGCAGTTGGATTAATTTTTATGGATATTTGTTATGATAATAAGAAAGAAAAGATGAAAAATGAAGAAGTTAATTAAAATATTATTAATTTTAATAGCAGTTATTTTGGTTATAAAGCCAGTATATTCATATTTTAATTTTAGTTTTAGTAATGAATCTATTTTTAAAACGAAAAAATATAATTTTAAACTTAATGGGAATGGTGGAGTGTATGTTAATTTAGATAAAGTAGTTGTAAAAAATAATAAGGTAATATTACCTGAACCTATAAGAAAAGGATATACTTTTTTAAATTATGATGTTGATAATAATATTGAAAATATAAATAGTAAAGAGATATATGCTAATTGGAACATTAATATTTATAATATAAATTATGAGTTGAATGGTGGATATTTAAGTAATAGGAGAGATGATTATACGGTTGAAGATACATTCAATTTAGATATTCCATATAAAGATGGAAGCACTTTTATTGGATGGACTGGTAGTAATGGAGATGTTCCAAACTCAAATGTTCAAATTTTAAAAGGAACTACTGGTGATTTAAATTATGTAGCTAATTGGAATACACAAAAATATACTATAGATGTTAATCCAATTATTCAAAATAATTTGCATAGTTCTGGTTTGGATGGCTTTACATTTTCTATATGGTTAAATGATATTTTAGTATCTGATCATGTCATAGATTATTATAATAATGAAATAGAGTATGGAACTAAATTAAAAATTTATGTTTATGATCGAGATGGATATAGTATAAGATCATTTAGAGAAAATACTTATGTAATTAATAGTAATTTAGATATTAGACCTGAATGGTATGATGATATTTCACCAACTATTACATCTTTTAGTGTAACCAATTTAGGTTATTATGATCCAAAGTATGGTGCTTTAAAAGGATGGAACATTAGAGTATATATTAATGGTTATGATAATGGGACTGGAATTAATAAATATCAAACCTGGTTAAAACCATATGGAAGTGGATCAGGTGCAGCAAGAAAAGATGGAAATGATAGAACGCTTAAAAATGTATTATATTTAGAAGAGGATAGTGGAAGAACATTTTGTGCTTATGCAATTGATAATGCTGGGAATGAAGCAGAAATGTGTGAAACAATTAAAGTTTAAATTTATTTTATTAATATATTTGTGATATGATAGATTTGTTGGAGTGATGTATAAATGAATAAAAAAATAAGAAATTATTTATTATTAGTTATCGTTATATTTGTAAGTATATGTATTATGCTAATAATTGGTAATATCTATAAATATGTTAATAGTAGAAAAGAAAATAGAAGTTATATAGTTAATAAAGTTAAAAGTTATGATTTTGAAAATATTGTTAAAGGAATTGATGATGTAAAAAATAATGGTTTATTATATATAAGCTATATTGGTAATGAGAAAATATATAATTTTGAAAAAGAATCTTATAAAATATTAAAAAATAATAATTTAATTTCTAAATTTGTTTATATAGATTGTACTAAAGATGTAAATAATGGAAAAGTAGATAATTTAAATGATAAGTTAAATGTAATAACTGATCAGGATATTATATTACCAACTATTATTTATTATAAAGATGGAAAACCTGTTGATTATATTGACAGTACAAATCAAGTTTTAACAAGTGATAGATTAATACAATTAATAGAGAAATGGGAGATTGATGTAAATGATTAATGTAGTTTTATTTGAGCCAGAAATACCAGGTAATACGGGAAATATAATGAGAACGTGTGTTGCAACTAATACAACGTTACATTTAATTAAACCTTTGGGTTTTAGTTTAGATGATAGTTATATTAAAAGAAGTGGTGTTAATTATATAAAAGATTGCAATTATTTTGTATATGAAAATATTGACGATTTTTATAGTAAAAATGAAGGTGAATTTTATTATTTTACAAGATATGGGCATAAACCACATACATCATTTGACTATACTGATAAAAATAAAAATTATTATTTCTTTTTTGGGAAAGAATCTACAGGAATTCCACCAAAGTTATTAAAACCTCATTTAGATAGATGTGCAAGACTACCGATGACTGATAAGGTAAGAGCTCTAAATTTATCTAATACAGTTGCTATAGTTGTGTATGAGGCATTAAGACAACAAAATTATAATGATTTATTATTTGATGAACCTCATAAAAGTATTAATTTTATTGAAGAAAGTGAAGACTAGGAAATACTTCCTAGTTTTTTGAAACTTAAATTTAGAAGAAAGGAGAAAGAAGATGCTAAAATATCCGATAGTTGTATCTGATAATATTATACCTTTAATTTATGATCGAGAATTTAAATCATTTGCAAATATATATAGTAAATAGTTAGTAGATTTTTAAATATAGAATTAAATATCTCAAAAAGTAAATATTTAATGTATAAGAATTTATTATATATTTATAAGATAATATTAAATGAACTAAATAAAGGTAAGAAATATAAAGATATAATTGTAATTCAAGTAAACTTTGATTTATATTCATTTAAAGACATGGATAAAGTAAAAAATGTAATAAAAGTAATAAATAAAGATAATTTAAAAGAATATCTAAATACATCTACGATTTTTCATTTTGAACTGTCTATGTTAGACCATATTAGTTATTACTCCAATACTCCATATATAAATATGGGGTATTTTTATAATCTCTGATAGTTGTTGAATATGTGTTATTCATTAAACTGTTCATTAATATTTCATTTTTGTTTTCATTTCTTTTATAATTTTCAATCCAACTAAACCATGCTAAGTAATTGTCCAATCTTCTAGTTGCTACTCCATGTAATTTTTTTATAAATTCTTTGAATCGAGTGTGCATTGAATTTACATTTGCTAAATTTTTATATGCTTCTGGTGTATTTGATTTATATGCATTATGTTCTTTTACATTAAACAATTTTAAGATTGTTTTATAATTTGATCTCATATCTGTAGATATTATTGAACCACTCTCTATTTTGTTTTCCAATATTTTATGTAATGAGATATTGGTTAATTGTCCTCTACCAGCTATTTCTAAAAACACATTATTTGTATCATTTATTCCAGTTGCTATACAAATTCTCTCATTATTTACACCTATAAATTTTGGTTCATTCCCGTTTTTTCTTGCTTTTCTTGGCATAACAAAATTTTCACTTTTTGTGTGATTTCCTTTGAAGTTTTCTTGCAAAAAAGTTTCATCTAATTGTCCTTTATTATTTTTATTTACTATAAATTGAGTATCATTTTGTTTTATACATTCCAATATTCTATGTCTCATAAAATATGATGTTTTTAAACATACTTTTGTTTTTTCAGCACATCTTCTTAATGAAAGGCAGTCAATAAAACATTCAGCATATTTTAACCATTTGTCTTTATCTAATTTTGTTGTAGCAAAAATAGATTTTGATTTTGATGTAAAAGTTGTACCACAATTTTTACATTTATATCTTTGCATATTATTATACTTTCCCAATTTTACAATACTTGTTGAATTACATTTATGACAACTATGAATTTCAGTTTCTTCAAATTTAAATTCGTTATTTATCATTCTTTTTAAATATTCAAATAATTCTTCTTTTTCTTCTTTGCTTAAAGTACTTATTTTTTCTTTTACTTCATCCATAAGTTATCATCTCCATATTTATTTTACATCTTTTTTCTTTTTTAAACAATATGGTCTAACATAGACTTTTGAACTTGATAAAGCATGGAAAAATGAATATAATGTAAGTGAAGAAGGAACAAGATTTTTAAGAATGCTAAGTAGTAGAAGTAAAATATTAAATAAATATTTAGCAGGAGATAACTTATTCTAAAATAGGTGGCTAAGTTTATGGAAGATTATTCAAATAATAGTGATAATTTACTATATTATGATAAGAAAGAATTAGATGATTATATAAGAGAATCAGAACTTAATGATTCATATAACGATGGAATAGCTGAAGGAATATCTAAAGGAAAACAAGAAAATTCCATTGAAATAGCCAAAAAAATGTTAAATAAAGATAGACCAATTGAAGAAATATCTGAAATAACCGGTCTAACAAAGGAAGAAATACTAAAATTAAAAGATAGCTAGTATTTCTTTTTATATGTTTTGTAATAAAAAAAGAAAATTATTCATTTTCTTCTTCTATAGATATGGCACCTACTGGGCAACATTCAGCTGCTTCTTCTGCTTCTTTAGTTACTTCATCATTTATAACTTTTGCATGGTCTTCATCAAAATCAAATGTTTTTGGGGCACTACCTACGCACATACCACAACCTATGCATGTGTTTTCGTCTAATTTTACTTTTTTCATTTTTTCCTCCATATTATTATTATAAAAATTATAACATTTAAAATCAAGTGATAGTAAAAAGTTTTAAATTATGTTATTATTTTGTAGTAAAGGTTGTGTGAACTAGTTATGGGAAATTTTGACAAGATACCAAGTAGAACTGATTTAAATAAAGATTTATATAATTCTTATGAAAATCAAAGTTATGATAAATTTGATGTTAATTCTAATCAAGAAGTATTAAAAAATGATGCCAGAAAAATAGATGTTGATCAAATACGTGAAATTTTAGATAAAAAATATCGTGATAATGCTCCTAAAAGAAAATCGATTCAAATTATTGAACCGGAAGCACAGGAACTTGAGAGAGAAACAACTAAAGAATATGATTTAAACGCTATATTAAATAAGGCTAAAAGTGATTCAGATTATGATTATGATCGTAATAAGTTAAATAAGTCAGTTGATGCAAGTAAATTAGTAGATGAAATAAAAAATAAATATCAAGAAAAAGAAGAAACTGCTGAAGAAAAAGAACTTAAGGATCTTATTCATACAATTGCTCAAATTGAAATAAAAAATAGTAGGAAAGACGCCGATTTATTAGGATTATCTGAAACTAGTACTTATGAGAAGGATGAAATTGTTCCGGAGGAAGAAGAATTTTATACAGGTAATTTAAAAATATCAGAAAAAGATTTTGATGATTTTAAAGATATTGAAAAAGATATTAAATCTAATAATATTTTGGTTAAAATACTTATATTTGTTTTTATAATTGTAGCTATTGCTATAGGTGTAGTAGTGGCAAATAATTATTTTAATTTAGGATTTTTTTAATATAATATATGCAAACAAAATGATATATTGAAATTTTGTTTGCATTTTTTATATTTATATGCTATAATATTAATCGTATTCAAGGAAAGAGGGTTTTGAAGAATGAAAAAATTTAAATCATTTATGATTACAATTTTAGTTGGTATATTATCTTTATTTGGATTATATACAAATGTTTTAGCAGAAACTGCTCCAAAAACATTTAAAACTAAAGATCCTGTTATTTTAACAGATTATATTGAAGGTGCACCTAAAGTGCATTATAAGGAAATTGATGGTGGAATTTTAGTTTACTGTCAAAATGAAGCATTAGTATATCAAGGTGGATATACAATGAAATTATATAGTCAAATTAATGATGGTTTTATCTATATATTAGAAAATAAACCAAACACTGGAGATAAGTACAAAGATTATTATGCAATGCAAATTGCTATTTGGTGGTATGAAGACATTCTTAATAATAACAATGTAAATATTCCAAGAAATGTTAAAATTAATGTTTTAAAGAAAGTTAATGAAGATACATTTAGTAGATCAATCTATAATTTAGTTAATGGTGCTAAGTATTATAGTCAAAAGAAAGATGTAAGTATTACTGTTAATACTAATAATACTAAATTTAATCTAAGTGGTAACCATTATATTTCTGAAGATATTATGATTACTTTTGTAGGAGATAAAGTTGATGTTTTATTAAAGAATGCTCCTAAAAATGCTGAAATTATTAATAAAACAGTAAAAGATGGTGTAATAACATTTAATGTTAAAGTTCCTGTTTCAAGTTTAGAAAAGGGAAAAACAACAACATTTAGTGTGGAAGCTACTTCAACTAGAACAATAAAAAGTGTTTATAATTATTTCTTTAGTAAAGATTTTCAAAAAATAGTTTATGGAAAAGTTTTTACAAATGATGTAAGTAAAAATGCATCTTTAACATTATCAATTAGTGTTCCAGAAGAAAAAAAATATGAAATAAGTATTAGTAAAACTGATATTACTGGAGAAAAAGAAATACCAGGAGCTACATTAAACTTAAAAGGAGATAACAACACTAATTTGACATGGGTTAGTACAAGCAAGTCACATAAAGTAACATTAAAACCTGGATATTATAAATTAACAGAAACTATAGCTCCAAAGGGATATGTTTTAAGTAAAGAAACAATTGAATTTAAACTTGATGAAAATGGAAATATATTTGAAAAAAATACTAATGGAGAATATGTAAAAGTTAATCGTATTAAAATGGTTAATGAAAAAGAAATTAAAGAATACGATATAAATATTAGTAAAACTGATATAACTGGAGAAAAAGAAATACCAGGAGCTACATTAAATTTAAAAGGTGATAACAACACTAATTTAACATGGGTTAGTACAAGCAAGTCACATAAAGTAACATTAAAACCTGGATATTATAGTTTAACAGAAACAATAGCTCCAAAGGGATATATTTTAAGTAAAGAAACAATTGAATTTAGAATTGATGATGATGGTAATTTATATCAAAAGAATCTTGCTGGGGAATATGTAAAAGTAGATTGTATTAAAATGATTAATGAAGTAAGACCTACAATAAACGTAAATAAATTAGATAGTAAAACTAATAAATATGTTAGTGGGGCTACTTTAAATATTAAGAATAATAAGGGAGAAGTTGTTGCATCTTATGTAACTGATGATAAAGCATACTATATAAGTTTAGAAGAAGGAGAATATTCGTTAGTTGAGATTGCTGCTCCAAGTGGTTATAAATTAAATAGTGTTCCTATTGAATTTAAGGTAGATGCTGATGGCAATTTATATATTAAAAATTCAAATAATGAATATGTAAAAGCTAATGGTATTATATTATATAATGATCCTGTTGAAATAATTATTCCTGATGTTCCTAAGACTGGATTATCAAGTGCTATAACTTATATAGTTGGTTCAATCACATTATTAGGTGGAGCAATAATATTAATTAGAAATGGAAAGAAATGTTAAGATTATAATTGGGGTTATTATTTCTATAGTTGGTATTGTAATTATTGGAAGTGATTATTATTTATCACTTAAACATGAGGTTTTTGATGATATGAATAAAGCGTATTATGAACAAAATGTAGTTATTTCAGACGAACCTGAAGAAATTAATAATGGTAATTATGGAGAAATTAATGATGATGAAGATACAATTATTGATAATCAAGGACAGCCAGTAATTGAGCCAGATAATAAAAATAATCATAATCAAAATGTTGAAAATTATATTGCTTATATAAGTATTCCAAAGATAGAACTAAATAGAGGAATATATAATACTACCTCAACATTAAATAATGTTAATAAAAATATATATGTTCATCCTGCTTCTACATTTCCAAATAATGTAAGTGGTAATAATTTAATATTAGCATCTCATTCTGGATCGAGTTCAATAAGTTATTTTAAAAAATTATATAAATTAGAACTTGAGGATGATGTATATTTAGAATATAATGGTAAAACTTATCATTATAAAATAAAAAATATTTATACTGTTTTAAAAGATGGGACAGTGGCATTAAGAGTAAAACAAAATGTTAGTACAATATCATTAATAACATGTACAAAAGGGGATAGTAAAACACAAACTATATATATTTGTGAATTAATAAATGAATAAAAAGGGAAAAGAGATGATGAAAGATGGTAGAACTATCTTTGATAGAAAAAATTAAGACTTTATTTACTTTAATTTTTTCTTCGTCTCTTTTTTTAATTCTTTTATTAGGAATATTTATTATATTGGTTGATGTTTTTTATATTTCGAAGCAATCAAGAAAAGTTAAAATAATGTATTTGATTGTAAGTGTTATAGTAATGGTTATTTTATTAATTACATATTTTGAAGAGTTTTTAAAATTTATAGATGTTTTAAATAAAAATATTGTAATGTTAATTAACTTTCCTTCATTATTACAATATACGGTTATTATCTTTATAACTTTAATAATTATGATAATTAGTATTTTTAATAAAAAAATGAATAGAATTTTAAGTAGAATAAATATTGGTGTGTTTATTGCTGATTTGTTTATATTTTTTCTAATATTAGATCAAATAAATAAAACTAATATTGATTTATCAAATAAGATAAATATTTATAGTAATAAGAATTTGATGGTACTTTTTGAAATTAGTATGATAATATTTGTAATCTGGTTATTTGGATTACTTACTTATAAAATATGTTCTGTTTTAATAACTAAAAATAAATCTAGTAAAGTTATTATGGATAATAATGAAGTTAATTTAAGTGAAAGAGAAGAAGTAACTAAAGAAGATAATGAAGAAGAAATTGAATTACCTAAACGAAGAGATGATGGAACTATTATTAATCTATATGAAGAACCAGAAATGCCTAGAACAATTGAAGAATTACGTAAAGAAAGAGTTTTAGAAAACTTAACTAAAAAATTCGACGATAATCAAAGTATGATAGATGGCTTATTTACTGTTGAAGAATATAAAGAATTAAGTAAATTATTACATGATATGGAAAAAAATAAAAAGGCTTAAAGCCTTTTTTGTTATCTAATTAATTTTGCATGAACTACTAGTCTTTCCTTACTACCATTTGAACAAGTTGATAGTGTTAAAATTTTAGTATTTTCATCATATGTAGCATTAAAGTCATAAATACTTCTTTCTACTACCATTTTTAAAAAATCTAGTTTTTCATTAGGAGATGCAAAGTTAGCAATTAAATAATCATTAGTAACAGGTATTTTATAAATTGAAATAATTTGCCATTTCATATTTTCCTTGGTTGTATTAAAAGTAATTATTTGATTACTTGATTTTTTATACCATGATGGATTGGTGACATATCTTAATGTTCCAAACATTTTTTGATTTGATAAATTATGTCCGAAAATAATAGTATTATCAGATAAATCTTCGATATTGTTACGATAGTCCATATAAATCCAACCATGTCTATTTTTATTTTTATAATAGTCTCTATAAAGATAATAATCGTTGTCTGTTGATTTAACTACAGGATAATCTATTTTAGTATTATTAACATTTAGCCATCCAACAGTATCATTATTAATTTCTAATAGTTTTTCAAAGACTTTTTCATATTTAACGTCATAAATGGTTGTTGTTGTAGTAGTTGTAGTTGTTGCTGTTACTCTTTCTTTATCATCATCATTTGGTTCAATATAAATAATTTCTTCATTGTTATTAGTAGGAATATCTAATTCTAGTTTTATTTTATTTAAATCATTTTCAATATCATCATATTTTTCCGTATCACTATAATTAACATATAAATTAATTAGCATCATTGTTCCAACAGATAGAATAATAAATAAGAGAGAAAACCTAATAACATTTAGATTTATTTGTTTAAACATATTTTTCTTTTTATATTCATTTGAATAATTTATTTTAAAGTTTATATTGTTTGTAATGATATAATCTTCATTATTTTTTTTAAATTTAGTAATATATTCAATAATATTATTTAAATTAACATCTTTTTCATCAAAAATAATTTTAATATTTTTAAGATTCATTTTTGTTATTATATTAAATATAAATTCAAATTGTTTTTTTGAAAAATATTTAAATTCAAGTACTTTTAAGTATTTGTTAATTTTTATAAATTCTTCAAAGTCATTATAATCTTTTTCTTTAAATTCTGGAACAATAACTTCTTTTTTATAAAATATATCAGAATAAGTATTAATTTTATTTATAGACATGAAGTTACTTATAAATAAAATTTCATTTCTAATTTTTATTTGTAAATCTTTATTTGTGTCTATTTGTTCTAATAGATAGGGAGGAATATCATATAATTCAATATTTTTTAATGATTTGTTATTTAATATTTCTAAAAATTCATCATATTTTAGTGATTCATCATAGTTAAGAACTATTTCATCTATTTTATTTATTTCATTTATAAGTTTTAGGGTAATTAAAGTAGCTTCCTTATCATTAATTATACATTTATGAATATTATTTTTAATAATTATAACATTTAAAAAAGAAGATACTAGTTCTAAGTTTTCATTAATGTATTTAATACTAAAATATGTTTCTTTAGTAGAAATAACATTTGTGTTGTTTAAGTTTTCTTTAATATCTTTATTTAATAAACTAACTATAATTTCATTTTTAACTATTTTAAATATTATCTTATTCATATATTAATAATAGCATAAGTTAAAATATAATTAAAGTTAGAATAATTAAAAATATTTAAAATATTATTATCAGTTAGTTTTCTTTTTATTATTTATTTGGTAAAATACTTTAAAAGGTTGTGGGTAATAATGAAATTAAAAAATAGTTATTTTTATACATTAAGAGAAAATGCGAAGGATGAAGATTCTACTAGTGGTAATTTACTTGTTAGAGCAGGAATGATTAAGAAAGTATCTAGTGGAATTTATATGTATTTACCTCTTGGATTAAAGGTTTTAGATAATATTAAAAAAATTATTAAAGAAGAGATGGATAAAGCTGGTGCACAGGAACTTTTAATGCCAAGTTTAATACCTGAAGAAATATATGATACTTGTGGTAGAAATGAGGCTATGGGAGCATCTATGTTTCACTTAAAAGATAGATATGATAAACCTTATGTATTAGGACCTACTCATGAAGAATTATTTACAATAGCTGCTAAAAGTATGGTTAAAAGTTATAAAGATTTACCATTTACTATTTATCAAGATGCACCTAAATATCGTGATGAAGCAAGACCAAGATTTGGTTTAATTAGAGTAAGAGAATTCTTTATGAAAGATGCTTATTCATTTGATAGAGATGAAGATGGGTTAGATATTTCTTATCATAAAATGTATGATGCTTATAAGAAAATATTTGATAGAGTTAAACTTAATTATGCCATAGTTAGAGCAGATACAGGAGTTATGGGTGGATCTTTATCAGAAGAATTTCAAGCAGTAACTGATATTGGTGAAGATGTACTTGTACTATGTGATAAGTGTAATTATGCATCTAATATGGAAATAGCTAAAACAGTTATAAGTGATAGTAATGAAGAAACAAGAAAATTAGAATTAGTTGAAACTCCTCATATGGAAACTATTGAAGATGTTAGTAATTATTTAAATATACCTAAAGAAAAAACAGTTAAAGCAATGATGATGAACATTGATGGTGAATTAATAGTACTTTTCTTAAGAGGAGATAGAAACCTTAATGAAACAAAGGTATGTAAGTTATTTGGTGTTAGTGAAATTAATTTTGCTGATGATGAATTAATTGGTAAATCTAACGCTGTACCAGGTTTTACAGGACCAATTAATTTAAGTGGTGCTAAAATTGTTATTGATGATGAAGTTAAATCAATGAAAAACTTTGTTGTTGGGGCAAATAAGAGGGGATATCATTATATTAATGCGAATGTGGATGATTTTAAATATGATATTTGTGCTGATATTAAAGAAGTTTTAGAAGGAGATAATTGTCCTTGTTGTGATGGAAAACTTTATTTTAAAAAAGGGATTGAGGTTGGAAATACCTTTAAATTAGGTACTAAATATTCTGAAAAGTTAGGATTAACTTATTTAGATGAAAATAATAAGAGTAATCCAGTAGTAATGGGATGTTATGGTATTGGAGCTGGAAGAATACTTGCGGCTGTTGTTGAACAAAACAATGATGAAAAAGGAATAATTTTTCCAATTGCGATTGCTCCATTTAAAGTAGCTATTGCCCTTATGAATCCGAAAGATGAAGTTGCTAGTCTAACTGCTAATAAGTTATATGATGAATTAAATAACTTAGGAATTGATACACTTTTAGATGATCGTGATGAAAGAGCAGGAGTTAAATTTAATGATTTAGATTTAATAGGTATTCCAATTAGAATAACAGTTGGTAAGAAAATTAATGAAGGGTTAGTGGAATTTAAACCTAGATGTGAAAGTGAATCATTAGATATTAAATTAGATGAAATAGTTAATTATATTAAGGAATATATTGATGCAAACAAGTGATAAAAAAAGAACAATTATAGCAATAATTATAGCGTTTATTACAATGTTTATAGGATATTTTCTAGCATATAGATTATATACTTTAGTTATGAATAGGTAAATGTACCTATTTTTTTCTTCTTTGCATAGGATATATTGGTGATAAAATATGGATAACTTTGATTTTGATAAAGTTAAAAAGAGAACTAATGTAGATAAAGACACAATTATAGATTTAGCTAAAATGGTTAATGAGAATGGATTAAAGGATGAAAAAACATTAAGAACAGTAATAAATAAATTAAGTTTAATGACCGGAAAAGATGTTAGTAAAGATCTAGAAGATAAAATAATTGATACAATAAAAGAAGATAAAGTACCTAAAAATGTTAAAGATATGTTTTAAAGATAGCATATCTTTTAATTATACATTTAGTTTACTGGTAAATTAATGTAAAATAATGACAAAATATGGGAGCTTTGTTATAATTAATTTGTGATTATTATGGTAAATATTTATGATTTAAGTTATGAAAAATTAGAAGAAAAATTATTAAGTTTAGGTGAAAAAAAATTTAGATGTAGTCAAATATGGGATTGGTTATATATTAAAAGGGTAACTAATTTTAATGATATGTCTAACTTAAGTAAAGATACAATAAATAAACTTAATAATAATTTTTCATTTGATTATATAGATATTTTAAGAAAACAAGAAAGTGATTTAACTAATAAATATTTATTTCGTTTAATAGATGGTAATTTTATAGAAGCTGTTCTTATGAAACATGATTATGGTTATTCTGTATGTGTATCAAGTCAAGTTGGATGTAATATGGGATGTACATTTTGTGAAAGTGGAAGACTTAAAAAAGTAAGAAATTTAAATACTTATGAGATAGTTGAACAAATTTTACTTATAGAAAAAGATATTAATCGTAAAATTGATAGTGTCGTTATAATGGGAATTGGTGAACCATTTGATAATTATGATAACATTATAGAGTTTATTAAAATTATTAATCATGCTAAGGGATTACAGATTGGAGCTAGACATATAACTGTTTCTACTTGTGGATTAATTCCTAAGATTAAGGAGTTTAGTAATTTAAATTTACAAGTTAATTTGGCAATTAGTTTACATGCTAGTAATGATGAGTTAAGAAGTAAGATTATGCCTATAAATAAAGCTTATCCTTTAAAAGATTTAATAAGTACTTTAAAAGAATATATTGCTAAAACTAATAGACGAGTTACTATTGAATATGTTATGCTTAAAGGGGTAAATGATAGAGAAGAGAATGCGAAGGAACTTGCTAATTTACTTAAGAATATGAATGTTTATGTTAATTTAATTCCATATAATGAGACTAGTCACATAGAATATAAAAGAACTAATAAAGAAGATATAATGAAGTTTTATGATATATTAAAGAAAAATAATATAAATGTTACAATAAGAAAAGAATTTGGTAAGGGTATTGATGCAGCGTGTGGACAGCTTAGAGCAAAAGAGGTGAATAAAGAGTGAAATCATTTTATTTAACAGATACAGGTAGAGTTAGAAGTCATAATGAAGATTCAGTTACAATTGTTAAAAACGCAAGTGGGGAACATTTAATGATAGTTGCTGATGGAATGGGTGGACACCGAGCAGGCGAGATTGCATCAAGCATGGTTGTTACTCAAATAGGTAAAAGATTTAGTAATTTATCAACAATAGGTTCTAAAATGGATGCTGTTAAATGGCTTAAAGAAAATGTTGATGAGGTTAATGATAGTATTTTAAAATATGGTGAGGAACACACTGAATCAATGGGACTTGGTACAACAGTTGTTATGGCTTTACTTACAAAAGATTTCCTTATATTCGTAAATATAGGAGATTCAAGTGGATATGTTTTAAAAAATAAAGTACTTCACAAAATAACTAAGGAACATACATTAGTAAATTTCTTAGTTGAAACAGGGGAGTTAACTCCAGAAGAAGCAATAAATCATCCTAAGAAAAATGTGTTAATGAAAGCACTTGGAGCTAGTGAAAAACAAGAACTAGATATATTTGATGTAGATCCTAATGTGGATGCTATACTATTAGTTAGTGATGGTTTAACAAATATGCTTACGATGGATCAGGTTGAAAAAGTATTAAATGATGATGAATTAAAATATGAAGATAAATTAATTAAGTTAATTAAGAAGTGTAATGCAAGAGGGGGAACAGATAACATTTCAATTGCTTATCTAGTAAAGGATAGTGATATTAGTGATAACTAAGGGACAAAAAATAAATGACCGTTATCAAATTGTTAAAACAATAGGTGAAGGTGGAATGGCTAATGTTTATTTAGCTTATGATACCATTTTAGAAAGAAATGTAGCTGTTAAAGTTTTAAGAGGAGATTTAGCAAACGATGAGAAGTTTGTTAGACGTTTTCAAAGAGAGGCTCTATCAGCAAGTAGTTTATCTCATCCAAATATAGTTGAAGTATATGATGTAGGTGAAGATAATGGTGTTTATTATATTGTAATGGAGTATATTGAAGGTAAACATTTAAAACAATTAATTAAGAAACGTGGAAAACTCACATTAAACGAAGTAATTGATATAATGCTTCAAGTAACAGATGGAATTGCTTGTGCTCATGATTCTTATATAATTCATAGAGATATTAAACCGCAAAATATTATGATACTTGATAGTGGAATTGTTAAGATAACTGACTTTGGAATTGCGATGGCTTTAAATAGTACCCAATTAACTCAGACTAATTCAGTTATGGGTAGTGTACATTATTTACCACCAGAACAAGCAAGTGGAAAAGGTTCTACTGTTCAAAGTGATATATATTCAATGGGTATTTTGATGTATGAGTTATTAAGTGGTAAGCTTCCTTTTAGGGGAGATAATGCGGTTGAAATAGCTCTTAAACATTTAAAGGAACCACTTCCTTCAATTAGAGAGGAATGTCCTGATTTACCACAAGCAGTTGAAAATGTTATATTAAAGGCTTGTGCTAAGAATCCAAAAAATAGATATCCAGATGCAAGAAGTATGCATGAAGATTTAAAGACTTGTACATCGCCTTTAAGAGCTAATGAGCCTAAATATGTTTATAAATATCCCGAGTTTGATGAAGCAACTACCGAAAGAAGAGAAAAAGCAATTGAGAAGACTATGGAATTTAGTAAAATAGAAGATAGTAAAGACAAAGATAAGGCATCAGAAGTTAAAGTTAAGAAAATAGAAGAAAAAGATATTGAAACAAAGAAAGAAAATAAAGTTTTAGTAATTCTTGGAGCTATTTTTGCAGGACTTGCGGTAATTGCAGCTACAATAGTTGGAATTTTAGTTCTTTTACCTAATAATAGTGAAATGCAAGTGCCAAATGTAGCTGGAAAAACAGTTGATGAGGCTGTCGAAATATTTAATAATATGGGTTTAAAAGTAAATGCGGAAAATAAATATGCGCAAAGTGATGAAGTAAAAGAAGGAGATGTTGTAAAGACTGATCCATCTAGTGGAAGAACAGTTAAAAAGGGATCAGAAATTACATTATATATTTCTCAAGGAAGTAATACATTTGAAATAGAAGGTTATGTTGGACAAGAGGTATATGGTGTTAAAGCAATATTAGAAAAGATGCATAACTTATTTGTAATAATTGAAGAAGATAATGTTGATGATCCATCTAAATATGAAGAAAATAAGATCATTAAACAAGAACCAGCTGTAGGAACAAAAGTTAAATCTGGCGATACAATAACTCTTCATATTGCTAAGATAGGTGGTGTTTATCCGAATTTTACAACTGGTTATAGTCTGGCAGATATTCAAGCATGGGGAGAAAAATATAATATAAAAATTAAAGAAGAATATGTACAAGATAATAGTTATGAACCGGGAGCAATCATTAAGCAAAGTAAGCCGGCAGGAAGTAATGTTGTAAGTGGAATGAGTATTACTATAACTATTGCAGAAGAGGAAACAAGTATAGATAATGAATAATAAGCAAGAAGGAAAAATAGTTAGAATAATAAGTAATTTATGTACTGTAAAAGTAGATGATAAATTATATGATTGTAAACCAAGAGGGAAGTTTTATATTCAAAATAAAACTCCTCTAGTTGGTGATAGAGTAATAATTGATTCTGATAATAATTATATATTAGATATATTAGAGAGAAAAAATAGTTTAAAAAGACCAATGATCGCTAATGTAGATTGTGCGATAATTGTTACAAGTGTTAAAGAACCTGATTTAAGTTTGTTACTTTTAGATAAGTTATTATGTTTAGTATTATTTAATAAGATTAAGCCAATAATATGTTTTAGTAAGACTGATTTATTAAATGAAGAAGAATATAAAGAGTTTAAAAAAATATATGATTATTATAATAAGATTGGTATTAATGCAATAAAAAATACAGAGGCCTCAAAATTAGATAAACTTATTGAGGGAAAATTAGTTGTACTTACTGGCCAAAGTGGTGCTGGTAAATCAACATTATTAAATAGAATAAATCCAGAATTAGATTTAGAAACAAATGAAATAAGTAAAGCTTTAGGAAGAGGAAAACATACTACTAGACATACGGAAACATTTAAGTATAAAAATTCTTATATTTCAGATACTCCGGGATTTAGTAGTTTGGATTTAACTGATTTAACTAAAGAGGATGTAAGAAATGCTTTTATTGAATTTGGTAATGATTGTTATTTTAGTGATTGTAATCATTTAAAAGAAAACAAATGTGTTGTTAAAGAAAAAGTTAATGATGGAATTATTTTAAAATCAAGATATGATAATTATGTAAAGATGGTGGATGAGGTTGAAAGTAAGCGTATCATTTATAAAAAATAAATATAATGATGAAAAGAAAACAATTGATGCAATAAATTATACAAGCGCTGATTATATTCATGTTGATATAATGGATGGTAAGTTTGTTGAAAATAAAAATTATGATATTAATGAAGTTGCTTTATTTTTAAGAGAAAATATTAAACCATTAGATGTGCATTTGATGTGCTATGATTTAGAAAAATATATTGTAGAGTATGCTGATCTAATGCCGGAATTTATTACTTTTCATTTAGAAGCAACTGATAAAGTTAATGAAATGATTGATATGATTCATAGTTATGGTATTAAATGTGGAATAAGTATTAAACCAAATACAAGTGTTAAAGAATTACTACCATATTTGGATAAGATTGAATTAGTACTTATTATGAGTGTTGAGCCTGGTATGGGCGGACAAAAGTTTATGCCTATTGCAATTGATAAGATAAATGAATTAAGAAAATTAAATAAGAATGTGATTATATCTGTTGATGGGGGAATTAATGATGAAGCAGTAAAACTGGTAGACAGTGATATGGTGGTATCCGGGTCATATGTATGTATGAGTGATAGTTTTGAGGAAAAAATAGAAAGATTAAAGTAGAACATACGTTTAATATTGACTGGGGGGGCGTTTTAGTGGTATGATTTGGTAAGAATAGGAGTGCATGAAGCATGAAAAAACTTACCAAATTTTTTAATTTAATAAAAGAAAATAAACAAACAAGAATATTATCGATAATGACAATTGCTATGTTATTTATTTTTACAATAGGTTATTCTTTATCAATGTTTACTGGTGACAGTAGTAAAAAAGTTGCAAACATTAAAGTGAATGATTTATCATTTAATATAACAACGAATAGCGGAGAATCTAATGATAGAGTACTTCATTTACAAGCAGGTAAAACTGAGTTATTTAAATCTACTATTACTAATTTGAATAAAATGAATACAAAATATGAACTTATTTATAAAGTATGTACAGATGCTAAATGTACTTCATATTTAGATACACTACCAAGTGGTGTTAAAGTAGGACTTGTTTCTACTACAAAAACTAATGTATCTGGATTGCTAGATGCTAATGCGTTTTCTGAAGTTGATATATTAACAGAGAATAATACAAGTACGGATTGTTATATTTTACTTGATTTACAAGCAGGATATGAATGGAATGATTTAGCATTATTAAATCAATTTAATGATTTTAGTAAATATGTATCAATAATAGCGTATGTAGATGGAGTAGAAGTAGCAGAATATCCTGATTCATGTAATTACACAGCAGAAATAATAGGATATAAAAATAATCAACAAATTGCTTTAAAAGATGCTGAAGCAACATGCAATAATAATGAATGGAAAATGTCTTTTGCAGGGATGCCAGATAAAATACAGATTAAGTTTAATAAGAATAATTATTCAACTTTATTGGATTATCTTGCTTCTTTAGATAAAACAAGTAATGGATTAGAAATAGATGATACAAATGATCAAAATCTAAGATATGTTGGAGCAACACCTAAAAATTATATTTCATTTAATAATGAAACATGGAGAATAATTGGTACATTTAATGTATATAATAATGATACAAACAAGACTGAAAAATTAGTAAAAATAATAAGAAACGATTCATTAGGAAATTACTCATGGGACTCTTCGACATCAAGTATAAATTCTGGATATGGAATCAATGAATGGAGTCAGGCTAAATTAATGACTGAACTTAATACCGACTATTTAGATACAAGTATAACAAGTGGAACAACAACTTGGTATAATGGGAAAAATAATGCAAAAAATGGTAGTTATGATTATAGTAAAAATATAAAAAGTGAATATATCGATAAAATAGCAAATGTAAGATGGAACTTAGGTGGTAGTAATTCAAATCATAATTCAGCAAAAAGTTTTTATACATTAGAACGAGGAACAACTCATATAAGTAATCCATCTGATGGAGTAGCAAGAACTAACTACTGGGATGGAAAAATAGCACTTATGTATCCATCTGATTATGGATACGCTTCAATTGATACTACATGCAGGGAAAAATTATCATCAACCAATTGTAAAAACAATAACTGGTTATTTAATAGTGCAAATCAATGGGCCTTGTCTTCTAATTCGGATTACGCTTATATTGTGTTACGTGTCGATTCCAGCGGTTTTGTGGGTGGCAACGGTGGTAGCTATACCCAGGGGGTTCGCCCGATCCTTTTCTTGAAATCTGATGTCTTGATAACTGGTGGAACAGGGGAAAGTTCTAATCCTTATCAAATTGCCTGAGTGACGGACACTTTTGATAAAATTCAGTAAAATTAAGGGTTTGCGAGGCAAATTCTTCGCCCAATAAGA
>CAKOJQ010000003.1 GCA_934090795.1 uncultured Bacilli bacterium
CGTAGTTTTCTTATAAAAACTCCCCACTAGAAATTCTACAGCGGATATTTTTGCTCCCCACTAGAAATTCTAGAGCCATTATTTAGCTATTTATAATATTAATTACTAATGGAGATATAATTATTAATAGAATTAAAGGTATAAATATAAATACACTAACTAAACTTATTTTTATAGGCATCTTATTGATTCTAGCTTTAGTATCTAGAATAAGTTTATCAGATAAATAAGATAGCTGATTAGATAATGATTCAACAATATTACTTCCGTAGATATTTGATTCTACTAAATTTAGGATAATATTATTTACAGTATCAGAAGGTATTCTTAGCTTTAAATCATCAAGTGCTTCATTTAAACTTTTACCTAATGAGACATCTTCCATTACTTTAGTAAATTCCTTAGATAAATCATTATCAATATTGTTACTAGTTAATTCTATTGCATTGCCAAGATTAGTACCTGATTCTAAATTCAAACTTAATATTTGAAAATAAAATATTGATTCTTTTTCAAGTTTTTTAGCTCTTTTTAATAAGGGATAGTCAAAAAAGAAATATTCCATAGCCTTAAAATAAATAACTGTTATAATTAAAGAAACTATTATATTTATTTTTGTTAATATTAAAATAAGAAAAATAAATAAGGAAATAATAAGATGACTTAATAATAATTCATCAACATTATAATTATGAGATAAACCAAATAATTTATTTTTTTCATTTATCCTTTTTAAAGTTTTTTTTGTATATATACGACTTACTAAACTATTCATAATCCACCTTCAATATTCTTTTTATAATTAAAATATAACTTATGTATAAAATTATAATTAATAATATTATTACTATTCCAATTGAATTTGTTATTAATGGTGCAAAATAATCAGGACTAATTATTAAAAGGACAGTGGTTAATAATATAGGCATAGCAAGTAAGCAATAATAAACTAGTTTAGATGATGCGGTCATACTATTTAATTCATCTTTTAATCTTTTATTATTAGTAAATGAATTTTCAATATTAGAAAATACTCCAACTAGATTACCTCCAGTTAAATTAAGTAGAGATAATGTACTAGTTATGTATTTAATATCTTCTACTTTTGCTCTTTCATAAAATCGATCAAAAACATCTTTTAAATCTAGACCATATTCTAAATCATAACTTATTTTAGCAAATTCTTCTTTAATTGGACCTGATAAGTCTTTAACAACCATATCAACTGCTTGGGTTATATTGTATCCAGATTTAAAGGCATTATTCATAATAACTATAGCCTTTAATAAATCATTTTCAATTAATTTATTTCTTCTATTAATTTCTATATTTAAAACAACATTATAAGTATAATAACTTAGGAACATAATTAATAATAAAAACATTATATTAAAGCTATTTTGAAATAAACTATATAAAATATATAAGATTCCACATATCATTGATATACAAAATTTAGTAGCTATAATTGAAATACCATTATTATCTTTATAGGCATATTTATTAAATTTTTTAGATTTATTTTTAAAATAGGCGGATTTACTTAAGATATTAATTAAAATATTTTTAAACTCTAAATAACTATTGTAGAAATAATCACCAACACTAATTGATTTATCTTTATTATTTATAGTATATTTATTTATTCTAGAACTTAATTTTAAAGATTTAGTAAGTTTGATAGTATAAATAATTATAAATAATAATAGTAAGATAAGAATTAATTTAACTAATATACTTAAGCTCATATTTATTTTCCTTTCTATTTAAAGATATTATCTAGGGTATCTACTCCTCTTGATTTTAATATATTATATACGTGTGGTTTTTTACTTGTTTTAATATATTCTCCATTTTCTTCTCCAGTTTTAGTTATACCTTTTTGTTTAAATTCAAAAATAGTATTTAATTTAATTACATCTCCATTAAAACCAACTACTTCAGATATATTGGTTATTTTTCTTTTACCATCATGCATTCTTTCAATATTAATTACTAAATCAATTGCGTTATCAATATATTCTCTTATGGCTTTAACAGGAATATCAATTCCACTCATTAATACCATGGTTTCTAACCTATTTAAGGCATCTTCGGGACTATTTGCATGAAGAGTAGTAAGTGATCCATCGTGACCTGTATTCATAGCCTGTAACATATCAAATGCTTCTTTGCCACGACACTCTCCAACAATAATACGATCTGGTCTCATTCTTAGGGCATTTATAACTAAATCTCTAATTGTTACTATAGAGCTATTATTATAATTCATTGTTCTTGTTTCTAAACTAATAACGTGTTCTTGTTCTAACTTTAATTCAGCAGCATCTTCAATTGTTATAATACGTTCATCATTACCGATAAAAGAACTTAAAATATTTAAAAGAGTTGTTTTACCACTACCAGTTCCACCACAAACAATTATATTTAACTTTCCTCTTACGGCTCCTTCTAAAAACAAAGCCATGTCATTGGTTAAACTACCAACTCTAAGTAAATCACCAATATGAGTCATATTTCTTTTAAATTTACGAATAGTTATAACGGGACCATTAACTGATAGAGGCGGAATAACCGCGTTAATACGTGATCCATCTTTTAATCTTGAGTCAACCATTGGACTTGATGAATCAATGGTTCTTCCTTGAGGTCCAATTAATCTTTGAATTGTTCTAATAATATGATCATTATTAATAAATGAAACACTGGTGTCTTTAACTATTTTACCATCTATTTCTACATAAACATCCTTAGGTCCATTTACCATTATTTCACTTATATTATCATCTGTTAATAGCTCAGTAATAGGACCATTTCCACTTACTTCATCTTCAATTAAATTATAAATATGATTTCTTTCAACATTTGTTAGATCATATCCTTCAAGACATTTATCTACTTCATTATTTATAAAGTCACTTAATTCAATTCCTTCAGGTATTTCTGTATCAACTAAGTGTTCTATTATTATTTTTCTTAACTTATCTAATAATTTCTTATCGGGAAATACATCATAATCAGATACCATGCTATCTTGATAATCATTAGGACGAGTAAAATCAAAAGATTCTAATAAAGTTTTCTTCATTATTTTTTACCTCCTATTATTTCGTTTGCCATTAATTCAAAGACTTTTTCATCTTTAAATTTACTATATTTATAAGTTATTAATTCACCATTTAAAACAAGTTCATCTAATTTTGAAACATGGAAACTAGAACTAATTACATAATCAACGTTTGATCCTAATATATTTTTTAAATCATAATTACTAAAGAAATTTTTATTAGGTATAAAACTATTATTAACAATTATCTTATATTTTTTTAAATCATTTTCTTCAAATATGTTAAGAATATTTTTTAGATTCTTAAGAGAAATAAAATCATTTGTGGTTACAAAATAAATTAAGTCACTCTTATCTAATGCAAAGACATTTACTTCATTTAGACTACTTGCTGTATCTATTAATATTACGTCATATGCATACACACACTTATCTAACAAAATATCTATATATTTTATATTTATACGTGATGCTTGTCTTGGATCTTTAGGGCATGCTATAAATGAGATGTTATCATCATATTTAGTTATGTATTTATCCATATCATCATATTTATTATTTAAGTAATCTTCAGCAAAGTTATAGATAGTTTTAGTAACATCTTTATTAAGTGAAAAAGCAATTGCCCCATTTGTTAGGTCTAAATCAACGATAAGAACTTTTTTATCCATTTTAGATAATGTTCCAGCAAGTGAAAGAAGTGTCGTTGTTTTTCCAACTCCACCTTTAGCTGAATACATACAAACAATTTTACCTCTAGCCATATTAAAAACCACCTTTATTTTCTTCTATAATTATACCATTATTTGTATTAATAACAACATAATTTATTTTAATATTATAATTTTTAATGTTTATTATCTTGCCAAACGTACTTTTAAATTTATAATTATTTTGAATGTATATTTTATCTTCATCTAATTTATAATTGAAATTATTAGTACTATAACCATTTTTTTGATATAAAGTTTTTATTTTTTCTTCATCTTGAGTACTTTTTAAAATAGTTTTAGTAACACCTTCATATTTCATTTGTTCATTTATGATAGTAGCATAATCATAGGTAAACGCAAGTGAGATAAAAATAATTGGTAAAATAATAATAAATATTGTTAAACTTTGGCCTTTTTTATTCACTTAGTATTACCCTTTCACTTTTAATTTTATAAGGTTTTCCTAAAACTTTAGAAAGTCCAGGAGTTATTGTTTTGTAATTTTTAGTTAAGGTTAAATAAACATAATTATCTTTTACCTCATATGTTAATGTTGCATCAGTTATTTTATTTAACTCATCAATTTTATTTTCTTTATATAAAGTTATTGATTCATTCATATCTGATTCTAAATGATTTTTATAAGAAAAAATTAGCATCATATCAGTTATAAACATGATTATATAAATTATAACTGGAAGAATAATAATAAATTCAACTAAAGCTTGTCCTTTTTTATTCATTTTACCAACCCTTATCATAATTAAATTATAAAATATTTATATTATTTTTACAATTAAAAACGATAGTGATTCTAACCATATGTATTCTAATCATTACCATTTTAATTTATTTTATGCATATGTTTTACGGTATTCGTAACAAACGTATTCATTAGTTGAACAATCATAATAATATCTTTCATTTACAGTTCGAGTAACTGTACAACTGGTATCAGTAAGGTTTGGACATTTACATCCTGTTGTATGAGGAATACATGTAGAAGTTATTGTTTTTTTTCTAACACCAGAACATTGTTTTGGAATAGTAACATATTTTCCATTAATGCACGTGTTTGTATCTGTTGTTACATTTATCGTAACACTACAAGTTCCTGAATTACCTTCATTGTCATAAACCGTATATGTTTGATTCGATTTTACTCCTGTATATGTATGACTTGCTTCTTTGCAGCCCGATTCTTTATCCTTGCAAGTTACTGTAACGGTTACTCCACCTGTAGTATTTAAATTTGATTTCGCAACTGTACAAGTTGGTGCTGTTGTATCCTTCCATTTAGCATATATCGTTTTATCATTACCTGTTAATATTTGACTAGAATTATTTGTATACTCTATTTCTCTATCGCTTTTATTTGTTCCCCATCCTAGGAATGTATATCCTTCTCTTGCAGGTGTTTTATATGCACTATTAGAGTTTATAAAATTTTCAAATGTAGTTTGTTTTTCATGGTTAAAGACATTTTCGAATACTTTTGTTGATGTTTTACCACTTACATTAAAGTATCCTCCATTTGCGTCTAATGTTACACTTGCACTTAATGTATAATAATTATTTTCTACATTTGATGATGTATATTCTTCAAATTCATTTTTTACAAATAAATATACTGGCGTTTTAGCTTTATTTTCCAATTCTGGAAATTCATTTTTCAGATTAATTATTTGATTGTTGGCTTTAGTTAATTTTTTATTTTCTACTTCTTTCCATTTATTGTTACATGAAGCAAAGTCATTTGTTATGGTTAAACAATAAGATAATTTTGTTTCACTTTTGTCTTCAATATCATATGTTAATATACCTTCATATGAATATTCATTATCATATCTTGATATAATATCAAAACTATTTATTTTTGGTTTGCTTGGTTTAATAGTTATTGTTCTTTCAGCAGTTTTTTTATTATTTGAACTACTTACTGGGGTTCCATCTATTGTATATGTATATCTTATTTTATAGGAACCTATTTTACTTGTATTTATTATTTCATCTATACATAATCTTCCATCTTCCATGTACGCTATAATATTTGCTTTTGTTTCATTTTCATTATAACTTATTAAGTTAACTCCTACTTTTAATCCAGTTAATGAGTTTATTATTTGTAATTCATTCGTATTTATTCCAATATAACATAAATTTCTTTCATCAGAATTATATATAGCATTATAATTTCTTGTATACAAATAATTTTCGCCATTATTATTTTCATAGGGATAATCTATCATTAGTTCATAATTTTCATCATAATAAGCTTTTATTTTATCATTTCGATTTATCTTTTCTTTTGTACTTGGATCAATTAGATTTTCATTTAAATAGCCATTACTAATTACATCTCTAGCTTCTAATATTTTATAAGAATAATTATCATTTAATTCATTAATAATACTTGGTGTATTATTAACATATAGTAATGCACTTGATTTTACTTTTTCAACATATTCTTCATAACTACTTATTTGTTGCTTTTTTATTGTACTATTTAGGGAGATTCCTACTATTACTCCGATTAGTGCAAGAAGTGCAACTGACACTATTATTTCTACTAATGTAAATCCTTTTTTATTCATATAATTATTCCTCCTACTATAATAAGAGTATAACAAATTTTATTTGGAATTAACACAAAAAAAAGACATAAGTGATTAAATTTTAATAGTCTGTTTATTTTCTTTTGAACTGTACGTTTTAAATTCACCTAATGTTCTATCAATATCAACACGTGATAACATCCATTCTAATCGATTAGCTCTATAAGTAAAATAAGATACTTTTTCTATACTATTTTCATTGATGTTTAATAAGGCATTATTGATTCTTTTTCCTAAAGTTATATCAACTGCGACCATTTGGATAGGTATTCTTATTTTAGATTGAGGATAAAAATCATATTTTTCAACTAAATGTTCATTAATGTAATACATGTAAGCATCAAAATTATCAATTATATAATCCAGTTGGTTTCTTCTTTTTTGAAGATGTTCTTTAATCTCTGAAGGGTCAATAACACTCTGCTTTTTAGAAACTTGATTGTAGAGTTTGTTAATCTCATTCATAATAATTAATTTAATTTCTTTATTATAAAAATCTTTCATATATACTCCTTATAATTAAATTTTATCATAAATTAATAGAAGTTTGAAATGTAATTTTTATGTAATAAATATGTAATTTTTGTATAAAAAAATATTAGCAAAAACAACTTGCTAATATTTTATTTTTTAAGTTCATCTATTTTAATACTTCTAGTATGTTTTATTGCTTCCCATTTATCATATTTTTTTATAAACACTGAAATATTTATTGGAATCCAGCTTAATAAAAAGATAGAAAATAATATAATAGTTGCTGTCATACCTTTAAGGTCTTTTTTCTTATATAGTAAAGCAAATATTTCTATAGCAATACCCATAGCAAGTAAAACGCAGAAGAATACAATATTTGTTGCAAAAAAGTAAGAAAATATATCATGTAATTGTATACCAACTATTTTAAATATTACAAGTAATACAAGGTTAAAGAATGAAATAACTTGCATTAGTGGGCCTAAATATACTAAGGACATATCTAAACTTGCAAGTCTGCCTGTTTTAAGAAAGTTTTTAAATAATTTAGCACTATACCTATTCATACACTGAATAATACCGGCACTCCATCTTTTTCTTTGCTTCCATGATGCTCCAAAATTAATTGGATATTCATCATAAGTAATAGCTTCTTCAACAAACGCAATTTGTTCATTTTTTAAGGCACATTGTCCGGTAAACTCTACGTCTTCTGTTAATGTATATGTTTCAAATCCATCGCGGTCAATAATTTCCTTACTAATCATAAATCCAGTACCATTAATAGATGCGGATGAATCAAATGCCATTCTTGATTGATTAAAGAAAATATTTTGGAATAAATAGAATATTGTGTAACTACCACTAATCCAGTTATCTTTTGGATTCTTACTATCACGATATCCTTCGGCTACTTTATATCCGGAATTATAGCAATCATTCATATGTTTTAAGAAATCTTTATGAACAAGATTATCTGCATCAAAAATAATATAGGCATCTATATCTTTGTTATCTTTTAATTTTTCAAACGCAACTTTAAGAACGTCACCTTTAGTTTTTGTGGGTTTGTTGCATTCAATTACGGTTGCACCGGCATCAAGTGCTGCTTTGGCAGTGTTATCGGTACAGTTATTAGGAACGACAAAAATTCCATACCTATCTTTTGGATAATCTAATTGTTTTAAACTTTCAATTAAATTACCAATAACCTGTTCTTCATTTCTAGCAGCAACAATAATTGCAAAAAAACTTTTCTTTTTACTTTTTTTAAAATTTACTTTACTTTTTTTAATTATTCCTAAAAAACCACTTACGGCAAAGTATAAGCCATAAATCAATGTTATATAGAATAATACATAATAAATTATTTTTACGAAAATTATCATACTTCTCACACCCAAATCATTATATAATATTTTTTTAAATTTTGGAACTTTCTTATTATTAAATTGTTATTTTTTGTAATGAACTCTCTTTTTCTTGATGAAAAAAATTATAGAAAATACTGATATAATCTATACATGCTTCGATGTTATATTTTTGATAATAGCTAATTAATAATGAAAATAATTCTTCGGCCTCCACCGGTAAAACTTTATTTAATTCAAATATTTTATCAACTAGATTATCTATTATATCATCATCTAATATATTATTATTTATTATTTTATTAATACTTTCATTAAGAAGATGATAGTTCTTTAAAACTATATCTTCGTCATCACTACTACTCATAATCATAAGCAATTTAATTATAAAGAACCATATTAATTTTATTTTTATCTTTCATATCTCACCTTTTGATATCTTCAAACATCATCTTTATTATATCACGGATATTTTTAATTAATAGTGTTTTTATGTAATTTATGTAAATTAAACTGTTAAATAGTTATTTTATTAGTAATTTCGAAACATAATAAAAAATCTAAAATTATTATCTAGATCTTCTTGAACGTAATTCGCTTATAGGCTGTTGCATTTTTTTAAGTTCTATTTTTTTAATTTCTTGCACTAAAAGCCTAATATTTCTCATGTAATAATTAAGTTCAGTTTTAGTAAAATAATCGGCGTATAAATTGAATATCATATTACTTAAATTGCTTAATTCAGTTAAAATAAGAGTTCCATCAGTATCAGTTCCTTCATTATCAATAAAAATTAATATTTTAGAAACTAATTTAGAAAAATCAAAATTAATATTAGATTTAATAAATATTTTAATTATTTTTTCATCTACTATAGATACTTCCATATTATTTAAAGTTAATGGATAGCTAAAAAAATCAAATGATTCTTTAAATTTATATTTTTTCTTATCTTTATATAACTTGTACATAATTTAATCCCCCATTAAATCATTTCTTTTTTCCCTTGTTACTCTTATTTTCTCACTTTTACGGTATTCATCTATTTTTTGGTGATTACCAGAAAGTAAAATGCTTGGAACTTTCATTCCTCTATATTCTTCTGGTTTAGTATATGTTGGATAATCTAGTAAATTATCATTAAAACTTTCACTTTCTAAACTTTCTTTATTAATAACTCCACTAATTAATCTAACAATAGAGTCTGTTATCATCATGGCAGGTAATTCCCCACCTGTTAAGACAAAATCACCAATACTGATTATTTCATCAGCTAAGAGTTTTATTCTTTCATCAAAACCTTCATAATGACCACAAATTATTATTAAATGCTTTTTGGTGCTTAGTTCTTTAGCTTTTGCTTGTTTATAGGTTGTACCAGTTGGATCCATAATAATTATATAAGAATCTTTTGTTTTAATAGCATCTATTGTTTCATAAATAGGCTCGCATCTTAAAACCATTCCTGCTCCTCCACCATATGGAGTATCATCAACCATTTTATTACTTAATGGTGAATAATCACGAAAATTAATTATTTCTATTTCTACCTTTTTATCATTAATAGCTCTTTTTATAATAGATTCAGTTAAAAATCCCTCAAACATATTAGGAAATAAACTTAATATACTGATTTTCATAACACTAACCCACTTACATCCTTAACATAAATTTTTTTATTTAATTTATCTATTTTTTCATAAAAACCCTTAAGAGGAATATAAAATTTATTATTTACTTTAATTAATGGATTTATTTTATTATCATCATAATCGGTTATTATACCTATTTCCTTATTATTAGATATTACTTTATAATCAATTAATTCACTTATTAAATATTCTTCATCTAGCAAGTTTAAATCTTCTTTAGCAAAATACACATCATTACCAATTAAATATTCTATATCATTAATATCTTTGATATTATTAAGTTCTACTAAATAGTTATTCTTATGAAAACGAACACCTGTTATTTCATAGTTTTTATCTTTAATTATAATTTGGTTATGAACTTGAAATACCCTTTTTGGCATTTCAAACTTAGATACTATTTTAAGTTCTCCTTTAATTCCAAATGTATTAACTATTTTACCTATATAAATTTTTTCCAACTTAATCACCTACTTATTATTCCAATATAATTATCTATTATTAAAGAATCAAACATATTATTATAAGTTTTTAAACTGTTTTTATTATTAACGTAATAGCCAATAACAATATTTTCTTCTCTTAATTTATTTAATTTTATTTTATCATAATATTCAATATTGTAACTTTTAAAGTCTGATTTAATAAAATAGAATCCTAGATTAAAGCCTTTGTGTTTTGTTATAACTTCTCCTACAATATAATTTTCACGAAACTTATTTAACCACATTATTATTTTGATATCAGTTGATAATAGAGCAAATTTACCAGAATAATTATCCAATAATTTAAATAATTCTTCATTTTTAGTATGTATTTTTAAGTTTAAAATTAAAGGTACATCCTTTGTTAGTTCTAATGCTTCTGCTAATTTAGGAATATGATAAAAAGACAAATAAGATATTTCATCATAAGTCATATCTTTAATATTATCTTTTTGATTTTGAATTCTAGTTAGGCAATCATTTTCACAAATAATTAATTCTTTATCTTTTGTTTCACATACGGTTAAATAAATAGCTTTATTTTTACGGATTGCTACTTTTATTGCCTCTAAAGTATTTTCATAAACATTTTTATTATCATAAATTCCTTTATAAACAAAGTAACGGGATTTTAAAAACGATAGATCTTTCATCTTTTACCACCAAGTTCATACATTAGAATGCTAGCAGATACCCCGGCATTTAAGCTTTCACATAATGGATTCATAGGAAGTTTTAAATTTTGATCAGCCAGAACTTTAACACTATCTTTAACACCACTAGCTTCTGAGCCAATTATTATGGCATGCTTATTATTTTCTTTTTGAGGACTAACTCCAGTAACTACATCTGTTGAATATATTTTATAACCATTATTTTTTAATATATAAATATATTTTTCAATATCATCTATTATTATGTTTATGTTAAAAAGCATTCCTTCACTTGACCTTATAACTTTTCCGTTATATACATCAACACATTCTTTTGATAAGATAATAGTTTGATAATTAAATGCAACTGCTGAACGAATTATTGTACCTAAATTTCCAGGATCTTTTATGTTATCTAGTATAACTACATTGCCAACTATTTCATTATTATTTTCAATTTTACAAACTGCTAATTCCTTAGGACTACTTGTTTGTTCTGATAATTTTTTCATAACTTTTTCAGATACGTAAGTAGCATCAAAACCATATGTATTTGGTGTTCCTTCAAGCAAAAATAATTCTAAAACTAAGTTCTTTTTTAAGGCCTCTTCAACTAAATGTTTTCCTACGGCAAGAAATTTATTATTAATCTTACGATATTTTTTATCATGCAATTTAGCAATTTCTTTTACTCTTTCATTATTTACTGATTCAATCATTTATTATTTAACTCCTTTCTTGCTTGTTTGTAATAGGGATAATATTTAGCTACTTCATTCCAAAATGCAGGTGAATGATCCATATGTTTAAAGTGACATAGTTCATGAACAATTACATAATCTATTAAATTAACATCTTTAGTAATTAGTTCGGTATTTAAAGTCACAGTCATGCTACTTTTATTACATACTCCCCATCTAGTTTTCATTTTACGAACTCTTAAAGTAAACTTAGGCAAATCATCAAACATATTCATTATTCGTTCTAATCTAGTTCTAAATACATCATAACATAGACTGTATATGTAATTTACAGCATCTTCTTCACTTTTAGCATAAATATAATTATTATCTATAAATGTTTTATCATTTTCTATTAGAGATAACTCATCACCTAAATACATTATTTTATTAGGTTTTAATTTATTTGCTTTAAGTTTATTATTAGCCTTAATTATAAAGGCTTTGTTATCATTTATTATTTTTAATATTTCTTTATTAGTTGTATAAAAGTTAGCTGATACCTCTATTTTATTTTCTTCTTTTACTCTTAAGTATAAGTTTTTAATTCTTTTACGATTAACAATTATTTCGAATTCTTCATTATCAATTATAATTTTATTATTCATCATCGCCACTACGATTAGTAAATTTAAAAATTATAGGAGTGCCAGTAAAATCAAAGTTTTCTCTAATTTGATTTTCTAAATATCTTTCATAACTAAAATGCACTAAATTTTTATTGTTAACGGAAAATTCAAATTTAGGTGGCTTTGTTCCTGTTTGATGAACAAAGTATATTTTTAAACGTTTTCCTTTATATGAAGGTGGTTCATGAATTAGAACTGCTTCTCTTATTACATCATTTAAAACACTAGTTTTAACACTTCTAGTTAAGCCTTCATATGCTTTAATTACTTCTGGCATTAATGTATGAATTCTTGATTTTGTTTTACTTGATAAGAATACAATAGGTGCATATGGAGCAAATTGAAAGTTATTTCTAATTAATTTTGTCCATGTTTTAATAGCTTCATCTTTATTATCTATTAAATCCCATTTATTTACGCATATTACAAGTGCTTTACCTGCATCAATAGCGTATGATGCTATATGTTTATCATGTTCAATTATTCCTTCTTCGGCATTTAGAACAAGAACACAGACATCTGATCTTTCAATTGCTTTAAGACTTCTAAGCAAACTATATTTTTCAATATTTTCATAAATCTTACCTTTTTTACGCATACCAGCTGTATCAATTACGATATAGTCATTTTTTTCATATGTAAAACGAGAATCAATAGCATCGCGAGTAGTTCCAGCAACGTTTGAGACTATTGAACGTTCTTCATTTAATAAGGCATTTACTAAACTACTTTTTCCAACATTTGGTCTTCCAATAAGGGAAAATTTTAAAGTAGCATCATCTTCTTCGGTTGTATATGGATTAAAATCTTTTGTAATCGCATTTAATAACTCTTTAATTCCTTTATTATGTTCAGCTGATACTGGATAGTAAGCATCAAAGCCAAGTTCATAATAATTATAAACATTGTTATTCATATGTTTTTCATCTAATTTATTTACAGCAACAATTACTTCTTTATTACTCTTTTTAAGAAGACTAGATATTAATAAATCATTACTTGTTAAATCTTCTTTACCATCTATAACAAATACGATTAAATCTGATTCATCAATAGCAAGTTCAGCTTGCATTTTAATATTTTCATTAAATGTTGCTTTTTCTAAATCAATTCCACCAGTATCTATTAAATTAAAACTTTTATCTTCATAGTTAACTATTCCATAGATACGATCTCTAGTAACACCTGCTTGATCATCAATTATAGATTTTTTTTCATTTATTAATCTATTAAATAATGAACTCTTTCCGGTATTTGGTCTTCCAATTAAGGATACTGTTTTTCGCATAATTAATCACTTCTTTTTCTAATCCATATATTATCATAAAATAGGCAAAATAAAAAGTAAGTTTTGTTTGCTTACTTTGAATTTAATTCTTATCTTATAGTTTTTATTTTTTTATCTTTTGCTGTAACTTTATCAACTACTATGTTAATTACTTCAGTTAAATTTAAAGCTTCACATATTTCTTTAGCATAAAATTTAGCTATTTCGGTAGATACACCTTTGTTTATTTCATAGTTACATAAATACTCTTCAATAATTTCTCTTTCTCTACCATTGATATAATTTTTTATTTTGCTTACAGGCCATTTTAAATTTTTTAATTGTTTTTCTACTTGTAATAAAATTATTATGTATAAATTGGAAAGTAATTCAAATAATTCTGTGTTATTTGAAAACTCTTCTACTTTATCAAGTGTAAAAAAACTTACAACAGTACGTACTTTAAGATAATTTTTTAATTCTTCATAGGTTATAATTAAATTTTCTTTTTCCATTTTCTATTCCTCCCTGATTGCCTGTATTATAGCATACTTTTAGAAATAATTGCAACTATTTGTTTAATAATATATTTTTATGGAATTTCGGTTGTTTTACGTTGACTATATCATACTCTGTTTGTTATAGAATCACTTAGGAATATTTAATTAATAGGGTGATTACCTTTTTTCAAACTATTATGAAAGAAGGCGATATTATGAGCAAGAAAGATTGCTTAATTTTTATCTTACTTATAATTATAATATTGTTAATTGCAGTTATTTTGTCTAAATAGCCATTAAAAACAAAAAAATCACCTCAACAGGGAGTTTTGGTGATTTCTACCTATATAAGGTAATCATCTAACTATCCAAATAGATGTTCCTTTTATTTTATGTAAGTTTTCCTTACATATTCATATTATCAAATTTTCAAAATTTATTCAAGCACAATAAATGCGGTTATTCGTAAATTTTTTATTGACTTTATTATTACGAAACTATATATTTATTTATAGGAACAACTAATTAGTTGGGTGATCGCCTTGCTTCATAACGAAGGGAGGTAGATAATTATGAACAAAAGAGATATATTAATTTTCTTTTTATTAATCTTTATCCTTCTTTTAATTATTCTATTATATATAGTATTAATATAAAGAAAATCACCTAACTCAGCAATGAATTAGGTGAGAACAAAACATTGGTAATCACCCAACATGCGAAATTGGATGTTCCTTTTTTATTTTATGTAAGTATTCCTTACATATTCATATTATCAAATTTTATATGTTTGTGCAAGTATCTAATAACGACAATTCGTAATAAAAAATTTTTAAAAAATAGTTAGGCAACACTAACTATTTTAATTTGATAACTTCCAGTAGGAGATGAAATTTCTACTGTATCTCCTTCACTTTTATTAATAATTGCTTTACCAATAGGTGATTCGTTAGAAATCTTATTTTCAAATGGATCTGCTTCCATTCTTCCTACGATATGATAAACTTCTTCTTCGTCATCATCAACATATTTAATTGTAACTGTTGAACCAACGTCAACTATATGAGAATTTTTCTTTTCAATAATAGTTGCATTAGCAAGCATAAATTCAAGTTCTTTGATTCTTCCTTCAACTTCTGCTTGTTCATTTCTTGCGGCATCATAGTCGGCATTTTCAGATAAGTCTCCTTGACTTCTAGCATCTTTGATTGCTTCGATAACCTTTGGTCTTCTTACATTTTTTAATTCATTTAATTCTTCTTCAAGTTCTAAAAAACCATCACTTGTTAATAATATATCTTTCTTTGACATTAATATCAAATCTCCTTCAAAATTTACAATAACAAGAATATACTACAAAATAGACTCTTTGTCAATTGTTTTTAATCTCATGATATCGTCTTTACATAGAGGAATTTCTGTTTTAAATTTAACAATCATTTGAGCATGATTTGCTTCTTCTATTAAATTCATATCCTCATCATAAATATCTTCTATAGTATACTCAGTTTCTTCAAAATTAGGACTAATAAATTCAACTATAGTACCTTTTTTAAAATAATTTCTTTGTTCTAAGGTAATTAGCCCATTATCATTACTTAATACTACTCCTAAAAAATCTTGATTAGATACTTCTCTATTGCCATTATAGTATTGATCTTTATAATTAGGTAATCCTTTAAAAAATTGGGGATTACTTTCTCTATTGGCACATCTATTTAATACTTTAAGATAATAATTAATAGTTTTATCATTTATGCGATTATTTATAACATCATCTATAATTTTGCGATAACTAGATAAAACAGTGGCAATATAATAAATACTACGCATTCTTCCTTCAATTTTAAAGGAATTAACACCAGCATCTATCATATCCTTAATGTAAATAGCCATATTTAAATCTTTAGGACACATTTGATAGTTTTCTCCTAATTCGTTACCATTTAAATCATCAAGAGCAAAATTCCAACGACACACTTGGGCACATCCTCCACGATTAGCGTCTCTATTGGTTGCATAATTGCTCATAATACATCTGCCACTAATTGAAGTACACATTGCACCATGAATAAATGCTTCTAAGTCTAAACCAGTATAATCTTTTATTTCTTTTATATCTTCCTCGCTAGCTTCTCTTGCTAAAACTACTCTACTAGCTCCTAACTCTTTATAGAAAAGGGCGGTTTCTTTATTTAAAGCACTTGCTTGGGTTGAAACATGAAGTTCCATTTTTAGATTCAATTCTTTCCACAAACTCATTATATAAATATCACTTACAATAATTGCATCAACATTAACACTATCTAAAAATAATAGATATTCTTTTAATCCATCTATATTTTCATCATGCAAAACGATGTTTGCTGTAACATATACTTTTTTATTTAAACTATGAGCAAACTTAGTAGCCTCTTTTATCTCTTCATTAGTAAAGTTTATGGCATTAGCTCTTAATGAATAATTTTTACCGCCTATATAAACTGCATCAGCACCATATCTTAAAGCGAACTTTAATCTTTCAAAATCACCAGCCGGGCTTAATAACTCTATCATTTTAAATCACTCACTTTATATACAGTTTTATTTTCATAGAACTTATTATCATAATCTATTTTTTTACCATTTAAAATAGCAATAACATCTTTAGAAGTTAATCCATTAGGATCGATATAATACATAAGAATTTTATCATCATTAATATTGTCTAACTCTGGTATTAAATTAAAATATTTATTATAGAATAAAACTGTTCCATATTCATTTTCTTTAGCTAAAAATTCTACAGCATCATTTTTTAAAACGGCAACATTTGTATATTCAGTTTTAAAAGTATCACTATAAAATTTTAATAAAGTTCTTCTTGAATACATAGCCATATTAAGTCCTAAAATAGGTAATATAACTTTTTTATTAACATTTTCTAAAACTATTTTTAATTCACTTTTTTCTAATTCATTAGCAAGCATGCAAGATATAATGTTATCCTTAGATAACCAGTAATTGATTGAATGATAATTAACTGCAAAATGAGCTTGATTCCAAATTAAATTTATATTAGTGTCTTTAAGCATTTGATATATAGCAATATCTTCATAAATTATTCCATTTACAAAACTGAAGTTTGGTATAATTAACTTAAAGTTATTACAATCTTTATTATCTAACACTCTATTAGCAAGTAGATAAACATTTATATTATATTTATCTTTAATGTTTTTTATCTCATCTAAATTAAAGGTATTATAACCAATACTATAACATGATAAAGGAAAAAGAAAGTTTGTTATACCTTCTTTATAATAGTCTTCAATCTCTAATAAATTGTTTATTCTAATTAATAATTTATTTTTCATTATTCTTTTTAAAGCTTACTGATAAGCCATCTCCAATATCATAAAATTTAGTAACATAATCTTTATTGTTATTTAAAAATTCAATATAATTTTCTATTTTAGTAACTATTCCTCTAACATTTTTACTTTTAATAGATGCTTTATCTTTAACTAAACCATGAAATTTTAAGTTATCAGTAATTATTACTCCACCTGGATTTAAATAATTACAAAATCTTTCAAAGTATTTGATATATCCACCTTTAGCAGCATCAATAAAGATTAAATCATATTTACGTCCTGTTAAACTCACTTCTAATGCATCATTATATACTATTTCAATTCTTTTATCTAAACCACAAGCATTAACATTTTTAACTGCTTCACGATATCTTTTCTCGTCTTTTTCAATAGTTGTAATTTCTACTGTATCTGTTGCATTGGCCATAAGTATTGCTGAATAACCTATTGCAGTACCTATTTCTAAAACAGTCTTAACATTATTAAGTTTAATATATTTCATAATAAATTTAATAGAATCAAGTTCTATAATAGGAATATTATTTGCTTCAGCATATCTTTCCATTTCTAAAATTGTCTCTTTCACAGGGAACACTTCCTTACGAACTAGATTATATCATAGGTTATTTAAAAAATGCAAAAAAATAAGAAAAGGAACTATTTTGTAGTTCCATTATTGTTAAAAGTTATTTTTTTAATTTTGGCTGGTATTTGAATATCGCTAACTAATGTTTCATCATTTGTTCTTTCGGGATAATTTACAACAACGAAATTTATCATATCTTCATTTGATAATTTATTCACGTTATAGTTACTTTTTTCTTTTAAATTTTTAAGTTCTTCTTCTAAACATTTTATTTTTTCTTCTAATTTCTTTATTTCTTTAGGTATTTCTTTTATAGTTAATCTATTTTCCTTATATGTTCCAAATGAACGTTTTAAACACATTTGTGAAATTATACTAGTTCCACCAAATAAAATTAGTAAACCAATTAGTTTAGCAATTGTACTGTTCATTATACTAAATATCGGAAAAGAAAATGGGGACATTACTAATAAATCTATAACCGAAAATATATTTCTCCATTTAATATTATCTTTGGATTGTTCTAATAATTCTTTTAACTTATTTACATATTTATTTTCTCTTTCAATTTCATTTTGTAAAGATAGAATTCTATATGTGTCTTCATTTTCATTAGATTCTACTATTTTAAATTCATTTTCATCTTGTACAACTACCCCAACTTTAGTTGTTTCATTTAAATATAATTCTTTATTCATATTATTTTCCTCTTTCTTTAATTTATATTAAAATCATAATTTTTTACTTTAATGTTGCTTAATTCTGAATCACTATATTTTTCTTTTGATCCATTAGAATAATTAATTATTGATAAATCTATTTCATCAATATTTAAGTTATTAGTTTTACTAAACTTAGCTTGTTTTTTCATATCATCTAATTCTTTTTGCAAAAGACTTATTTTATCTCTATTATTTTTAATTAAATTTGGAAGTACTTCTTTTTTTAATCCATAATTTTCCTTAAACGATTTATTGATTAATTCATATACTGTAGTAACTAATATATTTATAGAACTTAATACAATACCTACAATTGTAAGAAAAATAATATTATTTGGAGTAACTAATGTATTAATAACTAATAATAAGCAAAATTCAGAAATAATACTAATAATTATTCCATTATATTTGTTTTTAATATTTTTTTCAATTAAATCTAATGTATCGATATTCTCACTTAAATTATGTTGTTCAATCTCCAAATTGTTTTCTATTATCATTATTTCATTTGCTTCTTTAGGCATATTTTTAGAATCTACAATATAATTTTTTTCTTCTCCATCATATATAAATCCTATACCAGTTGTTTCATTTAATAATGTTCTTTCATCCACTTGTTAATCACTTCCGTTTGTATAAAATATATTATTAAAATATACTTTAAAAGTCAATTCGAAATTTATTTTAATTTAACAATCTTTATAAAGATCATAAAGGTATTCTAAATCCATTTGTTGTAATACTTGTTTTAGATAGTCTTTATTTTTAGGACTTCTTAAATCAATATTACTTTGATAAGCTTTGTCTTTCCAAAAATTACTATTATCTTTATCTAAATATGTTTCTTTTAATAATTTTTCATTCAAATTTATATCATAACCTATACCATGATTTCTAAAATCGGCATCATCATATTGCGATTCATTAGTGTTTTTAATTAAATTATTATTATATTCTATTTCTTTATAAACTTCGCCACATTGAAATATTATTTTGTTAGGATCTATTCCTGAAATACTTTTACCATACATTATAGGATATTTAATATCTTTTGGAAGTTCATCATGGCCAATAATTTGATAATCACCATAATATATATTATTATCCATAATATGTTGTGTTGGATATGTTGGTAATGTTTTAAGTTTATTTATAGATACATTTTTATCTTCAGTTAATATATGAAATATTTCTATTATTAAAGGTCTTCCCATAAGTATATCCCAGTATTTAAATCCTTTTTTAGTTCTTTTATATACATCCATTAATATTCTTCCATAAGTATAACTGTGTTTTCCAACCTTTACTCTAAAATAATCACCTTCTTTATAGTTAATATGATTGCGTTTTTCATTAATAAATAATTTTAATTCTTCTAAGTCATCAGCTGTTAAATCGTTAATATAGTTATTTAACCATTCTATTAACGAGTCTAAATCACTAATTTTATCATCAAAATATTCTTTTAAGAATGTTTTTTGCATTGTATAGTTTCCTATTATGTAATATCCTTCTTTGTCCTTCGGTTTAGATATATAAAAGTAGGTTCCATAACCACTTAAATTCTCAATTACTGAAAAAGTTGTTTTTTTAGGTTTACCTCTATTTGTTTTGGGAAGTATTATTTTGTGATTATTAGTTGTATCATAATCGACATCTTTCTCTTCTAAAGAAAAATACTTATCAGTGATAAAAATATTAATTATTTTTACTATTTTATCTTTATCAAAATAAACAAGTATTTTAATACAACCATCCTCATATATTTCACATTTATAATTATCTTTAAGAGGCTTTATACCTAAATATTTTCGATATTCATTACTATATATTTCCATAAATTTTCCTTTGACTATTTGTTATCTAATTCAAATATTGGATACGCATTATCCTTCATATTCATAACTAAAATCTATACACTTCATAAAAACCTGTCTATCATTAATTTTATCAGTTAATGCATTTTGAAGTAATAATCTGATTTCTAAATCTTTAACTAGGCTTCTTTCCATAGCAAGTAAATAATCTTCTTTATTAACCTTGCTCCAATCAATTACTTTATTTAATTCTTTCTTCTTCATGAGCAAGATCCACTAAATTAGAAATTCCTAGTTTGTTTTCTAACATTATATACCTCTAATAATATACTTATATTATACTATAAAAAACATTATATTACTATTAAATACAATCAATAATCCTCTTCTAAAATATTGTTTAACAATTAAAATAACTCATTATCTACTTACTTTTTTACTAATACCTTTTTAAATTCATTTTTCTTTTCAATTTTATTATTAATAAAAGAATAATGTACGACCACTATGTTATCATCAAATATTTCAGCGGTTAAAAATCCAGGTCTAGTAGCATTTTTATCAAGTTCTGCATTTGATAAATTAATAACTGGATCATCACACATAGCCGGAATAAATATTCTTTCTCCTTTGCCACCAGTTTTTACTTTTATATGATAATAATGTGAATGTCCTTTAAAACTCAAACATTCAATAGTATAAGGAAGACATAATTTATATGAATCTATAGTATGTTGTAAACTAATTATATTCCCATCCCAATTTATAAATGATTTTTTTAAATCTAAGATATTTATGTCGTCTCTTGATGATAAAATACCTCTTACAAATGGATGCTTATTTACTGCTCTATAGTCATGGTTTCCAAGTAATGCATATGTTTTAATATTTTCATCAAAAGGATATTCATTAATAAAATATTCTGCCTGTTGTAGAACATTTAAATCATTTCTGGGCTTAACATCTCCTTCAATAATATCTCCACCATTTAAAATAACATTAAACCCATTTGCAACAGCAAAATCAAACATACCATATGTATAATTCATATTTTCATAAATTGAACAATAATGTGCATCACTGTTAATTAATATTTTTTTATTACCAATACATGTTTTACATAAAAGTTTATTTAATTCTTTATCATATTTACCAGTAGAATATAAAATACTTAATAAAATATTATTTTCTAAATAATTAAACTTTTCCCTTAAATAATCAAAATCATGGCGCTTTTCATAGCAATTACATATTTGTATCTTTAAATCTTTATTCAAGTCTTTTAAACTTTTTATCATAATATATAACTTCTTTCTTAGAATTTATAATAACAAATAATAACAGATATAATCAAGCAAAAAAATTTTTTTAATTAAGATTCAAAGTCAATAAATTTTTTATATTTCTTTCCACAATTATTGCAAGTAAGTGATATAGTTATCCAAGTAAATGCATTGGATATATCTTTAAATCCAATTTCTTTTAATTCATCTTCATCAGGATATTCATATTTTATAGAAATAGAAAAATTACTATCTTTACAACGACTACAATTAAAAAGTTTATCTTTAACCTTATTTTTATTAATTGTTCTTAAAGTATTATCATCTTCACAATTAGCATCATAACCATCTATACAACTATTAAATACTTTAATTAACCGACCACATTTTAAACATTTTGCACTTAATGATATTGAATCATTTTCATCACTCAAATAAGTACCAAGAATAATATTCTTTTCAATCTCACCATTATAATAAATGTTAAAAGCATTTGTTTCACAACAATTAACACTTCCAGAAGTAATATCATTTTTAATATAATCAGTTTTAAAAAAAGGTTTTATTTTTAATGGAATCATTTTTCTTTCTCCTATTATTCATTTCTATTTATTAAAATTTTATTATTAAAAAAAGCCTATTTCTAGCCTTCCTATAATTTTTATTTTTTAATAAAAATAAGGCTCTATCCGAAAATAGACCCCTTACAAAAATGATTTAACATTTTTTCCATGCATAGACAATATACCATAAATATGTGTCTATGTAAACCATTAGTCCATATCTTTATAATTTTTAGTTACAGTTCAGTCAAGAGATAGATAAATAAGTCTATCTTTTTTAAATACAACTTTTCATTTATCTAAGCTGTGAATAGTAACAATTTATGATTGTAACTTATCATTGTAAATAACGTATTATGAATATTTTCGATATTTAACTATCATTATAAATTTTCTTAAATAATTTTTATCAAATCTTAATAAAATTATAATATTATCTCTCATAGAAAGTTTCTATTTTAATAGTCAATTTATCATTAACTATTATAAATATTTTTTCACAACCAAAGCATTTTACTGAAGACAAAATTTAATACAACTTTTCTTCTTATTTATGATATAATTCAATTATATGGATATAGTTTATTGATTGAATATATTTTTTGAACACAAGATACTGATTCAGTATCTATTATATACTCTAAAAACAAATTATAATTATAAAAAAAATATATATAAATAAACATGCCTACCTAAAACGGAGGATAAATGGACAAAAGATATCAAGAAGATTTAGACTATTTTTTGAATTTTGCCGAAAGCAAAAGAGGAAAAGAACTTGATAAAAAGTATTATAACGAAAGCATGCATTTAGATTTCTATTTCTTGCATAGTAAAAAAGAATTAAATAATTTTATAAATACTTTCTTAAAAAATAACAAGATAAACGATGATTATGATTTTTTTTACTTTATGAATTGCATTATAAAATATATGAGTGGCCACATTGATGCCCATACAAGATTAATAATGAGTAATAATAACAATTCTTACCCTCTTTCTATTCAATCTATAAATAATAAATTATATGTTACAAGATGTAGTGAGGAAAAATATAGTTACAGCGAACTACTAGAAATTAATAATGTTAGTATTAGTAAAATAACAGAAGAATTAGAAAAATGTACAAGTTATGGAACTACTAATTGGTTTTTTAATAGACTTCATTCTGATTTAAATGATAAAAACATCTTATTATCTTTGCCAAGCATAAAAAATAACGCTAAGTATATAGAATATAAAACTTCAAAAGGAATTATAAAATATGAAATAAATAAAGATTATTCTAAAGAACTTACAATTATTAGAAAAGAAGATTTTAAACAATTTCAAATTAAAGATAATATATTAATTTTTAAATATCCTAAATGCACAAATAAGTTTATTCCAGACATTAAAAAAATAAAGAATTTAATACATGATAATAACATCGATACCTTTATTTTAGATTTAAGAGGTAATTCCGGTGGAAGATCTTCATTAATTGAGCCATTAATAAAATATTTAAAACGTACTAGACTAAAATTAGTAACTCTGGTAAATAAAAGTGTTTTTTCAAGTGGCAGAATGGCAGCCATAAACATGTTAAAAATTGGAAGTAAAATAGTTGGTCAAGGTATTGGAACACCAATAAATTGCTTTGGTTATATATTTGGAAATGGAGAACTCCCAAATACTAAATTTACATTTAACTTTTCAAGAGTCTATTGGTATGAAGATAAAAAAAGACACATAATAAAGGGAATTTATACTAAAAAGAAACTTCATAAATTTCCTAAAAGTTTTTTTGAGCCAAAATACTTAGAAATAGACTATTATATCAATTTAACAATAGAAGATTATAAATCTGAGAAAGACGTTATGTTAGAAAAATGCTGTGATTGGATAAAAAACAACAAATTGTAATAATCATTAAAGTAATTCTTTATTTTAGTCTTTTATAAAATCTAAATATTCAAATTTCTTGTCCTAAAAATTTTTTCGCCAAAATAAAAAGATTGAAATACACTATTAGTATTAATTTCAATCTTTTTTTATTTAATTAATTATTTCTTGCTTTAATAGCAGCTTGTGCAGCAGCAAGTCTAGCAACTGGAACTCTAAATGGTGAGCAAGATACATAATCAAGTCCAACATTATGATAGAATTCAATAGATTTAGGATCTCCACCAGTTTCACCACATACACCTAATTGAATATCAGGTCTTGTTGATTTTCCACCCTTAACAGCCATTTCGATTAATTTTCCAACGCCTTTTTGATCAAGAGTTTTAAATGGATCTTCTTCATAAATCTTTGTTGCATAATAACTTGGTAAGAATTTACCAGCATCATCTCTAGAGAATCCAAATGTCATTTGAGTTAAATCGTTAGTACCAAATGAGAAGAATTCAGCTTCCTTAGCAATTTCATCAGCAGTAATTGCTGCTCTTGGAATTTCAATCATAGTACCAACTTGATATTTTAATTCAACATTAGCAATAGCAATTTCTTCATCAGCAGTTGCAACAACTATATCTTTAACATATTTAAGCTCTTTAACTTCTCCAGTAAGTGGAATCATTATTTCCGGAACAATATCCCAATCAGGATGATTCTTCTTAACATTAATAGCAGCACGAATGACAGCTCTAGTTTGCATTTTAGCAATTTCTGGATAAGTTACAGCAAGTCTACAACCACGATGACCCATCATTGGGTTAAATTCATGTAATCCGGCAATAATTTCTTTAATTCTTTCTACTGGTTTATTTTGAGCCTTAGCAAGTTTTTCAATATCAGCTTCTTCAGTAGAAACAAATTCATGTAGAGGTGGATCTAAATAACGAATTACAACACTATCACCTTCTAATGCTTCATATAAAGCTTCAAAGTCACCTTGTTGATAAGGTAAAATCTTTTCTAAAGCAGTTTCTCTTTCTTCTAAAGTATCTGCACAAATCATTTCTCTAAAAGCAGCAATTCTATCTTCTTCAAAGAACATATGCTCTGTTCTACAAAGTCCAATACCTTCAGCACCAAGTTCATGAGCCTTCTTAGCATCTCTTGGAGTATCAGCATTTGTTCTAACTTTTAATGTTCTAAATTCATCAGCCCATGCCATTACACGACCAAATTCACCAGTAATTGTAGCATCTACAGTTGGAATAATACCTTCATAAATATTTCCAGTTGTTCCATCAATAGAGATTTCATCACCTTCATGGAATGTTTTACCAGCTAAAGTAAATTTCTTATTAGCCTCATCCATATGGATATCACCACAACCAGATACACAGCAAGTACCCATGCCACGTGCAACAACTGCTGCATGACTAGTCATACCACCACGAACAGTTAAAATACCTTGAGCAGCTTTCATACCAGTAATATCTTCTGGAGAAGTTTCAAGTCTTACTAAAACAACTTTTTCACCTTTTTCAGCCCATTTAACAGCATCATCAGCAGTAAACACAACTTTACCAAAAGCAGCACCAGGTGATGCACCTAATCCTTTACCAATAGCTTTAGCATTCTTTATAGCAGCTTCATCAAATTGAGGATGTAATAAAGTATCTAAATTTCTTGGATCAATCATTAAAACAGCTTCTTCAGGAGTACGCATTCCTTCATCAACTAAATCACAAGCAATCTTTAAAGCAGCCTTAGCTGTTCTCTTACCATTTCTAGTTTGTAACATATAAAGTTTACCATGTTCAACAGTAAATTCCATATCCTGCATATCTCTATAATGATTTTCTAAAGTATTACAAACACTAACAAATTCTTTAAATGCTTCTGGAAATTTTTCTTCCATTTCACTAATATGCATTGGAGTTCTAACACCAGCAACAACATCTTCACCTTGAGCATTAGTTAAGAATTCACCAAATAATCCTTTTTCTCCAGTAGCTGGATCACGAGTAAACGCAACACCTGTTCCACAATCTTCACCCATGTTACCAAAAGCCATAGATTGAACATTAACAGCAGTTCCCCATGAATAAGGAATATCATTATCTCTTCTATATACATTAGCTCTTGGATTATCCCATGATCTAAATACAGCCTTAATAGCGCCCATTAATTGTTCTTTAGGATCACTTGGAAATTCAGAACCAATTTTATTTTTATATTCTTCTTTAAATTCTCTAGCAAGCTCTTTTAAATCATCAGCATCAAGTTCAACATCTAACTTAACACCTTTTTCTTCTTTCATTTTATCAATTAATTCTTCAAAGTATTTCTTTCCAACTTCCATAACAACGTCAGAATACATTTGAATAAATCTTCTATAACAATCCCATGCCCATCTTGGATTATTAGATTTCTCAGCTAATACTTCAACTACATCTTCATTTAAACCTAAATTTAAAATAGTATCCATCATACCAGGCATAGATGCTCTAGCACCACTTCTTACAGAAACAAGTAAAGGATTTTCTTTATCGCCAAATTTTTTACCAGTAATCTCTTCCATCTTACCAATATATTCATTAATTTGATCTTGAATCTCTGGACTTATTTCTTTTCCATCTTCATAATATTTTGTACATGCTTCAGTAGTAATAGTAAATCCCTGAGGAACTGGTAAACCTAAATTTGTCATCTCAGCTAAATTTGCACCTTTACCACCTAATAGATTACGCATATCAGCGTTACCTTCAGTAAACAAATAAACATACTTTGTCATTAAATCTTCCTCCCTTATAATGTTTATTATGCTCTAGGATGAGCCTTCATATAAGCAAGTCTTACCTCATCATTAGTTAAATGAGTATAAATACCTGTTGTACCCAAACTAGAATGTCCCAATAATTCTTGCACACTTTTAATATTACAACCTTCATTTAATAACATAGTTGCAAAAGTATGTCTAAACGTATGGGGTGATACCTTTGATTTAATACATGATTTCTTAACAATTTTATCAATTATAAGTCTTATACCTCTATCAGTTAACTTATCTCCTAAATGATTAATAAATAAATATTCACTATCTTTTCCATTTAATAGTTTACTTCTACATTCCTTCAAATAAGAATCAAGAACTGTAGCACATTCCTTATTATAGAATACAAATCTTTCCTTACTTCCCTTACCCATTATCTTAATTTCTCTTTCACTAAAATCAATATCTTTAATTTTAATATTAGATAATTCACTAACTCTTAACCCAGTAGCAAAAAGCATTTCCAAAATAAGTCTATTACGATATTCATAATCATCTTTATCAATAACACTTATCATAGTTAAATACTCATCATACTTAAAATAATTAGGTAATCTCTTAGGAACTTTTAAATTACTTGCTGCTTTAAAAGGATTTCCATTAATCTTTTCTTCTAACTCTAAATAATTATAAAAGCTTCTTATTGAACTATCTATTCTATTAATAGTAGTACTTTTATAATTTTGTTTAGCTAAAAATAAAGTAAAATTAGATACATCCTTATATTTAACAGTTAAATAATTTAAATTATTCTTATCTAAATATTCAAAATATTTAAATAAGTCTAATTCATAATTTTTCTCTGTATAATCCGAATATTTTTTTTCATAAGAAATATAATCTAAAAATTCATATATTATATCTTTTCCTTCCATATTATCACTCCTTAAGTCTATCATAAAAAAAAGAAAAAAACTATTTTATTTAGCTTCTTTCTTTATAATTTTTCAATATTTTCTTTCTTAGTTTTATTTCCTTTTTTTGGCCTTTTCTCTTTTTTCACATTATTTTCGATTGGTGGTTCAATTGCTATTTTAGTTTTATTTAAAGTTTCTTTATTTTTATTAGAATTATTACTTTTTATAAGTCTAACTATTAAATAAACTATTATGCAGAATAATGAATAACCTATCCCATAAATATAATATAAATATGAGCTTAAAAATGAATTATAAATGATATTTATTGTGTAGGTTGTACTTTCACTATTTTCCCCATTTACAACAACTAGAATTTTACTACCATCCGATAATGATGTATTGCCACTTATTGTATAATTATATTGTTCATCGGATTCTACTGTTAAATTTATTTTTTTGGTTCCATATTTTACTATTAAATTATAATTATAAACATCTTTGTTAAAAACAAAATCATATCCATCTATTTTAATATCATTTAATTTTGCTTCGGCTATATAGTTTTTATTAACAACAAGAACATAATTTGTAGTAAACCCACCATTTATAACTCTTACTTCAACAAAATTTACTCCATCAACTAAGTTATTAACGTTATCACTTATTTCTACTTTTGCTTCTTTATTAACTGGGATTGCGGATATATCTAAACTTGATATATCTCCTTTAATATTAATTACGTATTGAAATATGAATTTATTAAAATTTATATCATGGTCTGTAACGATTAAATCTTCTAGATAATTTATAACTGTATCACTGGTATTTTCGGTATAACAAGCATATAATTCTTCACTAGTTGTTATTATATATTTATCCATTTTTTTAGGTGAATCGCAGTTATTATCTTTTGCCCATCCAATGAATGTATAACCATCTTTATATGGCTCTTCAATATTTTGAAAGGATATATCACATTTATCATTGGTAGCTTCACAAGATATTGTTTCGATTCTTCCATTAATCATATAATTTAGTTTTAATTCAAATATCTTAGATGTATCTGCTTTTTTTGTGGTAGTGGTTGTCTTTCTTTCTGTAGTCGTAGTTGTTATAGGCTTTGCTACAGTAGTTGTATTAGCAGTAACTGTAACATTGACAGTTAAATCTTTTTGATTATTTCTAAATGTAGTTTCACTATCTAAATATTTATATTTAATGTTTTTTAGAGATATAGTATATGATTGATTACTACTTACAGTTGGTGCTAAAAAATTAATAATAGCAATTGTAGTTGGAGCGTTATAACCCGGACCAATTATATTTAGATTTTTTATACTTCCATTATTTGTGTATCCTTTTGAATAAACAGCGTTTTTTTCTATGAACTCACTCGGATAATCTAAATTAGCAACAAAATTGTATAAACTATTCGATGAATTTGAAATTATACAACTAAATGTACCATCAGACTTTACGTTGCGATCACAATAAAACTCGATGGCAAATGTATTTATTGGAATAATTATTAATAATAATAAAATATATTTTAAATTTTTCACTAACTAGCACCCTATTCCATATATAAAGAATAACATAATTTAAATTAAAATTAAAGAGATATTTTTGATTTTATAATTGTAAAGATAAACGATATGGATTAGATGATGTTCCATCACCAAATGTAAACATAACTTCAGATTTTAAATATAATGATGAATGAATCGCAATAGCATCATAACATAAATCTCCAGCAGCAACTTCACCAGTAGAATATACAACATAAGATATGTGTTCATATTTTGATACAGGTAAAAGCAACCATAATCCACCGTTAAAAACCAATTATTATTCTTTGCATTATCAGTATTACATTTTGAAATATCGGATGTACAGTCACTATCTAAAGAAGCCCATGCATAATCTGAGTTCTTACGCCTACTCCACTTATAGCATTCCATCCTCCTAAATTCCATACAACCTCATCTATCATATTTTTATAATTATATCTGATAGAATTTGTATAATCAAAAATACCATTTTTACTATTGCTTTGCCCATTATACCATGTTGTTGTACCTGTTTTAGATGGATCTAAGTAATCTCCATTTAGTTTTGCTTTTAAATCAGAGGTTGTCTAATCATTAAATCCCCCTACCTAAATTTTTAGAAGATTCGGATGAATCCCAAGAATAATTTCCTAATTTTTCGTTACGAACAAGTTTAATTTTTTTAGCTAATTTACCATTTGAATCAGTTACATTAAATATTCCAATTATTCTCCATAGTTCTCCTGTGTTAGCAAATTCAACATAATTCTTTGGATTAGCACCTGTATATCTTATATTTTTATCTACGGTTGGATCTATAAATAATCCATGTTTATTGTTACTATTTAGTTCTTGAACTTTGCTTACATATTCTAATGCATTTATTCCTTTACTTTCAAAATTAACAATTAACTTATTTGGAATACTATTTAATTTACTAATATTTAAATCCCACTCTCCAGTTGCATAATTGCAACTGAAACTTACTGTACTATCTTTTAACTCAGTATTATCTTTATATGCAGTTGATATAGCGCTATAAAAACAAGTTGTAGGTAATTCTTTTACTTCTACTCCATCTACATATGCTATGATATCCATATCTTTATCTAAACTTACTACATCATTTATTTGATTTACTAGTTCTAAATCATTCCATATATATCCTGCATTTAAATTAAGTTTTATATAATAATCATTATTACTTTTATTATTTGTTAATATAGTTAAAGACTTAGTCTTGTTTGTATTAATAGTTCTACTTACTTCACTAGATTCATCTTCTTTAGTTACACTTATATCACTTGGTATATTATTACTTGTCTCTGTACAATTTTGATTATTACATAATTCATATGTAAATTCATATTTAACATCTATTTTATTTAAATTAGTTAATATTATATTAAATTGTTCTATCTTACCTGCTTGTAAATGTAATATTCTATCATTTGACGTGCCACTATTTGTTGTTATATTAAATGATAAATCATTAACCTTTATATTAGCTATCTTTTTATTTTGACTTGATGTAAACATTGATAATGAATAACCTAATGTAAAAATAAATAACATTAACACTCCAATTATAGTTAATATTTTTGCTTGTTTATCTTTTTTTATTAAATTAAAAAATTTGATAAGTTTAGTTTTCATATTTTGACTCCTATTCTTATCAAATTATATTACTAAAAGTTCCGCCAAGCGAAAATATGTTCTATTTATATACTTATATTTCTTATAATACCATACAATATTACAACAATTAATAAACTAGGCATCATTTTATTAACTATATTGCTTAATCTATTTTCTTTATTTAAAACGTAACAATAATTAATATATAAATAATAAATAACGAATGGAATTATTAAAATAGTTACTAAAGCGTTATATTGAAAAGCCTTATTTATATCTAAATTAACTAATGAAAATAAACATCTAGTAACGCCACATCCAGGACACTTTAAACCAGTTATCAAATTAAATATACAAGGAATGCCAATATTAAAACTAATATATATTTTATAATATAAAAAGAAAAGTAATATTAATCCTATATTTATTAATACTACTCTATTTATTCTAGTTTTCAAATTTATTTAAATCACTTTGCATTAAAATAAGACTAATTAAATCAGCTTTAATAATAGATAAAACCATATATATTATTGAATTATCATTAATATCTTTACTATAACTTTGTCCTAAATTATATAATTTTCTACCCATATCATAATTCCAATATATTAAATATAATCCACAAGTTAAAATTGACAATAACACAACTGTAATACCAGAAGTAGAATAATCGTCATTTAATGAATTTACATCATCTGTTATGGTAGCAATCCAATATAAACTATATAAACCACAAGTAATAACTGTTAAAATTATTTGAGTAGCAATATCTCTCTTATTAATTTTAATATTATTTATTTCTTCATTTTTAACTTCTTTATCTTCATTTTCTATTTTTTTACCACAATTTGAACAATAAATATCATTACTTTTTATTTCTTTACCACAATTTGAACAATATTTCATATTTATTCCTCCACTTTAAAGTCTTTTTCTTCACCATTATCCATTAATATTTTATTAACAGATTCCGTTGCTTTAGTTAATTTATCTCCACATATTTTAGCAAGTTTCATAGCCTCACTATATGTTTCAATAGATGAATCTAAATCAATTTCTCCATTTTCTAATTTTTTAACGCTTGCTTCTAGTTCATTCATTAAATCTTCAAATTTTTTATCTTCCATAATTATTCTATCCCTTCAACTTTCGCATTTATTTTACCCTTAGATAATCTTATATTAATATTATCTCCTACTTTTAGTTTATCACTATCTTTAATTATTTTATCATCCTTAGTTACAACTGAATATCCTTTAGATAATATACTTAAAGGATTAAGTAATTCCAACTTATTTAATAATAAATTATATTCATGATATTTTTCTTTAAATAATTCTTCCGGATTACATAGTATACGATTATTTTTTAAATGTTCATATTTAGTTTTATTAATTTCAATTTTATTTACAATATAATTATTTAATCTATCAATTAAATCACTTAATTTTTGTTCTTTAATTTCATAAATATTAAGTGGATTTGTTAAAACATAAGATGATTTCAATTTATTTAAAACATTTTGATAATTTTTAATTTTAGTATTAATTATATTAGTACTTCTTAATTTATATTGAGTAATTAAATTAAGTAAATCACTCATATTAGGTACAGCCATCTCTGCTGCCCCAGTTGGAGTTGGTGCTCTTAAATCAGCCACAAAATCTGCCATAGTAAAATCTATTTCGTGACCAACTGCACTTATTATAGGTATTCTAGAGTTATATATCGCATCAGCAACTACTTTCTCATTAAACGCCCATAAATCTTCATAAGATCCACCACCACGTCCGACTATTAATAAATCAATATCATCATATTCATTAGCTTTATTAATTTGTCTTACAATATCATCTTTAGCAAGTTCACCTTGAACTAAACAAGGAAATAATAAAGTTTCACATATTGGATATCTTCTTTTAATAGTACTTAATATATCTTTAATAGCTGCCCCAGTTGGTGCAGTAACAATTCCAATTTTTTTAGGATACTTTGGTAACTTCTTTTTATGATCTTCATTAAAATAACCAAGTTCACTAAGTTCTTTCTTTAAAGCTTCAAACATTAAATAAAGATTACCTAAACCATCATTAGTCATCTCTTCAACATAAATTTGATATTGTCCTGTAGGCGGATATAAAGAAACCTTACCACAAACAAGAACTTTCATTCCATCTTCAGGTGCAAAATTTAATTTAGATGCATTAAAAGAAAACATAACCGCATTTATTCTTGATTCTTCATCTTTTAAAGTAAAATATAAATGTCCTCTAGTATGTCCCTTAAAATTAGATACCTCACCCTTTAAATATACTTTTTGAATATTAGGATCAGTATCAAATTTATTTTTAAGATATCTATTTAAAGTACCTACTGTAATATATCTTCTTTCCATTACTCGTTTATAATCCTATCTAAACAAGCATTAATCATCTTTCTAACTGCATCATCACTATATTTCTTAGCAAGTTCTAAAGCCTCATTAATAACCACGATATTAGGTGTATCCATATATTTTATTTCATATATAGCCATTCTAAGAATAGCACCACCTGTTAAATCTAATCTATCAATTGTCCAATCTTTTAAATATTCATTTGCAATATTAGTTAATTCATCAAAATTAGTAACAATCCCATAAACCATATCTTTAACAAACTCATTATCTATCTCAACATTTTCTTTAATAACATCATCTACATCATAACTCATTTTATTATTCTTATATAAAGTTATTTGATAAATAATAGTCATTATTTTTTCTCTTAATTCACTTCTACTTGCCATATATAAACCTCTTTCTTAAGTAATTATAACACGTCTAAATTAAATAATATATAATAAAATTTCAAATAAAAAGAAATATTAATTGTTATCTTTTAACTTCAATATTTCTTCGATTAATTCTAAACAATTATCTTCTTTCATTAATCATTATAAGTGATTTTTCAACATGTTTATTTTCATCACTTAAACTTTTATTAATTATTATCTCTAATTTATTAATACCACTTTTATATTTATATAAAACCTCTTCAATATCTATATCTAATAATGAAGCTATTTCTTCAAATTTAAAAGTTCTTCCTTTAAATAAGCCTAACACTAAACCGATAATTATTGTTTCTTCACTAGTTAATGAATTAAAATTTAACTTTGAATTATTAAGTATTGAATATAAATTAAAATCTTTTAAATTTTGTCCATTCAATCTAGCAAGTTCATAAATTATATTAGAATTATTAATTCCTTGAAACATATCATTAACAACATATTTTTTAATTATATCTTCACTTAATAAACCAGCAGATTTAACAAATAAACTAGATTCAAACTCTAAAATAGATTCATTTATCTGCCATTTAACAGGTCTAATTTCTATCCAATTACGTTTATTATCCTCTAAATTATTTACACATACATACTTAATATTGTTATACATTATAACAGGATACTTATTAAATTTAACTTCCCCACTTAATGTATTTTGTGGAATATTATAAAAATCATTAGTTATATGTTTACCGCCTTTTTTATTTAACTTTGATTGCATCATACTATCTGTAATAACTAAAGGATATTCACCTAAATAAACAAAACCTTTATTTCCTATAAAAGGTTTAATTAAATTAATTAAATTATCATCAACTTCTATTACCAATTTACGATTTCTATCTTCCAAATAAACATTTTTAATATAATTCATAATAACACTTCCTTTAAACCTCACATATAATAACACTATTACTAATTATTTACTAGTTTTTATTTCAAATTATTATAAACAAACTCACTAACCTTATTAGCAACATGAGCATTTATTGGATATTTATAAGAACTAAAACTATTTTGATATTTAATATTTGGACTTACTATAACTAAAGAAAATTTAGGTTTTTCTATTGGAGCATACATAACATATGATGTATTTATTACACCAATAGTTCCCAAGATAGCTTCTGCAGTTCCTGTTTTACCAGCTGATGTAAACTTATGATTAGTATAATAATACCCTGTACCGCTTTTATTTACTTCCATAAAGCCTTCTCTAATTCGATTTAAATAATAATCACTAACTGGTACATCATTATATACCTCATTTACATTTTCATAATAAATACTTCCATCATTATTTAAAACATATTTAAGTAAAGACATTCTTCTTCTTTTTCCACTTGCAATAGTGTTAATATAACTAGTAAGCTGTATAGGCGTATATGTATCATATTGTCCAATTGAATAATTTAAAAGTAAATCACTTGAAATAATATTTCCTTTAACACCACTAGATTCCTTATTTAAATCAATATTAGTTAAAGTCCCTAAACCATAATCTTTAAATACATTACGATACTTATTAAAATCTTCATCGCTAGCTAATAAATTCATATTTCTTACATATTCATTACCAGTTACTTTAATCGCAATTAAATATTGAAAATAATTACTACTCATTCTTAATGCTTCAATATCATCTAAATATCCTAAATTTTTCCAAGAACATTTTTCTCTTTGTGAAAATAATTTAACACAAGCATCTCTAACTTTAAAATTTTCATCAATTAAATTATATTTATATCCTACTGAAATTGATGCTCCTTTAACAGCACTACCAACAGCATATGAATCCAATACCGTATTATAAGAATAATCAATAAATGTATTATTACTATTAATCTTTTTTCCCACTAAAGATATTATTTCTCCATTATTCGGATTACTAACTATTAAATAAGATTTATCAAAATATTTCGAATTAGGCGCTTTCTTAGCTAAAATCATCTCTGATTCTAATACCTTCTCAGCTTCTTTTTGAATATTAATATCAACAGATAAAACAATATCTTTTCCTTTTTCATAATCGCTTACTAATTCCAAACAACCATTTTCTTTTTTATACCTAGCTTTAGTTCCTTTTAAATAATCATCATAAATATATTCTAAATTACTTATTCCCACCCTATCATTTAAATTATATCCTTTATTTAAATAATGTGTTTTTAATTCCAACGGAATGCCTTGTTTACTACTAGAAACATTACCAAAAACAAGCCTTAAAGTATCACCATAAGGATAAGTTCTTTCCCAAGTAATATCAGTTCTAACACCCTTAATTTTAGTATTATTAATATTAATATATTCCTCATCACTAATATCATATTTAATTATTTTATCTTCATAAGAATAACCATTAGTAAATAAATAATATAAATAAGCTTCTTTTTTATCTACACTACTAATCATCTCATCTGTAACTAAATTAATCTTTTCATCTAATAAATCCTTACTACTAATTTTTCTTTCTTTATATTTAGTTATAATTTTATTAGATACTAAACTATCAACATAATTCTTATTATTAATATAATAATAATACTTTAACTTGTCTAAACTAATCTTATAATCAATACTTATAATATCTTTTAACAACTTAACACTTTCAATAATATCTTTTTCACTTAATCCATATGTATTAGCAATAATAACCTTAACTTGTTTATTATCAACTAGTATTTTTCCATTTACATCTAATATTCTTCCCCTAGGAGCAGTTAAACCATAAACATATTCTTCTTTATTATTATATTTATTATTCATATTATAAGAATATATTTTAAATACTGATATTAAAACAACTATTATAAATAAATATATTATTTTATTTTTCATAATATTATTATGGATTAAAACATAAAATATATAGGGTGATTTTATGAATATTGTTGATATTTATATGAATAATTTAAGAAAAGATGATGTTTTAAATTTTTCACTAAAAAAAGACATAAGACTATCTAACGAAGAATTGGACTTTACTTATGACTTTATTAAAAAACATTATAAAGAAATTATGCAAAATAAATACAAATATAATTTTAATGATTATGAAAGTAGATTTTCTAAAGAAAATGCTGAAAAAATAAAAAAGTTAATTAGTGAATATATTAACTATTTATAATGTCATCTTTTAAATTAGGATTAAATTTTCCTTCCTTTATCATTTCTATCTCAAATTTATAAGGAGGTTTATCCTCAATGTAAGGTGTTTCTAAAATTTTAGGAACATCTTTTAATTTGGGATTATTTATAACTTTCATTAAAGCATCAAACCCAATTGTACCAAAGCCAAAGTTTTCGTGTCTATCTTTATGCGTATTAATTTCATTTTTAGAATCATTTACATGAATACATTTAATTTTATCTATTCCCACCTGTTTTTCAAACTCATCTAAATAATCATCAAAATTATTAATGTTTATTCCTGAATCATTTAAATGACAAGTATCTAAGCATACTCCAATCTTATTTTTAACATTTTTAACAATATAAGCTATTTCTTCTAAATTACAACCTATTTCAGTACCTTTACCAGCCATAGTTTCTAATAAAATAGTGCATTTATCATCTTCTTTAGTTATATCATTAATTGCTCTTATTATATTATCAATTGCAATATTTCTATCTATCTTAACACTTGAGCCAGGATGTAAAACAAGATATTTAACTTCTAACTCTTCGCATCTATCTATTTCTTTTCTTAAAAATTCCTTACTAAATTCGTATTTATGTTCGTCTAAGTTATTAGCTAAATTAATAATATATGGTGCATGACAAATAACATTATTAATATCTATATTATTTTCTTTCATTATTTTTTTAGCATCTTCTAAATATTCTTTCTTTATAGAAGATCTAAATGTATTTTGAGGAGCACCTGTATAAAACATAAATGTATTTGCGTTATATTGTACTGCCTCCTTAACACTGTCTAATATTTGTTTTGTTTTAAAATGGACATGTGAGCCTATTATCATTTTCTATCAACCTCAAATATAGAATAACATATAATTTAAATTAAAGCATTAAAAAACTGAACTATCTAAGTATCAGTTTAAATTATAAATTAACAATTAAGCACATTTTACAGAATCAACAGTAGCTTTGGTTAAATCAACTGTAGGTAATTTTGTACTTTTTAAGTTAGATTTCATAGATTCAATATCAGCAAATGTTTTACCAGTTACCTCATTGCCTTCATATCCAACCATATAATTATTATCGTACATAACAATTTTAAAAGTTAAAGTAGCAGCATTAGGATCAGTAACAATAACTTTTCCTTTATATTGTTGCTGTGTATTACTAGAACCAGATAATTCATCAAATGTATAACAAGTAGTTGGGTTACTACCTAATAGTAAATCTGATTGATATCTTGTTTGCGCATTTTTAAGCATTTCTTCTGCATACAATAAAAATGATGATTGTCTAGCAGAATTCATTTGATCTAAAATAGTTGGAACAGTAAGAACCATAATTAACGCAAGTATAACAATAACTGCAAGCAACTCAACTAATGTAAAACCTTTCTTATTTAATCTTTTCATAATCATATCCCTCTTTCTTATTATTACAATATAATTGTACAAAAAAGAAGATATTATGTCAATTGAATTACTTTAATAAATTAAAATATAATTTAAACTATCTACATTAATAATATACAAATTTAAATTATATTTTCCATTTACCATTTTCCATTAATAATATTTTTTTCTTAGATTTTGTTTCTGCTTCTACAAAAACACTGTCATTTCCAAATACAAAATCATTATGCTCTCTAGATGTATTATATCGATAATATCTGGCTCCTTTTTCTTCTATTTTTTTCTTATCTACTCCAATACACTCTTCAATAGAATTTCCTAAAGCAAAATGACAACCAGTATTTTCATCAAGTACTACTGAATCGAAAAATTCATTAAACTGTGCCAAAGGCGAATCTTGAGATACAAGTGCAATTTCTCCAATTCTGTTCATTTGATTTCGCTCATTTAATAACATAGCAATAAATGATTTACTATTAGATTTACAATTAATTAATCTTCCTCTAGTAAATTCAAATGTAGCATTTTCTATCATATCATCATAATAAAATCTGCTTTTTTTAGATAACACTATTTTACCTTCTGCAGAATAGCAATTGGGAGAAGTATATATTTCATAAGAAGGATAATTATCAAAATTAAAAATGCCATTATAATTATAAGATGTACAGCACCAAATTGAATGTGGATTTAACGATATTCTAAAATCTGTTCCCAAATTTGTGCAAAAATTTAATTTTCTAATATTCATCCTATTCAATTCGTTCATTAAATTTATTCTATTTTCCATCTCTCTTTTTTCTTCTGATGAATTCAAAAAAATTCTATTAATTTTGATCCATAAATTATCTAAATCTTCTTTACTTCCAAACAATCCTTCTGCCCATTCTCTATTAGGACATATTGTTAATGTCTGATCACAACCGGATAAATTTTCCATTTTATTAAAAACTTCTTTATTACTTTCTTTCAAACATCTATAGTATTTTATGACATAATCACTAAAATAAACATCAGAAAAATCAGTTACAGTGTTTTGAAAATAAATACATTTAACATTACCAATTGGTTCTAAAAATTTTGGTATAAACATTTCCATTTCTTTTTCTGATGGATTTGAATCATAAAAAGCTTTAATTTTGTCATAATCAAAATCCATAAATATAACATTTTTAATATGATATTCATCTTTTAATTCTTCTATAATAGGTTTTATTTCATCTAAACTAAAACTTGCATAAAAAATAATCGTAGAATAATTTTGATTATTTAAACTAATATCCAATATTCTTCGCAAATAATTTTTCTTTAAATTTAACATTTCCATATTCATATATAACATTCTCCATAAAGTTAAAAAATATTATAGTATGAAACATATCAAAATTTCAAGCATTAAATACAATCATTAAATTAAAAATAAATCTATTTTAATATTTTCAAAATGCTATTTACAGTATCTACCGTTTCTAATATATTATTAGTTTTATTTATTTTATCGTTTTTCTTAAAATTCTTATATGAATTTAAAAATTCTTTATAGTAACTACTGCCCCTATTTAAATATTTATACCAATATGAATTATTATTTATATATTCTTTTAATTTAGGATCACTATTAATTTTAATTAAAATATCAGCTTTCATTAATCACCAAAAAATTTATTTATTACTCTAGGTGTTTTAGCAATAGTTTGAACTGTATCTGTACTTGTTTTTTTAGCTGTTAACTCACTAATTACATTAATTGCTTTTTGAGCATTATTAATATATTTTTGTACATTATCTATATTTATATTTTTAACTAAATTGGTTAATTCCGTAATGGAAGCATTTTTTCGATCATCACTTTCAATATTATCTTTATTTTCCTTATATTTTTCCCATACACTTTCATCTTTACCATACAAATCATATACCTCATAAAAATCTTGCCATGTATATTCTTTACTTTTTACATAATCAACCAGTTCCGGTTTACTTTTAATAAATTCTTTAAATTCATCTTTTTTATCCATAAATAAAACCACCTAATATAATATATTAATTAAGTGGTCTTATAATTCTATAATTTAAAATCATCAATGAAATTATCAATAGTTAATTCTTGATTAGTATTTTCTTCTTTATTTACTGCAAAAGAATTTTCATCAATATTTTTCATATTTTTAATAACAAATACATTACTTACATTTAATTTAGTGTAAACACTTCCGGTTGACTGAACATCCATTATTGGAATATCACTATTTTTTAATATGTTTGTATCTTCTCCCGTAATATATCCAATCTCATCTTTACTATTAGTTAAGAACGCAAAAGATATTTCATACTTAGTTGATTTAACTTTCTTAAGTAAACTAGATCCTCTCTTAGCTCTTGATAAGAAACTTAAGTCTTTTAATTTAACTCTCTTAGCCGTCTTTTGATTTGTAAATACATCTAAATATTCATCACTATCGTTATATGTTGTGCCTAAAATAACAAAATCATCTTTTAAGTTAATTCCCTTAACTCCCGCAGCTTTTGGACTAACTATTGGCACTTCATTAACATTATAATTTAAATAATATCCATCACTAGTAACAATCATCACATTTTCTTTATTTAAACTTGTACTTACTATTTCATCATCTTCTTTAAGTTTCATAGCCGTATATGGTTTATTATATCTTGATACTATAAAATCATTTAAATTACATCTTTTAACCATACCATTTTTAGTAAATAATGAAATAATTGGATTTACTTGCTCTTCATCAATAACATAAGAAGATATTACTCTATCATCAGATGGTATAGTAACAATATTACTTACGTGTTTACCTAAGTCTTTCCACTTACATACTGGTATTTCATGAACAGGAATATATAAATAATTTCCTTTAGCAGTAATAATACATAGCTTATTAATCGTATTAGTTTTATAATAAGAAATAACATAATCGCCAGGTTTAACTAGAGTATCTTCATCATCAGATTTACTCTTTAAGGAAACTCTCTTAATATAACCATCTTTAGTTAAAATAACAATAACATCTTCTCTAGGAATTAAATCTTTTTCATCAATTTTAATTTCTTTAACTTCACTTCTAATTTCCGTCTTACGAGGCATTCCATATTCTTTTTTAATTCTTCTAAGTTCTTCTTTAATCACTGCTTTTAATTTATTTTCATCACTTAAAATTAATTTAAGTTCATTAATAATCTTTCTTAAATTATCTAACTTTTCATTTAAAATAGTTATATCTGTATTAGTTAATCTATATAATTGTAACATAACTATTGCTGTTGCTTGTTCTTCAGTAAAATCGAACCTCTTAACTAAATTTGTAATCGCATCTGGTTTATTTTTACTTTCTCTAATACAAGCAATTACTTCATCTAAAATGCTTATAGCTTTAACTAAGCCTTCAGTAATATGCATTTCTTTTAAAGCAAAATCTAAATCAAATTTAGTTCTTTTAGTAATAACATCTTTTTGATGTTCAATATAAGCATCAATTATAGGAATAATACCAAGTAATCTAGGTCTTCTTTTATCAATACAAACCATATTATAATTATATGTTGTTTGTAATTCAGTATTTTTAAGTAAATATTTTAATATTAAATCTTTATTAGCACCTGCTTTAATATCGATAACAATACGAATTGAAGAATCTTTATCTGATTCATCTCTAACCTCTGCTATACCATCTATCTTTTTATCATATCTAATATCGTCTATTTTTTTAACTAATAATTGTTTATTAACATCAAAAGGAATCTCAGTAATAATTATCTGCTCTTTACCTTTATTCTTTTCAAAAGAATATTTACTAGTAACAATTAATTTGCCTCTTCCAGTTTTAAAAGCTTCTTTAATACCATCTATACCTTCAACAATTGCCCCAGTTGGAAAATCAGGTCCTTTTATTATTTCAAAAATAGAATCTTCATGACAATTAGGACTATCTATTCTTTTAATAACAGCATCACATACCTCAATTAAATTATGTGGTGGAATATTTGTTGCATATCCTGCTGATATACCACTTGTACCATTAACTAAAAGATTAGGAAATTTTGCTGGTAACACAGTTGGTTCCATTAAAGTATCAGAATAGTTAGGAGCCATAACAACTGTATCTTTATCAATATCTTTTAATAATTCTTCACTTATTTTAGCAAGTCTACATTCAGTATAACGATAAGCAGCTGGTCCATCACCATCAATAGAACCATTATTTCCATCTACTTCAATTAAAATATGATTTTGTTTCCAACTCTGACTCATTCTAATTAATGCTTCATAAACAGATGAATCGCCATGAGGATGATATTTACCTAATACATTACCAACCGCATTAGCACACTTTTTAAATTGTTTATCATATGTATTTTTATCACGATACATAGCATATATAATTCTTCTTTGAACTGGTTTTAAACCATCTCTAACATCTGGTATTGCTCTATCTTGAATTATATATTTAGAATATCTTGCAAAACGAGATCCCATTATCTCTTCTAGACTATATTCATGTATTCTTTTAAGTATCTCTTCCATCTTATCAAATCCTTACAAAAACTAGTATAACATAAGTTTCATATTTTTTTAATTTTTTCTGTCAATTTTTTGTAAATATTAAAACTTAAACTTTTTTAAACACTATTGGAAATATACCTGATATTTAATTATTTATACATATATGAATGAATTACTGCAATGTTTATATCATTTATAATATTAACACTTTTATCATCTAGAATAATAATTTACTTCTAATTCACTTTTTTGCATTGCTTATCACTTTTTAGATTTAAAGAAATTATATTTTTCATTTTTAAATTTAAATTATTTCATATGTAATATTTTCATAATATAAAAAGTCTTTCAAATAAGCATGATTACTTAATTTGAAAGACAATATTTTTTCATATTACTTCTCATTATTTATAATAAGTATAATGTGAATGGCAAACATAATCAGTTGTTGAACAGTCGTAATAATATGTTTCATTAACAGTTTCTTTAATTGTGCAACTTGTTGCTAACGGATCATCGCAAGTACATCCAGTAGTATGTGGTACGCATGTTCTTGTTATTGTCTTTGGTCTTACACCACTGCACGTTTTTGGAGTCGTAACATATTCACCATTATTACATATTCCAGAATCGTATGAAGTAATTGTTGCAGTACAAGTATTCTCATTACCATCATTATCATATACAGTATAGCTCTTACTACTCTTTAGTCCACTTTCCGTTATAGTTTCTGTAGCACATCCTGACTCATCATCATGACACGTAACAGTTACTGTTACTCCATCAGCAGTATCAGTATGACTTTTAGTTATAGTACATGTTGGTGGTGTTTCATCAAGTGGTGCATTTGATTTGCATGTTCCACTATTACCCATATTGTCATGAACAGTAAAAGTTTTATTTTCCAATAATCCTGTATAAGTTTTACTTTCTTCAACACAACCAGAACCTTCATCACTACAAGTTACTTTTATTGTAAAACCATTTGTTTTATCTCCTCCAACAGTTTCCGCAACACATGTTGGATTTATGTCATCAATTACACTGACATATACATACTGTTTTTTGTATAAACTATAAATACTCGATAATCCAAATGATTTAGTTGTTGAAATATCTGTTTTTAAATTCACACTATATCCTGCCCCAAAATTAGGAAGCTTGTCAACTCCATCTAAAACACTATAAGTTTTTTTACAATAATTATCAACCATTTCGAATCCGTCTGAAGATTTACAAGTCTCACTAGTAAATGATTCATTATTTGCAAGAAAATAATATGCATCATAAGTTATATCACTATATTTTTTAGTATAAGATATTGCACCTAATGTTCCACTAAATGTACCATTTTCTTTTACAGAAGCTTCATCTTGCCATACAATCATTTTATAATACTTTGTAGTATTTTTAATAAAGTTTTTTTCAGCAGTCAACAAATATCCTTTTACATTTTCATTTGCTGTATCAACATTTTCTATAACACTTGATAATATATTATCAACATAATTCGTAGTTTCACAAGAAGAATCACTACATTCTGCAAAAGCAACATGTATATCGCTATCTGGTAATGTATTTGAATTATAAACCTCTAAATTCAAATACGAAACCAAGTCAACCTTATTACTATTTTCTAACGAAAATACATATGGCTCACAATTTTGCAAAGCATAACTAGTTGATAATGGATAACTTTCACATAATTTTAAACTTCCACTTATCGGAGTTATTTTTAAATCAACTGTCGCTGACTTAACACTTGCAATTGGATTTAAATCAGAAATACTAATATTAAAAACATAAAAAGCATATCCAATTCCTAGAAATAATGACATTATTCCAAGAACAATGGAAAAAACCAATATTAATGTTTGTCTCTTAAAAAAACCATGTTTCATACACAATCACCATATCCTCTATAAAATATACCATAAATAATAATTTAAAACAATCGAAAAATTAGAGAATTCTATCTCTAACTAATTATCCATATAATCTTTTTAAATATATAATTTTACCTTCATGTTCAAGTTTAACAAAATCATCATCATCCTCACTTAATATGTCATTTCCACATTCACTAGTTAATGGGCCAATATTAAGTATTTTTTCTTTAGTTAATGGATAACTCAAATATAAATAGTCATTAACAGCAGGTTTATCACCATAAAACTCTATATTAATAACATAGCTATCATCTGAATTAACATCATTTAAATAATAATTATAACCATCAATTTTATTAATTAACAATTTTATCATAAAGTTTTTTCCTTCTTCTCATACATTAATTCTAATAACTTTTTATTATAAATCGCATCCCAAGTACAATCATCTGCTAATGTTATACTTTCCAGTCCTCCCGCATTACGTAAAAAATATTTGGGTAAATAAGAAAGATTTGGTAAATTAACACTCATTATAATCTGATTAGCAGCTAAAAATAATTTACCAGTTTTAATTAAATTTGGTAGTGATATATAATCAAGTTCCTTATTAGCCATCAAAAACATATCACCAGTAACTCTTAAATTATCTGCCTCAAACATTCTTAAGTTCTTTGCATCATTCATAAAAAAATCACCAGTTTCTTGAAGAGAAGGAAAAGATGCAAATAAAACTTTATCATTTGATTTAAAGAAACATTTACCAGCATAACTTAAATTAGGTATTACAATTGAACTTAAACCTTTATTAGAAAACATAAAATTATTTCCAACTCTCTGTAAAGAATCAAAATTTATACTTTCAACTATAATATTTCTCTTTAAAAAATCATCACCAATTATTATAGTTTTATTTAAATCAATATTCGTTAATTTAATATTATTAGCTAAGAAATAATTCCCGATAACTTTTGCCTTACTTAAATTAAAATATTCCAAATCCGTATTAGCATATAACACATCATTACCAATCTCTCTAACATTACTAAATTCCATATTTTTAAGATATTGTCCTGAAATCAAGAAACGATTAGGTAATTTATCTATCATATTATTTTTTATTCCAATCAATTTATTATCAAAAGACAAAGTAAGTTCAAAAATATTGTCTTCCTTGTTTGTAATATATACCTTCTTATCTTTTTTTCCCCTAACAATTTCAATATTTTTAATTTTACCAATAACATCACTAAAACTATCTCTTATTTTATTATCATAAACATCTATTTTTTTATTAACTAAATCAATTATAAAATAATCCATAATAATATACTTTTCCGGATCATATTTAATTACATTACCATTATCAACTATTATATTATTTGTACAATAATAAATATCATTTAATTCATAATTATATTTATAATATTCTTCATCTATACTAATATAATTATCAATTTGAAATTCAGAATTTTCATCATAAATTTCTCTAATTCCATAGGCTTTATAAAAACTCATTGTTAATCCCGGTATAATATTATCTAAATTATTATCAAACGTAGAATCCGGATTATTAACTAATTCGTTATAACGATTTTTTATTGATAAATGATTATTTTTATTTCTTGTAAACTGAATTGATATTACACTTGTTCCATATTCGTCTTGTCTATCTGGAATAAGAAAATCTTCTCTTTTAATATCTAAAATGTTCTTCTTAACAGCAAAAAATACATATTTATTTTCTAATCTTGAGGCTGGGTCTAGAAAAGTACATAATTGTTCATCTTTACTAAAATATTTTTTAAATGAATTAACTTCTTCAACTGTTTTACATTCAAAGAAATCGTATCCAGCATCATCTAATAATTCTTTAGGTGTTTTGCTTACATCTCTTATGTCATATTCATTTTTAAGCCCTGCATTGCTATAAACAAAATCATTAAATTCTTCTTCTTTATGATTTTCTTTAATATCGTCATATAAGCTATCTTTTACATAATAAAAATGCTTATTTAATATTTCTACTAATTTTCCAGGTATATTTAAAATTGTAGGAAAGCACTCCCTACAATAATGCATCATTTGTTCACCATATTTTTTCTTTATATATTTTAAATCTTTGCTTAAATCCATAATTATTTCAAATATTCAGCAATTACTTTGCCAACATCGTCTCTTCCCTTCTTATTTACTGATGAAAAATAAATAACATAATCATTTTCATCTAAATTTAATACAACTTTTATATTTTTTAAAGTTTTATCTCTATTAGAAGGTTTAATTTTATCATATTTGTTAGCAATAATAGTTACTGGAATATTATAATATTTTAAATAATTATACATAAGTACATCATTTTCAGTTGGCTTATTTCTTCCATCAATTATCATGAAAACATTTTTTAAATTACTTCTTGATTTTAAGTATTCTTCAATCATTAAACCAAACTTTTTTTGAGTTGCTTTACTAACGCTTGCATACCCATATCCTGGAACATCTACTAAATAAAATGACTCATTACATAAATAAAAATTTAAAGTTTGAGTTTTTCCAGGAGTTGCACTAGTTCTAGCATAATTCTTTTTACCTATCATGGTATTAATAAAACTACTTTTACCTACATTAGATCTTCCTACCAATAAAAATTCAGGCTTGTTATCAGTTGGATACTGACTTGTTCTAATTGCTATAACTTTTAAATCACTTGTTTCAATTTTCATATAATTTTCCTCAATTCAATTAAATAAACTCTTAGTTTACACTTTAATTATAATAAAGATGTTAAAAAATTGCAAATTTGTAGAAAAAATCTTTATCCTAAAGTATAATTATTTATGGGTGATACATATTGTTATATCCAAATAATATTAAAAAGAAAGTTAAAAGGAATATATCTTTTGCTAATAGAGGAATGGATTTAGAAACTCTTATTAATGAAGCCAATGAATTTTATTTAAAAGAAGATATTGCTGTTATTTATAAGAAACCTACCCCTGTTAAAATAAAAAAAGTAACATATACTAATGATATACCTAAAGTTGAAGGATACTTAAATCAAAAATCCACTTTAGATTATGTTGGATTATATAAAGGAAAATATATTGATTTTGATGCTAAAAAAACACTGAATTTGAATTCATTTCCTTTATCTAATATTCATCTTCATCAATTAAATCATATGAAGATGATAATTAAACATGAAGGTATTACATTCTTACTAATTGATATTCAAAATAAAGTATTTTTACTTAAAGGAGAAGATATTATTAATTTTATTGAAAATAATAATAAAAAAAGTATACCCTACTCTTATATAGAAGAAAAAGGTTATCAAATTGAATATAGCTATAATCCTATATTAAATTATATTAATACGATTGATAATGTTTATTTTAAAGGAGAAATTAAAAATGAAAAAAATTAAAATAAAGAAAAGAACTAAAAAAACAAATACTAAAGTAAATAATACTAAAGTGAATAATACTAAAGTGAATAATACTAAAGGTAATTTAAATGCTTTTAAAAAAAGATTTAAAAAAGGCAATCTAAGAGAAAAGATTCTAATAATTGTAATGCTTGTATTAGTATCAATATTTATTCTAGGTTTTGCATTCGCTATTTATATAATAATATCAGCACCTGATTTTGACGCGAATAGCTTATTTACCAAAAACTCGTCAATACTACTAGATTCCGAAGGAAATGAAATTGCGAGACTTGGAACTGAAAATCGTGAAAGAGTTACTTATGATGATTTACCAGAGGTATTTGTTGATGCTCTAGTAGCAACTGAAGACTCAAGATTCTTTCAACATAACGGAGTTGACCTTGCTAGATTCTTAAAAGCAACTATTGGACAACTTGCTGGTAATTCTGGAGCGGGTGGTGCATCTACCCTTACTATGCAAATTGCTAAACAAAGAATTAATGGTTATGAAGCAAGTGGAATTAAAGGTATTGTTCGTAAGTTTACTGATATGTATATGTCTGTATTTAAATTGGAAAAAACATATACTAAAGAACAAATAATTGAATTTTATGTAAATATTCCTAACTTAGGAAGTGGTTCTTATGGAATCGAACAAGCAGCTCAAACTTATTTTAATAAATCAATTAGTGAAGTTAACTTATCAGAAGCAGCATTACTTGTTGGATTATTCCAAGCACCATCTGCATATAACCCCATAAATTATCCTGAAAAAGCTGAAGCAAGAAGAAATCAAGTATTAAACCTAATGAAACGTCATGGCTATATTAATGATGAAGAATGTGAAATTGCAAAATCAATTAAAGTTGCTGATATGATATATCAAGGAAGTCGTTCCAAAAATAAAAATATTGGATTTATAAATACAGTTGTTGAAGAAGTTGTTAAACGAACAGGTAAAGATCCATATTTAGTATCAATGAAAATTAAAACAACAATGATTCAATCAAAACAAGATGTTTTAAATGACTTATATGCTGGAACAAATAAAAATTTAAAATGGCCAAACGAAAATATCCGTGCAGGTGTAGCAGTTACTGATGTAAACACTGGTGCTATTGTTGCCGTTGGTGCTAACCGAAAAAATGATGAAAGAAACTACAACTATGCTACAATGATTAAACGTCATCCCGGTTCAACTGCAAAACCAATCTTTGATTACGGTCCTGCCATAGAATATTTAAACTGGGGTACTGGTCAAATGGTTGTTGATGATGAGTTTACTTATAGTAATGGTGGATATATTAAAAACTGGGATAACCAATATAAAGGAATAATGACTATTAAAACAGCACTTGCATCATCAAGAAACATCCCAGCTTTATACGCATTTCAAAGGCTAAATCAAAATCAAATTAAAACCTTTGTTACTGGTTTAGGAATTACTCCTGAATACGAAAATGGATATATTAATGAAGCACATAGTATTGGTGGATTTAATGGAGTTAACCCACTTCAAATGTCTGCAGCATATGCGACTTTTGCTAGAGGTGGCGTTTATATCGAACCATATTCATTTACTGAAATCGAATTTTTAGATACCGGTGAAATTTATACAGTAACACCTGAAAAAAGAACTGTAATGAGTGAATCAACTGCTTTTATGATTAATTCAATCTTAACATATGCTGTTAAATCAGGAAATGTATCAGCCGGATCAAAATATGGAACTGATGTTGCTAGTAAAACTGGTACATCAACTATTCCATCATCTACTAAAAAAGGTTGTACAGTTAAAGGAGATATAATTGGCGATTCATGGCAAGTAACATATACACCAGAATACTCTTATGCAGTATGGGTTGGATATGACCAAAATAAAGGAGATACATGTCTTGTATCAAGTGTTGGAAACACAGTTAAAAAAGGAATTGTTAGAGAATTAACAGCTAAAATAAATAGTACAAATAAAACATTTACTAAACCATCATCTGTTGTAACTGCAACAATCGAATTAGAAACAAATCCAGTTCAACTTGCTAGTGAATACACTCCAGATAGCCTAAAAAGTGTTGAATATTTTAAATCAGGTACTGAACCAGATACTGTATCAACAAGATTTAGTAAATTAACTGCTCCTTCCAATTTAAAGGCAAACTATGTTGCTGGAACAAATTTAGTTACCCTAACATGGAATGAAGTGCCAACACCAGATGCCGTAAGTGATTCATGGTTAGATAATTACTTTAAAGAAAATTATGGAGTTTGGGCTGAAAAATATTTAGGAAAACGTAAAGAATACAATACTTCTACTATTGGAACATTTGGTTACGATATATACGTCAATAACGGAAGTGGTTATAACTATGTAGGCTTCTCGACTAGTTCTACATATACCTATACTGGAACTATTACAAGTAACACTACATTTATGGTTAAATCAACCTATTCAGTATTTAAATCAAATGCATCTGAAGGAACAACGGTTACTATTAATGCTGTAAATGATAATCCTGAATCAAGTGATTTTGAAACTGAGCTTAATGGCGTATCTGGAATGACAGTTGCCGAATATTATAAATTTATTAATAACAATAAACCACTAAAAGTTACATTAAACGGTAAAGATATAAGTGATAAAGCAACTTATACAACAACATGTATTGAAGAATTAACTGGCGAAGAATGTAGTGTCACATCAATGGATTGCACAACAAGTTATATCTTAAATCATAAAGCTTTCTATAATGGTAAATCAAGTGGTTCTATTCAAAGAACTTTAAAAGCTGGATGCTAAAAAAACAGTTGGAATTACTTCTAACTGTTTTTCTTATACTTACAATAATTTTTAAATTTACAATCTAAACATTTGGGATTTTTACTAGTACAATAATATCTTCCAAATAAAAGTATTTGTTCGCTTACTCTATTCCATTTATCTTTTGGAATTTTTTTCATTAATTTTTTCTCGATAATTGTAACCGAATCATTTATCCTCGCAAATCCAAGTCTTTTAGAAACTCTTTCAACATGTGTATCAACTGGAATACTAGGTTCATTATAAATATTTTTAAGCACTACATTTGTAGTCTTTCTACCAACTCCCGGTAAAGATTCTAAATATTTTCGATCATTTGGAACTATCCCATCATAATCTATTAATAATCTTTTACTAACAGTAATTATATACTCGCTCTTTTTACTATATGATCCACAAGACCTTATAATATCTTCAATATCTTTTTTACTCGCATTAGCTAGACTATTAATATCATACTTTTTAAATAATTCCTTCGTAACAATATTAACTCTTTTATCCGTACACTGAGCACTTAAAATAGTTGCAATTAATAATTCAAAAGGACTATTATAATCTAATTCACATTTCGGATTAGGTATATAATAATCTAATATATCGTATATTTCCTTATTCATCTAACCAATTATAATCACTTATCTCTTTTACATTCTTATCTAATGCATTCCTACTCTTCAAATGATTATTTACATCCTCCATTGTCTTAAATCCCTTTTTAGTCCAATCATAAATTATTTTATCTATATATCTTAAACTAGTAACTCCATTATAAGTAGCTTCTTTAAGTGCCCCTAAAATAATTTCTTCACTAACATTTTTATCAAGCCAATCATTAATTATTTCATACTCCATTGGTGATAAAGACCTTGAAAACTCTTTTTCAAACTTTTCAAATATATTATTATTAACAACTACTTTATTAGTCTTATTTATATTATTAACCATCGTTTTATATATAGCATCTAAATTAACAACTTCACTAACCACATTACCATTTTTAATAACATCAATATTTATTAATCCTTTATTAGTTAAACTAGTAAAAGAGTCTAATATCTTATTAACACTAATGCACGTTATTTTATTTATTAATTCTACATCAAAAGTAGGAGAATCTTGATTCATAAAATAAATTAATAATAAGCATTCCTCTAAAGTTAATTTATATTCAAATATTAAAGGAAAAAATTCTTTCTTAATTATATAATCTTTTCTTTTAATTATACTTTCTAAAAAATTACTATTCATTAATTATCACATCCAGTTTTTAATTATATATTTTTTAATTATCTTTTTATTATTTTTAAGTTTTCCATTAAGTATATTTAATAAAACATCATCATATATCTTTCTTAATTTAGGAGAACCATCCATATCAAGTAATCTCATTATATCATCATTCGTTATTTTTAAATCACTTAATTTATGAATAGGCATTTGTTTATCCATTTTATTAATTTCTTCTTTACTAAAGCCTAATATTTCTCCACCAACTAAGCATACATATAAACCATACTTAAGTAAAGATAAATTATCTACTTTTCCATTATCAACAACTATTCTTATTTGTTTAATCATTGTAAGTGATTGTTTCGTAAAAGGATATTTTGAACTAAAATCTATTTGAGCCCATATTCCTAAAACATCAGATACTTCAACTATTTTATCATACTTTATGTCTAATTCATCTAATAAATCTAGTTCTTTTAAATATTCTAATCCTTTACCCAAATTTTTAGATGAAAATATTTTTTCTAATTCTTGTTTTTTTCTTGTGTAACTAATATCCCTTAAAATTTCTTTATTATTTTTAATATATTTAGCAATATCATTATCTAATTTAAAATTAAGTACTATTGCAAATCTGATTGCTCTAAGTATCCTAACAGGATCATCACTTAATCTTTTATCTGCATCTCCTATTGTCCTAATAATTTTATCTTGAATGTCCTTAGTACCATTTAAATAATCAAATACTTTTCCATCTCTATTCATACATAATGCATTAATAGTAAAATCTCTTCTTTTTAAATCAACTAATAAATTATCTACATAAATTATTGATTTAGGTTTGTGATTAATATATTCTCCATCCATTCTATAAGTAGTTATATCATAATTATATTTTCCAATCTTAAGAGGAATTGAGCCATAATTATTAACTCCCTTTTTTATTTTAAATACCTTAATAATGTCCTTTGGAAGAGCATTAGTACATATATCTACATCAAAAGACTCTATTCCTAGTAAGTAATCTCTAACATATCCACCAACCACATAAGCCTCAAATCCACTTTTTTCTAACTTAAACAATACTTTTTTTATTTCATTATTCATTAGTTACCTCATCAAAATTATACCAAATTATTAATACTTTGTGAACTTAACACATATTTCTTGACATTCCTCTACGTATAGATGATCCAACTGCTCTACCAAGCTCAAATATTGTATTAATAAATCTTGATAAAGCATTAAGAATAGTTCCATTAATCGTTTGTCCACCTGTAATTTTATTAAGTTCTATGTCCTTCATTAGTTACATTTAAGAGGACGAATGAAACCATCTACAACACCAATTAAAAAAGTAATTAAGCCACCAATAATAGCTAAAACAGAATAATTAGCTTTTCCACCAGTTACCCTATTTAATTCATAATCATTCATCGCACTTCTCCTTTCTATCATTTAAAATATAGATTATTTGGTTATAATTAACATCATCATTAAAATGATTTACATAAATAATTGTCTTATCATTATAAACCTCATTAATTTTATTAATTATTTCAATTCTTTCTCTAACCGCAATCTCTGAAAATGCTTCATCTAATATCAAGATATTAAAGTTTTTATATAAACTTCTTGCAATAATTATCTTTTGTTTTTCTCCACCACTAAAATTATCTCTAACTATCGTATTTAGCTTATTTTCTTTCTTATTAATAACATCTTCTAAATTAACTATTTTAATTATCTTATTTAGTCTATCTTTATCTAATTCATTATCTAATATAATATTATTAATTATTGTATCTTCAAATAAATAACTATTTTGATTAACATAAGATAAATTATCTAAATAACTATTATAGCTTATATCATTAAGATTCAAATTTCCTATTATTATTTTTCCATCATAATCAGTTATATTCTTAGTTAAAATATTAATTAAAGTACTCTTTCCACTTCCATTGCATCCTTTAATTAACACTTTACTTCCCTGTTTTATTTTAAAACTTTTATTATTAATTATCTTATTTAATCCTATATAATAATTTAATTTAGAAACAATAATATCACCATTATTAAATAAGTATCCTTCACTTTTATTATCATATTCTAAATAATATATTCCACTTATTCTATCAATCATCATCTTTAAATATTTAATAATTGGTTTAATTGTAATCAAATAATTAAAGGTATCTTTTAAATAATCAAAATATAACAAATAAATCATAACTATTTTTAAATTACTATTTAAGCATCCCAAAATAACAATTAAACTTAAAGAGTTAACTGTTTCCATTAACGTATTTAAATAATTATTATTTCTATCTAATAAATAATTTGCTTCTGTCACATTTTTAGAATATATATCTAATTTCTTTTTAAAATAAATATTTAAATTTAATGAACTAATAGTAATAATTTTTTCTATATACTCACATATATGATCCATATAAATATTATCTTTATCCATTAAATCATTATAATATTTAAGAATAATTTTATTTAATTTAATACTTATTAAATAAGCGACTATATAAATTGATATAACTATAAATGTAAGTTTCAAATCTAAATATAGAAGAATAATTAAGGATATTAAACCTAAACTAACATTTAAAATAAAATTAATAATTTCAGTACTTAAATAATTTTTAATTTTATTTAAGTCTTTAATTCGGTTAGTAATATCACCTACAGATTTTAAATGCAAATATTTATAAGGGAGATTAAAATACTTTGATAAGTAATTGTTAACTAGTTCTAAATTAATTTTTTTATTTAAATTAATCAAGCATTCATTTTTAATAAAATTAATTATTAATTTCGTAAGAATAATGGTAATAAAAATATTTAAATATTTATTATCTAATAAAATACTTTTAATTAATACTGACTGAAATATACTTAAAAATATTAATATAATTGTAAATATCAAACATATTATTACTTTAAACTTATTTTTATATACTAAATTTTTCAAGTAATCTAAATAAACATTTTTCTTTTTATATCTAACAATTTTCCCATTAGGAATTAGTTTTAAAATATAACCAGTAAATATTTTGTTAAACTCTTGATAAGTATATTTAGTTAGACCAACTTCGGGATCCATAACTACTACTTTATCTTTATTTTTTTCATAAACAACCATAAAATGATTAAAATTATTAATTCTGGTTTGAACTATATATGGTGGAGATACATCTTGATTAATAATTCCTATTGAATCAAAGCCATATTTTAAAGCTGCCATCTTAATATTATAAAAATTAGTGCCTTTATTATCAGTTAATGTATCACATCTAACTACTTCTAATGGAACAAAACCATTATAATATTTAATAATTGACGCTAATGAACTAGCCCCACAATCTTTTTCTTCTTCTTGTCTAACAATATATCCTTTCATTTAATCACCCTCTATATATATATTTAGTATAAAAGTATCAAGTTTACTTGTTTTTTTACAATTTTTTTAAAAATTTTATTTTATGACACTTTCTAATTTTATGCAATTTTAAATAAGTCCTAATAGCCTCAAATAAGTGTAAAACTTTAATAAAATAACAAGTAAATTAGGTTACTCTTTACAATATATATTTATAGAAGCACCATAAAAGGTGTTTTTAGTACGTACAAAAAATATTAATGGAAGGAGAAAATATTATGAAAAGATTTAAAGTAATTTTAAAATTATTATTCAAATTATTTTTCTTATTTATATAAGCAATTTATCATAAAAATTAAAAATGCCTAATATAATTAACTGATATGGAGGAATATAATGATTAATAAACAAAAATTATGGTTTTTAACATTATTTAGTATTATTTTAGTACTTTCAGTTTACTACATAGCTATGGATGAAAACACCCTAACTAAATTAACACCATCACCTGTTACAACAAGTGAAGTCTTAAATGTAAAAGAAGAAGATACTTTAAGTGCCCTACGTGTTGAAGACGACGATCAAGATCAAAAAGTCATTGCTGAATTACAAGGAATTCTTTTAGATCAAACAGTTAGTGCTGAAGAAAAAAATAATGCATATGAAAAACTAAAAGGCATTAATAGTACTAAAAGTAAAGAAACAAAATTAGAATCATTAATACTTAAAACTTACAATTTAAAAAGTTTTATTAAAATTAAAGATGATCAAATAAACGTAATTATTTCATCCAAAAATAAAAATGTAACTGATGCTAATAATATAATAAGAACCATTCAAAAAGAATTTGATACTCAAAAATACATTACAGTTAAGTATCAATAATTTTAAACATTCACTAAAGCCCCTTTTTAATCATAAAATATGAGTGAGAAATGATGGAAAGGAAGATATTTAGTGGACTTAATCCTGACTAAAAGAGAAAAAGAAATTTTTAATTTATTAATAAAAAATAAAAATACAAGAGATATTTCTAAAGAATTACATATATCTGAAAAAACAATAAGAAATCATATATCTAACGTAATTCAAAAGCTAGACTGTCAAAATAGAACTTGTGCTATATTAGAATTAATTAAATTAGGTGAAATTAATTTATAAGTCGTTAAACAAACGACTTATATTTTTTGGCTTGCATATAATTAATTGGTGGAATTATGTTAAAAAATAAACTAAAAAAAAGAATATTTCTTATTATATCTTCTCTTCTAATTATTTTCATTATCTATTTATTTCCCACAAAAAAAATAGAAACAATAAATAATGTCAAAAAAAATTATAAAGAAGCCTATATTTATTTACTTGATCAAAATAACTATGTTGCTAGAGTTAATATTATTTTAAATGAAAAAGATAATCTTAATAAAATAAAAGAAATAGTTAACTATTTAACAATCGATGGTAATAAATCAAATTATATAAAAGAAGGATTTACTCCTATAATACCTAAAAAGACCAAATTATTATCCGTTGATATCGATAATAATATTGTTAAACTAAATTTTTCTAAAGAATTACTAAATATTCCCGATAATAAAATCGATCAATTAATTTCTTCTCTAATTTACTCTATCACCAGTTTAAATAACGATTATAAATTATCTATTTATATTGAAGGAAATATTTTAACTAAATTATCAAATAATAAATTAATAGATCCCATATTAGATCGAAGTTATGGTATTAATAAAGTGTTTAACATAAATAATATTGTTGGAACTACCAAAACAACTATATTCTATTTATCAAAACAAGATGACTATTACTATTATATTCCCATAACTTTAGTAAATAATGATCAAGATGATAAAATAAAAATTATTATTGAAGAAATGGCATCTAAAAGTGTTTATAACACTAATCTAATTAGTTATATCAAAGATATAAAAAAAGCTGCCTATGAGATTAAAAATGACTATATTGTTCTTAATTTAAATAGCAATAATTTTTCATCTAAGGAATTAATTGAAGAAACTATTTATACTTTTAACCTATCCATTAAAGAAAACTATAACATAAACAAAGTTGTTTATTATATTGACGATAATCTTTATAATTCTTATGACATTTAAAAAGCACATAACCAGTGCTTTATTTTCTTATTTAACTAATTTTTTTGCAAAACTAGAATTATTATTATGTCTGTTTAAAATCATTTCATTAAATTTATTCGGATCCGGTGAAATATATCTAAGTAGTAATAAATATTTATTTTCAATTATATCATCCAAATAAGCATTTCCCTTATCTGTCATAACTATCATACAATTATCTATAACAATTAATTCTTCATCTAACATATAGTCTAATAAATCATAATTAGTTATAAAATAATTATTATAACCCTTTCTTAACATTAACAACATACTTCCAATTTCTAAACAATTCATATTTTATCTCCTCCATGTATTATATTTAGAAATAAAAAAAGTAGAAATATAACGCATTAAAAACGTCTTTACTTCTACTTCTTTTTTAATCTATAACTACATTATACAAATATTTTTAATAAATTACAAGTAATTATTGTGCCGTATATCCTCCATCAATTGGAATAACAGCTCCAGTTATAAATGATGCTTTTTCACTTAATAAATAAACAATTAAATTAGCAATTTCATTATCTTTTCCTAATCTTCCAATAGGCATTTGATTAGCCATAGCCTCTTTCATATCAGCAGGAACTTGACTTAAAATTGGAGTATCAACATAACCTGGCGCAACTGCATTAATTCTAATATTATCTCTTGCATAAGTAAGTGCAAGTGATCTTGTCATTTGGTTAATTGCTCCTTTAGTAGCTGAATAAGCAAAACTCATAGTTGTACCAACTAAGCCATACATACTTGATGTATTAACAATGCTTCCACCACCATTTTTAAGCATTTCAGCAATAACATATTTATTAGCTAAGAATATTCCTGTTTGATTAACAGCAACAACCTTATTCCATTCTTCTAAACTAACTTCATGGGCTTTATTTGGTCCACCACCAATTCCAGCATTTGCAACTAAGTAATCAATGTGTCCAAATTTACTTACTGTTTCCTCTACTAAAGATTTAACATTTTCTTCACTTGAAACATCACATTTAATTCCTAATGCATTTTCACCTATACTAGATGCAATTTCTTCAACATTATCATTCCAATCAGCAAGAACAACATTTACACCATAACCAGCTAACTTTTTAGCAGTAGCAAGACCAATACCTGATGCTCCTCCTGTTATAATTGCAACTTTATTATTTTCCATTTTCATCTTCTCCTTTTCTATCCTACCAAATTAATTATAGCACACAAATAACAAAATAAACTAAATAAGATAACCTAACTAGATTATCTTAACTTACTTTTGTCATCTAAATTATATTTGTTTATTAACTCTTCAACACTATAACCAAATTTATCTTTAAATTCTTCATTATTCATATAGAAAATTTGGTTTAATTTACCATTTTCATCAATAAGATTTATTCCTAACTCCTCACTTAATTTTATTTTAGCAATAAATTCTTTCAATGCACTTAGATGTGTAACTTGTTTATTTAATTCAGTGTCTATCTTACGCTCTAAACATATATTTTTTATTTGAGTAAAATCTTTTAATAGATTAAATCTCATACCAATTTGTAAAAGCAATTTGCCCTGTTCACTTTCAGGTAAACATTTTTGTCTTTGCGTATCAATCCATCTTCCTAAATTTATTTTGCCATTAATATCATAATTTTTTCCATCATTGGTTTTAAATTTTACGGGAATTTCTAAATCTCCGTGTGATTCATAATACTTTTTGGCATATTCATACATTTCTTTCCATGATAATGTAGAATTTTTATTTTGAAATCGCATGCCGATTTGTAAAAGGGATTTGCCTTGTTCACTTTTAATTGGGCATAAATATCTTTGATTAGTTATCCATTGACCTAAGTTTATTTTACCATTTGGATCATAAGTTACTCCATCATTGGTTTTAAACCATCGCGGTATTTCTAAATTTCCATGTACTTCATAATATTTTTTAGCCAGTTCATACATTTCTTTCCATGATAACGTTGAATTTTTATTTTCGAATCTCATGTCAATTTGTAAAAGTAATTTTTCCCTTTCACTTTCCGGTAAACATCTCCTTCTTTGCTTTGATATCCATTGACCTAAGTTTATTTGGCCATTAGGATTATAATTTATTCCATCATTGGTTTTAAATTTTACGGGAATTTCTAAATCTCCGTGTGATTCATAATACTTTTTGGCATATTCATACATTTCTTTCCATGATAATGTAGATTTCTTATTTTCAAATCGCATTCCGATTAGTAAAAGTAATTTTCCCCTTTCACTATCAGGTAAACATGATTGTCTTTGATTTGCTATCCAACATCCTAAATTTATCTTTCCATTTGAATCATATGTAGTTCCATCATTAGTTTTAAACCTTTGAAGTATTTCTAAATCGCCATATGTTTCATAATATTTTCTTGCAAGTTCATAATAATCCATCCAAGTTCGATTAATTCTTTTATAATAATCACTTAAGAAATTAAATATATCTATATTCTGAATTTCAATATTAAATTTAACTTCAGAAATATTGCTTCTTTCGTTGATTCTTCCTGTTTTGTGACTTTGTTCTTTAATTCTATCCTTAATGTTATTTTCAAGTTCATTCATATAAGTATAATTTCCGGCTAAATCAATAATTACAGGATTATTATTTCGATTAACGGATAAGGCTCTACCTAGTTGTTCAAAGAAAACAATATCCGATGATGTTCCTCTTCCCATAATTACTCCATCAACATTTGGAGCATGAATTCCTTCATTATATTGATTTATAGCAAACATGACTCTTAATTTATTACTTACATTATTACCACTTAAATCTACATCTTGGTAAAATGCTTCTCTATTTTTCTTTCCATCAGTTCCCATCTCACTTGTTGTTGAATAAAAAGCAATATTTTCTTCACATGTTATTTGTTTAAACCATTCAAGTGCTTCTTTTTTAATGGTTTCAATATCGTTTACATCTTTTTCTGAAAATGGTGGACAAAAATATATTAGTTTAGAATTTGAATGAATTGTTTCTTTTATAATTTTAGCTATACTTGGTGCTTCAGCTATTCTTTTTTTAGCAGCCTCTAGCTCTTTTTGATTTTCTTCTTCTAGACCTAAAGAACTTGTTTTATTCTCTAATTTTTTTAGTATTTCTTCTAAACCAATTACACTTGTTTTATAAGTTATATTTTGGGGTAAGATACCATCAATTATGGCATCACATAAGTCATATCTACTTATTATTTTATTAGAAAATAATTCATCAGTTTCTGGATTTGCCATATCTCTTTCATATGAAGTATTTCGGTCTCTTATAGTATAAGCAGTCATTCCAAATATTTTAATATCAGAATGAGTTTCAATAAATGTTTTAGTACGAGCACCCCATATTGGTGCTCCTAAATGATGGAATTCATCTAAAATTAATAAATCGCAATCAATATTCTCCATCTCTTCAAGTGATAAATTAATCAAACTTTGATAGGTTCTAAATTCAACATTAGCAAAATCTTTTTCTTTACTAAAACCGGATTCTTTAATAATGTTTTCCAGATGTTCTATAATCCCATTTGATGGAACTATATATACAACTTTTTTATCTTGATTATGATAAGCTAAATTTAAAGCAAGATAGCTTTTACCAGTACCTGTTGCATGAACTATACCGACAACATCTTCACCACTTTGATAAGCATTATCTATTTTTCTATATGCTTCTTCATTATGTTTATATAACTCTAAACCTCTATTCATCTAAATCACTTTCCACTTTTTCTATATCTATAAAATTAGTTCCATCTATTGTTTGCTTAGTAATCATTACATAATCATTTTTAAGAATTTGACAGTTAAATTCATCTTGTTCAAATTCATATGATTCTACTTCACCATCAACATCTATTTTAAAACCAATATTATGTCTATCAATAACATCTAATAAATTGTTGTTTTCATTATATTCTAAAGGAATATAAACTTCCTTAACTATTCCATATAATCTTTCCATGATACCACTCTTTTCTTTTTTAATTTTAACATAAATATGAAAAAAGGTAACCACCAACGATTATCTTTACTACTAATTATTGTTTGGTAATTTCTTTACCCATTCATAAAGTTCTTTACACTTATTATCAAGTTCTTTTAAAACATCAAGCATACTTAAATGTTTATTATTTTTATCATAATAACTAGTTTTACATTCAAGTAAAGTTCTTGGATAATCAAACCCTTCATCTACTTCTATATCAAACCCATTAGGTAAATTATCAAAATCATATTTATCATTAAATAAAATATAAGTTATTGTACTATCTAATTCCTTCCAATAATCAAAATTATTTTCCTTTATTTTTTTAATAATAATTCTTTCATTATTTTGATATTCTTCTAAGTTTTTAATATCCTCATCAAAATATTCGTAAAATTCAATTTTATAATGACCTGAACAACTTGCAAATGTTTTATATCCCTTTTTATTTAACAAAGCAACCGCAGGAGCAATCATTTTATCACAAACAAACACTTTAGGATGATCTTCAGCATAAGTATAAACTTCAAATGTTTCCTTATCTATAATACTATTTTTATCCATAATATAAATCGCCTTCCTATATAAAATTATAACATAATAAATTCCTACTCTAAATTAATACCTTTATTTAATAATTTATTTCCCATAAAATATAATGCACTATCAATAAATACTTGTAAAAATACATATAAATACAACATTTTTCTTAATAACATATATTTACCTTTTAAATCATATGCCCTATCATAATTATTAATGAATAATGATAATTCTGGAATATTTTTACCAATAATACTAAATATAGATATTATTAATAAAATTGTTAAAAGATAAGTTACAACACTAAAAGTAACTGATTTAGATTTTTATTATTATTCCATTTACTTCCTAAAGTAGTACCAAAATATCCCGAATATTCTAAAGGTATATATACTTCTTTAACTACACCATATAATCTTTCCGTGATACCACTCATTTCTTTTTTAATTGTAACATAAATATAAAAAAAGGTAATCTTAATGGATTATCTCTTTACCAATCTTTTTCCTTTATTTTTATTATACATATATTCATCTATTGAAACTTGATGTTTTATATCTTTAACATCATCAACCAATTGCAACTTATTAAATAAACGCATAAACATAACATTAAAAGGAGCATAATAACTACCAGAATTACAAAATTTAATTGTTACTCTTCCCAAATTAGTACTTCCATTTAAAACTCCCGATAATATAGATTTAGGTATAAATTCAAGTTCAAATTCATCATCTATTTTTCTTATCTTTAAAATATTAGCATCATCGTGATTAAGTTCATCACTGCACCATGTAATAGTCTTATTTTCTTCATCATATAATTCAAAATAATGATAAAAATCATATTTGAGAGCTTTCTCACGATATCTTTTATTATATTTTTCAACCTCATAATTATTATTAAAAACATTATCCAAAGTACAAACATTTACATTTTCTATATCCGCAAATAAATCTTGAAATGCTGAATATACTGCCCCATTTTCTTTAGTAATAGTAAAAAACATATTTTTAATTAATTTACTATCATCCATTATTGTCCAGTACAAATCACCATTTCCGTAAGTAGACATATTAACTCTAACATTTCCATCAATTAATGTAATATCTTTAAAACCATTATTAATTCCACTAGTAACAATTTCCATTTTAAACCTCCAAACATACAATATACTATATTAAAAATAATATTAATGCAATTTAGAATTTTAAAAAATTTTTAATTTTGGCTTATCTTTTAATTCAAATCTATCAACTAATTCTTCAATAGATATACCAAATTTTCTTTCAAATTCATCATTGCTCATATAAAATAAAATATTTAACTTTCCATTTTTATCTAATAAAGGTAAACCAAACTTAATTGTTAGCTTTACTTTAATATAAAATGCATAAATAGTACCTGTTAATAAAACTTGTTTATTTTTTTCTAAATCAATTCCTCTTTGAATACAAACTTTTTTTATAGCTTTATAATCATTTATTGTATTAAAACGCATTCCTATTTGTAAAAGTAATATTCCTTGATTACTTAGAGGAGCACATCTATTTCTTTGATTTATAATCCACTTACCTAAATTTATTCTACTATTATTCGAATATGTAACTCCATCATTTGTTTTAAAGTTTTGAGGAATTTCTAAATTTCCATATTTTTCATAATAATTTTTTGCAAGTTCATAATAATATCCCCAAATATTATTAATTTTTCTTTGATACTCAACCAATTTATTATACAAGTCAGTATTAAGAACCTCAATATTCAAAAAAATATCATTTTTAAAATTTCCCTCAATTATACTTTTACTAAATAATTTATTTTTAATTGTAGTATCCAATTCATTCATATATTCAAAATTACCAGCCAAATCAATTATCACAGGATTATTATCACGGTTAACAGCTAAAGCTCTACCTAATTGTTCAAAGAAAATAATATCAGATGATGTTCCTCTTCCCATAATAACACCATCTATATTTGGTGCGTGAATTCCTTCATTATACTGATTAATTGCAAACATGACTCTTAGCTTATCACTAACATCATTCCCATTTAAATCAATATCATGATAAAAGGCTTCTCTATTTCTTTTACCTTCTATTCCCATGTCACTTGTTGTTGTATAAAAGATAATATTTTCTTCATCTGTTACTTGTTTAAACCATTCTATTGCTTCTTGTTTTACAGTCTCGATATCATTCACACCTTTTTCTGAAAATTGAGGACAAAAATAAATTATTTTAGAATTTTTATGAATTGTATCTATAATTATCTTATTTATACTTGGAGCATTACCTATCCTTTTTTTAATATTTTCTAATTCTTCTAGATTATTATCTAAACCTAAAGCCTTAGTTCTTATTTCTAACTTTTTTAATATTTCTTCTAAACCAACAGCACTAGTCTTATAAACTACTTTTTGTGGTAATACGCCATCAATAATAGCGTCACTAATATCATATCTACTTACTATTTTATTAGAAAATAATTCATCAGTCTCTGGATTAGCCATATCTCTTTCGTAAGACTTATTTCGATTTCTTATTGTATAAGCAGTCATACCAAACACTTTCATATTTGGATGTGTTTCAATTAATGTCTTGGTACGATCTTCCCAAACAGGAGCACCTAAATGATGAAATTCATCTAATATTAATAAATCACAATTAATATTTTCTATTTCTTCAAAAGATAAATTAATTAAACTTTGATAAGTTCTAAATTCTACATTAGCAAAATCTTTTTTAACACTTAGATTAGATTCTTTAATAATATTTTCTAAATGTTCTATAATTCCATTTGAAGGTACCAAATAAACAATTTTTTTCTTTTGATTATTATAAGCTAAGTTTAATCCAAGATAACTTTTACCAGTACCCGTTGCATGTACTATTCCAACTACATTTTCACCACTTTTATAAGCATCTTCTATTTTTTTATAAGTTTCTTTATTATGATTATATAATTTTAAACCTTTATTCATATATTTTATCCCCTTATTCTTTATTTCCTTTTTTTATTTAATTTAAGTTAGATTAGCACATAAAATTTTGTATTTCATATGTGTTAATAGACTATCTCATCCTTAAATTAATACATATTTTAGCATAATTTTAGATAAAACACAAACATTTTTTTGCTTATATATTCGCCACTTATTGGAAAAATTATTTTAGAAACCACTTCTTCGGCATATACTTTGTTATTAATTATAACTAGTTCGAAAAAATTATTTTAACAATAGAATGATTATCATATATATTGCCTTTAAAAATTTATTATTTAATTTATATTTTCAAACATTTAATTCTTTCTTTTATTTACCATCTATTATTTTTTTCTTTATGTCTTTATCAATTGGAGACAATGGTAACTCTAGACCATATTTAATAAATAAATCTTTATGTTTAGACATTTCTATATTAAATTGTTGTCTTAGTTCATCATTTTTGCCTATTTCATTAAGTAATATTTTTGAATACTCCAAAAATTCTTTTTTATCCCTTTTTAGAAATTTTTTATCTTTAAAATAACTTAAATCAATTTTAGCAAGACGATGAAATATTAAAGTAAATAAACCTGATAATAGTAAGCCCATTGCTACATTAAGAGTAGTATCTGTGCTTTCAAATTCTTTAGATTCTAAATCTATCGTTTTATATATTATCTCATAATAATCAACTAATTCTGTATACTTAATTGGCGACTTTGATATATCTATAATATTCTTTTTAGATTCAGGTAATAAATTATTTGATTGGATATATTCAATATATTTTTCCATATCATCGTATCCTAAAAAACTTAAATCATAGGTTTTTGTTTCTCTTAATTTTAATTTTGCTTCGGCTGCGCCATAATTATATTCTCTACTTTTTCTTCCTTCTTTTTTAGCAGTTTTATCATCTAAAACATGATATTCAATAAGATATGTTTGCTCTGGCTTTATTTCATCTACAAATCCAATTATTTCTTTTGTATTAGAAGATGTAACTTGATTTGTAATTGAATTGTATATTTCAGTATTAGTTTCATAATAATATGCTGATGTTAATTCCTTAAACCAAGAAAACACTCCAGAAAATATACCTATTGATATTGATAAGGTTATAGCAGTTGAAATTAGTGATGTAAATAATTTTAATAATTCTTTTTTACATAATTTTTTAAAATATTGTACATTCTGATCAGCCTTTGTATAAGAACTATATGTGTGATAGATTTGACTGTCACTTTTATCAATTAAAGATAATAAATTTGTCATATCATCTTTGATAGACTCTTCTAATTTTTCTTTTTCATCTCTAAAAACAATTGTTTTTATAAAACTATTATCTAGAAGTTCAGCTGGATTCAAATTCTTCTTAGCATTGTAATAACATACTTCAATTTCCGGATATTCAGTTAAATCTATGGTCTTAATATATTCTTCAATCATTAAACTTATAAACATAGTATCATTAATATCATACTTACAAAATTCTAATAGTTCGCTTTTTTGATTCAATTTTATCTCTATAAAAATAACTTTTAAAATAGCATTATAGAATGGTTCAACTACTTGTTTTTCATCCTCATAATCAACTACTGAAGAATTTCTTATTTTTCTTAAAAGAAGTTTTATTTCATCTATTATTTCGTTTAAGTTTTCACTAGTAATATTAACTTTATTTAAATATTTGACATAATAATATACTTTAACATAAATAGTATAACTATCTAACTTGGCATCTAACTTTTCTAATTTTCCTGTAGCGTTTATATAGTCATTTATTATAATTCCTTCAAAACTATTTTTCTTAGAACTTTTAATATCATTATTATTTTCTATTTTGATACTATCTAATTCTTCTCTTATTTTAGTTACATCAAAACCAATTTTTTCAATCTCTCTTATTTTGTTATCAATTTCAATTAATTTTGCTTTATAGCTAATTGCGACGTCTGTGTTCATATTTTATTTTCCTCCTAATAATTTTTTCTTGGTAGTACTATCAAGTGCTTCTTTGGGAAGTTTAATTTCCATCTGCTCAAATAAATCACCATATTTAGCTGCTTCGATATTAAATAATTCTCTAAGTTTCTCATTTTGACCAATTAACATTAGTAGTTCTTTAGTTTGTTCTAAAAATAATTTTTTATCATTTTTAAGATTTTCTTTTGCTTTCACACATCTTTTTAAATTCATAATTAGATGAAATTTACTATCATAGTTATAATAATCATCTTTAGATAAATCTATATATATAATTCCCGCTTCTATGGCAATAGTTAAAATAGTAAGTATAATAGAAAATGCAATACTATTACTACTTGCTTCGACATTTTTGGATTCTAAGTCTATAATATTATATACAATTTCATAATAATCTACATATTCTTGAATAATATCAACATTGTCTTTTATGTTAACAATTTCACTGCTATTAACAGGTACAGTAGCATTGCTATTCCAATAATCTAAATACCCATTAATATCTTGATATTTTAAATAGCTTAAATCATAAATGGTTTTTCTTCGATACCACATAGCATCTTCCTCTGAAATTCCAGAAATATAATTTACTTTAGAATTATAGTCATCAATATCATCATCAGTTAATCTATCATATTTAATAACATAGGCTGTTTCAGTTGTATCATCAACAATTTCTCGTTCATCACTATGGGTATAAGTATTATCATAAGAACTATATGTATCTTTACTAACATCATATGAATATTTTTTGAATAACTTTTTGCCTAAAAAATTAAATAAGCTAAAACTAGCTATTGGGATTGATAACGCTATGGCAACTGCAACAATTGATTTCATAAGTTCTTTAAATTCTAATTTAAATGTTCTAACACTATCTTCATATCTTTTTTCAGTATTAGAATAATCTTTATATTTTTCTTTAATATCTTTTTCAACTGACTCAATATTTTTAACCATGTTATTAGCAGGAACTGTTATAACATTTTTTAATCTATCTTTTTCATCTTTAAATACTATTAATTTAAGAAAATCATTATCTAATAGTGAACTATTACTGCCATTTCTTTTGATTTCATAGTATTTAGCTTCAATTTCGGGATATTTTTCAAAATTAATTTCATCGACTGTTGACTTTATTTTTCTTTCGATAAATGATTTGTCGATTTCACTAGCTTTGCAAAATTCTAGCAAAGTGCTTTTTCCAGTATAATATATTTCAAAACAAATTACTTTAAAAACACCTGTGTAAAAAGGCTCAACAATTTTCTTTTCTTCTTCATAATCAATCACTGATGAATTACCAAGACTTCTAAGTAATTTTTTAATTTCACCAACAATTTCACTTATTTTATCTTCTTTAATATAATTTTTATCTAAATATTCAGCATAATTATTAACTTTAATATATATTTCAAAAGAATCTAAACTAGAATCTAATTTTTCTAATCTTGCCATTGCATTAGAATAATCAGCAATTATAAATCCTTCAAAATTTTTATTTTTAGATATTTTAACTTTTGAATTAGTATCAGTAATAATTTTTTCTACTTCTTCTTTAAATGTCTTAACATTAAAACCAATTCTTTCTATTTCTTCTATTTTGTCTTCAACCTGGATTAGTTTAGCTTTATAATTTAGTGCTACATCTGTATTCATAAACTCATTCCCCCAATAAATTAAGATATATATTACCATACTTTTAATGAAAAAGCAAACATTTTTTTGATTTATAATATATAAAAACACAAAAGAAAATCTAATGTGTTTAAATTATAAAATATAACATATTACGACCTATTTTACCCATCCTAAAATAACAATAACTGTTTACGCCCTAGTTGGATTATTATCTATTTCAATATTTACTTTACTATTTAATTTATAAATATCATCTAAGTATTTTAAATGTTCTTTAACCAAATTATAGGCTTTATATTTTAATATTATTTGAAATCTATAAACATTATTTATTTTAAACATTGCAGCAGTTGTTGGTCCTAAAATTATAACATTAGTAAGTTTTTTATCTAAATAACTTTTAACTTTAGATATTTCTTTAGATGCCTCATTATAATCTTTGGATGCAATTAAAATTTTAGTTATATAAAAGTATGGCGGATATTTAAGAATTTTTCTAATATTCATTTCATAATTATAAAGAGATTCATAATCATTATTTTTAGCATATTCTATTATTTTGTTATCACTATTAAATGTTTGAATTACAGCATCTGATTTATCACTTGCTCTTCCAGCTCTACCAATTGTTTGAGTAATAAGTTCAAAAGTATTTTCTCCACTTCTAAAATCAGGAATATTTAAAGAATCATCTGCATTAATTATGGCTGCTAATGTTACTTTAGGAAAATCAAAACCTTTACTAATCATTTGAGTACCAACAATTATGCTTACATCTTCGCTTTCTATTTTAGCTATAATTTCGTCTTGGCTACCTTTTTTACTGGTCGTATCAGCATCCATTCTAACTGTTTTAACATTATATCTTTTATTAATTTCTTCTTCTAACTTTTCAGTACCAAGTCCAAAATTAGTTAAAGATTTTTCCATACAACTTGGACAGGTATCGGGATTATTAATGGTATATCCACAATAATGGCATCTTAAATTATTACTTGTTTTATGATAAGTTAAAGATATTTCACAATGAGGGCATTTAAAGGTATAACCACAATTTTTACAATTAACAATAGTTGAAAACCCTCTTCGATTAAGCATTAATAAAACTTGTTCATTTGCTTTTAGTTTCTCCCTTATTTTTTGATCTAAATATTCACTTATAATCATATTTCTTTTTTTATATTCTTCTTGCATATCAACTATTTTGGTAGTAGGCATTACACTTTTTCCAATTCGTTTTGTTAAAGATAGTAAAGTATAAACCCTCTTTTTAGCTCTAGCCATTGTTTCAAGTGAAGGCGTTGCAGAACCAAGTACAACTGGACAGTTATGATATTTACTTCTTAAAAGAGCAATATTTCTAGCATGATATCTAGGATTACTATCTTGTTTATAGTTACTACTTTGTTCTTCATCTAATATGATAATTCCAATTTTTTCAAAAGGAACAAATATAGCACTTCTAGTTCCAACAACAATATGAACATCTCCATTTAAAATTTTATGATATTCATCATATTTTTCACCATCTGATAAAGCACTATGGAAAATAGCAACATCACTACCAAATCTTGAATAAAATCTTGAAACTATTTGATGAGTTAAACTAATTTCCGGAACAAGAAGTATTGCACATTTACCTGTTTTAACTACTTTTTCAATTAACTCCATGTACACCTCAGTTTTGCCTGATCCAGTTACCCCATGAAGTAAAAATATTTCACTTTTATTAAAACTTGCCTCTACTTTTTCTACTACTTCTTTTTGTTCTAAAGTTAGTTCTTTTTTCTTAAAACTATTATTATCAATATTTATACGATATTTATTAACTTTATTTATTTTAATAATACTTTCATTAACAAGTTTTTTAACTATATCTAAACTATATTCTTTTTTTAAGATTTTTTCATTATTTAAAAGTCTATTAAGTAGTTCAATTTGTTTAATACTTCTTTTATTATTGTTAGTATAATTAATAGCAGAATCTTTATTTATTAATTCTAAATATTCATCATATTTTTGATAACTACTTTTAATTGTTTTTATTTTCATAGAAGATGGAAGCATTGCTTGATATGCTTGAATAAGAGAACAAAGGGTTAATTCTTTTAATGTTTTACCAAGCTCTAATAACTCTTTATTTAAACAAAAGTATTCATCTGTAATACTTGCTATTTCTTTTAAATTATTGCTATTACAATTATTAGTTATTTCTAAGACAAATCCATTAATTAAGGTATTTCTAAAAGGAACTTTTACTTTCATTCCAACTTTTAAATTATCTTTTAAAATATCAGGAATAATATAAGTAAAGGTTTGATCTAGTGCTTTAGCACCATATTCAACTAAAATATTAGCATACACAATAAATACCTTCTTTCTAACTAATTTATATTATAGCAAATAAAAACATAAATAGTTTAAATAATTCTATCTATGTTTTAAATTTGAATTATTACCTAAAGAATATGTTTTAGGTTTTGATTCTTGGACTTCAGTTTGTTCATTAATTTCATCTAGTGTTTCGCCTATTTTATCATTTCCATATAATTCTTGGAATTTTAAAAATTTTTGTTTTTCTTCTTCTAAATAAGCAATCATTTCTTCAGGAGTCATATTATAATAATTTGTTTTTTCTTTAGATTCAATACATGCTTCTTCACTAGAAAATATTAATTTTTGTTTTGGTTCTTCTATTTTAATAATTTCCCCATTTTCAATAGCTTCTTGTTTTATTTCTTGATACATTTTTTCATAAGCAATAATAAAATAAAATGGTGCAACAATATTTACGATTGGAGTTAAACATTCCAGTATAACTCCAAAAAAAGATACCAATTTTTCTGAAAAAGTTTCTGATTTTTCAACAACAGCCTTATATCCTTCTCTTTCTAATCTATTATTCATTGCCTTATTAGTCAATTCACCAGTAACATATGTTAAAAATGATGAAATTAACTCAATAATTAAAAGTATTTGTAATAATGACATATTCTTTCCTGCCTTTCAATGTTTTGTATTATAATATATTTTATGGATAAACACAACTAAATGTTTACAAATGTGTTTTAATTGAACGGGATATATTGATCAAATTTTTTGCCAATTTTTATAAGTTAAAGTGTTGTGTAATTTTAATTATTGTGAAGTAAAACTAATAAATATTTAAAAAAATATTTTACTGCTAATTTATATAAAATCAAAATAACAAATAAAAACATAAATAGTTTAAATAATTCTATCTATGTTTTAAATTTGAATTATTACCTAAAGAATATGTTTTAGGTTTTGATTCTTGGACTTCAGTTTGTTCATTAATTTCATCTAGTGTTTCGCCTATTTTATCATTTCCATATAATTCTTGGAATTTTAAAAATTTTTGTTTTTCTTCTTCTAAATAAGCAATCATTTCATCAGGAGTCATTGTTTTATAATCAATTTTTTCTTCTGATTCGTCTTTAATATTTTCATTTTCTTCTCCACCAAAGAATATTTCATCATTTATATAATTTTTTCGTACATTTGGATATATTTTTTCAAAATTAAATATTATTATCCATGGGTACACCATATTAAATATAGGAATAATTGATATAAATAGTGTTTTTAGTATACTTTCAAGTATACTTTTAAAATTTTTATAAAATATTATTTGTGTTCCTGGTGCAAACCTATTTAACTCGTTTTTTATTCTTTTAAGAGTTATTGCCATAAATATTTCTTGAGTTACAGATGTAAAAATTGCAGACACAGCATATATTATTAAAAGTATTTTTAATAATGACATAACTTTTCCTTCCTTTCATTGGCTTGTATTATAGCATATTTTCAAGTTGAATACAACTAAAAGTTCGTAATATAATATTTAATTTTTCCGTTCCTTTTTGATTTTTCATTAATTTAATTCTTTATTTTTATTAATTTTCAATAAATTAAGGTATTTTGTAATTTTAACTATTGTGAAGTAATATTAATAAACATTTAAAAAATATTTTACAGATAATTTATATAAAAACAAAATAACAAATAAAAACATAAATAGTTTAAATAATTCTATTTATGTTTTAAATTTGAATTATTACCTAAAGAATATGTTTTAGGTTTTGATTCTTGGACTTCAGTTTGTTCATTAATTTCATCTAGTGTTTCGCCTATTTTATCATTTCCATATAATTCTTGGAATTTTAAAAATTTTTGTTTTTCTTCTTCTAAATAAGCAATCATTTCTTCAGGAGTCATTGTTTTATAATTAATTTCTTTTTCTGATTCGTATTTAATATTTTCATTTTCTTCTTCATTAAATAATATTTCATCATTTATATATTCTTTTCTTATCGTTTGATATATTTCCTCACGATAAGATATTAAAAAACATGGATATACTATATGGCATATAGGAATAATCGATAAAACAATTAATAATTTTAGTACACTTTCAAAATCTCTAAAATTTACTTGCGATCCGTCTGTGACACTATCTAAATCTTTTTTTATTCTTTTTATAGTTATTATGTTAAAAATTTCGTTAGTTGCAAGTGCAAAAATTGTGCATACACAATAAGTTATTATTTTTATTATTAATAATGACATAACTTTCCCCCTTCATTGCTTTGTATTATAGCATATTTTTTGAATAAATGCAACTGTATGTTCGCAATATAACGTGTGATTTTTTCAGGCCAATTTGATTTTTTCACTAATCTAATTCTTTATTTTTATTAATTTTCGATAAATTAAGGTATTTTGTAATTTTAACTATTGTGAAGTAATATTAATAAACATTTAAAAAATATTTTACAGATAATTTATATAAAAACAAAATAACAAATAAAAACATAAATAGTTTAAATAATTCTATTTATGTTTTAAATTTGAATTATTACCTAAAGAATATGTTTTAGGTTTTGATTCTTGGGCTTCAGTTTGTTCATTAATTTTATCAAGTGTTTCTCCTAATTTTTCGTTTCCATACAATTCTTGGAATTTTAAAAATTTTTGCTTTTCTTCTTCTAAATAAGCAATCTTTTCATCAGAAGTCATTGTTTTATAATCAATTTTTTCTTCCGATTCGTCTTTAATATTTTCATTTTCTTCTCCACCAAAGAATGTTTCATCATCTATATATTTTTTCCTTATCACTGGATATATTTTTTCATAATTAGATATCAAAAACAATGGATATATTATATTGAATATAGGAATAATTGATAAAAATAATGATTTTGGTATACTTTTAAAATTCATAAAACTTATTTGTGATTCGTCTGCGACTCTATTTAAATCTTTTTTTATTCTTTTCATAGTTATTGTGACAAATATTTCGCAAATTACAAATGTGAAAATTGCAGATTCACCATAAAATATTAATAGCATTTTTAATAATGACATAACATTTCCCCCTTCATTGTTTCGTATTATAGCATATTTTCATGTTGAATACAACTAAAAGTTCGTAATATAATATTTAATTTTTTCCGTTTCTTTTTGATTTTTCATTAATTTAATTCTTTATTTTTGCCAATTATTTCCACTAGATATATACAAACAATTGTTTTAATATATTCTCGTAAGGAGAAATGTTTAATGAATAATAATTTATATTCAAATAGAAATATTATTGCAATTGATTTAAAAAGTTTTTTTGCTTCTGTTGAATGTATAGAAAGAGGTCTTGATCCATTTACTACTGCTCTAGTTGTTTGTGATCCAACTAGAAATGGCGCTATTACTTTGGCAGTTACGCCTTTTTTAAAAAATTTAGGAGTTCCATCTAGAGGAAGAGCCTATGATTTACCTAAAAACATTAAAATATTTAAAGCACCACCTCGTATGAGCCTATATATTCAAAAAAGCCGTGAGGTTTTAAGCATTTATTTAGAGTATGTTGCTAAAGAAGATATTCATGTCTACTCAATTGATGAAGTGTTTTTAGATGTTACTAATTACCTTCATATGTATAATATGACTGATTATGAACTTGCTCAAACTATTATAAATGATATAAAGAAAAGAACTGGACTTACCACAACAGCCGGAATTGGTCCAAATATATTACTTGCTAAACTCTCAATGGATATTGAAGCTAAACACGTTCAAAATAACATTGCTAAATGGACTTATGATGATGTTAAAAATAAATTATGGTCTATCACTCCCTTATCAAAAATGTGGAGCATTGGGCCTCGTATGGAACGTAATTTAAATAAGCTAGGTCTTTATACAGTAGGAGATATTGCCAAATATGATAAAAATAAATTAAAAGATAAATATGGTATTATTGGTATTGAGCTATGGGAGCATGCTAATGGGATTGATAACGCTAGAATAAGTGATTTTAATAATTATATTCCAAAAGAAAATTCAATTAGTCATAGTCAAATTTTATTTAAAGATTATAATCAAAATAACATAATTCTTATTATAAGAGAAATGGTAAGTGTTTTAGTTAAAAGGTTAAGAACGGCTCATAAACAAACTTCTTCAATTGGTTTAGGAATCGGTTACTCTAAGGAAACTGGTGGTGGTTTTTATCACGTAACTAAGTTAGATACTAGTACATTTAAAGAAGATGAAATAGCTGATATCTGCTTAAACATGTTTGATAAATATTATGAAGAATATATGCCAATTAGAAAAGTTTCAATTTCTTTTGGTAGATTATCTGATGATACCGGAATCCAGCTTAATATATTTGAATCATTTGAAAAAGAAAAAACAAACAAAAATGGTGAAATTGTTATAGATGAGCTTAATAACAAATATGGTGCTAATATGATTTTGAAAGCATCTAGCTTACTTGAAGATTCTACTATTAGAATGCGTAATGGGAAGATAGGAGGTCACAATGCCTAATAGAAACGCGATTAAATGGGCTCCTTTTAATTCAGTTATTAACGGCAACTATATAATGAGTATGATAGTTAAAGAAAAATCTAGAATAGTTAAACCTACTTTATCAGAAGAACAAATAAATGAGTTTGAAAATTTAGTTAAAGAATCATTAATTAATAAAATACCTTTAGAATTTACTATTTACGATAATGGATATACTAAAAATATAAAAGGAACCGTTACTAAAATAGACAGTTCCTTAAATAAAATATTTTTAAACTATAATAATCATATCTTCTTTTGTGAAATAATGAATATTAAAAAACTAGATTATTTCTTATCATAATCATCTAAAAATGAATGATTTACTCCATCTTTGTGCCAAGAAAGTATACAATTCATATTAACATTATCCATTGCTTTAAAAATATTAGCATCAACACTTGGATTAATTTTACGTAAATTTTTAATTAGTTCTTTCATTTCTTTACGTTTACTTGTTCCATCATTTATTAAGGAACAACCTTCTGTAAAACGACATGCACAATTTATAAAAGTTAATTCGTTATAATTTTTCCAAGCAATAATAGATGCTTCTTTAACTAAATATAATGGTCTAATTAAATCTATTCCTTCATAATTATCAGAATGCAATTTAGGCATCATTGTTTTAATTTCAGCTCCATAAAACATAGATAAAAGGGTTGTTTCAATAACATCATCAAAGTGATGACCTAGCGCAATTTTGTTGCATCCTAACTCTTTAGCATGATTGTATAAATATCCTCTACGCATCCTTGCACATAAATAGCAAGGACTTTTTGAATCCACATTAGCAACTACATCAAAAATATCACTTTCAAACATCTCTAATGGAATATTTAATATTTTTGCGTTATCTAATATAAAATTACGATTATATTCATTATAACCAGGATCCATAACAACATAATGAGCATTAAATTTAACGTTGCCATGTCTTTGTAATTCTTGAATACACTTCGCAAGTAAAAATGAATCTTTTCCTCCACTAATACAAACCATGACATTATCATTTTCTTCAATTAATTTATAATCAGAAACGGCTTTAACAAATTTAGACCATATTTCTTTACGATATGTTGTTATAATGCTTCTTTCTATTTCTTTATACTTCTCCATTTTTAACCTCTTCATACACTTTATTAAATATTTTTATAAATTCATCTAGTTCTTCTTTAGTTGTTAAATAAGATAAACTAATTCTAATTGATGAACTAGCTCTTCCTTTATCTTTAGTTAGTGCATACACTAGTTTTGAAGGTGTCATTATTGGACAACAACTAGTTTTACTAGAAACCATTACTCCATTTTGATTTAATTTATCAACAAAAAGAACTGATTTTACTTTCTTAACACTTATATTAATTGTATAAGGCAAGCTATTTGCAGTACTATTAATAATTACATCTTTATTTTGTTTTAATAAGTTAATTAAATAATCATGAAGTTCCTTAACATATTTATATCTTTCATCTAAATTTTTATATGCTTTTTCAATTGCAACCGCCGTACTCGCAATTAAATTGGTATTAGGAGTACCACTACGATAAACAGTTGTTGATTTGCCACCTAATATTTGAGGTTTTAACTCGATATTTTTTCTTTTTACTAAAATAGATATTCCCATTAGCCCATAAAATTTATGCGGAGCAATAGTTACTAAATCAGTATTTTGAATATCTATATTAATTTTACCAATTGCTTGAGATGCATCGGTATGAAAAATAATATGATCATAATTTATTAAAAGTTTTCCAATTTCTTGAATAGGTTGTTTTATTCCAAGTTCTGAATCAACAGAGGTTACTGATACTAAAATTGTTGTAGGTTTAATCATACTCTTTAAAACATCTATGTCAACTATTCCATCTTTGTTAACTGGAATCATTTCTACTTCAAAGCCTTCTTCTTGCAAACGTAAACAAGCACTCATTACCGAATTATGTTCAAGGCTGCTAACTAAAATATGATTTCCAAAATTTTTATATCGATAAGATGCACCTAATATCGCTAGATTATTACTTTCAGTAGCACCACTTGTATAAATTATTTCATCAGGATTAATATTTAAAATTTTTGCAATTTTTTTATTAGCATCATCTATAACTTTTTTAGCCATCATTCCCATATCATGATTAGAGTTTGGATTGCCATAATACTTATTTGTAACATTTATATAGCAATCTAACACATCTTTATCAACCGGAGTTGCTGAAGCATAATCTAAATATATCATAGGTCCTCCTTAAATATTTATCTAATTTATTATAGAAAAAAAACAATTAATAGTAAATATTAATCATTCTTATTTTCTTGTAAATAACATTTTTCTTTTATAATAGTTGAAGATAATCCTCTATTATATGGAAAATAAACAAAATCTACACCTTTAGGCTTTAACTTTAATTCATTTTGATTATATAAAGGAGAATTATTCCAATCAGAGCCATGAAAAATAACATTAAAATTTTCTTGTTCCCAAGCAACACTTTTATCTAATGTAGTTTGGGGAATCACTTTATCAACGTATTTAATAGCGTTTACAATTTCCATTCTTTGTTCTAAAGGAATTACTGGTGTTTTTCCTTTATATTCTTCTACTAACTCATCTGTACTAACACCAACAATTAAATAATCGCACATTGATTTAGCCTGTTTTAAAATATGTAAATGTTCAACATGAAATAAATCAAACACTCCTGTTGTATAACCAATTTTATATTTCTTTTTCATACTTTTCTCCTTTCCTTTAAAATAACTTAATAATTTATTATATGCTTAATATAATTTTGTACTACTTTTTTCCAAATAAAAACAATCTTTTTTCGTTCGAATATTATCCGTTATAGCACGTATTCAATAAAAAAGCAAACATTTTTTCTAATAGTGCATTTTAAGTAAAAGAAAAAGACATATAAACATATACATCTTAGATCTTAAAATTTATCTATTAATTTTAATTTAACCAAACTAATTAAAGATTCATTATTAAAATATTCATTATATTTTTTACTCTCTTTTTGAAATTTTTTTAATAAATTTCTGTTATATTCTTCAAAAAAATAGCTATTATTAACCATACTAGAATCTATGCTTTAAATTTTATAATTTTTTCTTCAATAACTTTAAGGATTCCAATATAATTATTATTGCAAACTATCAAATATTTATTATTTAATTTATACCTAGTAAAAGAATGGTATAAATTAATTTTATAATCAAATTTTTTACTTAAAAGTGTTTTTATTTCTTCTTCACTATAATATAAAACTCCATATTTAGAATATTCTTTTGTCTTAATATTATTACATCTTTTAATATTTTCTTTATAAATTACCTTATCATATAAACTTTGATACCTACTCAAAAATATTTTATCTTTAAAATTTTTATTTTTCTTTTCATTTATAATTAACCATTTGTTATCTAGTTTTTCTAGTTCTTCCGATTTATTATAATTTTTCATTGCAACTAAAATAAGATAATTTTTAACTTTCATTAAATAATTATATTCTTATTTACTATAATCAGATAAGTAATCACTTGGTATCGTAAATGATTCTGGATAATTATATAAAGATTTTATAACATCATCAAAATTACAAGTATGACAAATATTTTCATCTAAACTATAATGATATAGAAGGCTTACCTTTATTACATCACCCACAGCATCTAACAAACAGACATTTACATTAACCATATAATTTATATAATTTATCCACTTAAATATTTTTTATCTTTATCATAGTATGAACATGGAAGATAACAATTCTTAAATCTTTTATATACTTTACTTTAATAATAACCTCTAATTAAAGAAAAAAGTATAACTTAATATACTTTTCTAATATTCATACCATAATCCATCTTTTCTTAACTTAGCAACAATTTGGGTATGTTCTTTATAAGTAGATGCAAAATATGTTTTTTTATTTTTATCGGCAACAAAATAATAATAATCATGTTCTTCTGGTTCCATAACTGCATTTATTGAGTTTAGCGAAGGACTATCAATAGGTCCAATTGGTAAGCCGGTAAAAGCGCAAGTATTTTCACTTCTTGTATTATATTTATTACATGATTTTAAATTATTATTAGTTAAATCTTTTGAAAAATCTTTATTAACTGCATAATAAGTTGTAGCATCAGATCCAAGTGTCCATCCTGCTTCTATTCTATTATAAAATACTCCTGCAACACCTGCTCTATCATCAGAATTAGCACCCTCTAACTCAACTATTGAAGCAAGAGTAAGTAACTCATGAACACTAAGTTTACTAACATTTATATCTTCTTTGTAAACCTCTAATTTTTTTCCCATTGTATAAATCATCTTATTTAATATTTCTTCAATAGTAGAATTCTTTTTAAAATCATAAGTATCAGCAAATAAATATCCTTCTAAAGGATGATAAATTCCATCTTGTTTTACCTCATCAGTAATAAAATCATATGTACTTATCATTTTATTAACAAATTCATCACTATCAGCAACAGCTATAACATCATCAGCTTTATAACCAAATTTAGTTTCGATAACTTTAGCATAATCATTTAATCTCTTGCCTTCAATAAAAGTAACCTGAACAATTTCATTTTCTAAAGAAGTATTTTTATGTAAAGCATTAATTATATCATCAACACTCATACTCTTGGATAAATTATAAGTTCCAGCATACAATTCTTTATTGCTATTTAATTTAATATAAATCTTAAATACAGTTGCATTTTTTATTAATCCTGCTTTTTCTAAATCATCAGCTATCTTATTTTTACCAGTATTGTTTTTTATTTCAAACTTAATAATTTCATTGGTTTTCTTATCTACTGGGGATAAATAATAATCACTTGCTACAATAAATGAAACAAGCAGAACTATAACTATTCCACAAATTATTAATATTATTTTATTAGCACCAATTTTTTTACTTTTATTAGTATTTTCCTTATTTACTTTCTTCTCCACTTTCTTCACCTATTTTTTCTTGTAATGAAGATAATAATCCTTCAACTACTTCCCACTCTTTATCTGTTTCAATTTGACCTAAATTTATATCTTTTCCACTTGGATCATACGTATTAGCATAAACTTTTATTTTCCCATTATCATCTAATGTGTTATCTGTAAAAACAATATAACTCTTCTTAAATTCATCAGAATCAAAAGTAAATAAAACATTACATGTTAATTCTTCTCCCTTATTATTTTTAATTGTAAATGTTCCATTTGCATTATTCATTTTTTCTCTTCCCTTCTTAAATATGTATCTAATATGATAGCAGCTGCTGTATTATCAATATGTTCTTTTCTTTTCTTTCTTGACATATCATAATCAAGTAACACTCTCTCTGCTTCAATAGTTGATAATCTTTCATCAATCAATTCAATCTTTAAGTTAGTTTTTTCTTCTAATAGTTTTTTAAAATTTAAACTTCTTTCACTTGCAAAACCAAGTGAATTATTCATATTTTTAGGTAAACCCAAAACTAAATTTTCAACCTTTTCTTTTTCAATTATTTTTAAAACTTCATTAACAGCATCATCCATATTATTATATTTAATTAATTTATAAGGTGATGCTATAATTCCTTGTTTATCTGATATAGCAAGTCCCAAAGTTTTAGTACCTAAATCCATCCCTAATGTTCTCATTTAATAAAATAATTCTCCACTAACAATGAAATTAACTTAACTTTTTCTATTTTAACAATCTTATCTCTAGCTTTTTTATAATTTGTTATAAACATTGGATCATCTGTAATTAAATATCCAGTTATTTGATTTACCGGATTATAACCACTCTCTTCTAAAGCTTCAAATACTTCAAAAAAAGTTTTACTAACTAAAGCACTTTCAATTTTTCTTTGGTCAAACAAAGATGTATTATCTAACATACTACCACCACTCAACATATCAATTATAACAAAATAAGTATGAAATTGAAACAAAAAAACACCGATAAATTTATCTCTATCTAGTGTCTCTTTTATAATATTTTTTTATCTTCTTTTTGCAGCATTATTTGAATTAGATAATGATCTATCATTTGTTAATCTTAATACTTTTGCATCAGCACATGGAGTATTATAATAACCTCCAACTTCATTCTTTCTTGATGGAATATTGAAAACATAATCACGAGATGCAGTTAAATCAGTCTCAACGTAATTTACATTCTCTTTCATTTCACCAATTTCTTTTTCTAACTTTTTAATTCTAATTTTTGATTCTTTAATTTTCTTAGGAATCTTTTCATCACGTATTTTAATTAACTTATAAAAATCTCCTTCTTTAATATTATTAGCAATACATACAATTGGAGTTACAACAACTGCAGTAAGAATTAAAGTAGCCCACAAAATTGGATTAGTTGTCTTAACAACAGCTGCAGCAGCAAGTTGAAATCCTGACAATATAGCAAAACAGCTAGACAACCATTTTTTATTTTGAATACGATTATTAACTCTTTTTTTACATTTAGCAAGTTCATTAACTTTTGCTTTTTCTTGTTCTAATCTATTTTCTTTTCTAAGAATTTTACTCATATCAGAACTATTTCCTTCTAAAGTAACAACCTTAACATCACCATCAGTAACAATACCTGTAGTTTCATTTAATGAAATAACATTTTTATTCATAATATTTCACCTTTCCCCTTCAAATTACACATATTATAGCACATAAATAGTAAAAAAGCAAACATTTTTTCTTATTATGTTCTTATTAGCAATTATACTATATATTTTAGTTCCTTATTATAATCATTTATATTTCCAACCACCCCATAAATTATTATCTCTAATTCCTTAAATTTAAATAATTTTTTATTATAAATAGAATCTAAAATCATTATAAAATCTAACTTACTATAATCAACACCACTATTTAAAACATAATTAATTACACCTAACTTATAATTACTGCTTTTCTTTAAATAAGCAACATAATCATAATTAAAAGAAGAAATGTAATATTTATTCTTAGGATTATCTAAATATTTAGTTATGTCAATCTTTTCCTTTAATTCTATAATCATCACTTTATTTTGATATCGATTAATTACATCTTCTAACTTAGGAATATCAATATTCTTATTCCTTAATTCTTGATAAGTAAAATTTCTTAATAATCCTTTTTCTTCAAACACTCTTGATAAAAAAGAATCATGGAGTATAACCGGAATTTTATCTTTAGTTAGTCTTACATCAAATTCAATACCTTGATATCCATTTTTAAATGCATTATCAAAGGCCTCAATTGTATTTTCTTTAATATTATCATCATATAAACCACGATGCGCTATAAACATAAAAAATCACCTTAATATATTTTATTAAAGTGATTCATTATTATTATCATCTATTATTTCTTTTGTTTTCATTAAATCATCTAATGCATCTTCTATTGTTGTAGGTTCTTTTTCTTCAAACGCTTCATCTATAACACTTTTTTCTTTCATTTTAGGCATATCATCAAGTATTTCATTATCATTATTATTTATTTTTTTATTATTCTTTTTATTTTTATAGAAGAAGATAAAATAAGCAGCAACCCCAGCAATTATTAAACCTCCAAAAATTAATAAAATAATTAAAACCATCTTTGAATTATTATTATTTTTATCAATTGCCCCAGGTACAAATGTCGTTGTAGTTGTAGGTTCTTCACTAACATATTCTTCCCTTAGTACCGTTATATTATAAATATTAACTTCATTTTCTTCATCAGTAGGAGTTACAGTAATTGTAACAATATTTTCTCCAACTTTTAAGTTATCAGCACCCTTTATTTCAACTTTTGCATTCTCATCAGCTGCAGTAGCACTTATCTCTAATTTCTCAATCTCAAAAGGAACGCTTAATGTATAATCTAAGTTATTTTCATCAAACTTTTCATTTATATTATAATCTTTAACACTTAAACTAGCTAGCTTATTTGATCCATCAGTAGTTTCTCCACGATAAATTATAAATTTATACTCTTCAGTTGATTTTTCATCTTCACTCGTAAATTTAAATATTACTTCATTCTTACCTTGAATAGTTTGAATAATTGTATCGGAAGAACTTGATACAGTACACCCAACAGTACACTCACTAGTTAATGTTACACCAGTTTGTTCAGTATTATATACAAGCACAACTTGTCTAATAGTATCTTTAGTATATAATTTATATTCATGAGTATTAGAATTAAAAGCAGGTTTCATGGTTGAATTTTTAAAACTCATGCTTGTTACTTTAGCACTTGTATTTTTAGGTTTAGTTGTTGTAGTTGTTACACCTTGTCTTAAAGTCAAGGTTTTTGAGTAATCCACTGCCGTTCCAACTTCATCTGCGCCTTTCCTAAACTTAATATTTTTAATTACAAAAGAAGTTGTTGTGCTAGCCTCACTTAAATTAGTAACTGAAAATGAACCAATTATTCCGTCTTTCAAATTAGTACTAGATACTATAAATCCTTTATTTCCTGAATAAGTTTCAGTTGTAGAATAATCATTACTAGTACTACCACTAAATTTAAGAATACCTGCATCATAATTTATTTCAAATTCAACTTGATCAAATTCATCACTGCCAACATCACTAAGTTTTAGCTCATATTTACCGGTCTCATTTGTTTTTAATGTTGATACACCAGTAACTTCTAACGATGCAGCATCAACTGATATTGCACCTATTAAGCTTACCAAACTCCCAATCAAAATTTTTTTAATTTTCATTTAAATACCTCTTTACTATATATAAGTTTATCATATATTTTTAGAAAAACAAATACCCATTTTTTATACATTATATGAATTCATTTTCATTTATATGAATTTTCGTAATATTTTACTTACTTATCATTTGGTTATTTGATATTCTAATACCTAAGGAACATTTAATTGTTTAGGTGATTAATGTGAATAAAAGATTATTATATTTTATAATTTTCAATTTATTTATTATTATTTTTATTTTATTCTACATCATTATTAAAATGAATGTGTTAAAATAAAAACACCATAAACACAGGAGGTTTTGGTGATCTTAACTATTAAGGTAATCACTTAACGTTCTAAATTAAGTGTTCCTTTTTATTTTATGTAAGTCTTACTTACATATTCATATTATCAAATTTTAAAATTTTTATCAAGATGTAATACGAATTTTCATTTTAGACAATACTATAATTTTATCTTCCAATTACTCTGGCATTATTAATTATTTCACTCATATTTTCCTTATTATGTAAAAATTTTATCTTATTAATAATATCCTTATAAGTTTTCAACTTTATTTTACCGGAATCATTCATTCCAAATCCACTTACTTTTCTTTTATAGATTGATCTTAAATATACGTATCCATGAGCAGAAGCTAATTTAACTCTACTATTATTTCCATTATAATCATATAAATACATAAAATCATCTTCATTCAATTTATAATATTCAAAATCATAATTTTTATTTCTAATTTAAGAATTAAGAACTAAAAAATAATCATATTCTTCATCATTATAAATTAATAAACAAGGTCTTCCTGTATTATAAGCATGATCAAGTTTATTTTCTCCCTTAGCAAAAACAATATTTTTAATATAAACTATTTTTCCAATATAATCATTTTCATACATAACCATTCACTTACAAAATTTTTATTAATATTTCATTTATTAAATATAAATATTTAGGACTTATAAACACATATCCATCTTTAACAATTAATTCTTTATTCTTAATTAAACTATCTATATCATATTTATCTTCAAATTTAACTCCATATTTATTCTCAAATTCTTTTAAATTAATACCTTTCATCTTTCTTAATCCAAGCATAACTTCATCATACATTTTATCATCTAAACTTAACAAACTTTCACTTAAATGATAATCACCACTCATATATCTACTTAAATTTCTAGTATTATCATATCTAAATCCATCAATATAACCAGATGAACCAAGTCCAAACCCATAATATTCCTCATTATTCCAATAACTTAAATTATGTCTTGATTCATATCCCTTTAAAGCAAAATTACTTATTTCATAATGATTATATTTATGTTTTTTTAAATAATTAATAATAGTAAAATACATTTTAGAATCTAATTCTTCATTTATAGGATTAATACCTTCATTATATATTTTAGTATGTTTTTCTATTTGTAATGAATAAGTACTTATATGATTAGGTTTTAACTTAACTAAAAGTAAAAGATCCTTTTTCAAAGTTTTAATATTTTCTTCAGGAATTCCATAAATTAAATCTAAATTAATATTATTTATTCCTTTATTTCTTATCATATTAATTTTATTTTGAATATCTTTAAAATCTACTTTCCTTTCCATAAAACCAAGATTATCTATATTAAAAGATTCAATACCAATACTTAATCTATTAACTTTATTTTTAACTAATATATCAATTAATTCTTCATTTATATCACAAGGATTACATTCAAAAGTATATTCATAATCTTCTTTTATTTTAACTGCACTTAATATACTAAATAATTTATCTAACTGCTTACTATTTAAACAAGATGGTGTTCCCCCACCAATATAAACTGTCTCCATCTCTTCATAATTATAGTATTCATCTATTTCTTTTTTTAAAGCATCTAAATAATTATCTATCATTTTATCATTCTTAAACATTTTACAAAAATCACAATAAGAACAAATATGACTGCAAAAAGGAATATGAATATACATATGTTTCATTAATACTCACCTATATCATTATAAACAAAAATATAGCATTTTTAAAGTGCTACATTACTCTATTAATTCATTTAAAAATTTTTTACTTTTTAAATATAAACCAGTATATCTATCATAATAAGTATTAACAAAATAATTTATATTCTTTATTATGTTATCACTTATTTTCAGTTCACTAATAGACTTTATATCTACTAAATAATACATTCTAAGCATTTTTAATGTTTTACTATCATAAATAATTTCATTAGTATAACAATTTTTACAAATATAACCGCCTACATCAGGATCTATCGTAACAATGTTACTTTTCTTGCCACATTTACAGCATGTATTAAAATCAAATCCAACCCCTAAATAATCCAAATATTTAAGTTCTAAAATATTTGTCATAACCATTGGATTTAATCCTTCATCTATTTTATATAAAGTAGTAATTAATAAATTATATATTTCTTCATCATTATTTTGTTTCATAACTTGAGTAGCTAAATCAATTAAAAAAGACATATAACTAATTAAGATTATGTCCTTTTTTATATTTTTAAATTCATTAATTATATCGGCACTTTTTAAAGTACTTAATTTATTATCGTTATAATATAAATAGAAAGAACCATAAGTTAAATTAACTGTAAAACTTCTAAGAGGACTTTTAATATTTTTAGCTCCTTTAGCAATTGCACCAATCATTCCCTCTTTAGTTAAAATATTAACTATTTTACTTGTTTCACCATAATTAACACTACTTGCTATAATTCCTTCTACTTGTTTTAACATATAATTCTAACCTCTTTTGTATTTCATATAATATTTAATTTCGCCAGTTTCTTTAAATTTATCCCAAGCTTCTTCTTTTGTCATATAAATTCCCTTTCTATTTATATATTGGGAATTTAATTTATCTTTTATTCACTTTTTGATTAATTTTTTCTTGAAATGTAAGTATTATTGAATTTCGATCAATTGGAATATCTTGTTCAAATAATTCACTACTTATACTAGCTATCATTTCAGGCGTAAGTTCTACACCTTTATAATTATAATTAATATTTTTAATAGCTTCATCTATATTTTTATATGTATATGATCCATAATAATTTTTTTTCATAAATTCATTTATTTTTTCAACTATAGATCCACCGACTAAACGACGATACGCAGCTACCCTCATAAATAACATAAACTTTTTAACTGGCATATGAGTCAATCTATAAAAATCTAAAATATTAAATTTTTCACTATTTATTCCATTACATACATCTAAACATAAATTTTTAAATTCTAATTCTCTTTCATCAACAGTCTTACTATAAGTTCTTAATAAAGTCAAAACATCAGTTTTATTTTCTTCTTTAGCTTTCTTTACAATTTCATTAAATAAATAATTTTCAACTTTATAACTATTAAAAATATAATTAGGATAACAATCATTACTTTCCAAATAAGCCTTAATTGCATCTATAACTTTAGCTTCCTTATTACTATCAATATCATGTTTTTCTTCTTCCATTTTTTTTGCCAAATTTGCATTTTTTAATATAATTAACTTTTCAAATTTAGCCATAATTAAATCTTTATCATTTGGAAAATCCTTAACATAATCTTCAACTTGATATCTAATATATGTTGTATTATAGTTATTTAATAATTCCAAAAAGTCATCATCTGTTTTAGCTTGTAATAATGTATTTGCAACTTCATACTTTTTACTAGCCCCGTTGCCATTTTTAGAATACAACTTTTGACATCTTTTAGTATAATATTTTTCTAAAATTAGTATTTCTTCCATACTTGGTTTTGGTTCAACAACATGATTTTTAAACATATTCAAACAAGTTGAAATATATGTAGCATTAAGACCATATTTTAGAGCCATTTCACTTCTAACATTCTCTCCATATTCTGTTTCTAACAAACGATAAAAAGTTTCTTGTCCAATCTTTATTTTCTCTTCTAATGTATATCTTGCCATAATTCATATCTCCCTTTTTACTAAAAATCTTTAAAGCCTAACTCGCTTAAATATCTTTCTTTATCACGCCAATTTTTAACTGTTTTAACATATAATTCTAAATAAACTTGTTTACCAAGTAATTCTTCCATATCACATCTAGCTAAAGAACCAATTTGTTTAAGCATTGATCCTTGTGATCCAATAATTATTTTCTTTAAATTATTTCTTTCAACTATTATATCAACATACACTTCCATTAAAGAGCCCTTATCTTTTAAATGAGTAACAACACATGTAACTGAATGTGGTACTTCCTCTTCTGTTAAATTAAGAACCTTTTCTCTAACAAGTTCTCCAAGCATAAATTCAAGTGATGTATTTGTAATAGTTCCATCATCATAATATTTAATTTCATCTGTTAAATACCCTTTAATTACATTAATTAGTCTTTCAACATTATCATCTTTTAAAGCACTAATAGGAACTATATCACTAAAATCATATAAATCTTTATAGTCATTTATTGATTTTAATATTTGTTCATCACTTAATTTATCTATTTTATTTAAAACAAGAATAACTGGTGTTTCAATATTTTTAAAAGTCTGTGATATAAATTTATCTCCTCTTCCAATTGGTGCTGATGCATCTACAACAAATAAAATAGCATCTATATCCTCTAGGGATTCATAAGTTTGTTTATTTAAATATTTTCCTAATTTATCTTGAGGTTTATGAATTCCTGGAGTGTCTACAAAAATAATTTGAGTTTCTTTATCATTATAAACTCCTTGAATTGCATTCCTAGTTGTTCCTGCCACATTAGAAACTATTGCTATATGTTTTTTTAATATTGTATTCATCAAAGTACTTTTCCCCGTATTTGGTCTACCTATTATACTTACAAATCCACTTTTCACGTTACCACATCCTTATTATTTTAATAAAAAAATTAAAGACTAGTCAATCAGACTAGTCTTTGTCTATGCCTATCGGCACCTGTCATAGTATATACCATAAATGGTATGATACTGTCTAAGCATTTCTGCTCCTGTATCTATATACTACTACATTATTATATTCTAGTCAAGATAATTTTATACTAAATATATTTATAAAGTATATTCTTTAATAATATTGTCATCTATTTCTTTCATTTTTTCATTTGGTATTCTTATCACATCAATATAATCATATTCACTAAATGGTGGAATAATTGACATTTTACTAATAGTTTTCATATGTTCGATTAATGCATATGAAGTAATATTATCACGTTTACTGTAATATTTTAAAGAATTTTTTATTTTTTTCTTTTTTGCGTTATCACTTTCTTTTGAATAATTTAATCTAAGTTTTTCTATTTCGCTATCAAGAATTAAAACATTGCCCAAATCAACACTTTTTTTATGTTTTTTGGATGAAATAGGAATAACATGTAAGACAGGATTATATGCTGTGTCTCCTTTAGAAACAACAATTGCAAAATGATTTCCTGAAAATTCACTTCCTATATTTACTCCAAATCTAACTTTTATTACACTTCCTCTACTATATCTTCTAAAGTATAATGGTTTATTTTCTATCTCATATAGTAATGTATTGCTATTTTTTAAAATGGTATTTTCAAAATTAGTATACTTATCGCCTAAATTCATATCTGAAATTCTTACAAAATTAACATGAGCATTGGTTAATTTTTTATGTTTTATTTCTGGAGATAATTCATTCATTTATAATCACATCCTAATATATATTTTCGATTAAATTACCCACTTTTATTATTCTTTCTTCTCTATTTATATCATATAAAAATATTTCACAATCATTTTCATAAAATTCCTTAATCATATTTTTATTAATATTTTTTAAATCATTTATCGTTTTAGAACTTGTCATAATATATAAACTATCAAAATCTTTTTTTCTATATCCATGACTAACCGCGTTTGCTATTGCAGCTTCTTCAGCATATATTGTACTTCTAAAAATGTCATTCTTAACAATAACACCGGCAAATAATTTTCCATCATTCATCTTTGCTACAGCGCTATAAAAAATATTATCATGAGGAGCATAACAATTACTTAATAATCTTTCTAATTCTCTTATCATTAGTCCTCCAAATTAAATGGATAAGGGCAAATATCTGCTACTGTAAATTCTTTACACTTTCCTCTATTATTATAGCAAAAAACCTTAGCATCAGGCAAGAAATATTCATGTAGTAATTCCCTGCACATAAAACATGGCATACATATTTCTTTACTTGAACCCATTACATGTATTTCTTTAAAATCTTTAACGGAAAATCCTTCACTAAATGCATTTGCTATCGCAACTTGTTCTGCGCACATTCCACTTTTACCATCTTTATTTTCAATATTTACTCCAATTACTTCTTGATTATTTTGCATAACAATCACACATGCAACTTTATAATTAGAAATATTAGCATAAGCATTTTTCATAATTAGTTTTAAATTATCTTTCATAAACTCTCCAACACTAAAATAATTTTAGGAACCAAAATAATCCATTCAATCATACTTATCTTAAGTAAAAAAGCCGTAATAACAACAAGTATTGCTACACTAACATGGATTTTCTATTAGGTTCATTACTAACAACATCATCTATTCCTTTAAATGCATAACCAAATGATTTTTTTAATCTCTTAATCGATAATACCTTTTTCATTTAATATTTCCTTCTGTAAATCAAACATTTCTTTTTCTTCTTTTTCTCCTAAAGTATGATCATAACCAAGTAGATGTAAAAGACCATGAATGCATAAAAATGATAATTCCCTCTTTTCACTATGACCATATTCTATAGCTTGCTCTTTCATTCTATCTATTGATACATATATTTCTCCAAGCATATTAACTGGGCCTTGTAAAGCTCCATTATCATTAAACGCAAAAGAAATAACATCAGTAGGTCTATCAATACCTCTATATTCTTTATTTATCTTATGTATCTCATCATTATTAATAAAAATTACTGAAAAATAAACATTCTTAAGTTTTAACTTATTACAAGCAAAATCAAATAAATCATTTAAATAATCATATTCTTTATAACCATATTCATCTATTATATCAAAACTATTCATATTACCACTCCATACAAATTAAGTATTATTATCACTAATATTGCAATTATTAATACACATATTAAATTTAATAAAAAACTATTTTTTACTCTTTCACTAGTCTTTTTAAATATAAACTCACTTACTAAATAGAAAAGATACCCAACAACTCCACCAACCACATTTAAAATTATATCATCTACATCAAAGCTTCTACCTAAAAGTAACTGAATAGTCTCAACAGTTGAACTAACAATAAGTGTAATTAAAAAACTATAAGTTATATTTTTAGTCTTACAGTAATAACTAGTATAATAACCAAATGGAATAAATAAAACTACATTTCCTATCACATTACGATAAAATAACTTAGAAGTAACACTATATCTAAATATTTCTTTAAAAGGAATAAAATTATTACCAAAAGAAGAAAAATCAGTAGCAGTTACCAAACTAAATAACATTATAACATAAGCTATAAACACTAAATTAATTATCTCTTTATATATCTCTAACTTAGTACGATTTGCCAAGCTATAAGCTATCTTTAAACATATTGTTGTAATCATACATAATAATAAGATAGGCCATAAATCAACTATAATTTCAATTGCTGCTTTGGGTATCACTAGCATCACCTTTTTCATAGTACTGGTATTCATTAATAAGTTCATTACAAATAACAAATACTCTATAATCTATTGTACTATTATTTATCTCTTTTTTCAAAACTTTTTGACTACTAATTGTTCCAATATTACTAAATTTTTCTTTAATTTTATCATTTACCAAATTTTCTACCTCTTCATCACTTAAAATATGTTTTTTATATCCATATTCTTTCTCTTTATAAAACTTAATTTTTAATCCTAATATCTTTATCTCTCTTATATTTTCTTGACTAAAATATTTATATTTATTTTTAAAAAATATTTTATCATTTATATTGATATTAAACCTAGACTTACCAGTATATTCTTTTTTATTTTCTTCTTTAGGTATTGATACCTCTACGTCATACCATACATTACCATATACATATCCTGTTGCTAAAGTATCACCTTTAACTTCTTCATATAATTTAATTTCTCCACTAATTAAGACATCCCCTTTTTTAACATATTCCCCACTTCTAACTAAATTAACTCCTTTAGTAGATATAATCTTAGTAATATAAGCATCTTTTTTAGCAATTATATTTCGGTATCCACTTTCTTTATTTATTTCTTTAATTTTTCTTTCTTCACATCTAATTATATATTTCATCCCATCTTTAGTAATACTAATCCACTCTAATTTATCTTTATTATTAATTAATATATTGTCTTGTATTTTTTCTAATTCATTAAAATCATAAGCAAAAGAATATTTCTTAACATTATTATTATCTAATTCTTTATATATTAACTTACGAATACTAGATGATGAATGTATTACTTCAATATCTACTATATAACTAGTTATTATATCCATTAAAATAAAAGCAAGAATAAATATTATTATATAAAAAATATTATTTTTAATCATTTCTTTAAGTTTATTAATTCCAACATAACTAACTATTTTAATCTTTGAATAATAATTTAATCTTTTAATTTTTTTATAATCATCTAAATTTATTATACATGTTATCTTATTATTATCTATATAACTTATATTAGATAAATAAATCTTATTACTAATACACTTATTTATAAATCTATTAACACTTCCCGTTACTTCTATTTTAACTTGTTTATTCATAGGATACTCCTACAATATTACCAGAAATAATTAATTCATTTTCTTGCATATGTTTTATTAACATATTACTACCTTTAATCTTTAAATTAAAATTATCAAATTTAACCATTGTTAAATTATTATCAAATGAGATTATATCTTTATAATTATATAAATAAATATTATTTTTATATAAACAAATATAATAATTATTATTTCTTAAGGCGTTATTAATTATCTCTAGCATACGCTTCACCATTTAATTATATGTTTTAAACAAAAGAAAACTACTGAAATTCAGTAGTTAAATATTATTATGGTATTAATGTTATTCTAGCGTAACCATTTCCTTCTTTAGCACAGTTTACAGTTGGTGTTTCACTATGGCACGTAGTTGTAACGGTCTTAGTACCTTCGGCACTTGATTCAGTACAATTATAACAATACATTACTTTATTTGTTAATAATGTATTACCAATATATGATGAACCGCCGCCACCGCCACCGTAGCAGTTTCCACCAGTACCAGCGCCGCCACCATAATAGCCTCCGCCTCCAGCACCGCCATTATTGCTGGCTTTACCATTTCCCCCAATTCCAAATGAACCAGCATTACACCAACCGCCATCTACGCACTTTCCTCCTGCAGTTTGTGTACCACCACCACCAGATTTATTAGAACAAGCTCCATCAACACCATTATTTCCACTTAAACCACCAGCGTTACCACCAGCACCAGAGTTACCTTTGCCACCGCCACCACCAGCAACAATTATAATGTTGTTTAAAGATGAAGATAAAGTGTTTAATTTGCCAATTGAAGTAGCAATATGTGTTGCTCCTCCACCACCAAATCCATTTGTTAGTGCAGTACCACCACCATTATATCCTCCAGTAATACCTGATCCAGCTCCACCGACATAAACATACAAACTATCATTTCTATTTAAATTTATAGTTCCAGAAGAATAGCCTCCTGTTCCTCCTGTTCCACCACCTTGGGCTCCCCAAGCTTCAAGTTTATATGTTCCAGCAATTGGTGCAGTAAATGTATAATATGGTTCTGAAAGACTTGTTGTTGAAGCAACATAATCGTATTCTATAAATTGAAAACTTCCTGTATAACTATATCTAGCTTCAATAGTAATATCAGATGTTGCACTAAGTTTATTATTAGTTATATTTCCTTTTCCATCAGTTATTACATAACCATCAAACCTGTAATTATCATAGCTACTATGATTAGGCATATCAATTGGTTTGCCTTTATATGCATATAATGTTGTTGTTTTATTTGAAACAGTATCAACTATTGTAACAGTGATATTTCCAGCTTTTTTTATTTCACCAGCATATGTTATTCTTGCATAACCATTTCCTTCTTTAGCACAATTAGATGTTGGTGTTTCACTATGACATGTAGTTGAAAGCGTCTTAGTAGATTCAACATTTGATTCAGTGCAATTATAGCAATACATCACTTTATTCGTTAATAATGTATTCCCAATATAGCCAGAACCGCCGCCGCCACCTCTATAATGAAGACCGCCGCCACCGCCATAAAGACCGCCGCCGCCACCTGATCCATCACCTTTACTAGATCCACCTTGACCAAATGAACCAGCGGTTTGACCAGTTCCAGCAGCAGTTTGACTGCCACCAGTTCCGCTTCCTGAAAAAATTCCTGCAGCACCTTGAATACCGCCACCTGAACCTCCATCGCTTGAATAGCTATCACTTTCATAAGAAGCGCCACCACCGCCACCAGACACTATAATTAGATTATCTAATTTATTTGATAGGGTATTAAGTAATCCAGTTGTTAGTGATATGAATGTAGCACCACCTCCACTTCCAACTGTTTTACCATTAGTTGCACCAAATGCATTACCACCGCCATTATAGCCACCCGATACAGATGATTGAGTAGTACCATTTGTTCCTGCTCCGCCAACATAAATGTAAATCGTTTGTCCTTTTTTTAAATATATATTTGCAGCACTATATCCACCATAACCACCTACTTTTGTTTTAGCAGAACCTCCTTGGGCTCCCCAAACTTCTATCTTATAATTTTCATCGATGGGAGCAGTAAAAGTATAGTAAGGTTCAATATTATTATTAGAAGGAGCTATATATGCATATTCATCAATTACTTTATTTTTATATTTTACTTTCAAAACAACTTTATCACTATTTGGAGTTATTTTTGTTCCATTAATAGTTGCCAATCCACTCTCTAGTTCAAATTCATAAAAAACATAGTTATCGCTCAATTCCGGTGATAATGTTATTTCCATTCCCTTTTGCGTCTCTACCGTAGTAACTTTCTTTAGTTCCTCACTTACAATAGTTATTATTGACAATTCTTCTACAACTGAATCATCAGGTAAAGTGATTCTAGCATATCCATTTCCACTTTTAGCACAATTAGATGTTGGCGTTTCACTATGACAAGTTGTTGATACTGTTTTGGTAGATTCATCACTTGATTCAGTACAATTATAACAATACATTGACTTATTTGTTAAAAGCGAGTTCCCTATATAGCCCGAGCCTCCGCCTCCGCCGCATGAATCATTTACACCACCGCCATAGAAGCCACCGCCTCCACCACCAATTCCATATTGGTAACTACTAACATATTTATAACTTCTACCTTGACCAAATGTTCCGCCACTATCACTTTCGGTTTGCTTGCCAGAAACACCATACACATCATTCTTTTGCAAATGTGGCTCACCATCAACACCATTAAAGCCACCTCCGGATCCTCCTAGTCTAATTTGATATTTACTTGGTTCCCATCCGCCTACTCCACCGCCGCCGCCAGCGACAATAAGAATTGCTTGTTGATTAGTATTTAGTGTTGATAATAAACCAGATACAGTAGCAATGTGAGTTGCGCCTCCACCACCACCATTATATCTTGTTGAAGAAACATTTCCACCATTGCCTCCACCATTATAACCACCTGAAGCAATTTCACTTGATGCTGAACCATTTGTTCCCTTGCCACCCACATTTATGTATAAAACATCATTTTTATTTAAGGAAACAATTCCAAAAGAATAGCCACCATATCCGCTCTCATAAGTAGAAAAACCTCCACCTTGTGCTCCCCACGTTTCTAATTTATATTTTCCATCTACCGGAGCTACAAATTTTTCATTATTACCCGTATAAGTAAATTCGATTTTATTAGTAGAAGAATATTTTGCCTTTATAGACGCATTCCCATTTATTGTAATTTTATTTCCATTAATTGTTGCATTTCCTGACTCAACATTCCATCCTGAAAAATATGCACCTGCTTTAGAAGCAATAATTGGTAATTCATAAGTACTATTTTTTTCAAATTTAACTGTTTTATTAATATTACGCTGTTCATCAATTATTGTTAAATCAACAAGCTCCCCTGGCTTTTCAATTGTTATATAAGCAGATAATTGTTTTCCCATATCACTATTTTGATTCGTATAAGTTTTATTTGGAAACGCTAGCGTTAAAGTATAATTATGAACAACACCATTTTCAATATTGCCTGATGTATCAAATGTTCCATATCCTAAACTTACCTTGCTAGATCCTGACTTCAACGTATTAGGTAAAACATAAGCAACTGTTCCATTATTATTAGTATTTTCACCTTCTATAGAATAAGTTATAGCACCATCACTAAACGTATTCTTTTCAACAACAAGTTTTAACCCATAACTCATTGCATCCCCTGAATCTACAGTTGTATTATTTTTTGCAGTCAAACTAAATTTTTTGATAGCTGTCCATCCAGGCAAAACATCCTTTGCATTTATTTGATTTTCTCCATTTTCATAAACAATTGCAACAGTTCCACTATTAAAAACTATTGTAGAAGATGCCTCAGTTCCATTGATTTTCGGAGCCATATATGCAACAGCAGCACCAATTAAAATAGTTAATAATAATCCAATAGAAATAGTTACAATTAATATTCTTTTTTTCTTTATTAGGTCTAATTCTTTCACTATAATTACCTACCTTATCTTATTTAATTTTACATTAAAAAAGGTTTTATGTAAATAACATAAAACCATATTTTTAGTCAAATAAACTTAATTGTGAAGATTCAGGCATATTTTCTAAAACATCTATTGTTTTTAATTTATCAACGATAGTTCCTGATACTTTTGCTCTTGATTGAAAATCTTCAACACTTACAAACTTACCATTTTTTCTTTCACTTACTATATTCTTAGCAACCGTCTCACCAAGTCCATCGACTGATAAGAAAGATGGAATTATTGTATTTTCATCTGCTACTTGCCATACTCTCCAATCACTTTTATATAAATCTATTTTTGCAAATTTAATACCTCTAGCAGATGCTTCTAAGCATACTTTTAAACATTCTAGTAAACCTAATTCTTTATTAGTAGCGTTAAATCCTTTATTTTGAATTTCCTCTACTCTTGCTTTTATAGCGTCATATCCCTTCATCATAGTTTCAACATCAAAATCAGTTGCTTTACAAGATAACCAAGAAGAATAAAAATATACTGGTTTATGAACTTTAATCCAAGCAATTCTAAAGGCACTTACTACATATGCCGCAGCATGAGCCTTAGGGAACATATATTTAATCTTATTACATGAATCAATAAACCATTCTGGAATATTACCATCTTGCATTATCTTTTTATAAGATTCCCAAGTATCTTTTTCTTTTGGTTTACTTGCTTTACCTTTACGTACAAATTCCATTATTTTAAATGCTTTAATAGGTTCTACGCCATGATACATTAAATAAATCATAATATCATCACGACAACCAATAACTTCACTAAACGGAACAACATTATTAATAATTAAATCTCTCGCATTACCAAGCCATACATCAGTTCCATGAGAAAGTCCGGCAATTTTAACGAGTTCTGCAAATGTTTTAGGTTTAATTTCATCAACCATTCCAATTGTAAAGTTAGTACCAAATTCTGGAATTCCTAATGTACCAGTTAATGCTAATATTTGTTCATTAGTTACCCCTAACGCTTTAGTTGATGAGAAAATACTCATAGTCTCAGGATCTGATAAAGGTATTTTACTAACATCCATTCCCGTTTGTTCTTGAATAATTCTAAGCTGAGTTGGATCCGTATGACCTAAAATATCTAATTTAAGTAAACATTCCTCAATTGAGTGATATCCAAAATGAGTTGTACGCCATGCGTTATTAACATCTTCTGCGGGATACTGAAATGGGGTAAAATCATAAACTTCTTTATAATCAGGTACAACTACAATTCCACCTGGATGCTGTCCAGTTGTTCTTTTAACTCCTGTAACACCTTTGGCTAAACGTTCTATTTCTGGAGTACGAAGTGTAATTCCTTTATCTTCCATATATCCTTTAACAAAACCAAAAGCCGTTTTTTCAGCAACTGTACCAATAGTACCAGCACGATATACATTATCAACACCAAATAGTACCTTAGTATATTCATGAGCTGAAGCTTGATTTAAATCAGAAAAGTTTAAGTCGATATCTGGAACTTTATCGGCATTGAATCCTAAGAAAGTTTCAAATGGAATATCATGTCCATCTCTATACATGTCTTCCCCACAATTAGGGCATTTCTTTTCTGGTAAATCAATACCACATGAATAAGTTGCACCAAGTGGTTTACCATCTTCATCATTAAAAATACTTTTCTTACATTTTAGACAGCGGTAATGTGCCGCTAAGGAATTAACCTCAGTAATACCCATCATTGTTGCGACAAATGATGAACCTACTGAACCTCTTGAACCAACTAAGAAACCTTCATCATTAGAGTGTTTAACTAGTCTTTGCGCAATTAAATAAATTGGATCGAACCCTGCACCAATTACTCCACCAAGTGATTTCTTTAACTTTTGTTCTATTTCTTCGTCACTTGCCTCTTCTTCTAAATGTTCTTTAATATTATTTCTAACTAACTCTTTAACAGCATCTACACCTTTTAATATAACTTCATGAACATCCTTAAATATTAATTCTTTTAAATTAGGTTCATCTTCACTATGAGTTTTTAATATATTTTCACGACAAACTTTATAAACAGTTTCTCCATAAAGTTCTTTTGCGATACGTTCTTCAATTAATAATGGTAGTGGATCTCCATACCAATCAGTTGCTCTACCATAAACTAAGTCAGTTACAACTCTAGGACAATCTAAATAAGTTTTACCATCATCGGCTTTAACTCTAGGTGAAAATGGTGTTCCACCAGTATCTGGAATAACCTCTATTTCATCAATCATATCACATATCTTATTTGTATTAGTAACAACTATTTCATACGCAACATCTTTATCTAAAAAGTTAAAATTATCAAGCATTTCATTGGTTGTTCTAAAATGTTGAGAAGGTATTTCTTTAATACTAGATTTAGCTAAATGATGTTTACCAAAATTAGCCTTAGTGTTAACAATGATTTGTCTATAAATTCGATCATCTTTATAAAAATGATGGACATCTCCAGTAGCAACCATTATTTTACCAGCATCTCTAACTGCATCTACTACTTTCATAATATTCCCAATTAATTCTGCATTAGAAGAAAAATCTCCTGTATCAACTAAATGAGAATAAACATCTGGAGGTTGTACCTCAACATAATCATAGAAATTAATTAAATTAGTTAATTCTTCTTTATCTTTTCTTCTAGCTTCTTTAAATATTTCTGAATCAAAGCATCCACTACCAATAAGTAATCCTTCTCTTAGTTCTTGTAATACACTTCTTGGAATTCTAGGACATTTAAAGTAATAGGTTGTATTAGCAAGTGAAACAATTTTAAATAAATTCTTTAATCCTTTTTGATTTAAAACTAAAGCATTAAAGTGATGTGTTGCTCCAAACTTATATAAATTTTCTTTAGAAACTAAATTATCTAAATCTTTTATTGTTTTATAGGTATCTTTTGGAACACGATCTAACATTTTCCAAAAAACATAAGCTGTTCCTTCTGCATCATAATCTGCTCTATGATGAGCATCCTCGTTCCAAGGAACTTCATATCTTTTAACTAACGCAGACAAACTGTGTCTTGTTAAATCAGGATCTAACGCTCTTGATAATTCTAATGTATCAATAACGGTATTATTAAATTCAGGTAATCCATACTTTTTACAAGCCATATCAACAAATGACATATCGAATTTTGCGTTATGTGCAACCATCGGTAGTCCTTCTGCCCACTCTAAAAACCGTTTAGTTACATTTGCTTCATTATCAGCACCAGCTAAATCATCATCAGTAATGCATGTTAAATCAACTATCTTTTGTGGAAGTAGTCTACCTGGATTAATAAACTCATCAAATCTATCAATTATTTCACCACTAGCTATCTTTACTGCACCAATTTCAATCATTTGATCTTTACCACCAGCGTTAAAACCAGTGGTTTCTGTATCAAATACAACATAAGTAGTGCTTCTTAAATCATCATCTTTTGCTCTAAAAGTAATATCAGCTGAATCATCTACTAATGTAAGTTCAGTACCATAAATACCCTTAAAATGTTCTTCTTTAGGTTTACCTTTATTATAATTTTTAATTATTTCATAACAAATTGGAAATGCCTGACAACCACCATGATCAGTTATCGCAACTCCTTTATACCCAAATTTAATCGCATTACTAACAAGTTCTGATGTATGTTTATCTAAATCAAACTTAGTAACTCCATCCATTTGACTCATCATTGTATGAGCATGTAACTCAACTCTCTTAACTTCAGCATCATCAACAAACTCATCATCTTTACTAGGAATTTCCTCTATATCTCTTACATTAAATACTAAATCCTTAGCAAAAGTATCATTTTTAATATATCCTCTAAAAGCATACCATTTTCCTTCTTTTAATCCTGCCTTATATTTATTAAATTCATCATCTTCCCTTGTAAATATTTTAGCTAAAATACTATCAGTTTTATCACTAATCTTCAAAGTTAATATTTTAAAATTACTCTTATTAGATACAAATTCTTCTATTCCAAAAATATATGCTTCAACTGTAACATTATTTTCTTCTCCTATAATATCCTTAATTTCTGTAATCTTTTTAGATTTAATTTCTTCACCCATTATAATTTTAAATTCAGGTTCCTTATTAACAATTATATCTGTTTTACTATTTTCTATTTCTTCTTTTATTTCTTTTCTTTTTTCATCATTAATAACAGGAACTAAACTAACCTCAGGTAATCCTAAATTCTTTAAATACTTACTAAATTCATCATTAAATGAATCTATTAAATTAGCTTCCATCTTCGAAATAACTTCTACACTTATTTCATTATTTACTTGCTTAAAATCATTATTAATGATACTTTGTAAAGAAACATTATCAATAACTTTTTGATCTAAAAAATATTTAAAATATTTGATAATATCTTCATCACTTATATTGCTATAACTTATTTTAATATCTATCATATTAACATTTTCAATTCCGTCTTTAGCCTTATTAATCAGTTTTATCATTGATCCTGGATTAATAACTTTATCACTTTGCAAATATACTATCCAAGATTCTTTTTGTTTATTTATAACAACTTTAGAAACTTTTACTCCATCAAAATTATCTACATCATCAAAATTTATTTTATTAAAGAATCTTATTAATTTATCATCCATTATTAATCACCCTTGAATATAATTATACTTAAAATCTAAAATAAAACAAATACTTTTAAGGTATTTGTTTAAACTTTTTGCTCTATATTATTATATTCTTTACATTTTTTGATAGATAGAGGAAAATTACAACATCTTTTAATTATATTTTTATTTAAATCTTTATTTTTATATTTATTATATAAATTTCTTGATCTTAAAAATACTTTTGTATGGTTACGATTTAGCCAAAATAATTGTTCAGTAAGTAATTTATAATATTTTAATTCTTTCTTATTCTTAGGTTTATCATCTAAATCTAAATAAATAATATTACCATCGGTAACAGGAATCATATTATTGAAATTAATTGCACCAAGATTACCATTATCAATTTTTAAGAAATCAATACTGCTTCTCATTGTTTTATGTTTTTCTTTTGGACTTGATAATGGTGCAAAATATTTACATTTATTTATTTCAAATAAAACACCAATAAAAGATCTTAATTCTTTTTTATCCATATTATATGGCACTTTATTATCAAATTTTCTTAAATAATTACAATATTTATAATCTATTTTAACTAATAATAACTTATCCATAATTCCCCAAAGTTTAATAAAACTAGAGTAAGCTCTCTAGTTTCTTTTTTAAGTTCCTGTCTAAGCCGGAATCGCTTCTTTTTTAAGTTCCTGTCTAAGCCGGAATCGCTTCTTTTTTAAGTTCCTCTCTTAGTGGGAATCACTAGCTTTTTTATAACAACATGTTGCATTAATATTATATGCAACAATTTGCATAACATAATTTCTTATGTGCCCTTAATTTACCATGCTTTTAGAAATTGCTGTCTATACCATCTCTATGCGTTACACTACTATTTAATTCTCTAAGAAAATTTTTTTAAATTTATTATTTCGTTTCATTTTATATTTATTTACTACATATCTAATTTTTTTATAATTCTAAACTATTTTCATTTAATAAGAATTCATAAATATTTAAAAATAATATACCATCATCATTTCTATACGAACTAACTCCATCTTTAGTAACAATAATCTCTATTTATATTCCTATGTCATCCATTACGAATTTTTTCCGTTTCGTACCCATTTTCGTAATAAAATACATCATAATTAAGCTTTTATGTCAATGATATTACGAATTTTTTCCGTTTTGTACCTATTTTCGTAATCGCAATACAATAATTATACCTTATCTTTAGTATTAATTTCTTCTATTATATCCTTATTTTCCATTTTAATAACATTTATCGAATTAATCTAATTACATCTTTATCATTTTAAATGAATAATCTAAAAACACATTATTTAAATGTGTTTTATCAACAAATTATAACTTAAATTATTCTCTTATATCCTTAGATTTATTCTTTAAATCAAATAATATTTTTAAAGCATCCATAGGCGTTGTATTTAAAGGATCAATTTTATCTATTTCTTCCTTTAAAATATTTGGTTCTTTTACTGGCTCAGTAAAATCGAATGATATTTGCTTACTACCACTATCTTTACTATTTGTTTCATATTCTTTAAGCATCTTATTGGCATCGTTAATAATTTCTTTTGGTAGTCCTGCTAAATCAGCAACATGAATACCATAACTTTTATCAATTGCTCCATCTTCAATTTTATGTAAAAATACAAGCTTATTATTATCTAAAGTGGCACTAACATGAACATTTTTAATAGTAGGATATTCATCTGTTAAACTAGTTAATTCATGATAATGAGTACTAAATAGGGTTTTACACTTAATATTTTTAGTAACATATTTTAAAATAGCTCCGGCTAAGCTCATACCATCGTAAGTAGCTGTACCTCTTCCTAATTCATCAAATAAGATTAATGATTCACTAGTTGCATTTTTAATCGCACTTCTACTTTCTTTCATTTCAACCATAAAAGTAGATTCTCCACTAACTAAGTCATCACTAGCACCTATTCTAGTAAATATAGCATCAAAAATACATAAATTAGCATAATCAGCAGGTACAAAAGATCCTATTTGAGCCATAATAATTATAATAGCAAGTTGTCTCATATAAGTAGATTTACCACTCATATTAGGTCCCGTTATTAAAAGTGTATTTATATTTTTATCCATGTAAATATCATTTTTAACATACTTTCCATTAGTAACAATATTAATAACAGGATGAAAACCATTTTTGATATCAACTAACTTATCATGATTAAAGATTGGTTTAACTAACTTTTCCTTTTCTGAAACTATAGATAAAGAACATAAGGCATCAATTATACCAATCTTATTAGCTGTTTCTTTCAAAGAAATAATATCCTTTTTAATTGTTTCCTTTATTTCATTAAATAAATCATATTCAAGTTCAACAATTCTTTCTTCAGCGTTTAATATCATAGCTTCTTTTTCTTTTAATACAGGACTAATAAATCTTTCTCCAGTAGTCAAAGTTTGTTTTCTTTCCCAACCAAATTCTTCCTTAACACGAGATGCTTGTCCCTTACTTATTTCAATATAGTAACCAAAAACTTTATTATATCCAACTTTTAAATTTTGAATACCTGTTCTTGCTCTTTCTTCTTGTTCTAAAGTACTTAAAAACTCTTTACCACCACTTCTTATTTTCTTAAGTTCATCTAATTCATTATTATATCCATCTTTAATTAAATAGCCTTCCTTAATAGATATAGGTGGTTCTTCATAGATAGCTTTATCAAGTAAGTTATATAATTCTTCATGAGTATTAATTTTAATATCAACATTCATCTTTCCTAAAATATCTTTAACTTCTGGCAATACCTTTAAACTATTTCTTATTTGAAGTGCATCCCTAGCATTAAAAGAACCACAAGTTAACTTACCACACAATCTTTCTAAATCATAAACTTCATATAAACATTTAAGTAAATCACTTCTTAAAATAAATTCTTCATTTAATTTAGTAATAATATCCAATCTCTTATTAATCTCTTCTTCATTTCTTAAAGGATTAGATACCCATAACTTTAAAGTACGCGATCCCATACTTGTTTTACATCTATCTAAAAACCATATTAAAGAATATTCTCTTTCTTTTAATCTTAGAGTTTCAAATAATTCTAAATTTCTAATAGTATGGATATTTAAATTTAAATAATTACTATTGTTAATAATCTTAACAGTTTCAAATAAGGATACATCTTTAAGTTCTTTAACAATTAAATAATAAAATAAATGTTTAACCCCAATAGTTACTCTTTCATCACTAATATTATCTAGTATTTTTAATTCTTTATCATATAATTCATCACTATAATTAATATTAACACTATAACTATTTTTAAATATATTAACTATTTTTTCATTAAAATCTTTTTTTAATATTAATTCTTTAATATTTAAAGTAAGAATTTTATTAACTAAAGCATCATCATTATAATCTAAGAATTCAGCATAAATATCACCTGTAGATATATCAGCATAAGTTAACAAATAAGCATAACTTAAATCTATTATACTTGCTAAATAATTAAAATCAAAAGAATCTAAGAAGTCTAAATCTACTAAAGTACCTTTGGAAACTACATTTATTACTTCTCTTTTAACCATACCTTTAGTCTTTTTAGGATCTTCCATCTGTTCACAGATAGCTACTTTAAATCCTTTATTAACAGCTTTTTCTAAGTAAGGTTTAACAGCATGATGAGGCACCCCGCACATTGGAACTCTTTCTTCTAACCCAGCATTTTTACCAGTTAAAGTAAGTTCAAGTTCATGAGCACCAGCTTCAGCATCTTCAAAAAATAATTCATAAAAATCACCTATACGATAAAAAAGTAAAGTATCTTCATAATCTTTTTTGATATCCATATATTGTTTCATCATAGGACTTAATTCTTCATAATTTACTTCATTTCTTTTCATTTTTAACACCTAGATGTATTATAGAATATTTTAAAGAAAATAAAAAGAAAACTATTTAGTTTTCTTAAAATAAACTATTTTTTTACAAACTTAATATATATGGCTTATCTTTTTCACCAGTTCCACTTGTTATCTTGATATCAGATTTCAAGAAAACGGCCGGAAAGACGCCGAGGGACGTATACGCGTCGTCGATATTGACAGCACCGGCCCCATTCACACTGAACACGTTAGCCAAACTACTAGAGACAGGCGACAATGTCCAACGAAAATTAGACTTCGCTAACCAGTTATCTATCTTACATTTTCCGTTTGAATAATCATAACTTTTATTTGCTGTATCATATGTTATACCTGCTCTTAGGTTTTCATGACATTCTGCAAGTGTTGATGCATATCCATAATCACTGGCATATATTAGTCCAACCTTACCTGTCCATTCAGCAGGGCGACTATTTTGATAGGTGATTGTTCCTCTTTCTCTATTATATTGACTTAATAAATTCAATGTATACGGGTTTGAACCAGTATAACTATTTCCTCCTATATTCCACACACTTTCACTTATCATATTTTGATAATTACTTTTTATAACTTTAGTATAATCAAATACTCCAGTTTGGCGAAATACTGGTTTATTAGCACTTGAATCCCAATCAAAGTATGAATTATACCAATTATTCTTATTTGCAGTTAGGCCTGTATTTAAATAGTCACCATTTAATTCATTCATTAAATCTGCTTCTGTCCAATCATTAAATCCCCAATCACTATTTCCAGTTGCATCCCATGAATATGCTCCTAATGATTCATCTCTAACTAACTTAATTTTTCTTTCTAACTTACCAGTTGAATCTTTTACATTAAATATTCCAATTATTCTCCACAGTTCTTCATCATTACCAAACTCAACATAATTTCTAGGATTACTTCCTGCGTATCTTATATTTTTATCTACGGTTGGATCGATAAACAATCCGTGTTTATTGTTACTATCTAGTTCTTGAACTTTACTTACAAATTCTACTGCATTTATTCCTTTACTTTCAAAATTAACAATTAACTTATTTGGAATACTATTTAATTTATCTATAATTATTTGCCACTCACCAGTTGCATAATTACAATTAAAACTGACATTACTATCTTTTAACTCAGTATTATCTTTATATGCAGTTGATACTGCATTATAAAAACATGTTGTAGGTAATTCTTTTACTTCTACTCCATCCACGTACGCTACTATATCTATATCTTTATTAATACCTTTAACATATTTTATTTGATTTGCTAGTTCTAAGTCGTTCCATATATATCCTGCATTTAAATTAAGTTTTATATAATAATCATTATTACTTTTATTATTTGTTAATATAGTTAAAGACTTAGTCTTGTTTGTATTAATAGTTCTACTTACTTCACTAGATTCATCTTCTTTAGTTACACTTATATCACTTGGTATATTATTACTTGTCTCTGTACAATTTTGATTATTACATAATTCATATGTAAATTCATATTTAACATCTATTTTATTTAAATTAGTTAATATTATATTAAATTGTTCTATCTTACCTGCTTGTAAATGTAATATTCTATCATTTGACGTGCCACTATTTGTTGTTATATTAAATGATAAATCATTAACCTTTATATTAGTAATCTTTTTATTTTGACTTGTTGTAAACATCGATAATGAATAACCTATTGTAAAAATAAATAACATTAACACTCCCATTATAGTTAATATCTTTGCTTGTTTATCTTTTTTTATTAAATTAAAAAATTTGATAAGTTTAGTTTTCATATTTTAAACTCCTATTCTTATCAAATTATATTACTAAATACCCCCCCGTCAAGCGAAATTTTGTTCTAATTTTCGGATTGCTTCATCAAAAGTACTAACACTTATTACTTTTATTTTATAATTATACTTATCCATTAATTCTTTTACCTCATCATAGTTATCAACAGGACATATAAATATATCTGCTTTCTCCTTAACTGCTGAAGCCAGCTTATAATTTATTCCTCCAATAGCACCAACATTTCCATCTCTATCAATTGTACCAGTTCCAACAATTTTTTTACCCTTGGTAATATCTTCACTTGTTATAGCATTATACATAGATAAACTCATTATTAATCCTCCCGAAGGACCTGATTCACTATTTTTATTTTTAATTTCTAAATTATACTTACTACTAACATCTAATAAAGAAACAACTGATATTCCAATATACTTTTCATTATCCTTCTCATAAATTTTAGCACTAGTTTCATATTCATTATTCTTTCTTTTGTACTTAATTTTAATTTCATCATTAATGTTCTTATTACTCACATATTCTTTAAAAGTATTTAAATCTTTAAATAGAATATTATCATAAGAAATTATTTCATCTCCTACTTTTAAATCACTTGTATTTTCTTTAGTTAAATAATAAATATAAAATGTTTCTTTATCTAAATTAAAATCTACACCAGCTTTTTTTAGTGCTACATATTTAGCATCAGCCATTGCTTTTTGGTAATCTAATCTATCTTGAATTTCTACATCTTCCATAGTTTCATTATCAATTACTACATCACTGTTTTTAACTAATTCCCAATTAGGCATTAATTTAGCAATTAAATAAATAGGTGCTTTTCCTTTTATAGCTGAAACATAAGCCATATTAAATGTCCCACTAGATTCATACAAATTATTTCCAGTTATTCTAGTATCAACATTAACAATACCACCAGGCTTATAAATCATATAACCTGTGTCATAAAAACAAAAACAAACAAATATAATTAAAAAGATTAATTCTTTTAAATTAATTCCAACATACTTATTATAAAAATTTTTTAATTTATTTAATTTTTCCATATAATATATTATATCACTTAGCAGGAGCATATATGAAGAATATTTTTAAAACTTTACTTTGTTTATTATTTATTTTACTTATATTTACAAATCGCAATATCTTAGTTACTAGTACAATAACTTCAATAGATCTTTTTAATAAAAGTATTTTTCCAAGTATCTTTCCTATTATGATATTAAGTGATTACATAATGAGTACTAACATTATAAATTTATTATCTAATACTATAGGTATTTTATTTTCTAAAATATTTAAATGTAATAAATGCTCAATATATCCTTTTATAATGTCTTGTATAAGCGGAACTCCAAGTAACGCTAAATATATTTATGATTTATTAAAAAATAAATGTATAACTACCAAAGAAGCTGAAAAACTTTTATCAATGTGTTTACTATATAACCCATTATTAATTATATCATTAACTAAATATTTAAATAAAAAAGATTCTATTTTATTAATTATTTCAAATATTATTATAAATATTCTAATTGGTCTTATAAATCGTAATTATAAAATAGAAATAATAAATAAGCCAATTCCTATTAAGAAATTCAATTTAGTAACATCTATAAGTAACGCTATAAATACATTATTATCTATTTTAGGTATTATAGTACTTTTTAATATTATTAATAATTTGCTTCCCATCAAACACCCATTAATTACGGGGATATTTGAAATTACTAATGGCATTAATCTAATTAATTATTATCCAACTAACTATAAAAATAAATTAATTTATACTAGTATATTATTAAGTTTTGGTGGTCTATCAATTATTACTCAAATAAAAAGTATTTTCAAAGAAGAAAACACTTTAAATTACACCTTATTTTATAAATCTAGAATAATTCATTTAATTTTATTTTATATCTTAATCTTTTTTATAACACCATAAATTATTATAGTTAGTATAACCACTATCACAACTATATTTATCAATATTATATGTATGAGAACAAGTTGAACCGCTTAAATCCCACCAGTCATCACACTTATATCCAATAATTACTGACTTTCCAACACAGTTATTTATCCAGTTAGTTCCAGAACATGAACATCCTGAAGTATAATTGCAGGTTCCTTTTACTCTCATGCCATTTGGGTGATCTATTGTTTTAGCCACACATGAACATGATCCTGTATATCTAGTGCCATACTTTGGAGTAGCTGCTTTTGTTTGTGTGATTTTTTCAGTCTTTTTCGTTATTGCTTTTACATCTATTTTACACGTATTTAGATTACCTGCAATATCTTTTACATAGAAAGTATGTGTTCCAGCTGAAATTGCTTTTGTTTGACTATTTGATCCTGAATATGAAGAATCCCATCCAAAATATGCTACACCATTATCATCATTATATGTTGCAACTACATTTGTATCATTTAAATCAAGCGAACATGTAGGTTTCACATTATCTATTGGAACATTCGATGTACATATACCACTATTACCTGCCTTATCATAAACTGTAAATGTACGATTTTGTTTAATTCCTACAAAAGTTTGACTTGGCATTACACAACCACTACCTACATCACTGCAAGTAACCTCAACAGTCCAACCATTCGTATAATCTCCACCAGTTACATTAGTAGTACAAGTTGGTGCAACAATATCTGCTTTAATTTTAATAATTATAACAACATCCTCATTAGGCATTGTAAAAGAAAAATTATTATTATTTTGACACAAATCATTTATACATTCAACACTTTCTAATTGATTAACAACAGAATCATAATCAAATGAAACATTAACTATATCATTAGGATAATATTTCCCATTTCCTTTTATATTTAAAGCAAGCCCATTTTCACTAATAATTTTAACTTGATATTTAACTGCTTTAGTATATATATAATTTATATCCAAGTCATAATTTTCACTATCATCTCTAATTGGAACATTAATTTTAATACTAAAGTCATTATCATTACCTGCTCTATTAATTTTTATATCCAAATTCTCTTTAGGAGGAACAGATATTTCTCTAACAGTTTGCGTTTCAATAACATTACCCTTACCTCTCTTATAAGCTAAAAAATATTTATTATTATTTTCATAATATAATATATATCCTTCATTATTTTTAGCATTATTACTATCATATAATATTTTAACACAATTAACTTTACTAGCAGTTGCTGGAACAATATTATTACTATTATCATCAAAATCACAATTTGCTATTGGCGTACTTTCTAATCCAAAAGAATCTAAATCTTTTTGAACCTCTCTTGTAATTATCAACACTGACACTTTATTATTATTACTATTATTTTGTCTATCATTTGCATTTTTTATTGTAATAACAATTTGAAATAAAAATACCATTACAATCGAAATTAACGCAATACTAACAATTATTTCAATTAACGTTAACCCTTTCTTATTCATATTATATCCTCCTTAAAGCCATTTCTTCTTTATTTATATTTGTCTCAATTGCTATTCTTTCATTAACAAACATTAAAAATAAAACATTCATTAAAAATGATCCACCATAAGACAAAAACGGAACAGGTACTCCAGTAAGTGGAATTAAAGCAAGAATTCCTAAAAAGTTAACAGCTAAATGAAGAAGTATATAACAAAATGTTCCATAGGCTATAATTGAGCCTCTAATTGTTGATGCTTCTTTAGATATTTTAAGTAATCTAAATAATAATAATACATACATAAGTATAACTACTGATGCACCTAACACACCTATCTCCTCTACTATTATTGGAAATATAAAATCTGTATGTGCCTCTGGTAAATATAAATACTTTTGAGTAGAATTACCAAGTCCCTTACCAAACAAACCACCATTAGATATGGCAATAAATCCATTACAAACTTGATAACCTGTTTTTTCAGTATATCTTGTACAAGGAGATTTAAAATTCAAACGATCTGCTTGTTCTTTAGTTAACAAATTACCAGATAACGCAACAAATATAACTAAAAAACATACAGCAATAACACCAGAAATTTTAAGTAAGTTATATACTTTAGTTTTAATTGGCAAATAAAGAATTAATAATCCAAAGATACCAGCTATAATTATAGCAGTTCCTAAATCAGGTTGAATTGCAACAAATCCTATTCCAATAGCACTTAAAATTATAGGAAGCATCACCTTCTTATTATCATAATTTTTTGTTTGAATTAGTTTTTCAAAATAAACACCAAAATACAAAATCATTGCTGATTTAAAAAACTCACTAGGTTGAATTCTAATAGGTCCCACCTGAAACCATGACTTAGCACTATTGGTAATTGTTCCATAAGGAAATATTAACGCTAAAATAATTAAAAAAAGAAAAAAATAACCTTTAGCTAATATTTTATATTTACTAGTTGGAATTCTTAAAACTAAAAATATCCCAACAAACCACATTACAATTGCAATAAAAGCTTGACGCTTAAAAAAATATGTTTCTTCTACTTTATTATAAAGCACTGCTGAAATTGAAGATGCACTAAAAACCATTACTAAACCAAATATAGTAAAGATTAATATAATAAGTAAAAGTTTTTTATCTAATTTTTTAAATAACTTTTTCATCTAGCACCTACTATAATAATTTTACCACAAAAAAACTTGTAAATAAACCCAAGTGTTTAATAAATATTTGTTGTTATTTTATTTAATTTCCTCTTCTTCTAATATTTCAGGTAAATCATCTTTAAAAACTTCCATCATCACTGTCTCTCAATTAAATGATATTATATAATAAACAAAATAATTTATAAAAAAACTTGTAATATTTCATACAAGTTTAATTAATCTAATTTAACACTAACTAACTTAGATACACCTGATTCTTGCATTGTTATTCCATATAAACTAGAAGCATACTCCATAGTTCTTTTCTTATGTGTAATAACAATAAACTGAGTCTTATTATTATATTCTTTTAAATAATTACCAAATATATCTACGTTTGCTTCATCAAGTGCAGCCTCTGCTTCATCTAATATACAAAATGGAACAGTTCTAATATTTAAAGTTGCAAATAAAAGTGCTAGCGCTGTCATAGATGCTTCTCCACCAGATAATGTCTTTAAACTCTTAATTTCTTTTCCTGGAGGACAAGCCTTAATTTCTAATCCACTGGTTAAAATATTATTTTCATCTAGTAATACAAGCCTTCCTTCTCCTCCTCTAAACAATTTCTTAAACACTTTACAAAATTCATTATTTAAAGCATTAAAAGTAGTAGTTAATCTATCTTTCATAGTTTCATCTAATTCATTAATAATTTCTAATAAATCATTAATAGAACCAGTTAAATCATCTTTTTGTTTAGTTAAAAATTCATATCTCGTATTAATACGATCAAATTCACTAATAGCTCCTGTATTAACCTCCCCTAAAGCCTTAATATCTCTTTTTAGATTATTAACTTTAATTCTAGCATCAGTTATATTCATATCTAAATTATATTCTTTAGCCTTATCATAAGTCATACCATATTCTTCACTTAATCTAACTAAATAATTATCTAATTTATTTTCTTCTTTACTAATAGTTACTTCTAAAGTTCGAACATCATTCATTATTTTATTATATTCACTATTTTGTTTACGACTAGCTAGTTCTAATTCGTTAATCTCACTTTGCAAATCATTTTTATTTAATTTAAGTTCATTAATACTTAATTCTAACTTTTCTTTTTCTCCATTAACTTTATAATACTCATCTAATATATCTTGTAACTTACTAGATATATCATTATTAAGTAGTCCAACACTACCATTAATCTCATTATTAACACTAATTAAATTATTGTTAAGTGACTCCACTTCATTATTTTTTCTTAATAAATATTCTTTAGCACTATTAAGTTCATTATTAGCATCAAATACTTTTCTCTCTAAAATAGTCACATCTTTATCATGAGCGTTTATTTCTTCTTCTTTTAATTTTATTTCATTAATTTTAGAATTTAATAACTTAATTTTATTTTCTAGTTCAAACTTTTGACTCATCATACTTGTAACTGATTTATTAGTTCCACCAGTAATTGAACCACCCGCATTAATAATATCTCCATCTAAAGTAACAATCTTATACATATGATTAATTATTTTAGCAACATTAGTAGCATTAGTTAAATTATCAACTACAATTACATTGCCTAGGGCATTTAAAACTATATTACGATACTTAGGATCAAACTTACATAAATCAGATGCAATCCCTATAAAACAAGGAACAACTTCTAATTTCTTTAAAGATATATCATCTACTCTTTTAGCTTTAATAACATTTAAAGGATAAAATGTTGCTCTTCCTAAATTATTTTGTCTTAAATAATAAACTGCTTCTTTAGCACTTACCTCATTATCCGTAACAATAACATTAGCATTAAAACCAAGAGCAGTATCAATCGCTAAGGAATATTTTTCTTCAGTCTCAATTAACTTGCCAAGTATATCATGTATTCCCCTTAAGCGATGATTATTTAAAATACTTTTAACTGCATAAGGAAGTTTACTATCATTTAAAGTACTATTTTCTAATATTTCAATTTGACTCTTTAAATACATTTCATCTTTATTTAACTTACCTAAATCACTAAGTAATAAATTCTTCTTAATATTTTCATTTTTATATTCTGTAACTAGTTCATTATATTTTTTATCTAACAAATTTAAATTATTCTTTTTAAGTTCTATTTCTTCTTTTAATGATTCTAAATCATTAGTTATTTTTAATTTGTTTTCTTTTAGATTTATAATATTAGCCTGTAACTTAGCATCATCTACTTCATATTTTTCTCTTTCAATCATAATTTGTTTTTCACTTGCTAAGTTAGATAATTGTTTAGTTATCTTAAATAATTCATCACTTTTCTTACTTATTTCTTCTTCTATTTTTAATACTTGAACTTTAAGTGCATCTATTTTAGCTCCATCAACTAAATTATTATTCTCATTCACCATTAAATCATTAGATAATTTATCTAACTCTTCTTTATGTTTCTTATAAGAATCATTTATATCGGTTATATCCATAGCAAGAAGTGCGATTTCTGTACTTTCTAAGTCTTTTTTATAATCTAAATATTTATGAGCAGTTGCTGCCTGTTCTTTCAAAGGCTCTAAATTAACACTTAATTCATCAATAATTAAATTAATCTTTTCAATATTATCGTTAGTTTTATCTAACTTTCTTAAAGCATCTTCTTTTCTTTTTTTATACATTAAAACGCCTGCTGCTTCTTCTAAAATAACTCTTTTATCCTCAGGTTTCCCATCAATAATTTCACCTATTTTACCTTGGGAAATAATTGATAATGAATTAACATTAGTTCCCGAATCTAAAAATAAATTAATAATATCTTTTAATCTACAAGTAGAATTATTTATATAATACTCATTTTCTCCAGTAGAATAAACAACTCTTTTTATCTCTATTTCAGTTAAATCACTTTTTAAATAATGATCTGAATTATCAAATGTAAGTGATACCCATGCTCTAGTTAGTGGACTTCTTGACTTACTTCCATTAAAAATAAAATCAGAAGAATTATTTCCTCTAATATCTTTAAGTGATTGTTCTCCTAGTACCCATTTAATTGCATCTACTATATTGCTTTTTCCTGATCCATTAGGTCCAACTATTGCTGTTATCCCATCTTTTATATCAATTGTTACTTTATCAGCAAAGGATTTAAATCCATGAATACTTATTCTTAATAATTTCATTTAATTCCACCACTACTTTTCTTAATTGCATCACGTGCTGCATTTTGTTCTGCTTCTTTTTTACTTTTACCAATACCACTACCATAAAGCATTCCATCAACCCTTGCTTCTACCTCAAATGTTTTATCATGAGATGGACCATATTCATTTACAACAATATATTCAACACTCTTTTGATTAGTTTGAACTAATTCTTGTAAATAAGATTTATAATCACTTAAATAAACATTATTTTCTTCTATTTTAGGTATAATTATATCATAAATAAACTCTTTAGCTTTAGATAATCCATTATTTAAATAAATACTAGCAATAACTGCTTCAAAAACATCAGCAACAATTGTTGCATTAACCTCATTATGCATTCCATTACCAACCTTAATATACTTTGCTAAATTAATATCCTTAGCATAAGCATCTAAGGCTTCTTCACAAACATACATAGATCTCTTCTTACTCATTTTACCTTCTGCAAGCTTAGTATTTTTAAAAAAATAATCAGATATTACTAGTTCTAATACTGCATCCCCTAAATATTCTAATCTTTCATAAGATTCTTCATTATGTTCATTAGCATAACTAGTATGAGTTAGTGCTGTTTGTAAATACTTATTATCCATTGTTAAACCATATTTAGTTAAATCCATAAGTTTATCACCTTTATCCTGTAAACATTATAAACTATATTTAATTTATTTGCTAGATTAATAAAGAAAAAAACTAATATTATTAATATTAATACTAGTTTTTAATTAGGATAATATATTGCTCTTTTACCATATAAATTATATATTTTTTCTACTTGTTTACGATTATAAGTTTCTATTTTACCAGTATAAGAATCAGATACTATAACTTTACTTTTATTAAAACCAATTACAACCACACAATGTAGCTTACATATCCAATTTATTTTTTCTCCAGTTTCTTTATAAATCCAGTTAGTACATATATCCGTATTTTGCATATTAACTGATGCCCATATTTGAACAGGTATTCCTTTTTTAACTATTTCAAGTACTTCATCTAAAGAATGTCCAGTATAATCAATCATTCCTGATTTAAATTTATTAGCGATTTTAATTATTGGTTTTTGATAGACACCATAACCATGGCTATCAGTAGGATCTCCTACAAATTCAAGTTCAGGATTACCTCCATAATATACGCCATCTTCATAATGAGGACCATCCCCCTTTTTTAATGCATTAACTAATTGACTCATACTTACTTCTATCTTATAAAATCTAAGCAAATTATATAAAGCTGAACTTTCACAACCATTAGGATAATCAGGATATTGATAATATGTTGGAAAATTATCTATTTTATAAGTAATATCTTTTTCTATAATTGTTATTTTTCTATATTTAGTAGTTTTATTTCCAAGTTTATCCTCTGCATAATATTTTATCTTATAATTTCCCGGAACACCATAATTAACACTACTATCATCAACTGTAAAATTTACCTCACCAAATCTCTTATCAACTGCTTTAACATTATTATATAAATTATATTTATTTCCGGATTCTAATGTAATATTTTTTAATCCGCTAAATATGGGTGATTCTGTATCCTCTATTATAGTTAATTTAGTACTTCCTTCAAATTTATTATCATAATTATCATATATTTTAATTAATACTTCTTGCGTACCTAATTCTTTTTTTAGCAATAACTCATCATATTTATACAAAGATAAATCAATATCATTGACTATAAAATCTTTAATAGAAGGTAATTCTTCATCAATGTACATTGTGACTTCTTTTAACTCTATTTTATCTATAACGTTATCATATATAATTAATTTTGATATGTACTCATTATTATCAACTATAATTTTGATTTCATAATTACCTATTTCTTTAATATTTTCTAAGTCTTGATTGCATTTAACATTTTTAATATCTTCTTTTAGAAAATCATTAATTGTAATTATTTCTCCATAAGGTTTTATAACCTCTTTTATTATTAACTTATGGATATTATTTTTCTTAATGATATTTAATAATAAAATAGATATTCCAATGCATAGTATAATAATAACTATTAATATCCAATATCTTTTCTTCATTATATTCCTCTATCTTTAACATATATAAATAGTATACCATGTTTTAGTAATAACTTTTAAGAAAATTAAAAAAACCAGACAAATTTATCTGGAATTTATTTTTTAATACAAAATATAGCATATAATGGAATACTTTTAATTTTAGTTTCTTCATTATATCCGAAATTTTTAGAACTTATTCTTATAGAATATTTTGGATTATAATTTTTATTATATAAAGTTAAACTTTTTGACTGAGTATTTCTTGCTGCTTTTACTTCAATTGGAATTATTCCATCATCATTATAAATCATAAAATCGATCTCAGCCTTACCAGAACTTAACCAATAATACAAACTAATATTATTACTAACAAACTGAGTAGCAACAAAATTTTCTGTAATAGATCCTTTAAACAAAGATAAATCATCTTCTAAAATATCTTTATATTTAACTTCTAATAAATGATTAAGTAATCCAACATCATTAAGATATAGTTTAAAGCTATCATAATCAATAAATGCAGCTAATGGTTTTTCTGGTACACTTACTTTATATGAACATAAAATCATATTACTTGCATTTAACCAATCGAGAGGTGTATCGTATTCTCTACCCCTTCCATTTTTTTCAATTTTACTAAATTGGAATTTTCTTGACAAGTTTGCTATTTGACTAGGTATAGAACGATATATTTTTTCTATTTTTAAAGCTTCTGAATTACTGGTAACATATGTTTTCATATCTTTAAAATAAGAATCTATTATATTTTGTTTAATAGTAGAATCATATTTCATGATATCGCAACCATTATCTATAAAATTTTTAACTGATTCCGGCATTCCACCACAAATTAAATAATATTTATAATATTCCATTGCTTGTATATGTAAAGGTTCAATCATTGCTGAATTATTTTCATAACATTTTTTAATCTCTTCAATTAACATTTCTTTATTGTTAGCAACTAAAAACTCTTCAAAATCCATTGGATACATATTTATCATTTTTACCTTACCAACTGGAAATGACGAATTTAATCTTTTTAACTTTACACCTAACAATGAACCAGCACAAATAATTCTTATATTACTATGTTTTTCACAAAAAAACTTTAATTCCGATATTAATTCTTCGCTACACTGTATTTCATCAATAAAAAGTACAGTATTTTCTTTTGTTAAATCAAAATTAACTATAGTTTGCAAATAGTTTAACTTTTGTTCTGAATTTAAATCAGTTCTTTTATATAAATCAACCACTTCAACATTTTGAAATAAATTTACAAAAACAACATTTTCAAATTCCTTTTCACAAAACTTTTCTATAATATATGTTTTTCCAACCTGCCTAGCCCCTAATATCATTAAAGGTTTTACATTTAATGAATCATTTTTCCACTTTAGTAACTCATTATAGATTTTTCTTTTCATCATCTATCACCACTATAAATATACTATAAAAATAGGAAAAAGTCAAAATTTACACGTTTTTTGAACGACTTTTGATATAAATTTACACGTTTTTTGAACGACTTTTGTTATAAATTTACACATTTTTCGAACGACTTTTATAAATTATGCCTTATTTTAACTATTTAAATCTTTCTCTATAACCACATCTTTGGCATAAAGGACTTACTAATTCATGTCTATTAAACCCATTTAATATTTCTTGATATTTACTAGAATTAATAATTTCATCTAAATCTTGCTTAAAAATATTTCCTAACTTATTATCTCCATTATTATCCAAACAACAACTAACAATATCACCATTAACTAAAATTCCAATCTGATCTTTTAAAGCCCTGCAAGTTCCTTTAGTGCTTATAACAGGTATGTCCATACTAGGCCAATCAAACTCCTTATCAATACTTAAAAATATGTGATCATTTAAATTATTTCTTAAACTATTTCTATCTATTTTAACTTTATAGTGTTTATCTAAAAAATTAAATATTTCATTATTATCTAAGTCATTCCATAACCTAAAATTAATAAATGTATTCTTAATACTATCACATAACTTAACTATATCTTTTACTTCATCTAAAGAATTAAAACTATGTAATGAGATATTTATTTGTCTTATCTTATTATTATTTATAATATCTAACTTATCTTTTAATAATCTTCCATTAGTTGTTATATTTACATTTATATTATTCTTATTTGCTATTTTAATTATTTCATCTAAATTAGGATGCATTAAAGGCTCTCCTTTAATATGTAAATAAATATGTTTAGTATAACCATTAATTTTATTAATTATAGTTTCATATTCATCAATACTCATAACTTTTTTATCTCTATCACTTTTAGGACAAAACCTACAATTTAAATTACAAACATTGGTTATTTCAATATATATTCTTTTATACATATTATGTTTTCCTCTTTATCTATTTTTCTTATGTTCTTCAATTTCATATGAGTCACCATTACTCATATACGTATTAAAATCATCATTTCCAAGATGTCTATATATGCATGATGGCATTTCAATTCCCTTATTATATTTCTTAGAATTAATTAACATTATTCCAATACCTTTTATTTTAGCTGTTTCAACGTCTTTAGCAGTAATTTGGTCGACACAATATAACGCGATTTTTTTTAATCTAGGTATTCTAGAATCTATATCAGTTTGCATACTTCCTTGTTCTAATATTAATACCTCATTATATGTTCTTTTATTATAAAGTAATTCATCAGGCATCATAAGTTGTTCTACTCTAACTGTTGCTTTTTCTGTAAAACTAAATGGCTGATATAATGTATAAGAATCTTTTGGAAATATATGAACAATTTGTTCTGGATTTAAATCACTAGCATCATAAACATAAGTATTAGAGTTTTTTAAACTGCCAAACACAGATATACATCCATTTCCTACTAAAGAATAAGAATGTCCTACCGGCAAACTATCTTCAAATCTAATTCCTGATTTAACTATAGCAAAAAAAGGATTATCATTGATATTATAAACATCAACACCATATTCATTAGATAGTTCTTCGTCTTTAAATTTAACTAATTCTTCTTTAACCATAGCATAATCTTTTAAAGCTTCTCTAACTTTCTTTCTCGCAAAGGTCATATCGTCATAAAAAATTTCCATCATATTATATTGTTTTAACTCATTATGTAACTCGATTTTTTCTTGTGAAGATAACATATCTATATTTACTATTTTTTGATATAAATAAAGTCTATCTTCAGGAATATCTATATTTCCAGCATAATAAAACTCTAATAATTCTCTTAAATCATACATTACATTATAGTAATTTTCTTCAAAGTGATAATCTATAATGTAATCTGACTTTTTCTCATCTAATGATTTTGTTATTAAATTAATTACTTCATCAAATTCACCATTAAATATAAGCATTCTAAGATTGGTATATTCATTAGGAAATATTTGGATTTGTCTAATTAAATTTCTAAAAATATCACGATATTCATTAGAACTTGAATCTAGGTTGCTTAATTTATTTATCATATTAAAAATATTTTGGTATATTTTAGGATAATCAGTATTTAAAATAAACTCTTCTTCTTTTGCTTTAGCATAATTATTTAAATTGGTTGGATCGCCACAATAATTAGCATCATTAATTAAGAATCTATACTCATAAACATTTAACTCATTCCATAATTTTTTTGCAACATCCATATTTAATAAATCAGATGATAAATAAAAAACTTCTCCACTAGAATTAACATATGAATATCCTTTTCTTTTAGTCATATCTTCAAATGAGAGGGATTTACCGGCATCTACCAAACCATATATTGATATATTATGTGATGTTAAATCGATATTATATTTTTCTAATATTTTTTTACCAAGTAATTTAGGTTTTCTCTTTAACATTTCATATATTAAATCATTTGGATAATCAAACTTATCAATAAATTTTAATTGATAATCTTTATTAAAATAACCAATTAGCTGACCTGTTAAATTTACATCTTTATTAAGTTCTAGGCATCTATTAACTATTAAATCGTATGTTTTATTATTTAGATTCTTTAACGATGCATAGTATTTAGAAATATCAGTACTTAAAAATAAATCTAAAAATTTTTGGTTATTAAATAAAAGATCTACATAATTGGAATAATTTAAAATGTATGTAATTCTATCTTCTATATAACTATACTTTTTTAAAAGTTCAACACCTTCATCATCTAATAAGTTAAGGATTTCTCCTTTATAATCGTTATATAAAAAATTCAAAAAATCTTGCTTATTTGAATTAATTATTTCTCTTTTTGTAACACTTTCCATATTATCACTCCCCTATGGTAAGTATATCATATAATAAATATTTATATCAATTTTTTAAAATTTTTTAGCAAAAGAAAAACCAGATAAGCTATCTGGAATTTATGAAGCTCTAAATAAAATTCTTGTTTCAAAATTTTTATTTGCTTTATTATTGGTAGTGTAATAGTAAATTACATAAGTATGAACACTATTCTCAGTATTTGTACTAAAAAATCCTTCTCCTAAATTTATTGTACTAACACCTTTTAAATTACTTAAATAATATTTTGTTTTAGCATCAGCATTATCAGTTATTTTACCATTTCCGTCAGACTTACCACCAAGTATAAAGTAAACTTCATTATCTGCATATTCATTATAATTAACATCTAATGAAAGATTATAAGTTATTATTTCTTCACTACTATTGTTAGTTCCTGTAATTGAGAATGTTTTAGAACCAATTAATTCATCGATTTTTTCATAATCACTTGATTTAAACACCCCAGTATTTCCTTGATAAGCAACAACCATTTTACCATTATCTACATTAATAACTTCCAAACCTGCTCCACCAGTTAAGTTATCAGTCATATAAGCAAAACTAGTTCCAATTGTAATAACTACAATTATAGCAACAATTATAACCCCTAATAATGTTTTATTCATCTTTGTCATATTAACTCTCCTTCTTCTAAACGCTTAATCCTAAATAAGCATTAAAATTACAATTTATACTATTTTGTTCATTATTTGTTTCAATAAAGAACAAATATAATGTATATTCATGATTTATTTGAGTATTACTTTTAGCAAAATAACCAATTCCTAAATCTATTTTCAAATTAGTTCCTTTACTTATTTTACTAATAGCACTTGATGTAAAAGAACTTTTAGCATTAGTAACAATTGCACCATTATTATTATTCTTACCAATTAAAATATAACCTATATCATTATTATCAAATTCATTATTGCTTACAACAAGTTCTAACTTATATTCCATTTTTAAATCTGTTGTATTAGTACCACTTACTACAAAACTTTTACTTAAAACAGCATCATTAACTGAACTAGTTGGACCTGGTATTACATTACTAAACACTATATTTGGATTTTTATCAGTAAAATTTATAATCATTTTACCACTAGTGAGATCAATATTCGAAGTAGATGTTCCATTAACATAATTAGTTGAAAAGTATGAATAAGTAACACCAAAAGAAACTATAACAATTAACACTACTATACTTATATATAACATAACATAATTTGACTTACCCACTAGCTATCACCTTCTACATTAATATTACTAAAATTTACAAGAAACTTCAATTAATTTTATTCTTGATTAAAGAAATCATCAAAATATTCATCGTCATTATTATCACCAACAACAACACTATCTTTATCAACTACAACTTTTGGCTCTTCCCTAACCTTATTATTATCTTTCTTAAAGAAATCATCAAATCTTTCAACTGTAGTCGTATCTAATTTATCATAATCAACAACTTGTTGATTTATATTTTTTTGTTTAGCTTTTTCTTCTTGTTCCTCTTTTTCAAGTTCGGCTATTTTAGCATCTATCTTTTTAACTAAACTATCAATATCCATACCGCCACCATCAAACATTCCCGAATTATTATTTGGTTTTCTCATTTGATTTTGTAATTCATTAAAATCTAATATATCTGTTTTATCATTGCTCGGATTTGTTTGTTTACTTGAACCAAATGGATTATTAAATCCACTAAACGGATTGTTGTTTCCAAAAGGATTACTATTGTTATTACTTGGTCTATTTAATCCTTCAAATATATTTCCCAAAGAAGTGCCTGATCCAAATCCACTCTGATTAGGCATTCCTCCCATGTTATCTCCATTACCAAATAAATTTTTCTTTTTTTCTTCTCTTACAAATCCTCTAAAATCAAAAATTGATACTTCTCTAGGAGTTCTTTCAATAAATTTAGATTCCTCATCACTATGTCCCCAATTTATTTGAAAACTTGGTGTTAATTTAGTTTTAAATGGATTCATTCTTTGTCTCAAAATAACAACCTGGAATTTTTTTAATTTCTGTAAATCACTTGGAGTTAAAAGTGGTCGAGATGCTGTTTTCTCTTTTTCTTTTGATTTAATTTCTCCACATAACTTACTAATTTCTTCTAAATCCGCTAAGTCACTACTATTAATAAAGATTTTATTACCACAATTACCTTTAATAGTATCTGCTTGCTCTTTACCATATACATCATTTAACTGAGAAAATCCCTGAATAATAAATGTAAATCTAATATTTCTTGAACGAGCTGCAGAAACCATGGCTGTTACATCTTTAAGTGGTGGCATATTGGCAAACTCATCTAAAATAAAATTTGTTCTTATTGGAAGTTTTCCTTTTGGAGATTTATGAGCAACATCTACTAAAACTTCATAAGCCTGTTTTAAGAAAATAGTTGCAAGTGGATGATATGTTGTTTTTTCATCATGAATTACAACAAATAGCGCTGTTTTTTCTTGTCCAATACTACGCATATCAAAATCACTATAAGAAAGCATTTCACTTAAATTCTTTTGTGTGGTAAACTTCTCCATCTTTTCACTAAATACTGATAATACACTAGTTCTTGTCTCTGTTGGACCAGTAATTGTTGATTTAGCAAAGTTATAAGGAGTTGAATCTTTCCCCTTCAAATCAAAGTAAGCAGTAGCATAATTACTTGGAGCAAAACTCTCTTCTCCAACTGCTGCCATATAGTTTATTGAATTTATATTAATATATTTTTCTTCAGCATCTTGAAATAATCCAAGAGCAAGTCCATTAAAATATCCCATACTAGCATTTCCCCAAAAAGGGTCACTAGCTTTTGGATCATTAACCATATTAAATGATACATCTTTTAAAAGTTCAATTGCTTTATCTTCATTACCTTGTTTATATAAATCATATGGAATTGCTAAAGGATTCCAAGCATTTCCCATTTGAGGATCTCTAAAATTTAGAGTAATTATATTATAACCTTTACTTCTTAAAAAATTAGCATGATCTCTATAAAGCTCACCCTTAGGATCTGTTATAATCATTGATTCACCCTTACGTCCTAAGCTTTCAATCATCGGTTCTACAACACATTGACTCTTACCATTACCAGTAGAACCTATTACCAAACTATGAAATGAGCCATCATCAACCCACATATCTTTTCCATCATTTACAAGTGGTACACCAGCACCATCTGCATTTAAATTACTTATTACTACTTTTTTTACATCATCAGCTTTTTTCATTTCTTTTTCAGTAGCAAATCTAGTATACCCCTTTTCATCCTCTTTATCACCAATCTTTAGTCCTATACCAGAACCTTTTTCATGATCAAAAATATATGAAGATACACTAAAAAATATAGCTATTAAAACAGCACCAAAAACAAGTAAAGTGGCCCATAAATAAGGAGGAAAAAATCCTGCAAAAAAATTAACTCCAAATAACTTGCCTTCATTTAAAAGAGATGATAAATTAAGCACTGCTAAAGAACATAATATAAGTAAAAATATACTATAAACCACAAACATTAACAAATCTTTAGATGACACTCTAAATTTCATATACTCCCTCTTTTCCTTTTTAAATTATACAATATTATTTATACTAATTCAATTATTACAATTGTCTATATAATATAAATTCATATTATAAATTTCATAATCTTTTAAATCATTGTAACTATAACTTTTATATGTCAAACCATCCTCAGCTACATAAGCAATAATTACTGACGTACCAATATTTTGAAGTATCATATAAAGATTATTTTGATAAATTATAACATCTCCTGGCTTACTATTTTCTAAAATAGTTGGAAATACGTAATCTTTATATTCATTTATATCTGTAACTTTATTATTTACATTTGCCGCATTTAAAGCCCAGTTCATAAATGTTAAATCATTAAATCCAACTTTATTTCCATTACCATCAATTCCCCAATTAGGATTAACTATCAAATTATTATCACCTGCATTATTACTAAACGGAATTTTATAACCATAACTATTTAATCCATCAATTAAGGCTACAACCTTACTTGCAACACCTACTCCCGTACAATTTGTACCTGCATTATTAATTTTATCAGTTAAACTATTTACTCCATCTTCTCCAATTAAAGCACTTAAATTAGAACTAGTTATACTTGAACTATTATCATTAGAGTAATTACTATCACTATTAATATTTTCATTTCTATCAGATGAACCATAATTCCAATTAGTAAGATTTAAAAAATTACTCATTAAAGAATCAAAAAACAATATAATAAGCATAATTAAAACAAAAAACGCTAACACCCCTCCAATAATTAAATACAATTTAATTTTAAAGGATTTTAATTTTCCTTTAGCCTCTCCAAATAAATCAAAAGAAATTTTACTTTTTCCGTCTTTATTTTTACCAAATATATTACTTAATTTATTATTTCCCTTACTTTCATTTGCATTATTACCAAGAAGTGAGCTACCACTATTTCCATTACTTTCATTAGTTTTAGTTAATGAACTTGCTGTTGTATCAGCACCATTAGCATTATTACTCATACCCATTCTAGAATTATTCATTCTATTCATATTATTATTTTTTAATCTATTCATTGAAGGATTATTTTCACTATTCATAGTTTCATATCTTTTTTTATAATAATTTTGATAATCTACATAATTATTTTGATAACTTGACCCATAGTTTTCATCTGCATCATCACCAAGTTCTTGAGCAGATTCTTCGTATTCTTCTTCAGGAAGAGATTCCATATCTAAAACTTCTTCATAATCATCATTATATTTTTCTTCATCTTTCACTAGTAAAAACTCCCTTCTAATTAATCTCAATTAAGTAATTGTTAACACTATTTTCTACAAAAACAAATTTATTATCAGCATCATCAATAACATAAATAGCCCTTTTCCCGTCTATTACACTTGATGAATAACTTTTAACTTTTGCATTCAAAAATTTAACTGTTTTAATTCTTGATATCATATATTCAAAATCACTATAACTAGCATATTTTTCTTTAGTTATCTCATCAAGTTTATCGTAAACATCCCTAGGATTATAAACAATCTCTGAAACTGTATCAGCTAAATATTTGTTTGCAACTTCCTCTAAAGAAACATATATTCTTTGAACTTCATTTATTTTATAATCATGAAAATATTCATTAAAATCATTATAACTTGTATTTTTATTTTTATTATTACTATAAATTAAACCAAAAATAACAGTTCCTATTATAGTTATTATACTTATTATAATTGCTATTTTATTACTATTATTCTTATCCATTTATAACCCCATCATATATACTTTTATTTATAGGTGTAATTGTAAATAATTTAGAATCACTACTTAATTTAATTAATAAATACTCCTCATTTAATTTATTAACTCCACTTTTAAGTTCTTCATAAACATATCCTTTTAAATAATAATTATTTTTATAATTACACATTTCATTTACTTTAATACTAACATTTTTATCTATATAATTATTAATAAATTGACTACTTTTTTGATATTCTTCATCTAATAATTTATTAATATTATCTACATTATTACTACCTAAATAACCATAAAATTTATTAGCACAATTTTCAATTGTATAAAAATCATCATAATCTTTAACTATAGAATATACCACTTTGGTATTACTGGATGTTCCATTATTATTTTTATCTTTTTTATTTATTACAACAATTAATGTAGATAAGCAAAGTACAAAGACACCTATAAGTATTATATATTTTTTATTCTTCATTTTTCACCTCTAATTGCATCCATTACTTACATAAGTATAATAAGCTGTAGCATTATTAGCTCTTGTTGTATCACATTGTGTATGATCATAAGGATTTTCAAAACTATGACAAAATGATGCACCAATATTGCTAGCACTGTCATTACCAGACATTATTGAGTTATAAAGTGAACTATATCCAACTTGTAATTCTTGTAGTAAAAAACTTACCTGATTTCCCATGTCTCCTATTGAAACATTATTTGATTTAGCCTTACCAAGTAATCCTTGCTTTCTAGTATGATAAGTCCACTGGCATATACCATAACCAGCAGAATCATTAACAAAGTTAGTGTATGTTCCATTATCTACTGCTGCTGTATAACTTTGATCAGTATAACCAAGTGTCTGTTCATATATATTTTCTAAATTCATTGAATTAAATCCACTTTCGGCCGCAATATTTGCCATCATCCCAGCAATACCACTATCTGATGCTCCACTTTCTTTTAAAGTTAAACAAACAGTTTGCTGATTAGTTCCACCCAAAACAGTACCAACACTAGTAGTTTGTGGCCTTGGATTTTCCACGCTTACATAAGTATTAGGATTAACCCTAGCACCGCTAGATACTTTTATTTCAAAATGTAAAGCTTTTTCTCTAGTATCTCCCGTGTTCCCCATAACTCCTATAACTTCACCTTGAGCAACACTTTGTCCTTCTGTAACATCAACACTTGCCAAATAACCATAAACAGTTGATGTACCATCAGAGTGAGATAATATAACCACATTACCATATCCTGAATTACATGTTTTATTTCCCACTGTACATGTATTAACAACCTTACTTACTACCCCAGTTTTAACCGCAATTATATTAACATTATCTTCAAAAGAACCTATATCAATTCCATCATTACTTCCAGGATTATAATCTTTTAGTATATAAGAACTAACTGGAGTTCCTTTAGCAAATCTTTTACCGTTTTCCGAAGTAACCTCACTACTTCCAATTGGATAATAATACATATTAGAAATACTACTAAAATAAGTTAAATTTTCAGGATGTTCACTATTAAATAAGTCAATACATTCTTTAATTTCTAAAATAATTTCCTGTCTATCTGCCACAATTTGATCATGATATTTATTATATAGTTCTTCATCATTTTCCATTGCTTTTTCTAAATCAGCTAAAGTTTCATATTCTGTATCTTCAATTATATGTTGAAAGCGATATTGAAAATGAGGCTTTTTATCAAAATATTCTGAATTTTCTAAAAAACTCCAATAAGCATCCTCACTTACAGTTTTCTTACTAGCAACTGTATATTTACCGCCCTGATTACTACAATTACTACTACTAGTTCCAAGCCTCATTCCAAAGAAATTAGCCAGTCCAGAATCAATTAATAATTTTTCCCCAATATTAACCATGCTTGTTTCAATATTGCTTCGACAAACATACTTATTTTCACCTTCTTTAACCAAATATCCTTGATTACAGTAAGGCTCATCCCCATCATATAAAGGTTCTTCTTCCTTAGAACATGTTGCTTCGTAGCCAACCATTGCTTTAATAAGTAATTTAATCGAGTTAGATTCTTCTGTTAAAGTAGTCATATTTGCTTCATCATCATCTATCTCAATATTATCATCTTCTTTATCAAAATCAAAAGATATATTATCAAACCATTTACTATAATAATTATTATCATCTCTAAATGCATCAGGAGTTAAACCATAATATAATGTACCAATAATAATTTCATCTTTAATATATAGACCATTTCTTTCATATTTTGTAAGCATCTTATATAATTTATTAAAAAACTTCTTTTGAGATTTTAAAACAGCCTCTGTACACTTTTCACTATCTTCATCATTTTCACATGAAGTAGTCCAATAATCTTTATATTGTTCTTTAAAATCTTCCCATTTAAAACTTGCATAATTATATCCGTCTGCATATATATTTTTATTACATATCAAAAAAAGTGATATGCATAATATCATTTTTAATAATATTTTAAAATGTTTATCTATCACTTTTATCAAACTCTACACCTTCTTTAATTATAGTCCGCCACCAGAACCGAATGAATCTAATTCTTCTTGAGTAAGAATTACATTAATACGCATTCTTCTACTACCGCATACAAATAATGCTTCACCTTGACTATAAGTTTTAATACTTTCTTTTTCATTATCATTTAAATCTATCAATTTAGCTAAATCTTCAACAGCTTGTTTACGAAGCCCCATAACTAAATAATATGATGCATTATCAAATATTGCCTTACCATGAACATATACTTTAGGATCAGCAAAATCTGTTGGCTGTTGTGTAATAATTATTGTACCAGTATTATACTTACGACTTCTTCTTTGTACTTGCGCTAAGAATTCAGCACCAAGCTCGTTACCTGCACCAAGTAATACATGAGCCTCATCTACATACATAACTGTATTATTAGTTTTATCTAAACATAAACCCCAAGCATACTTTAAAATATTAAAGAATAAAGCATTTCTAATATTTGCGTCACTATTCATAAGCTCTTTAATATTAAATACAATAAAATTGCTATCTGCTTGTAATGATGTATGTCCATTAAAATAATATCTTAATTCTCCAATAAAAGGTCTTACTCTAAGTTCTAAACGTTCCATAACATCTTTTTCCCTAGTTGCTTCTGGCATTGAAAGAAGTTTTCCTTTAATTGTTGAATAAACATCGTCGAATGTAGGATAATCTTCAGATTTAAAACTACTAAAATCAGTATTAAAATCTATATTAAATCTTTTATATGTTTCCTGACATACTTCACTAAACATTTGTAAAACATCATCTTCAATAGTTGGATAATAATATTTCATAAATGCCTTAAGTGATTGTAATGTTCGAGTTAAAACTGAATATCCAGCACCATCTTTTAATTCATCTTCATCAGCATCCATAATAACTTCAAGTGGATTAATAAGTCCATAAGCTCCACCTTTACCTAAATCGATAAAGTCTCCACCAAAGTTTTTAGTCATCTCTTCTAACTCACCTTCTGGATCAATTGCAACAATTTTACAATTATTTCTAATATGAGTTCTAAGTAAAAGTTTAGCAGATGTACTCTTACCACTACCAGATGTACCTAAAATTATAACGTTTGCATTATTACGATTATATTCTTTTTTAATTTGATATAAAAACTGATTAAATAAAACTACACCACCAGAGAAATCTACACCAAGAAGTGTACTTGAGCCAGGATCTTTAATACTATCAAACACAAATGGATACATTGCAGCAATTGTTGGACTTGGAATTGGAATACCTATTCTATCTTCAACGTCTTGCTTAGGAAATATTGGAAGCATTGATTTAAGAACTTTTTCTTGTTCAAACATCATTGGAATACCCCTCATACCCATACTATCTAAATAATTTCTAACTTGCATTTTCTTATTTTCAAGTTCATCTTTAGTATCAGCAGTTATCATAACATGCATTTGAAAATCAAATATTTTAGCTTGAGTTGCAGCAAGCATTTGTGTAAATGATTCAAGAGATTCATAATCTTGTCTTATTCTTTCTTGTAATGTTCTATCATTTTCTTTTTGATATCTATCTTTTAAATCAACAAGTTCTTTATTAAGCATTTTAGTCATAGAAGAAAAAGGAATTGGAATATGTTTAACAACAACTTTAATTCCAGGAATACTAGTAATATTTGACAAATATCCCGGCATAATTGTTTTAGGATAACTTATAACTGTTAAAATAGTTGCATATTTATCACTAATATAGAAATCATTAATATTAAATTTCATACCTTTAGGAGCTATTTCACTCTTTAAATTAGCTCTACTCATTAGTTACCACCGTCCCAAATTCATTCTTTAATCCACCATTTAAGAAATTTTGTAATAAGAATTTTAAATCATCATCACTTGTTTTGCTAGATATTAATCCAGTACTAGCAAGTCCAGTAATTAGTTGTTGAACATGCTTATTTAATCTTTCCAAATCGTTATCCCTAAATAAAATATAATATTCCGTATCAACTACATTATATTGGTTGCTAGAAAACATTTCTGCTTTTCTAATATCTTCCCCAATAAGTTTTCTAACAGCCTGATTTTCAGCATTATCAAAATCAAGTTGTAATTGTGATAAATACATTTTTATATCTACAGGTCTACCAGCAACCATAAGCCAAAATTCATAGTCTATTGTGCTATAAAAATTTCTTAACCCCATAATTATATTATTTTGTGTTTGATAATCTAAAATAAAGATATTTTTTGGTTCAATTTTAATACCAGTAACCATCCATCCATTTTCTAAATTAATCATTCCGTCACTAATTGACTTTACTGGAAGCCAATCTTCCGAAAATTTATTTTGTGTCTTCGCCATCACGTATACACCAACCTTTCCAATGATATTCCTTTTGTTCTAAAAAATAATTCCAAACATTTTTTATAAATGTCCTAACATTATGTTGATTAGGAAGAGGAATAACCAAGAACACACTTATAAGTAACGGTAACAAAATTATTATCGAACTTTGTAATGTATCTGCCTTAATAATTAACAACAATATTATTGTTAATGTCATTCCAGTTCCACAAATTATCAAATCAACTGTATTAAATAATCCTAAAATCAACATCGAATTTTTAGAGTTTGCAGGAATCAAATACTGATTATTCCCCATAATTTATCCTCCTATTTTTTATCATCTTTACCACTTGATTTATTATCAGCTTTGCCTTTATCATCTTGAGATAAAACAGTCTTTTTAATTTTCTCCCAAGCTAGATCTTCTGCAGATTTAGTCTTGATATTAGCGTTAGAATAATCTCTATTAGCCTTAAATCTAGCACTATATTTCTTATCACGTTTTCCATCTGCTTCATCAGAATATGTTCCATCAGCACATCCAATAAGATATTCCTCAACTTTATCAGCAAGCCCATTCATAGCTTCTTTTTCTGCTTTGGCCATCATGTTCTTTTCAATCTCATCATATTTATCACCGTATAATTGAGTTTCAACTGCTTTTTGATATTCTGTTTCAAATAAGTAATCTTTTATTGTACTACCAACAAGTGATTCAGCAATAACTTCTTTTGTAGCTTTTTCTTTAAAGCTATCAGCATGTTCTTCTCTTATTTGTTCAACAGCAAGAACATCATGTTCTTTAGATTTTTCTTCACCTACAAAGCCATCAAAGAATTTTTCTGTAAACTCTTGAAATTTATTTTGTTTTTCACGTTTAATTCTATCTTTTACAACTTGTTCAACATCAGAACTTGAACTAAACACAATACCAGAGTCACCATTTAAAACTTCCTGTCTAATTCTATCTTCATCAGCAGTCGTAAATGATTGATCAACCATAGTCTGAATTCTACTGTTTGCTTGTTGTTCATAAATACTTTGTTTAGAATCAAGAATAGCTTGTTTTTCAGAACTTAATGTAATATTACTTGCGCCACCAGCTTCATTTATTTTAGCATTTAAAGCAGTGTTTACCTTTGAATCAACGAGATTCATTTGATCAGTTGTTAAACTAATATTTGCAATACCACCTACTGCTGTAATTTTACCATTAACAGCAGTAGATAATCTCTTATTAATTTCTTTCTTTTGATCATCTGTTAAGTCAAGTTTTGAAACATCACCATTAACAGAAGTTAACATATTAGATACATTCAATTTAGCACTATTTTCTAAATTATTCTTAAGAGTCGCATCAGTTATAACGGCTTGTACGCCACCTTTGTTTGCTATTTCTAATTGAACAGCTTTTTTAGTTTGTACATCTGCTTCTGCTTGAACTTTAGCAACAGCATCTTTATTTCCGCTAAGAACACTTTCATTGTATAAGCTAACTGCTTCATTTCTCTTCAAGTATGACTCAATAGCACGTTTTTCATCAGCATTAGTAGTTGTAGCAGCTATTTGACTTAATCTTTCATTTATTTTAGCTTTCTTTTCTTCGTCAGGTAAATCGCCCTCTTCATTAACGAAGTCAACTGCTTGATTATAAACATCAGAGTTTTCAAAAGCAGTATTTGCATTAACATATTCATCATTTAATGTATTCATGCCATCAACATTTTGTGGAATTTGTGGTTTAATATTTTCATCAATATAGCCATTTGCTTCATCTTCAGCATGTTGTTTAACGTTATTTTCATAAGCTTTTCCGTATTTTTCATCAGCAATAGTTCCCCATGATTTTCCAAAGAGTCCTTGCTTTTTGCCATAACCATAAGTTTGTTCATACACTTTTTTACCTTGTGCACCAAACTGTTTTAAACCGCCACCATTTTTCGCGCCTAAACGAGCACTTTGCATAGCAGCAGCACCTACATCCATATGAGTCAAACCATTAGGATCCTTATGAAATAAATTTGATAATCCTAATCTCGCATTATTTCTAAGAGCAGACCATGCTCCTCCAGCAGCACCTGCCGCTCCACCAATACCTCTTCCAGCAAGAGCTCCTGCAGCACCAAGTGCACCACCGACAACAGGTGCACCAGTAACACCAGCAATTTTCTTGCCAATATCTTTTGGTGAGAAGCCACCGCCACCACCAAGATTTCCAGCAAGTTCTTCCAATAATTTTGGTGCTTCTTTAGCAAATAATAAAATACCAATAATAACAACTAATTTTGCAAATAACTTAACTATTCCAGACATACTTCCTGCGTTTGTAAAAATTCCACCAGCCTCAAATCCATCCGCTACAAATTGAATCATATACATCGAAAAATAAATAGTTATAAGTCTTAAAAATAATGTCATATAAGTTTCAATTAATTTTTTTACCCATTTATCAAATATACCACCGCTTGGTTTAGTAACTCTAAGAATTACTGGAATAGGTGCAATAAGTTGTAAAAATACAAGCTTAGCAATTCTTATACCAATATCAAAAGCATAAGAAACAAACATTAGAACAGCAACAATTCCTGCAGCAGTTGAAATAAAATACATTAATTCCATAGTCGGTTTTGAAGCATTTAATGCATCAGCTAGTTTTTCATCATTAATAAATTTTTTTACATTAGTTTTACCATTATCATAAGCTGCACGATAATCACTACAACTAGCAGATTTAGATGTATCTCTACATTCATCATAAGAAACAGGATTATCATTACTATCTATTGGATGATAAAAAGTTGAATATATCATAGTTGCTATATCATCACCCATATTATCATATTTACTTGCATCACTATTTCCTAAAATAATATTCTCAATAACATGTGAATCAATTATATCATTTTGTAATTTAGTCATATAATCAAAAACAGTTGGTAAAAGAGTTAATATTACTATAGATATAACAAAGTTTTTTAATAATCCTTGTACAGATTTTTCTCCTTTACTCGCATTATCTGGGTTCATTATTAATAAAATAATATTATAAGCAAGTACAAATAACATTGCAACACCTAAAATAACATAAATTCTATTCGTTAATGACTGAATTTTATCATTAGAACTTCCATATAAACTAACTTTACTTACCGCATTAAAAACTTGATAAACAGTAGATATAAGGCCATATACCAGTCCATCCAAAGCTCTAGACAAATCACAAAGTAAATTTCTTACAACTTTACTAATTGCAAATAACATAATATCACCTTCCTTATCCTACTTAACACAACTACTTGTTCCTATAGATGCTAAATCTAATATTAAATTTAACAATGAAGGAAGCAAATATAATACAACCACAAGTACTAATCTAGTACCAAATTTCTTTCCTGCAGCTTTTATTCCATCAGCAGCTTTACTTGTAATTGCCATTAAAAACTCATAGGAAGACAAAACAAGTGTAAGAATCGGAGCAACTATCTTAAAAGCCTTAAAAATATAATTTAAATCTTCTCTAAAACTACCTAAACTATCACAATTAACCTCAGTTGTTTCACTACCAGTATCTTTTGTTGGTAAGGTATCTGCATAAACAAGTTTAATACTTGCAAAACTAATCAACATTAAACCCAAAATAAATACAATAAAACTCTTCTTCATAAATACCATCCAATCAAAATATAATATCTCTTTAAAATTATATCACAAAAAAAAATAACAGTAAATGTTATTTTTTATAAATTAGCATGAACTTGGATGTAATAAACATTTTTCACAAGTTGGCCAACCTAGTGATTCTTGAGCTTCACCAAATCCAGCTACTAACCCAAAAATCCAAATAACGATTGATGGTATTAAGAAAATAACAATACCTGCTACTACTCTCATACCTAATGATTTAGCACTCTTTTTAATTTCATCATCTTTGCTAGCTGTAACAGCTTTTCCTAAATCAAAAGCACCTAATAAAATAATAATGATTGGAATTAATATTTTAAAAATTAATAAAATCCATCCTACTATTTGAATAATATCTTTTGCGCCATTACAAAATCCGCTTAAATCCATATAAATCTTCTCCTTTACATCTAAATTTATTCTATCTTATTTTTCTTATTACGTCAATTTATTATTTATCACTTTTTAAAAAATATAAATAATTTATCTTTCTTGTTTATCAAAACCAAGTTTAATTAATAACTTATCTACTGATAATAATCTTTCTTTTCGATCATCAAAATTAATTAAATTATAGAATACTTTAATACCAGTTTGACTTTCAAAAAAATCCATTTCATCATCTTTTAAAGCACTTCTATTAAGAACAACTTTCTTTCCCTCTAATAATTCATTTAAATTATCCGTATATTTAATAAACTTAGATAATCTAATTATTCCTGGCTCTAATAAATAGATAATATCATCACATAAACCTTCTTTATCTTTAAGACCACTCAAATCAATTACAAATACTTCAACATCCTTATGTCTTCTAATTTCTGCCTTAGCATCTAACATATTTGCACAAAATAATATTCTATTATTTCTAAAATAAACAGTATCATGGCCAGATAATTCAATACCCATCGCATTATAATTAATTGCTAATTGCTTAACCATTTGTTGCATTAGTGTTGTTGCACCAGAACCCGGATATAAATCCTGTACTCCTATTACTCTAGTTTTCTTTTCATTTTTAACATTATTTACATTATTAGTTGTATTAAAATTTTCTTTAACACTTTCATCTTCCACATTACTATTACTAGTTAATGCACTTGTAAAAGTATCTTCTTTATATAAATATTTTTTAACATCATCATAAGTATTAGGTTTACTAATTAAAAAACTAACACCCTGTGCATTCTTAGTAAAATTATAATATCCATTTTCTATTAAAGTAGATAAAAATAATTTACTACTACAATACTCACTATCATTAAGAACAATTATAACCTTATCTTTACCAAAATAATTTAAAAAAGCAAGTAAATCATCCTTAAAGAAATAATTCTTAATAGCTGTTATATCAATAATTACTTTGTTAAAATAAAAATTAACCAGTTCTTGTTCCAAATTAGATACATCATAAACTCCTGTTAGAGTTTTAATAATATCTATTGTTAAAGAATTCATAACACTAATATTTTCATTAATAATTACTAAATTCATTTATATCACCCTAACTTTTAGCAAAATAAACTGCTTTAGTTTCTCCCGTAACAGGGAAAGTAAAAACATTATCAAGTAATGGGATATCAAATTTAAAGAAAACCGTAACTCTATAATATTTTCTATTTAAAGTATCATTACTGATAGATCTTTCATATACACAATACTTATACTTGTTAGTACTTCCTTGTCTTTCATAACCTGTTAATACGCCATTTTGCTCTCCGTCCGTATATTCTGGATCAACTTTATTACAGTTTCCATAAACATAATATCCAGCAGCATTTAAATAACTAATAATTTGAGATTGAGCCTTATCAGTTAATCCTTCATTTTCTTCTATTATTTCAATAATACCATTTTTAACTTTAAATGCTTTTGAATAATTAACTGATAAAGCTAAATAACTCGTAAATATTACTATAAAAACAATTACAATACCAACAAGCCAAGTTCCACCTATTGATTCTCTCATATATTACCTTTATTTAGCAAGAATATCTTATTCTTCAGAGCATGGACAAACTAAATTATTATCAATTGTTCCATCCTCTGCAATTGATTGACAAGTTTGTTTCCCACCTGAACAAGCAGTACAATTAATCTTAGTTGCACATTTAGTTTGTGCAACAATATTAGCCTTGATTCTTGGATAAATTAATGTTGTAAACACCCCAGCAATAGCAGCAATAGCAACAACAGTAATTGCGGTCATACTTAATTCTCCTGATGCTTCTTTCATATTTATCTTCCTCCTTATCTTTTACATTTTTATTATAAAACAAAAGAAAAAAACTATCAACATATTTGACAGTTTAAATTTTCATGAACTAATGGCAATTTCTTGGGTTATCTATACAATTTACACATACTTGATAATTTGAATCATTTCCACCTAATCCATTAACAACTAATCTAACAATAGTTGGAATAAAGAAAACAATAAGTCCAATAATCATTCTTTTTCCTAAAATAGTTAAATTCTTTTTTAAATCATCTGTTTTACCAGAACTAACGGTGTTATATATATCAAGTGTTCCCATAATTATAATAAACATTGGAACACATATTCTAACTACCATAACTGATATAGAAACTAACCTTAACGTTTTAATTATATCTGAACAAAAATTTTGTGCTACATATCCATCATCTGCGTATACATTAAGTGTATTAAATAACATAAAAAACTTAATTAATAATCTATTCATAATCATATTTTTCATCCTTCTTTGCTGGTATCACTTTTCTAATAAATTTAAATGCTACAACTCCTAATATACCTATAAATATTATTACAATAACAATAATCAAAGCTTTATTCTTCTTTTTACTTGGTTTAGTATCAGTTGCAGATGTTATTGTAGTAGTTGTACTATTATCACCATCACTAGTTTTTCTTATTTTAAAATTATAATTTGCTTCTGTTCCATCTTCAGCAATAATTTTAACATTTATTACACTACCATCTTTTAAATCACTATCACCATTTATTTCATATTTAGCATTATTATCTTCTAATTCAATATTATAAACTAAAGAACTAACATCATTTTTTATAGTAAGGTCATATTCATATTTTTTAGGATCAAACTCAAATTCATAGCCATCAATACTCATTTTAGTAACATTAACATTATTAGATAATTTTTTTAATCTTATTGAAATAGTATAATCCTTTTTACTTCCATCTTCAGCAGTAACAGTAATAATTATTGGATTATCTACATTAATATCTTTATTATTAATAACAGTTGCACTAGCCTTATCAGATTCAGTCTCAAAATTAACTTCTAAATCTTTAGTATCTTTATCTACAACAATCTCATAAGATAATTCTTCTTTATTAAACACAATTGGATATCCTACAACTGTTAATGATTTTAAATAAGAGTTATCATCTTTAGACTCTTCTGTTACTGGCACAGTTGTAGTTGTTGTTGTATTTTTTCTTGTTGTAGTAGTAGTTTTTTTAGTAATAGTTGCATATCCTTTAGTTGTAGTTGTTGTCTTTTTAGAAACATATATAGAACCATTATTAATCTTATTACAATCATATCTAACTTCCATACCACAGTACTTAGCACTATTATTACTTGAACAAGTACCAGTATAATCATAGCAACCTGAACTAACTATATAGTAATAAAAATCTCTATTCCCATTAGCACACACCAAAGTATTTTTATTAAATAAAAATGATGATTGCCATACTCCATTACTACACTTAGCCTGCATACAATATTTATAATTTCCTGTCCCATTAGCAACAATATTACCTGATTGATAATTAAAACACTGTTGATATGTATCGAATTTTAATGAATCAGCAAAAACTATAAAAGGAAAGAACAAACTAATAATTAAAACTATCTTTTTCATATATATATACCTCAAAATAATAATATCACATAAAATCAATTTTATAAACAAAAAAAGAACGGATTAATCCATTCTTAAATCTTTCTAAATACTTTCTTCTTATCTACAAAATAGAATAAACAAGTTACTGCAACACCAATTGTTCCAAGAGCAATAAAATAATCTTCAACACCAGTATCTTTATTATCTGTAGTACCTGTATCTGCTTTAGCAGAACATAAATAATAATGTGAAGTAGAACCACTGTTAAATGTTATAGTTGGTGTCATTTTACCAACAGATTCTTCAATAATAGTTGAACAATTATCAAGTGACATACCACGATATTTATATCCACTACCAACACTAATACTTAATTTAGTTTTACATCCAGTACCACTACAAGTTACATTTAAACTTGTTCCAGTATTTTTAACTGTTGTAATATTACCTTCAACATCTTCCTTTGTAAAACTTAATCCTTCTTGAGCATCAACTAATACTCCACCATATTCAGTTTTATCACTATCATTTGTTCCAGTATAATCACAATCATATGTATAAATTCTAGTAGCATATGCATAAGGAGCACCTGTGGTATCAGCACAGGTTGTTCCACTAGCAAAATCTTTACTACCATCACCAATCATTAATAAATAAGGATTAGTATTTCCATTCTCACAAGCAAGTACACTCTTAACATCACTATTTAATAATGTAATACTATTTACTGAGCTACTACAAGTTGCTTCTAAAACCTCAACATAATAACCACTTTTATTAAATGGACTAACATTCCATTTAGAAGCTTCTGCAAGAAATTCAGTTTTCGCATTCGGATTATCTACAACATCAACTGCTCTAGCAACAGGTGCATCAGCAAAAACATTAATAGATATAAAAGGTATTGCTAATAATATCATTAATAAATTTTTCTTCATAATTCTATCCCTCTAAATATTCTTTCTTCTTTGATTTACTCTTCTTAACTACTATTATTATAGCAGTAGCAATAACAATTATACCACCAGATACACTAGCAATAATTTCAAACTTCTTATTATAAGCATCTTTTTGAATATCTATAGAATAAATATTAGTTAAACCATTTTCAGCTATAACTTTTACTCTAACCGTACTAAATCCAGTTAAATCATTATTACCATACATATAAACATCCGCTCTATTACTTTCAGGAGTAGCAGCTATTAATAATGTCTTTTCTCTCTTAATCTTAACAGTATAATCAAGAACATCTTTATTAAAATCTATATTATAATTCTTAATAGTTAGCATATCTAATTTAGCTGAATTAGATACATCTAAACCACTTTCTTTTCTAATAACATGTAAACTATAAACTCTAACATTTTTACCATTCTTAACTTCTATTTCAATTAAGTTATTTCCAACTTTAAGTCCAGTATTATTACTAACTGTAACAACCGCATTATCACTTTCAGCAAATGCATAAACAGGAACATTTTCAGAATCATAAGGAATAGTTATTGTATAATCAAATGTATTTTTATCAAATCCAAGTTGAGTACCCGGAACAGTTAAACTACTTAAATATGTACTATCATTAATATCATCATCATTACCTTTTCTAACAAAAGTAATAACATAACTTCTTATACTTCCTGCTTCACTCATAACTTTCAAGATTGCAGATTGAACATCCTCAGTAATTTGTACTTTTCTAGGTTCATATCCTTCAATAAATGATGCAGTACTACTATCAAGTTCAGCATTAATACTTACATTCTTAGTAAATCTACTAATTTCAACAGTATAATTTGTAACATAAGGATCAAAGTCTATCTTACCTCTACTTAATTTAATATTCTTAAGTAAATTTGAATTATTTCTATCATCTATTCTATTAATAATAAATGTATAAGTTCTTTCTCTACCAGCACTATTAACTATCTTAATTAAAGCTACATTTCTACCATATTCTAAATCAATAGTTCTTGGTTCATAACCAGCAACATAAGATGCATCACTACTTGTTAACGTAGCATAAATTGCAATCTTATTAGATGTAGTATTAATTTCATAAGCTGTAGTTAATTTATCAAAGCCATCACCAGAATCAGCAAGTAAATTATTTGATAATAATGCATATTTAGCATCTACTAAACCATCTTCATTATAAGATAATGTTTTATCTAAAGATCCAAGTGAAACATTATTTCCATCAGCATCTTTAACACTAAATTCAGAAAGTGTTGTAGATAAATCAGGATCATATACTTTAGCCATTACTTGATAACTTAAACGATTCTTCTTATTCATTGTCCAAATAAAATATGTACCAGCACTTCTTTCAATAGTTGCAACATAATTTGAATCAGCAAATGGTGTCCAACTAGAATTTTCAGTAGGTGTTGTTCCATTTGAAACATGATATCCAACTAATCCTACATTACCATAGTCATAACCAGTTATTGTAATTGTTCCTTTTCCATTAGCACCCAACGCACCCGGAACAGCAGATACACCAGGTCTTCTTATATATGAACATGTATATTTGTATTCTTTATAACAAGTATTTGAATTATTATCCTTACATGTATCATTAGTTAACTTATATGATTTTTCATAATCAGCAGCACAAGTAACAATTGAATTTCTCTTTTCTTCCGTATCATCATCTTTACAAATTCTAATATTATACTCGCCTTTTCCTTCAGTAACATTAGGACTTGTTGTACAAGTACCTTCTGCAGCACACGTTGGCTGATCAGCAACAATCATATCTTCTCTTAAATAAATCTTTTTACCATTGTATGTAACTTCACATACGCCATTAGAACAAGAACTATCTATAGATTTAGTAAATACTACAATACTTCCACAATCAATTTCAGTCTTTCCTTCAGTCATACCAGAGTTTGTATATGAGAATGTCTTTTCTTTAACATATCTCTTTATATTTTGAAAACATCCAGTATCAGCTTCATTCTCAGTATAATTACTTTTTCTAATCTTAGTATTCTTTACTTCTTTTCCATTAATACTTGTAACATTACATATTGGATCATTATCATTAGTACATGTAGTAATATATAATTTATCACCACATTTAATAGTCTCGCCTTGATATTCAGACCCCTTAGCCCAAACCCATTTATTTACAGTAGTAGTTGAATTATTACCAGGTTTTGGTTCAGTCTTAGGCTTTGTAGGTGTTGTTCCACCTCCTGGATTTGTAGAACCCGAGTTTCCAGAAAGTTTACATGTCGTATAAGATATGTTTGTCTTTGAATTAATATTATGATAATAAATACCACCAACACAAACCTTAGAGCTGTCCATCAAACCCCAACCTGATTCAAGTTTAATGCTGACACCACAAGCAGAAGTCTTACAAGTTGCAGTAGTACTGCTTAGACTTGCACACCCAGTACACGTTAATGTTGCATGCCCACCTGAAACAGTTACTTTACCAACCGTTTCAGTATTTCCACTAGATAACTTGCAAGTCTTTAATGATATGCTTTCACCAGGTCTTACACTTCTAGACCACCCTGTTGCACAAGTTCCATTGCTTTCAATTCCATATCCGTCACTAAGTGAAGCACTAACATAACAAGTTTTTGTAGCATCTGAATAACAAGAAACATGAGTACCGTACGAATTAATACATCCATTTCCAGAACATGATAATCTTCCACCAGTGCCAGAAATAGATACAACTCCCCCTTTAGTTCCAGCAGAACTTGAACTAGTAGGTTTAGTTGCGGTTTTTGATGCCTTTAAAGATCCACTTGATGTTTTAGAAATTCTGGTACTAGAAATAGTAGAACCATTTGAAAATAAGTATCCATCACGTGCTTTTGCACTTACTATGCAATCAATACTATAACAAGCCGCTGAAGTACCACCGCTTACATAAGAACAGTTTCCAGAACAACTAGTAATAGTACAATTAACACAGGTAAAATATCCTATTTGAACATTATTTGTTGAAGTCCTTTTCCTTGTTGTTGTAGTTGTAGTAGTTCTTTTCTTTGTTGTTGTAGTTGTAGTAGTTCTTTTAGTCCCTGCCGTACCACCAGAACCACCTCCAAAGTTCTGTTGATTATTATTAATAGCAACTCGATTATCGCCACTAACAACATCATTTTTTCTTCCATCATAATCTCTAACACCCATAAAACCTAGTGCAATTAGTAACATGAATGTTAGCGATATAATTCCATAAAATTTTAAATTATTTTTTAATTTAAATTTTCTTTTCATATAATCATCCCTATCCTATATTTTAATTTTATAATATAAAAATATATTTTTCAATATCAACTTTACATAATCAAACAATATTTTTAATTTTTAATTCCATTACCACTTCCATTTTTACTATCAATTACCTCATCATAATATTTATCATTATAAAAAGTAACTCTATGAATATTTATTTTTTTCTTATTACTACTTAAGTAATAAATAGAATAATTTGAAATATTAAGTTTATTATCAAAATTTAAATCATAATCTTCACTTAAATATAAATCTTGTCCAATAACAAAAGGAACCTCATAAATAATTTTAAATTCATCATTTAATACATAAACATAATGTCTTCCAAGTGAATAATCACTCATTAAAATATTACAATCAACAATTAAATATTCTTTATTATCTAAACCAGTTAATTTATTAAAATAAACATTATCAAGATTAATGCTACCAAGTTCACTATAACTTTCTTTAGTATCATTTATTTTAATTACTTTACTTAATTTACTATTATTAAAATATAATTCTAAATAATAACTATAATAAGTATTTTCATCTTTATCTTTGTTTTCTTCTTGGTATATAACATATCTTATACTTACTTCTTTATCATTTAGTTTAATACTAGAATAACTATTATTACTTTGCACTAATTTCATATCCTTAACAACATAATTATCTTTAATACTTTTTAAAGCATCATAATTTTTTCTACTAAAAGTTTTATATAACTTTTCATTTACCTTAGCACTACTAACTAAATTATCATCATTAACGTTTTTCTTATCACTATTAACTATCTTATAAACAACAATACCTAATAATGCAATAATAATACATAGCATCACTATTAAAATAGCATATTGCCACTTTTTAATTTCTTCTTTTTCCATCATAACCAAGCCTCTTTCCTACAATAAAATCTTATCAATTTAAATAATTTTTAGCAAGAAAAAAAGCAGTCATTAATCTGCTTTAAGTTTATTTATATAATTATTTAATTTAGTAATTCTTTTATTTAATCCATTAACTAATTTTTCTATTCTAATATCTGATATATCTAACTTATTTTGATATTTTTTTAATATATTATAATATTCATCTATAATACCATCTAATTTACTTAAATCAATTCTTTTAATATTATTACCTAATGTTTTTAATATATTATCAAACTCTTTATTAGAATTTGAAAAAATTTTGCCATATCCCTTATTAAAATTTATTTCTTCAGTTAGTTTATTGCATTCCATGGCTTCACCAGTATCAAATATTGGTATTAATCTTTCCCATTTTAAAGTATTTACATTTCTAATAATTCCAAAGTTTTTTAAGTGTCTATCAAAATTCATCATAATATAATCAAGTATAAACATATTTTCTAAATCTTCTCTAGCGTTTAAAACATTATGTTCTTCCAATAATTTTAGATAAAATTCATAATCATTTATATTATTATTTTTTCTTTTAGAATTATATATATCATAAACTGAAATTATTTCTTCATCTTTAGTAATAAAATTTTCACAAATTGATACTAATTTAAGTTTATCATCCCACATAAGTTCATAATTGCAATAATTAAATCCTAATCTTTTAGATATTTGAGATGCTAACCATTCATTTATCGGTTCTTCTCTTGAAGAAAAGTATGTTCCTTTAATTAAACATCTCTTACCATTTTTAATAATCCATCCTTTTTGTAACATACCATCTATTGTATTATTAGGAGAATTTAATATTTTTTTTAATTTTTTATTGGAGGAACTATCAAGTGATGCTTCTAAATAGGCTTCATACTCAAAATCATTAGTAAAGAAATTAATATCTTTCCACTTTAAGTTACTGTTTTCTTCTTTTAACCAATATTAATCTGAAAGTGATAAACCATGGGCTTTATTAAGTAGTTCTTCTGGTGATGTAAGATTAAGTTTATTTAATAAATTTTCAATATCTTTTTTCCAAGAAGGAATACCTCTACCTTTAAACCAATTGTTAATTATTTCAATTAAATTTTTATTTTTTACTATAGGCACTAATAAATGATAAAGGTGCATAATTTAAATTATATAAACCATATATTTTTTCTATTATATTAAATACTTCATTATAGTTTATTAGCATTATTTCTTTATTTTTATTCATTAATATATATTTCATATTTGCACCACTTTTAATTCTATATATTTTATTTATCTAAAAGTTTATTATAAGTTACTAATAAAGAATTATAATATCTATATTCGATACATTTATAATAAAAGTCTTTTCTAATATCACTTATAACTTCAATACCTTCAAAATTATTTGGTATTTTATAAATAATATTTTTAATTTTTTCTAAATCAATTTTTGGAATAATTCTAAGTAATGCTTTATTACATTTTTCATTTTCCATACTTTCAATATATTCAAATGGATTAATTTGTTTATTATTTAAAGAAAAGATACACAATCTTGTTTTATAAGCACTAGAAATAAAACGTTCTTTATCACTTATAATTTTTTCAATTTGTTCATCACTTGATTTTGTATTAAAAGAAGATCCATTATCAAACACTGGAGCAATTTTTGTTTCTCTCGTTTTATTATTAACTATTACACCCCAGTTACCATTATTTCTATCATTATTACCAATTAAAGCATCTACTATAAACATATCCCAAAATCTATTTTCTAGTTCTGGCATTTTAATGAATAAAGGATTATGCTCCATAATAATCATTATTTCTTCTAAATTAATTGTGTTTAAATTAGTTGATGACGTGGATTCTAATTTTTCTTCTAATCCTTCTACATAATCATTTTTAATTGAATTAAAATCATCAAATCTATAGTCACCTTGATTCTTTCTAAAATCTTTACATGCGACAACTACTTTGTTATTTTTTATTCCCAACATTGTATCATGTACTGGAATACCTATTGTTTTATATATTTTAGAACCAATATATTCTGATAATGGTGAAGTTGTATAAGATATATCTGTTTTTCTTATTAAATCTTTAGTTGATTTTGGAAACTTTAAAAACCAATTTTCATCATTTATTATAACTCCAAGTTTATTTCCAGCATTTCCACCATAACGAATTCCACTTTCTTTTAAATTATTAAAATCATTCATAATTAATCTCGCTTTCTTTTAACTTTTATTTTAATTAATACTTCATTGAGAATTTTTGCCACTTTTACCGTTTTTCTCAATAAAATATTAATAATCTAAACTACTTTCTTCTATTTTCTCCTATTAATTCTTTATTATCCGTTAAAAATTTAATTCTTTCCATTATTCTTCTAGCTTTAATCTTTTCTTCATCATTATTCTTTATAATATAATGTTCTTCTAATTCATTTAAGTTTAAATTAGACGTAAAGAAGGTACTTAATTTATTATCCATTCTATATTGCATGATAGTCCCTAATATTTCATCCCTATTCCATAAAGAAGTTGCTTCAGCTCCAATATCATCAAGAAGTAATAAATCACATTTCTTTATTTCATTAAGTCTATCATTAAAATCCTCATTACCAAATCCTTCTTTTAAACTTCTAAGTAGTTCAGGATAATAAACAATTATAGAACTATATCCATCTTTAGCAAGTTCATTTAATAAAGCACTAACAATAAATGTTTTACCAGAACCAAAAGAACCACTTAAATATAATCCCTTTTGCTTACTATCTTTTTTATACTCTTTATAAAATTTAGTTATCCATTTAATTATTTCTAATCTTTCTTTACTTGATGGATCTATATCTTTAATTCTAGCTTTTTTAATTTCATAAGGCATTTCAAAAAACTTAGATTTTATCTCTTCTTTATCTTTTAAATCTTTTTTCATATACTTACAAGCTACATAATTAAAATCTAATGCATTACCATTAACTTTAGGATAATAAACTAAACCATTACATTTATTCTTACAAGACATTAAACTTTTACAATTTTTACAATTATTAAGTTCACTAACACTTCTTTCTAATTTAGAAGTATATTTATATGCAATATCATCAGTAACTTTTAAACTTATAACTAACTTTTTAAAATCATCATCTTTTAAAGCTTCAATATAATCTTGTTTCATCATCATCTCTAAATTATTATTTTTATAACTATCTATATTTAATTTATCCATTATTTAAACTCCTTAAGTAAAGCTTCTATTTCTTTCTTTTCTTCTTCACTTACCTTATTATCTTTTTGTTCATTATCAAACCAAACAGGTAACTTAACACTCTTATTTAATTCCTTCTTAGGTTTCTTTTTATATTCCTTTTTAGCCTGTTCCATAGCCAATTTAGCAGTCTTTATTCCCAGCCTAGTCCATTGTCCTGCAATAGCTTCAATATAGGCCTTATTAAGCTTATTATCATTTATTCTTAATACATAATCAATTAAAACATTAATAACAGCAGGAGGCATACTTAAATCTAACGCTAGAAACTCTAATAATTTTAAATCTCTAGGTGTTGGATTATTATTTTTATACTTACTCTTTAAAAAATCATAAGGAGTAGTATTTTCAAATATATAAATCATTTTACCTGTATTAGATACATCACCTTCAGGACTCTTTAAATAATCTGGTTGAGTTCTATAAATAATAGTAGGTAAACTTCCGCCATTATTATATTCATAATACTTTCTAACTTCTTTAATAAATAAATCTTTATTAATAAGACCATTTTCATCAATAGTAAGCCTAATTATCTCTCCAACTTTTAAAGTATCTAAATTATATATAAAAGCAAGATTATTGATTAATTCCTTAGATTTCTTATTAAATGCACCACTACTAAGTACTTTATTAGGAATACTATCTTTTAAAGAATCAAAATCAATTAAATTATCTATTTTAGGTTTATTACTATTCTTATTTTTAATATCTTCATTATTAAACATAGAACCAACACTACTTTTAAATGTATCATTAAGTTTACATGATATATCTACATAATCATCATATTTAAGATTTACTTTTTTATAAGATTTAATTAAATTATTATACTCATTAACACCTATATTATTATATAAGACTATATTTAAAACAGGATGATTAAAAAATTCATAAGCACTTATTGGTGAATATAATTCATATATATAATAATTTATATTATCTCCACTCTTATAATATGTTTTAATTAAACCAACTGCTTCTAAAGAACTTCTAGCATCTTTTATTTCTTTTAATCCACTTTTTAAAAAAGTCATTAAATGATGATGATTATAACTAGTACTAACGGTTAAAGTTCTATCTAAATCACTCCATAAAGTTAAATATAAACTTATTGGTAATGGTCCTATAATAGGCTCATATAAATTAATTAAATTTACTTTATCAGTATCAGTTAATATTGTCTTATTTACTACTACATAATTATCTGCAGGTAATAAATTTACATCATTCATATATAAGCCCTCTTTCCACATCTATTTTATTATTTAAATTTAGCAAAAGCAAGATAATGTTTAAAAAAATAGTTATACTTTTACTCTTAACTATTTTAAAATAAAATGATATTATATTTTAAATGGAGGATGTAATGAAATTAGATGTAATAATTCCTTGTTATAATGAAGAAGGAAATATATTTTTATTAAATGATAAATTAAAAGATACATTAAAAGATATAAATTATCAATTAATTTATATTAATGATGGTTCTCAAGATAAAACTTATGAAAAATTAGAAACCATATATAACCAAGATAAAGAACATATTAAAGTTATTAACTTTAGTCGTAACTTTGGAAAAGATGCTGCTATCTATGCGGGAATGAAATATAGTAATGCGAAATACTGTACTATTATTGATAGTGACATGCAACAAAATCCTAAGTATTTAATTAAGATGTTAAATTTCTTAGAAGAAAATCCTGATTATGATCAAGTAGCTATGATTAATAAAGAAAGATCTAATGATAATTTCTTTGTTAAATTATTAAAAAAATTATTTTATAAATTTATAAACTTAATTAGTGATACTAATTTTAAAGAAGATGCATCAGACTTTAGAATGTTTACTATAAACGCTAAAGAAGCTATTTTAAACTTAGGTGAAATAAATAGATTCTCTAAAGGAATCTTCTCTTGGATAGGTTTTAAAACTAAATATTTAGAATATAAAGTTGAAAAAAGATATTCAGGTAAATCTAACTTTAATTTAACTAATTCATTTAAATATGCTTTTAATGGTATTATTAACTTTAGTACTAAACCATTAAGAATGGCAACAATTACTGGATTACTCACTTCTTCTATATCATTTATTTATTTTATAATAATGTTATTAGAAACTTTAATTAAAGGTAATGATGTTCCAGGTTATCCGTCTATAATATGTTTAATTCTAATATTAGGTGGTATGAACTTACTTGCAATAGGAATCGCTGGAGAATACATCTCTAAAATATATTTAGAAATTAAAAAAAGACCTATATATATTACTAAGAATACATTAGGTTTTGATGAAGATGTTTTATAACATCTTTTTTAATTCTTTTTATTTAGATAATCTTCATCGATATTAATATCATCAGTTAAATTAGAATTATCTTCTTCATAGTCATCATAGTCATCTAAAACATTTATTTTAACTTTGATATCTCCAACTATTTCTACTCCCAATTCTTTTTCAACTTTAAGTTTTAAAGTATTACCTTCAACAAAAACATCACTTGCACTTGGAGCAGTTAAACTTCTTACAATAATCTCATTGCCATCTGTTAGTTTATCTTTTAAATTAACATTTATTATATCACTATAATTAAATGTTCTAGCGATAACATTAGTCTTTGTATTATTATCATAAGAATACCATACATTAACATCATATGATCCATTTACGGCTACTTTCCCATTGGAATTATATCCTTTAAATGTATGATTAATTACCCAGCATCCCAAAACATTACTAATATCCTCTTCTACTAAAATACTATATTCATCTTTACTTGTTTTTTTACTTTTGCCAATAACTGCTTTAGTAACTATCTCTTTATAATTATTATTCATCCTATCACTCCCTATTTTAACTTATGCATAATAGGCAAAAAAAGTGATAATAACCCAAAAAGAAAACAACATAGTCTCCTACATTGTTTTATCTACTATACCAATATGTATATTTATTTGGCAAATTAAGTGTCTTTTTAGCATCAAATAAATTACTAATCCAAGTACTATATGAACTATATGTTGAACCATACCATCCATAGCCTAGCATGAAATGTAAGTGAGCTCCAGTTGAACAGCTTTCCCAGCTTTGAGTCTTCCTTCCACCACCAACATGTCCTATAACAGTTTCACTTGTTACTTTATCACCAACTTTAACATTTATATCTAATAAATGCATATAACCTGACGTATATTTTTTTCCATTAATTGTATGATAAATATAAACTTGTCTACCACCACATATCTTTTTACTAGTGTTATCAATAATCATTCCTACTACCCCATTAGCAGTAGCATAAACATTAGTTCCTTCCGCATTACCACCAATATCAGTACCACTATGGAATCTATAACTTCCTCTAATTGGATCTATACGATATCCAAAATAACTAGTAATAGTTCCTTTAATTAATGGTTTTCTAAACATAGTATCTCCTTTAACAGAAACACATTCATTTAAATCTTGATTGTCTTTGCAACCTAATCCTTCATAATATTTAATTAAAGAATTAATTCCATCTATTTGTTCTTGAATATCCATTGTTATATCACTAATTTTTTCTAAATCACTGCCAAGAGAATCAATACTACTTTCAAGAGATGCTATTTTCTTATTAAGTTCTTCTTCCTGTTTAGCTAAATCAACTTGTAATTGTTCATTATAAGTAACTTTACTTTCCCAAGACTCTATCTGACTATTATTATAACCTAAAATTTGATTAACAACTTCATAACGATATACTAAATCAGCATAGCTTTCAGCCTGAAAAATATATTCTAAATAAATATTATCCCCCTGTAATAATTCATAAGAATTAATTAATCTTTTAATACTTTCCTTAGTACTAGCAATTTCATTATTTAATTCTTCAACTTCTTTTTTAGCGTTTTCAATCTTTTCTCTATTTTGAGTTATTTCATTTTGCGATGTATAAATATTATTTCTTGCACTTTCTATTTCATTATTAGTTCTTTTCTTTTTATATTCTTGATTAGCTTTCTTAGTTTTTAAAGCTGCAAGTTCACTTTTTAATTCTCCTAAAGTTCTTGCATTAGTAGCAAATACATTTGGAATAAATAATATAATAGTTAATAACAAAACAATAATCTTTTTCATATTGTTAAATACTTTCTAACAGCCTTAACTGATGAAAACGCTCCTATTACAGTACCAATTAATATTAAAAATAATGATACTTTATAAACAACTTCTCCTGGACTAACTAAAGTAAGAATATTCATAATATTTGATAAATTAACAGTATTTAAAGCATTATAGGCATAACTATAACCAAATATAGTGATAAGAACAGGAACTATACTACCTATAAAACCAATAAAGAATCCTTCAATAAAGAAAGGTAACTTAATAACTATATTACTAGTTCCTACTAATCTCATAATATCTATTTCTCTCTTTCTAGAGAAAATAGTAATTTTAATTGTATTATTAATTAAAAAGGCCGTAACTAATATAAGTCCAATAACTAACCCAATTGTAACTTTTTTAACTGCTTCAAAAACTTTAATTAAATCATTAACAGTTGTTTCTCCATATTTAACTAAAGAAACTTTTTCTAAATTCTTAATAGTTGTAGCAGTCTCGTTTATATCTTTAACATTTTTTACATCAACTATAAATGAATCTTGTAAAGGATTTTCTCCTTCTTCCCAAGTACTTATTATTTTATTAAAAGTATCATTCTCATTAGCCATACTATTTTTAATATCTTCTTTAGATTTAAATGTTACATTTTTAATATTATCAATATTTTTTAAATCTTCTTTAGTTTTATTAAGTTCATCACTTGTAATATCTTTATCCATAAATATAACAATTGTTAATTCATCTTCAATATTTTTAGTAACATTGTTGATATTATATGAAAGTAACATACCAATAGATACTAATATTAAAGTAATAATAGAACAAGTAATAGATGCCATACTTAAACTAAAATTACGTAATATACTTTTTCCCGCATTTTGAATGCTTCTTGAAATAATTCTAAATATCTTCATTTACTTTATATCTTCCTTTCGCATAATCTCCACTAATTAAGCCATTCTTAATTACGATTACTCTTTTTTTCATTCTATTAACTATATCTTGATCATGAGTTGCCATAACAACAGTTGTACCCATTTCTTTATTGATTTTATCAATCACATCCATTATTTCTTTACTTGTTTCAGGATCTAAGTTTCCGGTTGGTTCATCACAAATTAATAACTTTGGTTTATTAACTATTGCTCTAGCTATACATACCCTTTGTTGTTCACCACCTGATAATTCATAGGGAAATGACCTTGTTTTATTAGATAGTCCAACTTGTTCTAATGCGTCTAATACCATTGGCCTTATCTCTTTTGAACTAAGGCCATAGCTTTCTAATGGATACGCAACATTTTCATAGACAGTTAATTTAGGAAGTAATTTATAATCTTGGAAAACAATTCCAATTTTTCTTCTTAATTTATAAATTTTACTATTTCTTAACTTAGCAACATTTACTCCACCTACAGTTACATTTCCCTTACTTGGTTTTTCTTCACGATAAAGTAATTTAATTAAAGTTGATTTACCAGATGCAGTTTGACCTATTATAAAGCAAAAATCTCCTTTTTTAATTTTTAAATTTACTCCAGCAAGTCCTGTTACACCATTTTTATATATTTTATATACATCTTTAAGTTCTATAAATTCCATCAAAACATCTCTACTTTCTATAGTAAACAATTACATTATATCATATATTGACAATTTTTGCGTACCAATTTATGGCTATTTACACTTATTCGCACTTATTACTAAAATTGCAAGAAAAAAGATGAAGTTTAATCATCTTTATAAATTTACATTATTTATAAATGTTATTCTTGCATGACCATTTCCTGATTTAGCGCATTTACTAATTGCATCCCTTGAATATCCAACAGGACAATTTACTGAATCAGTATCAGAAGATACAACTCTTGTATCATATGTAAGTGTAGCAGCATCAGTGCTTGTTGTACACCCATAACAATACATAGCTCTTTTATTTACACTCGCTAATACGGTAGAATCAATAAAACTAGATCCACCACCACCAGCTGAAAAACGGCCATTAGCTCCACCATACCAGCCACCACCGTTTCCGCCACTATCCCATCCAGTACCGGCTGCAATTCCGAATTTAGTGTTTCCACTAGCAGTCTGACCGCCACCTTGAGAACTACCATCAAGTATTACATATCCTTTTAAGGCTTGATATCCACCAGCATTTCCTCCGATACATTCATTTTTTGTACATAATCCAGAGGTACTAGAACAATTAAACAATTGTCCACCTCCACCACCTGCTACAATCACAACTCTTTCTTTTGCTGTTGCAATATCAGTATATTCTGCAATCTTTTTTTGATCAAGCGCTATATGAGTTGAACCACCACCATTTTTGCCACAGTTACCATATCCGGTTCCTCCATTTGGGATAGCATCTTGTCCTCCAAGATAAATATATAATTTTTGTCCTTTGGTTAAATGTGCAACTCCCTGTGAATAGCCACCAAATCCTTGAAATGTTTCAGTTTGATTTCCTTGAGAACCCCAAACTTCTAAATTATAATACCCATCAGTAGGAACATCATAAACATACATCGGATTTTGCGTTGTATAATCATAATCTTTAACAAGCATATCATCTGGTATATCTTGTTTTGTAAAATTTAAAACAATCTTACTTGGAATTGCAGACATTTCGTTAAGATTTATCGTCCATTTCAAAGTATAATAGTTGCAACTCATTTTCATAGAATCTGCAGTTAATTCACCAGTAGCATCATAGATTTTAACGCCAACTGTGTAAGCACATCCAGTAGGCATTGAACTAACAGCATTTCCATCTACATACGCTACTATATTAACATTATTATCCATAAATGTACTTGAATTATTAATTTGATTTGAAATTTCCAAATCATTCCAAGCATATCCAGCATTTAGACTTAATTTTATATAGAAATCATTTTCACTATTATTTGTCGTTATAATAGTTATTGTCTTTGATTTATTATACCCAACAATAGTACCATTAACCTCAGAATTTTTATCAAATTTATCAACTTGTATATCATTAGATATATCTTTGCTTGTACTGGTGCAATTTGAATCATTACATAATTCATAAATTATTTCATATTTTACATCTGCTTTATTTAAATTAGTAAGAACAATATCAAATTTTTCCGTTTTACCTGCTTGTAAATGTAATATTCTATCATCTGATTCTCCACTATTCGTTGTCATATTAAAAGCTAAATCTTTTACTTTAATATTCGCCAAAGCAGTACTTTTACCTCCCGTAAATGCTGATAATGAATAACCTATTGTAAAAATAAATAATAGTAAGACTCCAATTATTGTTAATATTTTGGCCTGTTTATCCTTCTTTATTAAATTAAAAAATTTGGTAAGATTTCGTTTCATTTCCTAACTCCTATCTTACCAAATTATACCTCTAAACGCCCCCCCGTCAAGGAAAGAACATTTGTTTTATTTTTTATATGTAAGCATTAAAGTTTTCCCTATGTTTCTTCTTCCGGATTTCTTCCACGTGAAAAATCCGGATTTTTATTTTTTGT
>CAKOJQ010000004.1 GCA_934090795.1 uncultured Bacilli bacterium
ACCCCAATTGAGTATAGAACTCAACTAGGGTTTAAATAAATGTTTTTTACTGTCTACTTTTCGTTGACAACTTCAGTAGTTAGCTATTTATGTTTTTTTGATTATTTGATAAAATTTTTTTAGAAAGAGATTTTATATGAAGAATAGTAATTGTAAATTATTAGGTTATAATGTTTGCATATTAAATAAAAATGACATTGTAGATAAAATAAATAAGAGTAAGGATAGAAATATTATATTTAATTTAAATCCGATAATTATGGTAAATTTTAATAATAATATAGAATATAAAGTGTTTATAAATAATGAAAAATATAATATACCTGATGGATATGGAACAATTCTAGGTATGAGAATTAATGGCAGTAAAGGAGTTAATCAGTTAACTGGAGTAGATATGTTTAATGAACTTTTATGTAATGCATGTAAATATGATAAGAAAGTTTATTTATATGGTGCTAAAAAAGAAGTTATTGAAAAGACTGTTAAAGTATTAAAAGAGAAGTATATTAACTTAAATATATGTGGTTATATGAGTGGATATAGTAAAGAAAAAGATGTATTAAATGATATAAAAAAATGTAAACCAGATTATTTATTTGTTGGTATAGGATCACCTAAACAAGAAGAATTTATCATTAGAAATGAAAAGCCGTTTAGAAATATAAGTGTTATTATGCCTGTTGGTGGTACGTTTGATGTTGTATCTGGTTTAAAGAAAAGAGCACCAATTATTTATCAAAAACTACATTTAGAATGGTTATATAGAATGATTAAAGAGCCTAAAAGAATTAAAGATAATGTTAAGATATTAAAATATTTATATTTGGTAATATTTAAAAATGGAGGTAAAGATGAAAAATAAAAGATTATATGTAGTTATACCTTGTTATAATGAAGAAGAAGTTTTAAGAGAAACAAGTAAGAGATTAAATGTTAAGTTAAACGAATTAATTAAAGATAAAACTATTTCTAAAGATAGTAAAGTATTATTTGTTAATGATGGATCTAAAGATAAAACTTGGAATATTATATGTGAATTAAATAAAGAAAATAAATTATTTAGTGGAATTAATTTATCAAGAAATAGAGGACACCAAAATGCGTTGGTAGCAGGACTTATGACTGCTAAAGAATATGCTGATGTGGTAATATCTATGGATGCTGACTTACAAGACGATATTAATGCGATTGATGAAATGCTTAAAGATTATTATGATGGATCAGAAGTTGTTTATGGAGTTAGATCCTCAAGGGCAAAGGATACTTTCTTTAAAAAGTTTACAGCTGAAGCATTTTACAAGTTTATGAAATTTATGGGAGCTGATGTTGTATTTAATCATGCTGATTATAGATTAACAAGTAAAAAAGTATTAGATAATTTTGCAAATTATAAAGAAGTTAATTTATTTTTAAGAGGAATGTTTCCTTTAATTGGATTTAAATCTAGTATAGTATATTATGAAAGAGCTGAAAGATTTGCAGGTGAGTCTAAATATCCATTAAAGAAAATGCTTAATTTTGCATGGGATGGAATAACATCATTTAGTGTTAAACCAATAAGAATGATTCTTGATTTAGGTATATTTATTTGTATGATAAGTTTTGTAGTACTTATTTATTGTTTAATTAGAAAGATTAGCGGTGCTACTGTGGAAGGATGGACATTTATTGCTTGTTCATTATGGCTTTTAGGTGGTATTCAAATGTTTTCGCTTGGTATAATTGGAGAATATGTTGGTAAGGTTTATAGTGAAACTAAAGCAAGACCAAGATATATTATTCAAGATAATTTATTAGAAGAAAAATAATAGTAATATGATAATATGTAATTTTCTTTATTGTTTTTTATGGAATAGATTTTATTCCTTTTTTTATGTATAATTATTTTATAGAGAAGAAATTATAATTGGAGGTTAACAAATGAATAAAGTATTTAAAATAAAATTGTTATTTATTATATTACCTTTTTTAGATGTTATTACAGCTTTATTAACAAGAAATACAGGAATTCGATTAACACCTGGAATTTTACTTAAAAGTTTTTTATTGTTATATTTTATAATTTATATTGTAAGATCTAAATCAAAATATAATAAAATTTCTTTTGGGTTTTTATTTTTCATTTTTTTATATTTTATATTTTATTTTATTTTTAAGTCAGAAATTTTTGATAAAACTTTTATTTTTAATGAATTAATATTTTTATTTAAACTTATATATTTTCCTATTTGTTTTGTAGGATTATTATGTTATTTTGATGATAATAGTGTTTCTATAAGTTATATTACTGATATATTTAAATTTACTTTAATTTTATATGTATTATTGTTAATTATTCCGACAATATTTGGAATATCTTACACAACCTATCCTAAGTATTTAAAGGGATATGTAGGCTTGTTTTATGCTGGAAATGAGATCGCAAATATTATGGTTATATTATTTCCATTTGCTTATTTATTTATTAATAAAAGTAAATATAGTTTTTTAATTATTTTTCCAATTATTCTTGTTATGATGATGATTGGAACTAAAGTTGCTACTTTTGGATGTTTAATAATTACAATATTATCATTAATATTTAGTATAATAAAAAATAAATTTAGAATTAATAAAGTTGTAATTAAGTGTTTTTCTATATTTGTATTTGCTTTATTTATATCTATAAATTCATATGCTGTTTATAATTATAATTATATTAAGAATAATGTTTATAATGATGAAAGTAAAGAAATTATTATTGATGATAATAAAAAAGCAGAAGTTGAGGAAATTCAGGGAAATTTAAATATTTTTTATGATAAAAATAAATTAACTAAAATAATTAGACCTTTGGTAAATGGAAGGGATATACTTCTTGCTAATACAATAAGTGTGTATAATGATTTGGATAATGATTCTAATATATGGTTAGGAATAGGTTTTTCTAATACTGAAAGAGTAAATAATACAAATGTAGCTAGATTAATAGAAATTGATATTTGTGATTTATATTTTCATTTTGGAATTATTGGGTTATTAATTTCTTTATTTCCTTTTATAATTGTTGGTTATTTATTTATTGTTAATTTTAGTAAAATTAAACTTAATAGTATATATTTATTACTTATATTATTTCTTGTGATTGGTGTTTCAACTTTTAGTGGACATATTTTATTTGCGCCTGCTGTATCAATTTATTTGGTGTTATTATTGTTATTATTTTTATGTGAATTTGATTGTTATGGGAGAAAAATTAATAAAAATAAAAAGATATCAATTTTAGCACTTCATTTAGGATATGGTGGTGTTGAAAAATCTATTATTGATCAAGCTAATATGTTAAGTGAATTTTATGATGTTGAAGTTGTGTCTCTTTATAAGCTTTATGATTATATTCCTTATAAGGTTAATGATAAAGTTAAAATTAAATATTTATCAAATTTAAAACCAAACAGGAACGAATTTAAAGATGCTGTTAAGAGAAAAAATATTAAGGATATAATTAATGAAGGCTTTAAAGCAATTAAAATATTATATTTAAAAAGAAAGTTGGTAAGTGATTATATTTATAATTGCGATTCTAATGTTGTTATTTCGTCTAGAATTGATTTTACAAAATTATTAAATAGATATGGCAACAATTTAGCTGTAAAAGTAGCTGAGGAGCATGTCTATCATAATAATAGTAAAAAATATTTTAAATTGTTAAAAAAATCTATGAAAAATATAAATTATTTAATTCCTGCAAGTAAATATTTATATGATGATTATGAAAAATTATTTAAAAATGAAAATGTGATTGTTAAATATATACCTCAAATTGTTGGTGATATTTCTTTAAATAAAAGTAAATGTAATAATTATAATATTGTTTCAGTTGGAAGATTATCTAAAGAAAAGGGATATGATGATTTGATTAAAGTGTTTGATTTAGTTCATAAAAAAAATAAAAAAATTAAACTTACAATTGTTGGTGATGGAGATGAAAAAGAAAATTTAGAAAATTTGGTCAGTCAATATAAGTTAAATAAGTATATAAAATTTACTGGTTTTTTAACTCAAGATAAGTTAAAAGATGTATATATTAATTCTTCATTATATGTTATGACTTCTTTAGAAGAATCTTTTGGTTTAGTTTTATTAGAAGCAATGAGTTATGGAATACCTTGTGTTGCTTTTGATTCTGCTTTAGGAGCTAAAGAAATAATTGATGATAAATCAGGTATATTGATTAAAAATCGTAATTTAGCTGAAATGGCTGATACTATATGTAATTATTTTGATGGAAAATATAAATTCAATATTTCTGATAAGATTCAAAATTATTCATATGATAAAGTTAAAATTGTGTGGAGAAATTTTGTTGATGAATGTTTAAATAAAAATGATAAAAAAAGATGTTTATTTGTTTCTAGTCAAGGTGGTCATTTAAATGAATTGTTGAAATTAGAAGATACTATTAATAATTATAATTCTTTAGTGATTACTGAAAGATGCGATAATAATTTAAAATATAAAACTAAATATTTGATGGCTACAACTAGATATCAATTTAGTTATGTTTACGGTATATTTTATAATTGTTTTAAGAGCCTAAATATATTTTTGAGTTTTACCCCTGATGTTATAATTTCAACCGGATCTCATACCGCAATACCTTTGTGTTTAATTGGTCACTTATTTGGAAAAAAGATAGTATATATAGAATCTTTTGCAAATATTTCTACTAAATCGTTAGCAGGAAGGATAGTTTATAATTTTGCTGATGTTTTTATAGTTCAATGGGAGAATATGCTTAAATTATATCCTAATGCGATATATATAGGAGGTTTGTATTGAAAATTTTTGTTACTTTAGGTAGTAGTAATCAAAATTTTAATAGATTACTAAAAAAAATAGATGAGCTTGAAAAAAATAATATTATTGATGATGTAATTGTTCAGTCTAATTCAAGTGATTATGTTCCTAAAAACTATATAATTAAAAATCATTTAAATTTTGATGAGTATAAAAAGTATGTTGAAAACTGTGAAATTTTGATAACTCATGGTGGTGTTGGATGTATTTTTGATGGATTAATGAATAATAAAAAGATTATTGCATTTCCTAGGATGAGTGAATATCATGAAGCTGTTAATGATCATCAAAAACAAATTGTAGATAAATTTTATAGTGATGGATATATATTAACTGGTAATATTGATGATTTAGATAAATTAATCACAAATATTGATAGTTTTACTCCAAAAAAATATAAATCTAATACTAATTTATTTAATAAAAAACTTATTGACATTATCGAAAAATTATAGAGAGCCTATTAGCTCTTTTTAATTTAAATAATTTTGATACGAATAATTGCTAATCTTGCTAGGCTTTTATTTTAAGGTATAAAAACATTGTAAAAGCAGAAACTTTTTGTATTATACGTTAAAAAACTGGAAATACTATTAATTTAGTGTTTTTTTTGTTATGATTATATCGTGGTGGAAAATGAAAATAAATATGTATGATTTTGATGATACCATTTATAATGGAGATTCAACTGTTGATTTTATAAAATATTGTTATAAACATAAGTATATTAAATTTAGGGATATAATAAAGATTATAGGAGCTTTTATTAAGTATTTTTTTGGAGTTATTGATATAACTCAGTTTAAAGAGGTATTATTTAGTTTTTTAAATAATGTTAATGATGTTTATTGCTTAGTAAATGATTTTTGGGATGAACATTATAAAAATATTAAGAAATTTTATTTAGAAAAAAATCATGATAATGATGTTATTAATTCTGCTAGTCCTTATTTCTTACTTAAGCCTGTATGTGATAAGTTAGGCGTTAAAGATTTAATTGCATCTGATGTAGATTTAAAAACTGGAAAGTTTAGAGAAAAAAATAATAGTAGAGAGGTAAAAGTAGATAATTATAATAAAAAATATATAAATTATATTTTAGATGAATGTTATAGTGATAATCCTTTTAATGATAAATTTATATTAGAACTTGCTAATAAGCCTTATGTGGTTAAGGGAGAAAAATTAATTAATTATTATGATTATAAACCATCTTTTGTAAAATCTATTTTTAGAAAGTTATGGGGATTTTATAGAAGTCATTTAGAAGTTATAAATTATTTATTTATAGGTGGTTGTACAACTATTATATCAATTTTAAGTTATGCTTTATTTGCTAAGGTATGTGGTTTTGATTTGGTAGTATCTAATGTGTTATCATGGATTGTATCTGTTTTATTTGCTTATTTTACTAATAGAGTTATAGTTTTTAATAGTAAAAATAAGAATTATATAAAAGAGTTTATTTCATTTACGGGAAGTAGGGTTATAACTTTAATTCTTGATACTTTGTTAATGATTTTGTTTGTTAGGTCATTAAATATGAATGATATGATAGCTAAGTTAATTGTTCAAATTGTTGTTATTATTGGAAATTATTTAATTAGTAAATTACTAGTGTTTAAGAAGTAGGTGTGAATATAATATGAAAAAGTTTATAGGGTTTTATAGGGATTGCGATTTATTAACCATGACTGGTACTTTTATGGCTCTTTTAGGGTGTATTTTATCAATTAATGGTAGTCGTGTTATACCCATATTTTGTTTAATTATATCGGGGATATGTGATGCTTTTGATGGTAAGCTTGCAAGAAGAAAACATTGTTCTAATATGCAAATGGTTTATGGTGTTCAGTTAGATTCTTTATCTGATTTAATTTCATTTGGTGTTTTTCCTTTAGTTTATACAATTAATATATTACCTAAGAATTATTATTTTGGATGGATTGCTTTAATATTTTATAGTCTATGTGGTATGATTAGACTTGCTTACTTTAATACTCTTGATATATGTAAGAAAGCTGATAAAAAATGTTTTGTTGGTATGCCAATTACTTCTATTGCTATTTTTTATCCAATTGTTTTTATGTTTTTATGGGTAGTTAAATTTAAATTTTATCCAGAAATTGTTTCTGTTTTTATGATTTTAATGGGATTATCATTTATTAGTACTATTAAGATAAAGAAATTAGATGATAAGAAGAAGATTGTTCTTTCGATTGGCGGTATTTTATTTATTATTTGTTTTTTAGTTTTTTATTTCTTTTGTAGAAAATAATAAATTTGTATGTTATTTAATACAAATTTTTTTATTTTGTTAGACAAATTAATTAATTCTGGTAATAAATTTTATTTTTTTGTTATTTGCAAGTTAAACTTAAGTATAATAGAATCCTTTTTGTAAGGGGAGATGTTATGCTTGAACTTAGAAATATATGTAAAAAATATGATAGAGATGTTTTAAAAAAAATAAATTTAAAATTTGGTAATAGAGGTCTTGTTTGTTTAGTTGGAGAATCTGGTAGTGGTAAGTCAACGCTTTTAAATATTATAGGTGGATTAGAACGGGCTGATAGTGGTAAAGTTTTAATTGATGGAGTTAACATTAATAAATTTGATAGTTCATATTATCATAATCAAGTTGTTAGTTATATTAATCAATATTATAATTTAATTGATAATTATAGTACTTTAGATAATGCTTTATTACCAATTGATATTAGAAGAAATAGAAGCTCTAGTTTTGATGATAAAATATTTAAAATGTTAGGTATAAGTAGTTTAAAAAATAGTAAGGTATCTTCTTTAAGTGGAGGAGAAAAGCAAAGAGTTGCTATTGCTAGGTGTATAATGCAAAATACAAAAATTATTTTAGCAGATGAACCTACTGGTGCACTTGATTTAGATAATTCTTATAAGATTATGGAGATTCTTAAAAATTTATCGAAGAAAAAATTGGTTATTGTAGTTACACATAATATGGAACTAGCTAATAAGTTTGCTGATGAGATAATAAAACTAGTTGATGGTAAAATAGAAGAAAATGGTAAAAAACAGATTAGATCATATTTTAATTTAAGACAAAGAAATGAGGTTAAATTAACAATAAGTAAATTGTGTAAATATGCAATTAAGAATATAAAAAATAAATTGTTAAGAAATGTTTTAGTTGTTCTAGCATTTACTATTGGTTTATGTAGTTTAGGGTTAGTGTTATCAATTAGAAATGGTTTTAAGAAGGAATTGGATAATTTAAATGGTTCATCATTTTTTAACTATCCAATTATTATTAGTAAAAGTAATTATGTTGATGATTTTAATAGTAAGTTAGAAAATATTAAGGGAATAAATGTGAAAAAAGGAACATTTATAAATAATGTTATAGATGATAAGCTAATTAATATTATTAATGAGATAGATAAAAAGTATGTTAAAGCTGTTAGTTATTATAGAGATATTGATTATAATTTTAAAAGTGTGTCGTATGTAAATCCTTCAAACAATTATTTTTATATATTAGATGGTAAATGGCCGGAAAATGATAATGAGGTACTAATTCTTTATGATGAAGATAATTCAATAAGTGAAAAAGTTTATAATTATTTGGATGTGGAAAAAAAGGGACTTATTAACAATATTTTTTATGTTAACGGGAAAGAACTTAAAGTTTGTGGTGTTGTTAGATCTAATAATGATTATTTTAAGGATTTAAGTGGGATAATTTATTCTAATAATTTATTTGATAATGAGATAACGGATATCTTTATTTATTCAAGTGATTTGGAATCTAAAAATATAATTAAAGATAAATTAAAGGATTATAATATTTTAGATAATGCGGAAGATATAGTTAATAATTCGAAAAAAATAGTTGATGGAATTAGTATTGTTTTAATATTATTTAGTGTTATTAGTTTGATTGTTTCAGTTATTATGATATTCGTTATTTCTTATATTTCAGTTATTGAGAGATATAAAGATATTGGTGTTTATAAAAGTATTGGTTTTAGAAACAAAGATGTTAAAAACTTATTTTGCTTAGAAAATATATTGATAGGTGTTTGTTCATTTGTTTATTCAAATGTGATGTTGATATTAATAGGTAATAAGATAAATGATTATGTTAGTTGTTATGTTAATATTAATAAAATTATGGTTATTAGTTTTTCTAATGTTTTAATTATTGGTTTTTTAAGTATATTTCTATGTTATATTGCTAGTTTGATTCCTGCATGTATAGCATCTAAAAAGAAAATTATTGATGTTATGAATAATTAATTATTTCTTATTTTTATTTTAGATAGTATAATTAGTTTATATAAGAGGATGATAATATATGAATATACCAGTTGGAATTAGTAATAGACATGTACATTTAACTGAAGCTGTATGGAAAGAAATATTTGGAGATGAGGAAATTACTGTAAGAAACTATTTAAATCAACCAGGACAATTTGCTAGTAATATGACTGTTGATATAATGGTTAATGATAATAGAATTGATCATGTTAGAGTTGTTGGACCTTTAAGAGACTATAATCAAGTTGAAATTGATAATAGTGATGCAAAAATATTAGGAGTATTTCCGCCTAGAAAGCAAAGTGGTGATTTGGATGATAGTTTATCAGTAACTGTTATTGGACCAAGAGGAAGTATTTCATTAGATAAGGGTCTTATTAGATCTGATGCTCATATTCATATGGACCCTGAGACAGCAATTAAAATGAATTTAGTAAATAAAGAAGTAGTTGGTGTATTTAAAAATGATGTTAAACTTTTAGATGCTAAAATTAAGATTTTGGATAATTCTTATATAGAAATGCATATTGATAAAGATGAAGAAGTATTATATGACTTACATCAAGGTGATATTGTTGAATTTAAAAAGACTTTATAATATTATAGTGTAGTGATGTTTTATGAAGTGGAAAATTGGTAATGTTGAAATTAAAAATCAAATTGTTCTTGCTCCAATGGCAGGAATAAGTAATACTGCATATCGTCAAATTATTAAAGAGATGGGAGCTGGACTTATTTTTGCGGAAATGGTTAGTGATAAAGCATTAGTTTATGGAAGTGAGAAGACATTTGATTTGCTAAAAATGAATGATATGGAAAGGCCAATTGCTCAACAAATATTTGGTAGTGATGTTGATTCTTTTGTTAAGGCTGCTAAGTTGGTTGAAGATGCTATGCATCCTGATATTATTGATATTAATATGGGGTGTCCAGTACCAAAGGTAGCTATTAAATCTCAGGCTGGAAGTGCACTTCTTAAAAATCCAGACAAAATAAAAGAAATAGTTAGCGCTGTTGTTAATGCTGTAAGTGTTCCGGTTACTGTTAAAATACGAAGTGGCTGGGATGAAAAAAGTATTAATGCAGTAGAAGTTGCTAAAGTTATTGAAGAGGCTGGGGCAAGTGCTATTACAGTTCATGGAAGAACTAGAGCACAAGGTTATAGTGGAAATGCTGATTGGAATATAATAAAACAAGTTAAAGAAACAGTAAAAATTCCTGTTATAGGTAATGGGGATGTTACAAGTGCTAAAAAAGCAAAAGAAATGCTTGATTATACTGGATGTGATGCAGTTATGATAGGTAGAGGGGTTCTTGGAAATCCTTGGCTTATTAATGAATGTGTAACCTATTTAGAATCAGGAGTTATTCCCTCAAGACCAAGTTCAAAAGAAAAAATTGAAATGCTAAAAAGACATTATAAATTATTAGTAGAGTCGACTTCAGAAAAACAAGCAATACTTGAAATTAGAACGCATGCATTATGGTATATAAAAGGAATGCCAAAAAGTGCGTATATAAAAAACGAAATATGTAAAACTAAAAATAGTGAAGATTTATTTAAAATCTTAGATGATTATTTAGGAGAATTAGATGATTAAAAATATTTTTAGTAAACAATATTTAAAATATTGCATTGTTGGAACTATTGGTGGGACTATTGAACTTGCTTTATTTTATTTTTTAAATGATATATTACATATTAATTATTTATTAGCAAATGTGGTTACTTTTATAATAACTGTTACTATTTTATATTTCTTAAATAAAAAATTTGTTTATGAAGCCGATAATAATGATAATGTAGGATTTGTAATGTTTTTTGCAAGTAGAACTATAGGACTTGTTATAGATAGTATTGTTTTAACTATTTGTTTAAAGATATTTATGTTTCCGAGTATGATTTCTAAATTTATTTCTTCATCTTCAACTACTTATATAAATTATTGTGTTGGTAAATTTATTTTTAATAATAAAAATCAATATTCTTTATTGTAATATCTTTCTTTACTGTTTTCTACGTTTTGTTTAGAAAGAATATTTTGCTTTTTTTATCTTACTTCGTTTCGACCTTTTACTATTTTAATTTATTTACTATCGTTTTGATTATTTTATATTTGTTTTCTACATTTTGTGCCTATTAATAGAGTAATTATAGATTGATTAATATTTTAGTTTAGTCTATAATTATATTAAGGATATGGAGGATAAAATGGAAAAAGATGATGCTAAAAAAGTGATTGAAGATGGTAAAAAGTTAAAAAAGAAAACTACTAAAAAAGTTAAAGATTTAAATGAAACAGTTAAGAAAACAGTAAAGAAGGACGTTGATAAAGTTATAAAAGAGGTTAAAGATGCTGCTGTTAATGAAGTGGAAGATTTAACTAATACACAAAAATGTAAATATTGTGGAAAATATTTTGATATGGGAATGACTATTTGTCCTAATTGTAGAAGAAGAAACAAAAGAAATTCAATGGATATATTATTCTTTGTTATGATAGGTGTTGTATTCTTATTTTTAATATTATTATTTTATTTTGTTAATACACATATTATTTCTAAAGAAACCTATGAATCATATACACAAAAATGTACTTTTGTAAGTTATGAAGATTTAGTTAGAATTCCTAAAACATATTTAGATAAAGATGTTACTGTAGTTGGACAAGTTGTTAAAGTAGAGGGATATAACGATGGATTATATAATAATATGGATATTACACTTGATTTAAATTTATTTGAAGATGGATCAGAAAGTCTTGTGACAGTTCATTTTGAAGATAGAACTTATGAAAAAGGTTTTATTGATGGAGATATTGTTAAAGTATATGGTGAATATTCAACAATAAGTGGAAATAAACCTGTTATAATGGCAAAATATATTGATTTAAATAATTAAGGTAGATTTATTTCTATCTTTTTTTAATATTTTGATAATTTTGTGGTAAAATACTACTGAAATGAAGTGAGGTAGTATGGATAAAATTGTAATAAAAGGTGCTAGAGAAAATAATTTAAAAAATATTGATTTAGAATTACCTAAAAATAAATTAATTGTTATGACTGGTGTATCTGGTTCAGGAAAGAGTAGTCTTGCTTTTGATACTATCTATGCAGAGGGAGAAAGAAGATATATTGAATCTTTAAGTGCATATGCAAGACAATTTTTGGGTGGATCTGATAAACCGGATGTAGATTCTATTGAAGGATTATCTCCTAGTATTTCGATTGATCAAAAAACAACTAATAATAATCCAAGAAGTACAGTCGGAACTGTAACAGAGATATATGATTATTTAAGATTGTTATTTGCAAGAGTAGGAACTCCATATTGTCCTAATCATCATGTGCCAATTACTAGTCAAAGTATTGAAGAAATGACTAATAAGATTTTAGCTATGGATGAAGGAACTAAGTTAGAAATACTTGCTCCTATTGTTCATGGTGAAAAAGGTACTCATCAAGATTTGTTTGATGATTTAAGAAAAAAAGGATTTACTAGAGTAAGAGTTAATGGAGAAATGCACGATTTATCAGAAAATATTGTCTTAGAAAAAAATAAGAAAGATAATATTTATTTGGTAGTTGATCGTATTGTTGTTAATCCGGATGAAAGAAGTCGTATTTTTGAAGCAATTGAACTTAGTACAAAGATGGCAAGTGGTAAAGTATTAATACATGTAATTGATGGTGAAGAATTTATAATGAGTGAACATTATGCTTGTCCTGAATGTAACTTTAGTTTGCCAGAATTAGAACCTAGATTATTCTCATTTAATGCCCCATATGGAGCCTGCCCTGAATGTAAAGGTTTAGGTGTTAAACAAAATATTAGTATTGATTTACTTATTCCTGATAAAAATAAATCAGTATATGAGGGAGCAATTAAAGGATTTAGTTTAGATCAAAATATTGCTCTTACAGAACTTGAGACTGTTTGTAAATATTATAATATTGATTTAAATAAGAAAATATCTGAACTTAGTAAAAAAGAATTAGATATAATTTTGTATGGTAGTAATGAATTATTTGATTTTGAATATGTAAGTAAGAATGGTAATAAGAGGTATGTTACAGATACATATGAAGGAATTGCTAATAATTTTCAAAGAAGATATATGGAAACTTCTAGTAAATGGATAAGAGATTGGCTTAGTTCATATATGGTTGATTTACCTTGTAAGAAATGTCATGGTGCTAGATTATCTGATGATGTATTAGCTGTTAAGATTAATGGTTTAAGCATTTATGATGTGTGTTTAAAAAGTATTAGAGATTTAATAGAATTTTTTGATAATTTAAAACTTACCAAAGAACAAGAAAATATTGCTAGTTTAATTGTTAAAGAAATTCAAAATAGATTAAGCTTTTTAAATAATGTTGGACTTGGTTATTTAACTTTAGCTAGAGAAGCAAGTACATTATCTGGTGGTGAATCACAAAGAATTCGTTTAGCTACTCAAATTGGTAGTAAATTAACTGGTGTTTTATATGTTTTAGATGAGCCTAGTATAGGTTTACATCAAAGGGATAATGATAAATTAATTAATTCTTTGAAAGAAATGAGAAATCTTGGAAATACTTTAATTGTTGTTGAACATGATGAAGATACAATGAGAGCTGCTGATTATTTAGTTGATATTGGACCGGGACCTGGTGATCAAGGTGGAGAGGTTGTTGCAGCTGGAACGCCTGAAGAGGTAATGCGTAATAAGAATAGTTTAACGGGAAAATATTTAACTGGTGAATTAAAAATAGATGTTCCTAAAAAACGTAGAAAAGGAAATGGAAAATTTATTGAAATAAAGGGTGCTAGTCAAAATAATTTAAAAAATATAAATGTTAAATTTCCACTTGGAACTATGACTTTGGTTACGGGTGTATCTGGATCGGGAAAATCAAGTTTAGTTACGGAAACGCTTGTTAGAGCACTAAGAGCAAAAGTTTATGGAACAATGGTAATACCAGGAAAAAATAAGGGGATTAAAGGACTTGAAAACGTTGATAAAGTAGTAGATATTTCTCAGGAACCAATAGGTAGAACTCCTAGAAGTAATCCGGCAACTTATGTTGGAGTATTTGATGATATTCGTGATTTATTTGCTGAGATGAAAGAATCTAAAATGAAAGGCTATGATAAGGGTAGATTTTCATTTAATGTTAAAGGTGGTAGATGCGAGGCTTGTCAAGGTGATGGTATTAAGAAAATAGAGATGCATTTTTTACCAGATGTTTATGTTCCTTGTGATGTATGTCATGGAACTAGATATAATAGTGAGACTTTAGACGTTAAATTTAAAGGTAAAAATATTGCGGAAGTACTTGATATGAGAGTTAGTGAAGCTATTGAATTCTTCGATAGTGTACCTAAGATTAAAAATAAATTACAGACTATGATAGATGTTGGACTTCCGTATATTAAGCTTGGACAAAGTGCACCAACTTTATCTGGTGGAGAAGCAGCACGTGTTAAACTTGCGAAAGAATTACAAAAGAAACCAACTGGTAAGAGTGTCTTTATATTAGATGAACCAACTACTGGTTTACATACTGATGATATTAAGAAATTACTTGTTGTTTTAGAACGTATTGTTGATAATGGAGATACAGTTATTATTATTGAACATAATTTAGATGTAATTAAATGTGCGGATTATATTATTGATATTGGTCCAAATGGTGGTGATGATGGTGGTAGGGTTATTGCTAAAGGAACACCAGAAGAAATTGTTAAAGTTAAAGAATCATTTACTGGAGAGTATTTGAAGTCTAAATTAGAGGAAAAGTAAGCATTAGTTGTTTACTTTTTTTGTTTTATATACATAAATCTTGTCAAAACGTTAAAAAATAAGCAAAAAAAGTTGTCTAAATATTAAAACATATTAAAAAGCTAGTAAAATAGACTATTTAAATTTTTTATTTTTAATTGTTTTTATTTTATTATTTAGTGTTGGTTGTTCTAACAATAAAATAAATGTTGAAAATAGTTCGAGTGTTGAAGATGGCAGTCAAGTTATATATGATGAACTAAAAGCAGAATTTGTAGGTTATGCAAATCAATTTGTGTTACGTACAACTTATATTTTTGAAAATGATAAAGCTATTGCATGTTATATGGAAACAGAATCAAATAATGAATTATATCTCAAACAAATTGATCCTTCATTAGAAAAAAATTTTAGACGTGAGGGAAATATAGTATATTATGAGTGGAGTGATGAATATTTTGAAAAAAAGGGAAAAGGGTGTTCAAGAAAGGTAATAGAGAAATTTTTAAAAGAATCTGGATATAAAATTATTAAATAATAAAACTTGGTAAGTGGTGAGTAATTAAATAAAAGTTCTTGAAATATGAAATTTTAAATGATAGAATAGTTTTTGTAATGCGATGAGTATATATAAGTAGTTAATTATGGATTTAAAGAGAATAGATATAATAGCTGAAATTATCTATAAATATAAGTAATTAATGAATTTCAGTATAGGAGCGTTAATCGTTTAGGGCGTTAACCTATTAAAGTGTATGAATAAAGTTCATAAACTAAGGTGGTACCGTGCAGTATTTTGCACCCTTAGATTAGTGAACTTTTTATTTTGGAGGGAAAAGTTATGAAGGAAAAATTAGATTTACTTGTCAAGAATGCGGAAGAAAAAGCTAAAGAAATTAAAAGTGAGGCAGATTATTTAAATATTAAGTCTTTATTTTTAGGTAAGAAAAGTGAACTTAGTGAGTATATGGCTGGTATTAAAGATATGTCTTTAGAAGAAAAGAAAGAATATGGACCATTATTTAATAAAGTAAAGAAACAATTAGAAGAGTTATTTAGTAATAGTTTAGATAATGCTTTAAATGGTGATAGTGATAAGTTTGATCCAACTATTAATAGAGATGTTACTTATGGATCTTTGCATCCTGTTACAATTATTGGTAGAGAAGTTACTGACATTTTAAAAAATATGGGATTTATGGTTATGGCTGGTCCAGAAATGGATAGTGAATATTATAACTTTGAGGCTTTAAATATTCCTAAGACTCATCCAGCAAGGGATATGCAAGATACTTATTATTTAGATAATGGTATGCTTCTTAGAACTCAGACTAGTGCTGTACAAGTAAGAGGTATGAAAAAATATGGAGCACCTTTAAAAGTATGTGTACCAGGAAGATGCTTTAGAAATGAAGATTTAGATGCTTGTCATGAGAATACTTTCTTCCAATTAGAAGGAATGGTTATTGATGAAAATATTTCAATACCTAATTTAATTTATACTATGGAAGGTATGCTTAAAGAAGTATTTAAGAAGGATGTTAAGGTTAGATTAAGACCGGGATATTTCCCATTTACTGAACCGGGATTTGAACTTGATTGTTCATGTACTATTTGTGATGGTAAAGGTTGTCCTACTTGTAAAAATTCGGGATGGCTTGAGTTATGTCCTTGTGGTATGATTCATCCAAATGTTTTAAAAGAAGGCGGAATTGATAGTACAAAATATTCAGGTTTTGCGTTTGGACTTGGTTTAACAAGACTTGCAATGATGAAATATAAAATTGGTGATATAAGAGTATTAAATTCAGGTGATTTAAGATACTTAGAAAAATTTAATGTAAAGTAGGTGTTTAAAAGTGAAAATTTCTTGTAATATATTAAAAAAACATATTAAAGATAGTAGTTCTATTGATTTTAAAGATGTATGGAATAAGTTTACAATTAGAACCGCTGAGGTTGAAGGCGTAACTGAGGTTGGAAAAGACATTGATGGAATAGTTACTGGTAAGATTTTAACTTGCGTTAATCATCCAGATTCTAAAAAATTACATGTTTTAACTGTTGATGTTGGAGATGAAGTATTACAAATTGTTTGTGGTGCTCCGAATGTAAGAGTTGGAATGATAGGTGCTTGTATTAAAGTAGGTGGCCATATTGGTGGTATTACTATTGAACCTAGACCTTTAGTTGGTATAATGTCTTATGGTATGATGTGTAGTGGAAAAGAAATAGGTATTTCTGATGATCACTCTGGAATAATCGAATTTCCGGAAGATACTCCAGTAGGTGTAGATATTAAAAAATTATTTCCAATTGAGGATATAATTGTTGAGATTGATAATAAATCTTTAACACATAGACCTGATTTATGGGGACATTATGGTATTGCTAGAGAAGTTGCAGCAATTACCGGACATGATTTATTACCTTTAGAACTTGATAGAACTATTGTTGATAAAAAACCTTTAAATATTAAAATAGATAATCCGAAATTATGTTATAGATATGTTGGTACTAAAATAGAAAATATTACTAATAATAAAACACCAATGTGGATGCAAATATTTTTATACTATGCTGGTATGCGTTCTATTAATTTACTAGTTGATTTAACTAATTATGTTATGCTTGAACTTGGTCAACCAATGCATGCTTTTGATTCAAGAGTTGTTAAAGATATTGAAGTTGGACTTGCTAATGATTTTGATACTTATACTACTTTGGATGGAGTTCAAAGAAAACTTACTAAAGATGATTTAATGATTAAAAATGATGGTGAGTATTTTGCAATTGCTGGAGTAATGGGCGGATTAGATAGCGAAATATTAGAAGATACTGATTCAATCGTGTTAGAGTCTGCTACATTTGAAGCATCTACTGTTAGAAAAACTGCTGTTAGATTAGGTCTTAGAACTGAAGCAAGTGCAAGATACGAGAAGAGTTTAGATCCAAATATGGCAATTACAGCAGCTAGAAGATTTATTAAGTTGCTATTTGATGAAAATCCAGATGCAGAATATGGTTCTTGTATTACTGATGTATATCCTACAATTCAAAAAGAAAATGAGATTATATTAGATAAAAATTATTTATATAAATATATGGGATTTAATATTAGTGATGAATTAGTTATAAATATTTTACAATCTTTAGATTTTATTGTTAAGAATACACCTAGTGAATTTAAGATAACTGTTCCAACATTTAGGTCAACAAAAGATATAACAATTGCAGCTGATGTAATTGAAGAAATTTCAAGAATGTATGGATATGAAAATTTTGAACATGTACCACTTAAGATGGCTATGAGTTTTGGTAATCCAGAAAAAACTTATGATTTAGAGTATAAGGTTAAGTATTTACTTGCTACTAAATATAATTTACATGAGATTCATTCTTATTTATGGAATAAGACTTCATTTTTAAAGAAAATAAATGTTGATGTTCAAAATGTTAAATTATTAGGTAAGAATGATGATAATATTTTAAGAAATGATTTAAATTTAAGCTTATTAGAAGCAAGTGTTAATAATTCAAATAATTATGATAAATTTGGGATATTTGAGATAGGTACTATTATTGATGATAATAAGTCAAAGAGACATTTAAATATATTATTATGTGATAGTATAAATGAAGAGGCAAATCTTTATTATCAGTTAAAAGATATTGTTAAGTATGTATTTAAGTCAGTTAAAAATACAGATGTTAAATTCGAACTTGGTTTAAATAGAGAATATTATATTAAAGATTTAACCTTAGATGTTATTGTTAATAATGTTGTAGTTGGAAAGATTAGTGTATTTAACAAGAATATTGCTAAAGAGATTGGTAAGAAAAAGACTTATGTTTGTGCTGATATAGATTTTGATTTATTTGAAGAAATTGATGATAAACAATATATTTATGAAGATGTAAGTAAGTATCCAAGTGTAAATCTTGATTACACTATTACTGTAAAAAATAATACTTTATATAATGATGTTGAAGAAATACTTGATAGATTTAGTGATGAATTAATTATAAAGAGAAGCTTAAAAGATATTTATGATAATGGAGAAAATAAAAACATAACTATTAGTTATGTAGTTGGATCTAAAGATCATACTTTAAGTAATGAAGAACTTGCTAATTTCAAAAATAAATTTATTTCTTATATTAAAGCACATAATTTAAATATTAATGAATAAAAAAATAATCTATGATTTAGTTCATAGGTTATTTTTTGTTTGGTTTGTGAGTTAATACTTTTCCTCTTGATGCAAGATTTTTTCGTTTGTAATTTAAGTTAAATTCAATATCACCTGAGAATTCATCTATGTTAGTCATTGTGATATTTACTTCATTTCCAATTTTATATGTTTCACCAGTGTAACGGCCTCTTAAGAAACGTTTTTTAGATTTAGATATAAGATCAAAAGTGTCTCCATTTATGTTATTAAAGTAAATAATTCCCTCTATTCCATCTTCAGTTTTAACTACTAAGTTATCGCCGAATATCATTTGAATAGTAGCGTTGTAATTTGTTCCAATTTTGTCTTTTAAGGAGTTTAAAAGATATAATTTATTTGATTTACTTTCTGCTTGACCATATAGTCTTTCTTTACGAGTTGCTTCTCTAGCTATGTCATCAATTTCCATTTTCATTAAAGCGTATTCTCTTTTAGGAATATCTGCTTCATATTTTACAGGTTTATAATTTTCTCTTATTACTAATTCATCTGTATTATATAGTTCAAATAAGTCATCGATTATCATGTGAACTATAAAGTCAGCTATTCTTCTAATTGGACTTGTAAAATGAGTATAAATTTGTAAATCTAATGCCCAGTGTATTCCTTCTGTTGATGTATATTTGGCACGTTTAAATGTTTGAAGAATTAAATTACAAATAAGATCTAATTGTGTATTATTAAATTTTTGAGCTTCTTTTATAATTTTTTTGGCTATTCTTGGATTTGTTTCAATTTCTTTTTTATCAATATGAATTCCTAAATCTTTTAAAATATTAATTAATTCATAAATTTTTCTTTTATTACTTTCTTCATGAACTCGGTATATGCCTGGAAATGGTGAATTTTTTAGAAGTGTTCCAATTTCAGTATTAGCAAGTATCATGAAAATTTCAATCATTTTTTGGGCTGGGCCACGTTCTTCTTCTGCTAGCTCAACATTATTATTACTATCTAGACTCACTTCATGTTTAATTGCATTAAGTTCAATTAATCCTTCTTTTTCTTTTTTATCCCAAATTTTATCAGATATTTTTTTCATAGGAAGAATATCTTTTACAAATGTTTCATATCCTTCTGGTACTATTTGGTTTTCAAGAATACTATTAACATCGTCATACGTCATTTTCTTTTTAGAATTAATAACTGATTTGCAAATTTTAGAATTAACTATTTCGCCATTTTGATCTATTTCAATAATTACACTTTTAGTTAATCTATCAACACCTTCATTTAATGAACAAATTCCGTTTGCTAGTTTAGGATGAAACATATGAATAGCAGTATTTAATAAATACATTGTAAAACATCTATTAATTGCTTCTTTATAAATTGCTGTGTCTTTTTTTACGTAATGATTAGGTTCGGCAATACTGACAGTTAGTTGATAATTTCCATTAGGAAGAATTTCAATCCCAACGGCATCATCCATATCCTTTGTAGATATACCATCAATTGTAAAGATATTTTTATTTCTTAGGTCGTGATTTTTTCTTGTTTCAATATCGCTAACAGACACTTCATCAGGAATATTCTTTATTTCTTCATATACTTCATCGCAGTAGTCAGGATTACATTCGTGTTCAATTGCAATTAAAGCAAGGGCTGGACTTAAGTTAGTATCTGTTAATATGATTCTATCACTAACTAGATGACAGTTAAATCCATCATTTATTTTTTCTTTATCTGGTTTAACTAATACATAATCACCATTTAGTAAATTTTTAAGTTCATTTTTATTTACTCTTAGGTTTAAAATACCTTTAACGTTATGAGGAACTAATATTTTCTTTCCTTCTTTTTCTTTTACTTCACAAAGAACGGGAGATGATGTTCTTTCAATTATTTTAATTACTTTTCCTTCTTTTGGTTTTTTCTTTGAATTTATATAATAAACTACTTCATCGTTTGGTAAGGCACCATTTATAGTTTCTTTATTTAGCATTAAATTAGTTCCATCATCAAGAGCTATGTATGGATTTCCTTTGGCACTATTTTGAATTTTTCCAATGTGATAATCAGAAGGCATTAACTTATATATACCATCTAGTTCAAAAATAATACCTTCGTCTTCTAGAATGGAAATTAGATTATCTATTAAAATTGAACATGGGGGGGTGTTTTTATTAATAAATTTGATAAGTTCTGATTTGTCTGATTCCTTTTTGTTTTCAAAAAATTCTTTGGTTTGTGAAACTATTTCCTGTATAAAATTTTGATTAATAACTTGGTTAAATTTTAAATTAACAATTTCGTTATCATGCAAATTTATATATTCGTCATCTGTTTCATAAATTATGTTTTCATTAACTAGAATGTTAATTAAGCTATGAATTTTATTTTGAATATCGGTTAATTCAATTATTTTTAGTACGAAGTCATCTATTTCAATTGATTTAGTATTTTTAATAAAGTTTATTAGGTTAGTGTATTCTTTAATTCCTTCTGATTTAAGTTCTTTTATTAAGTCCTTTTCTTGATTTTCTTTATATGTTATATATAAATAGTCTTCTTTTTGAAATATAATATCATTTTCTTTTAAATATATTAAAATATTATTTATTGAATTACTAAAATTAGTATAATTTAAAATGTATGAAAATAATTTTTGTTTAGAAATAGTTTCAATATTTAAATTCATATTAAAGTTGCTAATTAGTTCAGCTTTAATTAGACTTTCATTTTCTCTTAGTTTTGATTCTAATTCTTCTATATTAGTATATTCTTTAAATAGTTTATACTTATCATTATAAAAATAAATAATTCCATTTATTTCTAGTAAGTTAATTAAATCATTTATATCAATGTTTAAGTTATTGGAGTTGGTTAAATATTTTTTAAGTTTATATAAAGTTACATTATTTTCAGATTTAAAGTAATATATTAAATCCTTAGCTAAATTATTAATTAAATTCATTTTATTTTCGTACATTATTTACCACCCTTTACAATTATTAAAACACAATATATTTGTTATGTAAATTAAAAATCTTAAAAAAAATTAATTTGATTTTTTTGAGTTAATTTGCTAGAATTTAATTAGAAAGATATTAACAGGTGTTATATGAAAAGTATAGGAGATAATTTAAAATTATTTAGATTAAGATGTAATTTATCATTAACTGAGGCTGGTAGTAAAGTTGGATTGTCTGCTCCGGGATTATTAAAGTATGAAAGAAATAAAGTCAATCATTCTTTAGATAAATTAAATAAGCTTGCTGATGTGTATGGGGTTAGTTTGGATGATATTTTAAAAGTAGATAATTCTTCTCAAATTAAATTTACTAATTTGAAGTTAGCTGTTGGGACAAGCGATGCTAAAAGTGATAAGATAAAGTCATTAATTCAAAGTAAGGTTGATAATTATTTTGAGTTACTTGATAAATCTAATATAAAGTTAGTTAATAAATTTGGGGTACATATTATTAATACTGTTAATGAGGCAGAAAGTTTAGCTACTAAATTAAGAATATTTTTTCAACTTCCTATTAATGATCCAATTTATAATTTGATTTATTTACTTGAAGAACATGATATTGTTGTTATGACTTTAGATAAAGATAGTGTTACTTCTGGTTTTGTGGGATTTTATGAAACTATTAATAATGTTCCGGTTATAATTGTTCCAAAGGAAAATAATGGTTATTCACAAAGATTTAATGTTGCAAAGTTTTTAGGAGAGTTATTAATTATTTCTAATGAGAAGGATAAATCTAAATTAACTGATGTTTTTGCTTTATCTCTTTTAATTCCAGCTAAAGCTTTAATTCGTGAGTTTGGTGAATCTAGAAAGAAAATTAGTTTTGAGGAAATTGATATTTTTAGTAAAGTTTATAGGGTAAGTTATAAACATATTATTAAAAGATTAGAAAGTACTGGAATTATAACAAGTAGTAATGCGAAATATTTAAATGTTTATCTTAATAAAGATAATAAACAAGAACAAACATATATGGAAGAGGCTTTAAATTATGATAAAATGCTTTATAAGTTAAATGCTTTGGACATAATTAATGATGTTGAAGGCTATTTATAGTCTTTTTTTGGATGGAAATTTTGGTAAATCCGGAAAATAGAACTTTTTTGGCTTGACTTTTAATTAGGGATTTCATATAATTCATATTGGTACATTTTTATTGGTTACTGATTTTTATGTGGGTGATAATTAAAGTAATTGATAAAGGAAGGAATTAAGAAATATGAAAACATTTATGCAAACAAAAGAAACTGTTGACCGTAAGTGGTATGTTATTGATGCTGCTGGTAAACCTTTAGGTAGAGTTGCTACTAAAGCTGCTCATATCTTAAGAGGAAAGAATAAACCTACTTTTACTCCTCATATTGATTGTGGAGACTATGTTATCATTATTAATGCTGGAGAGGTTAAATTAACTGGTAATAAATTAAATGATAAGATGTATTACAATCATTCTGGATTCCCAGGAGGACTTAGAGAAAGAAACGCTAAGACTATGATTGAAAAATATCCAGTTGAAATGGTAGAAAGAGCTGTTAAGGGTATGCTTCCTAATGGACCATTAGGTAGAGATATGTACCGTAAGTTATTTGTGTATGCTGGTAGTGAACATAATCATGCTGCTCAAAAACCTACAACTATAACTATTGATTAGGAGGATTAATGATGAAAGAAATTACTGCTACAGGTAGAAGAAAAAGATCAGTTGCTCAAATTAGAATGACTGCTGGTAAAGGTATAATTACTGTTAATGGAAAAGACATTAATGAATATATGCCTTATGGAACTTTAGTTCTTGATGTAAAACAACCTTTAGTTTTAACTAATAATGAAAATACTTTTGATATTGCTGTTAAAGTTAATGGTGGTGGATTCTCTGGACAAGCTGGTGCAATTAGACTTGCTATTGCTAAAGCATTAAAAGAATATGATAAGGATTCTGATCAAACAAGAGATGATGCTTATAATAAAGTATTAAGAGCTAATGGATTCTTAACTCGTGATCCAAGAGTTAAAGAACGTAAAAAATATGGTCTTAAAAAGGCTAGAAGAGCACCACAATTTAGCAAACGATAGGAAATATGTTTCTTTTAAACCTTATAAACTTAGTGTTTATGAGGTTTTTGTTTGATTAAATTTAATAAAAATAAAAAAGATATTTTGCTAATATCTTTTAGTCTTCTATATTATTAAAGTCAAATAATTCATTATTAAAGAATTCTTCTAAAGAAATATTTAAGGCTTTACATATTTGATATATTACATAAGAACTTGGATTATTAATATGACAATTAATTAAATCTCTTAATGTTGAAGATGGAACTGTTGACATCTCAGATAATCTATTTGGTGTAATATCTCTTTCTTCACATATTCCTATTACTCTTTTGCTTACAGCTTCTTTAAATTTCATTTTTTCGTTTCTCCTTACTTCTTTATTTGTATTTTACTTAATTTAGGCCTTAATTATGCACGGATAACCGTTTTTGTAACAATTTATTAGTGCTTTACAAATTTTGGTATTTAAGATAAACTACATATTGAATTGGAGGCGTTATGGAAGAGGTTATTAATTATATAAAAAATTTAAATATTAATTCTAAAGTAGTACTTGCTTGTTCATATGGCCCTGATTCAATGTGCTTATTGGATATTTTGAAAAAGTTAGATATTAATGTGATAGTTGCTCATGTAAACCACAAGTTAAGAAGTGAATCTGATTTGGAATATGAATTATTAGAAAAATATTGTAATGAGAATAATTTAATTTTTGAAGGGTATGTTATTGATGATTATCCTAAAGGCAATATTGAGAATATTGCTAGAATTAAAAGATATAATTTTTTTGAGAAAATTGTAAGAAAATATGATGCTAATTATTTATTTACAGCACATCATGGTGATGATTTAGTTGAGACTGTACTTATGAGAATTAGTAGAGGTTCTTCTTTTAAAGGGTATGCTGGATTTAATGTTTTTACTAAAACTGATAAATATAATTTAGTTAGACCTTTAATATTTGTTACTAAAAATGATATTGAAAAATATAATAAAATGAATAATATTCCTTATGCAATTGATAAAACTAATTTAGAACTTGTTCATACAAGAAATATTTATAGACATAAGATTCTTCCTGAGTTTAAAGAGATTAATCCAAAAATTCATAAAAAATTCATAAAGTTTAGTAATAATATAATTGATTATTATAATTATGTTGATGAGGAGGTAATTGGTTATAAGAGTGTACTTTATGATGAAAAGAAATATTTAGATATAAATGAGGTAATTAATTTACCTGAGTTTATAGTTAAATTATTAGTACAAAAAATATTGTTCGAAATATATAATGACGATATAAGCAGAATAAATGATAAACATGTTAGATTAGTTATGGATCTAATTTATAGTGGTAAAGCTAATAAAGTGATAAATTTGCCGGAAAATAAGGAAGTTTATAAGTTTTATAATAAAATTGAAATTAGAGATAAAGAAAATATTAATAATTATGATTATGAATTAAATAATGAAATTAATTTAGAATTAGGGAAATTATTTAAAGTGGATTTTACTGATATAGTTAAGAGTAATTATCTTATTAGGCTTAATTTTAAAGATATTAAGCTTCCTATACATGTTAGAAATAGGACTAATGGAGATAAAATGGAACTTAAAAATGGAACTAAAAAAGTAGGTGAAATTTTAAGTGAGGCAAAGATTAATAGGCTTGATAGGGACAGATATCCAATTGTGTGTGATGATAATAATAAAATTTTGTGGATACCTGGTGTTAAAAAGAGTAAATTTGATAGGCAAATTAATGAAGATTATGATATAATAATCAAGTATATAAAAAAGGAGAGTATTAATGAAAAAAAATAATAATTATGTTAAACAAAGTATGCCATATTTTGTATTGTTATTAATAATTGTTGGAATTATGTCATTCTATGAATTATCACAATATAAAGTTAATGTGTTTACTTATGATCAATTTATTTCTGAATTAGATAAAAAGGATGTTAAAGATTTAGAAATAACTGCTAAGAGTGGAGCGGGTGTGTATTATATTACTGGTTCGCTTAAAGAATATGGTAGTAAAGAATCATTTAAGGTTAATGCACCATTATCAGATGCTGTTGTTAATAAAGTTATGGAGTATGTTGAGAGTGATGGTATTACTCTTATTACTGGTGAAAATCCGGAAAATAATAATGTTCTTGCTGTTATTTTAAATGTTGTTCCAACTATTATGTTAATTGGAGCTATGTTATGGTTATTTTCTAAATTAGGAAAATCTAATAATAATAGTATGGATTTTGGTAGAAGTAAGGCTAAATTAAGTGAAGAAGCTAAAGCACATTTTAGTGATGTTGCTGGTTTAACTGAAGAAAAAGAAGAAGTTGCTGAATTAATTGATTTTTTAAAGAATCCAAAGAAATTTCAAAGAATGGGTGCTAGAATTCCTAAAGGTGTATTACTTGTAGGTCCTCCGGGAACTGGTAAAACTTTACTTGCTAAAGCTGTTGCGGGTGAGGCTAATGTGCCATTTTATTATATAAGTGGTTCTGATTTTGTAGAATTATTTGTAGGTGTAGGTGCATCTCGTGTTAGAGATATGTTTAAACAAGCTAAGCAAACAGCTCCATGTTTAATATTTATTGATGAAATAGATGCAGTTGGCCGTCAAAGAGGTACTGGTTTAGGCGGAGGTCACGATGAAAGAGAACAAACTTTAAATCAGCTATTAACTGAAATGGATGGATTTGGCGCTAATGAGGGTATTATTATCATAGCTGCTACTAATAGACCTGATGTTTTAGATCCGGCACTTTTAAGACCAGGAAGATTTGATAGACAAGTTACTGTTAGTTTACCTGATCAAAAAGAAAGACTTGCTATATTAAAAGTTCATGCTAAAAATAAAGTATTTGGTAATGACGTTAATTTAGAAAATATTTCTAAGAGAACACCAGGATTTAGTGGGGCAGATTTAGAAAACTTACTTAATGAGGCGGCACTTTTAGCTGTTAGAAGAAATTTACCTTCTATTGGTATGGCTGAAATAGATGAAGCATCTGATAGAGTTTTAATGGGACCTGCAAAAGTTTCTAGAAAATATAGTGAAAATGATAAAAAACTTGTTTCTTATCATGAGGCTGGACATGCTGTTATTGGACTTAAATTAGAACATGCAAATGTGGTTCAAAAAGTTACAATTATTCCAAGAGGAGCAGCTGGTGGATATAATATGATGATTCCAAGTGAAGAAAAGATTTGTTCAACTAAAACTGATTTATTAGAAGAAATTACTGGATTACTTGGTGGTAGAACTGCTGAAGAATTAGTTTTTGGTGAGGTTACTACTGGAGCACATAATGATTTTGAAAAGGCTACTAAAATTGCTAGAGCGATGGTTACTGAATATGGTATGAGTGATTTAGGACCATTACAGTTTGAACAACAAGAAGGTAGTGTATTCTTAGGTAGAGATTATAATAAATCACATAATTTCTCTAATGAAGTTGCTAATGAGATTGATATGGAAATGCGTAAAATTATAGATGAATGTCATGCTAAAGCAACTAAAATAATTAAAGAAAATATGGATTTATTAAAACTAATTGCAGAAAGCTTATTAGAACAAGAAACTTTAACAAAAGAGGAAATAGATTATTTAGTTGCTAATGGTCATTTACCAAAAGATGATCAAGAAGTTGTAGAAACAAAAGAGGATAAAATAACTAAAACTAAAAAGAAAAAGGACAAAACTGAAAAGTAATGTTCTTTTTTTGGTTTTAAGAACAGTTTTTTTACACAAGTTTGTTTATATATGATAAAATAAAAAGTGATAGAAAAAGAGTGGTAATATGACAAAAGTTATTTCATTAGTTAATCAAAAGGGTGGTGTTGGTAAAACTACTACTAGTATTAATTTAGCTGCTTCATTAGGAAAGTTGGGCAAAAAAACATTAATTATTGATTTAGATCCGCAAGGTAATACGACTACTGGGTTAGGTGTAAATAAGGGCGAAATTAAGGCTAGTATTTATGATGTTCTTAATGGTGATAGTCCAATTAGAAAGGCAATTAAGAAAACAAGTTTTGACTTGCTTTCTATTATTCCAGCTACTATAAATTTAGCTGGTATTGACTATGAATTATTAGAAAAAGGACATAATGATTCTGAATTTAAAAAGAATGAACAGCTTAGAAATTCTTTAAGTGAAGTAAAAGATAATTATGATTATATTATTATTGATTGTCCTCCTTCACTTGGTGTGTTAACGACTAACGCACTTGTTGCTAGTGATTCTGTTATTATTCCTGTACAATGTGAGTTTTTTGCGCTTGAGGGAATTAGTCAATTATTAAATACAATTATTATGACACAAACAAGGTTAAATCCAAATTTAAAAATCGAGGGTGTTCTTTTAACACTTTTAGATTCAAGAACTAATTTAGGATATGAGGTAGTTGAAGAGGTTAGAAAATATTTTAAAGATAAAACTTTTAATACTATAATACCTAGATTAATTAGATTAGTTGAAGCACCAAGTCATGGAATGCCTATTAATGAATATGAACCTAATAGTAGGGCAGCACTCGCATATATGAATTTAGCTAAGGAGGTAATTGAAAGAGATGGAGAATAAAAGAAGAGCCTTAGGTAAGGGATTAGAGCAATTATTTGGCAGTGAAAATGTTGATATTGATGCATTTGAACAAAATATAGTTGATAATGCGAATAATAATAATGAAATTAAACAAATTAATTTATCAGAAATTAGGAGCAATCCATATCAACCTAGAACATATTTTAATGAAGATGCTTTAAATGAACTTGCTGAGTCAATTAAAATACATGGTGTTGTTGAACCGATTATTGTTAAAAAAAGTATTAAAGGTTATGAGTTAGTTGCTGGTGAAAGAAGAACAAAAGCAAGTAGAATTGCAGGTTTGGAAACTATTCCTGCCGTTGTTAAGGATTTTACTGATCAAGAAATGATGGATATTGCTATTTTAGAAAATATTCAAAGAGAAGATTTATCTCCTTTAGAACTTGCTGAGGGGTTTAAGAAATATATTGAAACTACTGGATTGAGTCAAGATGAGGTTGCTAAAAAATTTGGTAAGAGTCGTTCTTATATTACTAATGCATTAGGACTTTTAAATTTACCTTCTCCTGTTAAGGAAAAAATCAATAATAAAGAGATAAGTGCTTCACATGCAAGAGTTTTATCTAAGTTTGATGATGAAAACGTAATTAATGAACTTGCTGATAAGGTTGCTAAGGAAAAAATTTCGGTTAGAGAATTAGAACTTATTAGTAGTACTGATGAATCTATTCCAAAGAGAAAACCTATTACGAGACAAAGTATTAAAATAAACAAATATGGTGTTTATGAAAATGCTTTAAAGGAAAAGCTAGGATTAAGAGTTAGTGTACTAGATAGTAAGATTGTAATTCCATTTAACACAGAAGAAGATTTAAATAGAATATTTGAATTATTAAATATAGATTTGGATGAAAATTAATGAAATATAAAGTTAATGATTTAGTTATTATGAAGAAAGACCATGCTTGTGGAACAAATTTGTGGAAGATAACAAGAACGGGTGTGGATATAAAAATTAAATGTGTTAATTGTAATCATGAGATAATGATGGATAGACTGGAGTTTGAAAAAAAATTAAGGAGAATTATTAATGAAGAGGATAAAAAAGATTAAAGGTAAATTAGCGTTACATCCAATAATTTCATTTTGTATTTTAATGTTTATAATAGTTGTTTTAAGTGGTGTGCTTAATTTATTTAATGTTACTACTACTTATAATAGAATTACTAATAATGGAACTTATGTTAGAGAATTAGTATCAAGTGAAAATTTATTTAGTTTACATGGATTAAAAGTTATATTTAGTAATGCAGTATCAAATTTTGCATCATTTGTTCCACTATCTATGTTAATTATTACGTTAATGGGTATTGGAGTAATGGATAAAACAGGATTTTTAGATTCGCTTTTTTATGTACTAACTAGAAATACGAATAAGAAAATTGTTACTTTTGTGTTATCGTTTGTTTGCATACTTTCTTCGATTGCTGGAGATTTGGGATATATTATTATGATTCCTTTAGCAGCTTTACTATTTAAATATGGAAAGAGACATCCGAAGGCGGGAATTATTTGTTCTTTTGCTTCAATTGCTTGTGGAAGTGGTATTAATATTTTTATGAGTAGTATTGATACTGCAGTAATTGCTTATACCAATCAAGCGGCTTCATTATTATCTAAAGATTATAGTATGGGAGTATTTTCTTTTATATTTGTAATGATTGTTGTGGCAATTGTACTAGCTTTAATTATTTCTAGTATTACTGAGAAGATAATTGTTCCAAAACTGGGACATTATGAACTTATGGATGAGACAGAAGATTATTTAACTAAGAAAGAAAAAAGAGGATTATTAATTTCATTATTTTTTGGAGTTATTTATATAATAATTATAATTTATAATATTATTCCTTATGCTCCACTTGGCGGCAATTTCTTAGATTATAGTCAAAAGTATTATATTGATAAATTATTTGGTTATAATAGTTTCTTTAGTCAAGGATATGTTTTTGTAATTGTTATATTATTCTTTATATTAGGTTTTGTTTATGGTTTTGCAACTAAAAAAATAAAAACTGCTAAAGAAGTATTTGACTCTCTAAGTTATAGTTTAGATAAAATAGGAAATGTTTTAGTATTTATTTTCTTTGCTTCTAGTTTGATATTTATTTTTAAATCAAGTAATATAGGTAATTTAGTTGTAAGTTATTTTGCAAATCTTATTAATAGTGGTAATTTAAGCGGCATTGTACTTGTTGCTATAACATTTATATTTAGTGCTTTATCAACATTATTTTTACCTAGTACTTTAAGTAAATGGGCTATACTTAGTCCAACAGTGGTTCCTGCATTTATGAATGAGGGACTTAGTCCTGAATTTGCCACATTGATATTTAGAGCCGGAGAATGCATTACATATGGTTTAACACCGATAATGGCTTATTTCATTATTTATTTAGCATTTATGGAATTATATAGCGTAAATGAGGAAGATGGTTTATTTGGAAATATTAAATATTTGTTACCTTATTCTCTTTGTACACTTATTATGTGGTTAGTTATTATTTTACTTTTATATATAACGGGCATTCCTTTTGGTATTGGCGGTTATGTTGGATTATAGGAACTTTAATAGTTCTTTTTCTTTACAATTAATTTACGATAAAATTTAAATTATTATTTATTGTTTTGGTATAATTTATTATAATAATTATTGTAAAGGTAGAGTATCCTAAATTATTTGGGGTGGTGATAATATGGCTGGAAATGTTAAGGTTTTAACAAATGATTTGATAAATGATGGCATATATGTAAAAAATGTATGTGATAATATTAAGGATAATTATGATAATGTAAATAATGTTATTTCAGATGTTTGTTTGACACTTAACTATTATAAAGAACAACTTAGTTTAAAGTTTGAAGTGTTTCAAGAACATTCTAATACATTTAATGATAAGATAAATAATTGTGCTTTAGATTTAGAAAAAATTGATAATTTAATTGGCAGTAATGTTACTAATTTACTAGGGAATGCGGACAATTTTGAATTTGGTGATAACAACTATTATGAATTAAGTACTATCACTTTAAAAACAAATGATGGAATAAATATTGATATTGGCAATTTAGCAGATTTACCTGATAATGAACGAAAGACAGTATTAAATAAATTTTATAAAGAACTTGGTACTGCTGTTGTTAATATTGAGAATGGCAATTATACATATCCTGGAACTAGTGATAATGATTTAGTAAATAGTTTAGTTAGACAATATTATGATAGTATTGTTAAGATTGATGCAAGTGGAAATGTTATTTATGAATCTAATGATTTAACAAAAAATAATTTTTATAATAGTGTTGTTAAAAAATATGGCGAGATTGCTAATGTACAAATTACTCCTAAAGATCTTCACTATGCTAGCAGAAATGGTAATCCATTAATTAGAGAAAATATTCAAGAATATAATTTACAATTTGCTGTTCAACAAACACCTACGGAAATTGGGCAGGAATATGATTTTTGTAAATGGGGACTTGTTAATGGTGATGAAAAAACGAGTGATTATTCAAAGCAATTATATGAAGAGACTGGATCTTATCAAAGAGTATACTCTTACTATCCTGATGATTCAAAACATATGTTTATAGATCAATTTTATCTTTGCGATGATGGAATCTATAGAGATAAAGATGGCTATATTATTTGTGCTGATAAATATAACTTGGGATATAATGAAGATGGTACTAGCCATTGGGTTGGTCAAATAAATAGCGAAAATGCAGTTATTGTTGATACTCCATTTGGATTTGGTAAGGTTTATGATTCTTGTGGTCAAGGTAATATAGATATATATACACATTTTTGAGAGGAGAAATAAAATATGAAGGATAAAATTGCAAATTATTATGAGAATGTTGATGATGCAGCTATAAAACAGGCTGTTGAAAATTTTAGAAGTGTTTTAAATGAAGTTAATTATGAAAACGGTGATGGTTTACCATTAAATACTCAAGCAAAATATGATAGTACATTTAACAATGGTACTAATTACTTAAAAAATACTGACATATTAGGCATGGTTCAATTATGTAATTCTTGTTTAGGAGTTGTTAGCAAAATTACAACATACAAAACTTATTATAGTGGTACTTATACTAATACATATAATGATTGTAGTACCAAGTATAATACTTATACTAATGCCCCAAAAACAATTACTAAAACTGATGTAAACGGAAATATAATATATAGAGACGGACAGCCTGTACTTATTGATAATCCGAAAGTTGCAACATATAAATCTGAATATATTAGTGCGTTAACTACTTTGGGGAATTGTGAAAAATATTTAAATGATTTGAAAAATAGTATTGAGTCTGTTTCTATCTAAATTGTTTACATAAATTTTACAGATTTTATTTAATAATTATTTATTAAAATAAATTAATAGTGTAAAATAATAATTGATATACAATATATGTGGATGTGAGGTATCATGAATAAATATTTAGTTACTGTAATCGTTCCTGTTATTAATTTGACATTTGATGTTGAAATTCCTAATAATAGAAAAATTGGGACGATTAAAAAAATTTTATTAGCCGAGGTTAATAGTAAAGCTAGCGGAATGTATAATAAAAGTTTTAATGATATTAGAGTAATTGATAGAGATAATGGTACTGAATATAGTAATGATATGTATATTAAAGATTCTAAAATAATAAATGGATCAAAATTAATTTTGATTTAATAGAAAGGAAAGAAGAAATGGCTGTATTAAATATTGATACTGAAGGAGTAAGAGATATTGCTTCTATGATTTCTAATCAAGCTGATGAATTAGAAACTGAAATTAAGAGAATCAAAGAAAATCAAGAAAAACTAAATTCTTGTTGGACTGGAGAAGCTGCAACTGCTGCTCAAGTTGCTTTAGATGAAGTAGTTGCTTTATATAATGATATGTTAGCTACAGTAAGAAGTACACATACTTCACTTGCAAGTGCTGCAAATTCATTTAGTGATACTGATACATCTAATGCTGGAATGTTTAAATAATTAGAAAGGAAAAAATAAAATGGGAAAAATTTATATAGATTACGAACAAGCTTCAGAAGTTATTGGAAATATAAATAGTGTTGTTAATGAAGTACAATCAACATTAGAATCAATTTCTGGTCTTTATTCAAGAATTAATAGTGGAGACGTTTATAGTGGTTTTTCTGCTGGTGAATATGAAGCTCGTTTTAATGAATTAAAGAAAACTGCATTTGTTAAAGTTCCTGAAGCAACATCAAAAGTAAATAGACTTTTAGCTGAAGCTAGAAATCAATATGCTGAAAATGAACAAAAAGCTGCAAATGCTGCAAATGGAAATTAAAGCATTTAAATATGCTTTGACTAAAGAACTATTTAATTAATAGTTTTTTGGTGAAAATATATTTGAATAATTAGGGAGGATATTATGAAAATTGAATATAATATAGATGATTTAAGACAATATTCTGAAAAGTTATTAGCTGAACATGAATCAATGGTTGGAGCTGTTACAAATTTAGAAGGACTTGTTTCTAGTTTTCAGGCAAATTGGTCAGGAGAAGCCCAAACAGCCTATATTGCTTTTTTTACAGATGCTATTGCGTCTTTGAAATCTTATTTAGAAGAATTTGATATTATTGCTCAAAATTTAAATACTGCTGCTGATTATTATGAAAAACATGAGGAAACATATACAAATTGCTTAGGTTTTTAGGAGAGATTTTATGGCGAATATAAAAGTAAATTATAGTGGTATTGCAAGTGATATTTCTACGTTATCTTCTAATGTAAAAAATATTTGTGATTCTTTAGATAAAGTTAATAATGTCGAAAATGTTATACCTGAATCATGGAGAAGCAATGGTGCTGAACAATATAGAAGTGCTGTTGTAACTGATATTATTGCTCCAATTGCAAATTTTGAAGGAACTCTTACAGGACTAATTAAAATGCTTTCTGAGGTATCAGATAACTTTGATAATCTAGAAAATATTATTGGTAGTGAATTAAATAACTGGTTTAATGGTATGGTAGCAAGTGGCAAGGTATTAGATTTAGTTGCTGTTAGAGATGTATTGTTAAACTATGGAATAAATTATTTAACACAAGATGATACTTATTCTTCTATTCCTTATGGATCTGGAAGTTTAAAATCTGATGGATGTGGTTTTTTCTCTATGGTTATGGCTTATCAATTAAAATCTGGTCATAATTTGACAATGGATGAAATTAAAAAGTTAGCGTATGCGAGTAGTGTAAATGGTGCACCTGGTGGAAATTATGATTTATCTTATAATACTGGTGTTAATTTAGGCTTAGATGTTAATAAGACTAGATATTCATCAATTAATGATGTTTATAATGCTGTTAATGATGGAAAATCTGTTATTTTCTTAAATCGTGGTTCAACTCATTTTAGATTAATAACTGAAGTTAAACATACCGATAATGGTGATGTTTATGTTGTTTATGATTCTGTTAAGAAAGAGTATCAGACTTGGACTGCTGATCAAGTTGCTAGTGAAGTTGCCGTAGGTAATGTAATTGAAGTTGGAAAATATGATAAAAGTAAGGATAATCTTCAAGATAGTTCTTGGAATCCTGGAAATGCACCTCTTTCAAGTGATAGTGTAGAACCTGGAAATAGTGGTGTACATAATCCAAGTGAACCAACAACTCCAAGTGAGCCAACAACTCCAAGTGAGCCGACAACTCCAAGCAAGCCAACAACTCCAAGTGAGCCAACAACTCCAAGTAGGCCAACAACTCCAAGTGAGCCAACAACTCCAAGTAAGCCAACAACTCCAAGTGAGCCAACAACTCCAAGTGAGCCAGCTACTCCAAGTGAACCAACAACTCCAAGTGAACCGACAACTCCAAGTGAGCCAGCTACTCCAAGTGAGCCGACAACTCCAAGTGAGCCGACAACTCCAAGTGAGCCATCAACTCCAAGTGAGCCATCAACTCCAAGTGAGCCAGCTACTCCAAGTGACGGTGATTTTGTTGATCGTTTGGGTGATACATCATTAGATTTTGGGGACGATATTGGAACAAATGATGAAATATATGATAATTTAGATTTATCATTTACTGATAAGGCTGGAGATACGACAATTCATTTTGAATAATTATAATTAATATGAAAGCTATTTAGTTTTCATATTTTTCTTTATTTAAATCATTAATTATTGTATAATCTTATTAGTATAGGAGGATACATTATGCGTCTAAATATTATAAAAAATAATTATATTAAAAACGTAATATTACCAGATGAACCAAGTGGTTCTTATTGGATTAATTCATTTGATATTAATGGTAATAAAAGAAATTTAATTCTTGTTGAAGCTTATAATGGTAAATGGAAATTAGTTAGTAATAATAATGTATATTATATTGAAAATAATGTAATGAATCCTTATGCCTATTTAGAAATAAGTAGTTATTATCAAATTAAAAATGAATTAGATAAGGATACCTTTGTAATATATTGTTCTCCTGTTGTTGAAAAGTATAATTGTTATGAAATTAACAGTTATATATCTAATGGAATAAGCATTGGTAAATCTAATAATAATTTTATTAAATTTGTAAATGTAGATGATGTTGCTTGTTATATAAAAACAATTAATGATAAATTAATTTTAATAAACAATAATAGTAGCTATGGTGTTTATTTAAATAATTCAAGGGTATATAGTAGTTCCGAGGTGAAAATTGGAGATATTATTTTTATTAATGGATTACGTATAATTGTTAGTTCTAGTGCAGCTGGGCTAAATAATATTGTTTTATATGTAAATAATGTAGATAATAGTGATATTAGTGTAGGGGCTATGCCTCTTGGAATTGTTAATTCCATTGCTGGTGATTATACAGAAGATAATAGTGATAATGTATATGATATTTATAATGAAAATGATTATTTTTATAAAAAGCCAAGGGTTGTTCCTAAACTAGATACTTTAAATATAAAAGTTGATGATCCTCCTGCAAAACAAGATGGAAAAGATAGTCCTTTATTACTAACTATTGGACCTATGATAACTATGTCAATGTCATCTCTAATGATGGGATATAATACTTTAAGTAATGTTACAAACGGAACAACTACAATTGAAAAAGCAACACCTTCTTTAATTGTTTGTGGTGCAATGTTTGCTAGTATATTTATATGGCCTTTAATTACTAAATTTTATCAAAAGATTGATAATAAAATAAAAGAGAAAAAGAGACAAAATAAATATAGTAAATATATAGATAGTAAAATAGAAGAAATTAGTAAAGCTAAAAATGAACAAGCTTCTATGCTTAAAATGCATTATTTTTCAAGTGAACAATCAGCTGATGTTATAATAAATAAAAGTAGTTTAATGTGGCAGAGAAGAATTAGTGATGATGATTATTTATCTATAACTTTAGGTATTGGTAGTTGTCCAATGAAAATTAATATTAATTATCCTGAAGAACATTTTACAATGGAGGAAGATAATCTTAGAAGTTTAGTTTTAAGATTAGGTCAAGAACCTAAAAATTTAGAAAATGTTCCAGTTCCCTATTCTTTAAAAGAACATTATATAAGTGGTGTTTTTGGAATGAATTATTTACATGATTATGTTAAAAGAATGTTAATTCAATTATTAGCGTTTCATAGTTATGATGATTTAAAAATAGTTATTTTAACTGATGAAGAACATGAGAGTGAATGGTCTTTTGTTAAGTGTGCACCACACCTATTTAGTGACGATAAAAGTATTAGATTTTTTGCTTCATCAGCAGAAGAATATAAAGAAGTATGTTACTATTTAAAACGTGTATTTGATAGTAGAAAAGATAATACCAGTGATAAAACTGAGTTTAATCAAGTTTATTTAATAATAACTGATAGTTTTAAAAAGATTAGGGATATTGATTTAATCGAAGATATTTTAAAGAATAAACGTTACGCTGGATTTAGTATTTTTATAATGGATAAAAAGATGACTAATTTCCCAGATCAATGTACTTCTTTTATTGATTTAAGTTTAATTACTAATGATAATAAGATTGGAGAAGTTAAAGATAATCTAGATATTAATAGTGTTGTTAGATTTAATGTTGAACTTAATACAATTATTGATTATGAAAAATGTGTTAAAGTTTTAGCTAATACTCCAATTGATATTAAAAATGATGTAGAAGGAAAACTTCCTAATAAGATAAGCTTCTTGGAAATGTATGAAGTTGGTAAAGTTGAACAATTAAATTCAAATGTTAGATGGATGAGCAATGATCCTGTTATGAGTTTATCTGCACCAGTTGGAATAGGAAAAAATGGAGAGTTTATTACGATCGACCTTCATGAAAAATATCATGGACCACATGGTCTAATTGCTGGTATGACTGGTTCTGGTAAATCTGAATTTATTATTACATATATTTTATCAATGGCTTTAAATTATAGTCCTTATGAAGTACAATTTATTTTAATTGACTATAAGGGTGGCGGACTTGCTGGAGCGTTTGAAAATAAGACTACTGGCGTAAAATTGCCTCATTTGATAGGTACAATTACTAACTTAGATGCAAATGAGATTAAAAGAAGTTTAGCATCTATTGAGTCTGAATTAAAGAGAAGACAGGCTTTATTTAATAAAGCGAGAGAAATAAGCGGTGAAAGTACAGTTGATATATATAAGTATCAAAAAATGTATAGACAAGGTGTTTTAAGTGAACCTGTTTCACATTTATTTATAATTTGTGATGAGTTTGCAGAACTTAAAAATCAACAACCTGAATTTATGGATCAACTTATTTCAACAGCTCGTATTGGACGTTCACTCGGTGTTCACTTAATTTTAGCAACTCAAAAACCAAGTGGTGTAGTAGATCCACAAATTTGGAGTAATACAAGATTTAGAGTTTGTTTAAGAGTTCAAGATAAATCGGATAGTAATGAGGTTATTAAAAAGCCTGATGCTGCCTTTTTGAAGCAAACTGGTAGATTTTATTTCCAAGTTGGTTATGATGAAGTATTTACTTTGGGACAAGCTGCTTATGCTGGTGGATCTTATGTTCCATCAGATACAATAAAGAAAGAAATTGATACTTCAGTAGATTTTTTAAACAATATTGGATATATTATCAAAAAGGTTGAAACTAAAAAGATTGTAAAGAATTTAGCTAAATCGCAAGGTGAGGAGTTATCAAATATAGTTAAATATTTATCTGATTTAGCAGTTAGTCAAAATATAGTTTGTAAACCATTATGGCTTGCTAAGATCCCACCAATTATTTTAGTTGATTACTTAAAAGAAAAATACAAATTTAAAAAAGAAGATTATGTATTTAATCCGATTATTGGTGAATATGATGTACCAGCAATGCAGGAGCAAAGAATACTTACTTTGCCACTAACTAAAAATGGTAATGCGCTTGTATATGGAGCAGCTGGTAGTGGTAAAGAAAACTTTATTTCAACATTAATTTATTCAGCTATGGATTCATATAAATCAAATGAGGTTAATTTCTATGTTATTGATTTAGGTTCAGGATCTTTAAATATGTTTAAAAATTCAAATATCGTTGGAGATATATTACAAGGAACAGATACTGATAAAGTTGAAAATTTATTTAAAATGATTAATGGTACTATTTTGGAAAGAAAGAGATTATTTTCACAATATGGTGGTTCTTATAAGGAATTTATTCAAAATAGTAATGTTAAAGTTCCAAATATAGTTGTTATAATTAATAACTTTGAAAATTATGCTGAAACATTTAGTAAATATGATGATATATTAAATACAATTACGCGTGATTGCTATAAGTATGGAATTTATTTTCTAATAACAGTTAATACTCCAAATGGGGTCAAATATAAGTTAAAACAAAATTTTGCTCTTATTTATGCGCTTAATCAAAATAATGATGATGATTTTAGCTATATTATTAATGGAGTTAGAAAAAATTATCCAGCTAAGAATTTTGGTAGAGGGTTAATTAAAATTGATAATGTATATGAGTTTCAAACAGCAGTTGCAACAGATGGAAATATGAGTGATTTCATTAAAGAAAAGATTACTTTATTTAATGCAGAAAATATTTATAAAGCTAAAAGTGTTCCTGTTTTACCAGATGAAGTTACTTCAGAAAATATTATAAAAGATGTTAAACATGATGATGAACTAGTAGTAGGAATTAGTAAAGATAATTTAGCTAATGTTAAATATGACTTAGGTAGAAACTTAATTAATGTTATTAGTGGGCTTGATTTATCAACATATGATAGTTTTATAAATGCATTTGTTAATCAAATAGTTTATAAACAAAATAGAAATTTAGTATTATTAAATGCAGATGAATATAATTTAAATAGTGATATTAAAAAGTATTATCAATATGTTGATAGAGATTTTGATGCCTTTATAGAAAAATTTAATGAATATTTAAAAACACTAGTTGAAAATTATAAGAATTCTGATTTTGATAAAAATATCTTAAGTAATATAAAGCCGATTTATTTTATGGTAACTGGAGTTGATGCTTTCTTGAATAAACTTAGTATTACTAATAAGAAATTATTAGATGAAATATTTAAAAATTCTAGTACTTTAGGAATTGTTAATTTCGTTTTAGTTGATTCTGTAGATAAGATTAAAAAGATTGAAATGGAATCTTGGTATAGAAGTTATGCTAATAAGAATTTTGGTATTTGGCTTGGTTCAGGAATTTCTGATCAATTCTCTATTAATGTTATTCAAAGAACACCTTATATGCGTGGTGAGGTTCCTAATAGTTTCTGTTTTGTTGTTAATAGAGGTAAAGCAGAGTATGTTAAATATGTTGAAAAATTTGATATTAATAGTAAGTAGGTGTTTTAATGTATATAATTATTAAGAATGAAAATAGTAGGATTATTAATAATTTAACTGTTAATGTGTCAAAAACATTAGTTGGTGATTTTACTAGAGAAGATTTAGATAGAGAATTGAACTTAATTAATTATGATAAAGCTATTGTTGATATTACTTCAATTAGAAATTATTATGATGATAATTATTTATATAAATTTTTAGAATTTTTTAGAAGTCCAAGTGATGTTATATTGTTACTTAATGATGGGTTTGTTGCTAATAGTAAACATTTCTTAAGTAAATTAATTAGTAAAGGATATTATAATTTTGCTACTACTGATAGTGCAGTTAATAGACTTTTAGAAAGAAATAATACGATTGATGATGTTAAAGAATATATGGATGGAAATGATTTTCTTAAAACAGATAGTATTGTTTCAGGAATTGATAAAAATAAAAAGTTTGAGACTGATAAGTTAATTATAGGTATTGAAAATGGTTTTCCTCATTCAGGAGCAACAACTTTAATGTATATGCTTGTTAAAGAGATAGGTAAGAGTAAAAAAGTTAAAGGTATAGAAATGATAAATAATGATTCTTTGTTTTTTAGAGATGATAGAATTATTTCTTGTGAATCTAGAATTCAATTTGAAACTATTGTTAAAACATTAAATGACATTGATGTTTATATTGTTGATTTAAATGGTTCTGATGTTAGGGAAATATGTAATAAGGTTATTTATCTAATTGAACCTGGAACTACAAAGATTAATAAAGTTGTAAAGGGTGATAGAGAAATTTATGAGATGCTTAAGAATTCTAATGTTGTTTTAAATAGAAGTAATATTAAAGATGAAGAAATGAAAACTTTTGAATATGAAACTAAGTTTAAAGTTGTAGGTAATGTTCCTAATTTAAATGAGAGGTTGGATTCTAATGATTCTTTAACTAAATTAGTTGATTATTTACTTGATAATAAAGAAAAATATGAAAAACTTTCTAAGGATGATGACAATATTAATAAAAAAGTAGGCTTGGTTGGATTCTTTAAGAATATATTTAAGAGATGATAAAAAAAAATTGCAATTCTTTATGAGTTGCAGTTTTTTTGTTGTAAAAATCATATACATAATTGTTTTATAGGCCATTTTATTTAATTATGCATAAATTAATATAGGGTGTGATGATTAATGGCTAAAAAGGTAGTAATTGATAGCGGTCATGGCAGATAATCTTATACACGGTGCATTATAAAGTAAAATTCCAAAATATTTTAATAGGTCTATTGTTATTTTCATCTTTTTTTCCTATTAGAATTTTTGATATAAATTCATCTATAATACGTCTATTTAATTTATCAATATGAGTATATTTTTCTAATATACTTTTTTCATTGATTTCATCATTTTTCTTTTCACTTAATTCATATATTTCCTTTTTAATTTCTTCAATTCTTAAATTAAAATTATCAATATCTTTTTGATATTTATTTTTTAACATAACAAATTCTGTAGTAGTAATTATTCCGTCAGCTTTATCATCATATAACATAGTAAAGCGGTCGCTTGTTTTATTCAACTTTTTTTCTATATCATTTTTTTCTTTTTCTAATATTTTCATATCTTTATCATAATCAATACTAGACTTTTTTGATGAATAATTTTTTTCTAATTTTTCGAGATTATAATATTTTTCAATAATTTTATTTATTTCATTTAAAACTAATTCTTCAAGAACTTCGTATCTAATATAACTAGTATTATCACATTGAGTTCCGCCTGTTTTTCTGTGGTTTCTACAATGTAAATAAGGTTTCATAAAAGGATTCTTTCTTGGACCAGATTTGCAATTACTCTTTTGAAAAACTTTCCCACAAACAGCACAATATACTTTTCTACTGAAAATATGTACTTCGCCATTTTTACCAGGACGTGCTCTTGTATTTGATGTTGTTAAAATATCAACCTGATCAGTAATTAAAGAGTACAATTCACTATCAAGAGACAATGTTTTTTCTCTTAAATTATCATATTTTTCAGTTATGATTTTAATATCATTATTTGTCAAACTATTATCTAATTCTTCTATTGCTCTATATACTTCATCATTTTTTCCTTTATCAACATCAAAGCTTTTAATATTTTCTTTAATAGCATTTATAAATTGTCTTGAATCTTTTCTTGCATTGTCCAAATCTATCTTTAACTTTCTGTCCGCAAATTTTTTTCTGACAATCTTAGAAATATCAGGATCTACAATTCTATCATGTGCACAAGCTATAATACTTTGCTCATTTTTAGGAATTTTTTTGTAACCCTTAATATTGTAAGCAATTTTTTCGGTCCTATGTTGTATCAAAATGCCGTCATAAGTTTCATCTAATAGGATCTTTCTTATTGTATCGGTATTCCAAAATTCTGCACCATTAGGAGCCATGCAACAAACAAATTTTAATCCTTGTAGTTTTTTATGCTTACTAGGTGTTGGTATCTTATTTTCATTAAGATATTGGCAAATTTTATAATATCCATATCCATTAGCATACATAGAATATATTTCTCTTACAACTTTAGCAGCTTCTTCATCAATTACTAGATGATACATATCATCAGGATCTTCAATATAACCATAAGGAGCAAAGGAACCGGTCCATTGTCCTGCGTCATTTTTGGCTCTTAAAGTTTTTTTAGTATTTATTGATTGTTCTTCAATTTTCCACTCATCTACCATTGCAGTTATTTGACTTGATTTTTTATTACCTTTGTTGTAAGTATCAATATTATCTACAATACTTAAAAATCTAATATTCCATTCTATAAACTTTTTATGTAAATATTTTTCTACGAATTCAATACTTCTTGCAAATCTAGCTTGAGTTTTACAAATATAAATATCTGTATTTCCAAGTTCACAGAACAAAAGTGTTTTGTTCCATTCTTCACGTGAACCATCACTTCCACTTATATCTTCTTCATAAAAAATACCGACAACCTCAATACCTTTGTCATTACAATATGATAATAACATTAATAATTGATTTAAAATACTTTTACTAACATTGCCTTTTTCTCTATCTAAGTCCTCTTGAGATAATCTAACATATATTATTCCTCTTTTGCCGGGAATATGTAAAGAACTAATTAATCCATTTTTTTTAAAACAATTAGGATTATTTTTTTTAGATACTTTTAATAAATCTCTTAAATAATCAGTCATATATTCTAAATTATCTTCGGATAGCAATTTTTTTATTGTTTTAAATTCAGTTGTTTCTAAATAGTCATCTCCCGAAACATTATCAACTATATAGTCATTTGAACATACTGTATTACTTAAATTACTACATACCACCTTTCTCTCATTTTTCAACATATATCTTCCTTTCGTATATATTGAAAGCACTGTAATACAATCAAATTATAACGCGCTTTATGCAAGATTACAGCCCCCAAATTTACTTTCTAAACTTAAAATGATAGTTGCCCATTTTTTATTAAATATTTCAATTAATTCTTCTTCTGTTTTAGCATTTGTTATAAATTTATTTTCAATTATGTAATTAATTACATTTTTATCCCCATTTTTATTCTCTTTATTTATAATACTCAACCCCCTTAAATTAAAAAAAACTATGATAAATAGTTTCTAATTTAATTTATGAGATTTTATTAAATTAAATAACTAAATCATAGTCTTTTGATTTTATCTTTTAATTTTTAATAAATTTCTTAATTCATCAAGAATATTTATATATTCTATGAATAAACTATAATATTTTTCTTCTTGAAATTCTTTATTATTTGCTGTAAGTTTAGATTTTTGTGTTTATTTCTTCCTGTGATATATCAATATTAAATGCTTTTGCATAATCATTTATAAATTTATAGTATTTAATAGCTTGTTCCATATTTTCATCATTCACTTTCTTATTTTTTAAAAACAAATGGATTGTCTTGCAAAACTATAACATCATATTTTAACTCTAATAACTTTATTGCTTTTTCATAAATAGTTTTTACTTGAATAGGTTTTAATTCTCTAATTCCCGGTAGTTCTTTCAAAACATCAGCTTTACTAATATTATCATATACATATTCATACCTTAATAGTATTAATTCGCATAAAGTATCAGCATAAATTGCATTTATTCTTAATTCTTTAGCATTGTTATAGTATTTATCCCAAGGATCTTTTTTCATATCAACACCGCCTTACAAAAAAATTATAACGCGCTATAAATATGTTTGTCAGCGCCTAAAGTGATAAATTATAATCTTCATATAACCCAAGAGGTATGTACTCAAAGTTTTTCTTTTCAATACTAAAAAACTTATTAAAGTTATTAATAAATTTTCTTCCTTTTGATGATATTAATTTAAAAGATTTTTCAACATCATTAAAATCTGTTTTTTTATACCAATCATATAAATCAAATTTATCATCAAAGTCTGTATCTATTCCTATACCTTTACAAATAGAATACTTTAAAAGTTCTTTCTCAAAATCATTATTTGCATTATCAGATGTATAAATATCTAGCATAGATAAAACTTTAATTCTATCATTGATACCTTTTTTCAAATTAATAGTTTTATTTTCTTTATCATAATCAAATTTATTTTCTAAATTATTACAATAGTTAATTTTATATCCGTCAGCATATAATGCTTTTACAAAAGAATTATATATATCTTGATAATCAAAAAGAAGTAATGCAGGTAATTCTAAATTTTTATAATCTTTTTGTTCCATAGTAGTATCTTTACAATCATATAGTTCTATAATATTCATTCCTTTTAGTTCTTTATGATCTAATGTAATACTTTTATCATTAGGATTATTAAGTTTTTCTTTTTCTTCATCAGTTAGTGAAGTATAAGGTAATATTTCTTCTTTATCATTATTTTTAACTTTTACAAACACATCATTATCTGGTGATAGTATATTAATCTTTTTAGCATTATTCAAAATAGTAAATCCATTTTTCTTAAATTTATTTTCAGTACCAAGATCCAAGAAAAAAGGATATTGATAATCAATTAGTAAAGTATTAAAAAAAGAATAATCACTATATAGCACAATGGTATCAATTAATCTTTTAAAATCATTATGACTATGGTAATTATTCAAAATACTTTTTTCTATATTTAAAGTTGTATCTTTAATTTTTTCAAAGTCTTTTTTTGATGTATATTCTTTAATCAAATTAAGACTATTAATAATATCTATAATTTCAACCCCCTTTAAAGTATAAAAAAAAGACTAACTTTCGCTAGTCAATTTCTCATACTTATTTTTTAAATTATTTATATTTTTATCAACATCAATTATCATTTTATTAAATATATAATCAATCGTATTATTTGATATATCATTTTTTAATTTATCAAAATATGTTAAAGCAGAATTTTCATCATCAGTTTTATATCCATATATATTATGAATACAATCTGTTTCATCTAAATTCTTTAAAGATAAATAAGTAATATATTTATCATTATTCTTATAACTATAAATATAAAAGAAATAATTATCTTTAGTGGTTTTATAGTCTTTTAAAATTGCATTATTATCAGTATCAGTATTATCATCTAATACAAATTCAAAATCGCCATTTATAACTTTTTTTTCAAATTCTTTCATTTCTTCAACTGATTCAAATTTTGGACCGTCATCTTTGTTCCATTCGATTAAATTAATCTTATCATTCAAATCATTTAAAATATTTATTTTGCTTTTTAAGAGCTTAAAACTTTCTGACTTCATAAAAACATTTCCCCTAAATCAGCTAATGATTTCATTATTGCTATTATCTTACATTAAATATAGGTTAAAGTCAATCAAACAGCTATAATTTGATATATTTTTTCTTAAAAAAACAAAGCCCTGTACTAGCGGCTTTAGTGAGCTACTTTTACTACAAACACTACTATAAGTAAGGTGTAGCGTATGCAAGTCAAAGTAAAATGGTTTAATAGTCAGTATCTTACTGACAATATAAATATAACACATTTTTGTTAGTCTTGCAAGACTAATTGAACGATTTGTCGTATTTTGTCATATTTTGTAAAATTATTCTTCTTTTTTTATCATTCTATTTATATAACATTTGACTTTATAAAATAGAACATCTAAATCAGATATATTAATTATTTTTTCGTTAGTTAAAGTATTTCTTATAACATCAATTATCTCATTCATTTCACATTCAAAGTAGTTGTCTGTTTTTTCTAAATTTTTTCTAACTTTATTTAAAAATATTTCATATTCCATTAATTAACACCCCCTTAAAATAAATTTTTCAATATGTAATAAATAACATTTGTTGCTATACTATTACCGGCTTGTTTAAATAGTTGTCTATTAGACATACCAGTACTTTTAGCTTTATAAAAATCATCATCTGAAAATCCCATAAATCGCCAACTTTCAAGTGGACTAATTTTCTTAACAAAAAAATAATTATCTTTGTAGATAATCATTTTGCTTGTATCTTCAGTAGAGTTAGCGGTTAAGGTAGGACAATACCCATTCATAGACCATAACCTTGCAGTCTGATTATATTTTGATGAAGTATCACGTCCACAATGATTTTTACCGTCAACAAATCTATATAAATTTATAATATATTTTTTTCTTTTGTCTTTTAAATTCTGACATATCAATTTACTATTTTTAGAATAGTTTTTATTTTTAACAAATTTCTCTAAATCAAATTTTACTTTTTCTGATAATACCAAGTTAGGATCAATATCTTTTTCTAATAAATCTTTAAGTCTTAATTTAAGTTTTATTCTTTCTGGAAAATGATAGATATATTTACCTTTAATTGCAACTAGAAAATATCTTTCTCTATTTTGTGGTGTACCATAATCAAGTGCAGTTAAAACGTGATCGTATAATGAATAACCTAGATTTTCTAAATCTTGTTTAAAAAGACTTAAAGTCTTTCTCATTTTAGAATTAGTAATAGCAGCTACATTTTCAAATATAACAACCTTTGGTGGATTATCCATTTCTCTTATAAATTGTATCATCTTCCAACCTAGAGATGACCTAGTATTACTATTAAAATCAAATCCGCGTCTTATACCAGCCATAGATATATCTTGACAAGGAAAGCCACCAATCCAAATGTCGCAGTAAGGAAGATCTTTACCATTTATTTTTGTAATATCCCCAAGATTATCTTTTTCAGTTTTATTATGAATAGCACAATAACTTTTTACCGCCCATTTATCTATTTCACAAAAAAATATTGATTCATAATTATTAATAACACCATTATCTTTTAATCTCTTAAAAGCCATTTCAGGACTACCAATACCAGAAAAGAAAGTACCAACTTTAACATTATCTTTATTTAACTTTATAACCGGATAATTAAAATTAAAAAGATTTATACTAGGATTGTTTATTCCCATTATCCTTTTTCTTTTTAGTAGGGTTAGCCCTTTTAGTAGGTGTAGTCTTTTTAGTTTCTTCCGGTTTAAATAATTCTTTTTCTATTCTAAAAGTGTCTAAATCAAAAAGTTCTAATTTTTGAAAGTCTGGATTATCAATTTTTATTTCATCAACAATTTTATATTTTATAGGATAATCACTTATTTGTTTTAATTTAGTTTTGATAGGATCCATACGAGCTCTTAAAAATAATGCGTCGCCAACTTTAAAATTAATTAATTCATCAGTAGTAAGTAAATCTCTACCAGTTAAAGAAGTATCACTTGATAAATTAAAATCAGCTTTGCCATATCTATTAGAAGATGATGTTCTAGTAGTTTTAATTGTATATTTTCCTAATCGGTTTGATATTTCTCTAGCAGTATTATAATCATTTGTAAGAAGATAACATAAATTCATATTTGCTTTAATAGTAGTAGCTTGATCTCTATAATGTTCTTGGATCATTCCAAAATCTTGAACGACACCATATATTCTAATTTTTCTGGACCTTGCAACTGTTAGTTTTTTTGATAATTCGTTGATATGTATAGTATTACAAAGTTCTTCCAAAATTAAATTAACTCTAACATCTAATTCGCCATTAGGACTTTTTTGAGCTTCTTCTACTAAAGTCTGATAGACTTGATTCACAAATAAGCCACCTATAAAATGACGAGATAACTTTTCATCAGGTACTACCAAAAATATTGCAGTTTTTTTCTTGCCAATATCACGCATATTAAAAGAAGTTTTACTTGTTATATAACTTATACCAGTATCGCCAAATACTTTTAATTTTGAAGCTAATATAGAGAAGATAGTAGCCCTTGTTTCCCCACGAGCAAAATTACCAGCAGAATACAAATTTTTAGCAGTATTACCGAAAGGTCTATCATCAAAATATTTGTCTAATGAGTTTTGATCCCCATACTTTTTAGCACCGTGTTCTACTAACAAATTATAAATAGAATGAAAATGTATTTGATTTTCATTTTTACAATCTTCAATTAAAGCAAGACATAAAGCACTTAATACAGAAGAAGATGATTCTTGCCAATACTTATCACGACTATTAACTTCTTCACATATTGCATTTGATAAGTCATTAACTGTTTCAATTTCTTTTTCAAAATTGTTTTCTTTATAATATTGATATGCTAAAGTAAGAGGATTCCAAAAATCACTATTTTTAGTATCTCTTAAATTAATAATTTTAACATCATAATCTTTTTTCTTTAAATAATCATAAGTATATTTATATAATTCGCCCTTAACATCATTAATAATCATTGACTCATTACTATCAGCTAGATTAAAAATTAGTGGTAATATGACACTAACAGTTTTACCAGATCCAGTACTACCAACAATTAAGTTATGATTAGAGCTTGTATCAATATAGTATTTATTATTTTCTATCGCAACAACCATACCACCTGATTTATTTTCTTTACCAAATTTCCAAGTAGTAAAGTTATCTTTAATTTCTTTTATACTAGCAAATTTACTACTACCAAATTCATTAGAACTTACACGTTCTGGAATACCATTAGTAGAGTGAGAGTTCTTAACCTTAAAATTATATTTATAATAAGTTATAAGCAAAATGAAAAGGATCTCTAAAAGCAAGATCCCCATAATCATTTTTTTATCATTCAATATTATCTTAATTAATTCTATTAAATTAAAATTAAAACTTAATTTAAAATTATTTTGAACTATGTTTATAAAATTCGGTAGAAAAAAGATAATTAATAATAGAGAAATAATAACTACTAAACAATAGTTAAATTTCTTTATTTTAACAACCCCCTTTAAATCTCTTTTCCTTGTAATTCTTTTTCTAAAATCTCTTGTAAATATCTTTCTTCATTTTTACTTTCAGATTCTAAAAAATAATTAGCTTTTTTAATAAACTGTTTAAATCTAATATTTTTATAAAAAGATTTATTTTTATAATTAGTATATTTTTCTTTTGTATAACCAAAGTGAGATAGTGATTTATAAAAATCAGTAGCGTTTATATCTTCACTTGTCATTCTAACAGCAGTAAATATATTATCAACATTAACATCTAAATTTGATCTTCTGATCCAATCACTTAATAACTTTTTAATATCATTATCAGATAATTCAGCAAGACGACCGAGTTTATATAATTCTTTAGCATACTTTAAAATAGTAGAGTTCTTTTTTACAGGACGACTTTTAAAATTCATATTCATTATATTAACTTTTAAAAATTCTTTTTGTCTTTTGATAAAGTCAGTAGAGTTATAAACTTTAAAGTTATGTAAAATATCATTTCCTATTTTAGAATATAAACGTTTCATTTTATTTTCTATATATTTATTATTTGCATTATTACCATATAACTTTTTTTGTTCTCTTTGTATTTCTTCTAAACTATGATAGTACTTTTCAAATTCGTATTTGATAGTGTCGTGATATAAAATTCTTTCTATAACTTTATCAATATCTTTTCTACAATAATCTAAATTCTTTGAGTTATATTGAAGTCGGCCCCTTTTTGGTAGCTTATCATATAAATTCAATAAATCTTTATTTAATGCTTTTCTAAATTTACTACTAAAAAATAATTCTTTATCAACTTTTGTAAAATTGTTTTTTCTTATCTTATATTCCAAACCTAAAAATAAATAATCTTGTTCCTGATAAAAAGATTTGTTATCTACTAAATAAGAAGCAATATTACTTTTTAAATATTTTATAGATGACTTTTCTAATGTATCTTTTTTTCTTCTAGTTTCTTTTTCAAAAATAGTAATATGAAGATGTGGATTATCAGTATCATTATGTTTACTTGCATACCACCGTGTATTAGTTAAGTCAAAATCATTATCTAATAAAAATCTAGGCATAATAGCTTTAGTCATCATATAATAATCTTGTTTAGTTTTAAGTCCAGATTCTAAAGCAAAATCTGGTGGGAACGAAATAACTAAATTCCACATTCTACCTGATTCATCTTTTGGCAAATCTTTTAATATATCTTCTTTTTTTACATCTCCGTTTTTATCCCAAATGTAATTAACATCATTATCAATAGTGTCATCATATATTCCAAATTCTTTATCAAACAATTCATCACTAGAAGAAAAGTCTTTTAAACTTTTTCCGTCAGCACCGTCCTTTGAAACATACTTACACCAACCACCAACTAACTTTTGAAAATTAACACCTTTCTTATAACGAACGATAGCTACTATATTACTACTCATCAGTTAGTTCCTTTTTATTTCTTAATTCACGAATATTTTTTAATACTTGTTCTCTTGCCACTTCTGTTATAGGATGATTTACTAAATGGGTATTTAATTCAGATCTTGTCTGTGGTATATCAAAATATTTATAAGTCATATCATTTTGTAATATTATAGTTTCTATTCCTATATTATTTTTATTTAGCATAGTAAGTATTTTATAGAATTGTTTTTCATTAGCGTTTTGTACTGTTTCTGTAATTAGTTCGACCAACTTTTTTTGTGTATCTAATAACATTGATTGTTCCAAATAATCTAATAAAACTAATTTACAATACTCACTTAATTTCATATTATTTTTATCAGCTTGATCTTGTAATAATTTTTTCTTATGTGGATCTAGTCTGAAAGCAACAATATTTGAATTTTTATTTTCATTCATTATTTACTATTCAATATACAATCCAAGTTTTCAAGTATATAATTTTTAATTATAATTTCTAAAGCAGTTTGAATTGATAATCCTTTTTTCTCAATAATCTTTCTAAATGCTTCTTCCATTTTTTGATCCACTTGTACTTTTAAATAATTATTTTTTTTATCATTCATTTATATAACCCCCTTTTATAAAATAATAAAATTTTAATATAACAACTTAAATATCTTTATTTATTTTTTCCATTTCTTTATCACATAAACTTGCAACCTTACAAGCACAGAAAACAAATACAATTAAAAATATTAGAATATTAATTCCTAAAATAATCAAAAATAATTTCATAAAATCCTTTCTATCTTCGGCCAAGAGTTCGGCCAAAAAAATGTACTAACTTTTAAGTTCTATTTAAAGCAGGATAAATCCTGTTTACAAACAATTCGCCAGTGGCGAATTTTCCCTTATTTCATAAGGGTTTCTAAAAAACACAAGTGTTTACATTTCATCTTTTTGTTATACAATCGTTAACTTCTTACCCTTTGAAAAATAAGGGGGTGTATAACAATCGTACACACTTTTTGAATATATATTTTTTAGAAAATCGCCACTTTTTGAATTGTTTTTTTGCCAAAAGTTCGGCCATTAATTATTAAGATTAGGTAATGGATTAAACTCCGGTGTAGTGGGTAGATTACCAAATGGCTTATTAAAACTTTTAGAATTATAATCATATAAGATATAATCTTTAGCAGTTATTTTATTTTTAATAATAGTAGTGGGATCGGTATATTCAAATTGATTTGTTTTAGCATTATATACTTGTAATACTAAATGCAAGTGAACCCCTGTTGCTCGACCAGTCATTCCCATAATACCAACTTGTTGACCTTGCTTAACTTCGTCGCCGACATTGACAGTTCTTGAATTTTCTTCTAAATGCCAATATCCAGATCTATAAGTAGTTCCATTTATTTTATGTTCTATTAAAACATATTCAGCACCAGCACTATCAAGAGTACTAACAACAACTTTACCGTCAGCTATTGCAACTATATTTTTTGTATTTACTGGGACAACATCTATACCATTATGTTTTGATTTTTCATTAGTAAATGGATCATCACGTAGTCCATAATCAGATGTGATAGTAAAGTTATTTGTATCAAATGGAAGTACAAAAGAAGTTTTATAAGTTATCTCTTGATTACCAAATAATGAAGTAAGTAAAGCTACAATTATTAAAACAATAAAAATGATAAATGCAACTGGAAGTAGTGCAATTATCATTTTACCTTTCATTATAGTTGATACAATATCTTTAATTATCTACCGCCACCTTTACCAAATAATTCTTTTTCTTCTGGTCTTAAATGGACGAAGATAGGTATTCGTTTGTCGTGAGTAATAACAAATAGTGCTTGACCTTTACCCGCAGTTTGTAAAAATCTTCTTTCATTTTCACTTAATCTTAATACTTTTTGAAGTGAAATAATTTCTTCACTTCCTTGCGCCATAATAATTTGATAGTCAGAATTATCAACAATAACTTGACCGTACCTAACTACTTCTGGTGAAGTAAAGTCAATCATATTTTGAGTACACACAATTAAGCTACCATTATATTTACGAATCCTTTTAGAAGTTCTTTTTAAAAATTCTAGTCCGTCTTTATTTTCAGGATCAATTAATAAATGAGCTTCATCTACAATTAAAATAACTTGTTCGTCTCTATTCTGACTAATAATGTGCCAACACAAAGACAAGATATTAAAGAATTGAGTTCTTAATATAGTGTCATCACTATCAAGTAAAGTATGAATATCAAATACTATAAAATCAGAATTTAAATCTAAATTAGAATAATTATTCCATAATTTACTATCAACACCGGTAGCCATTCTTCTAACAATAGCTTCTATTTTTTCTAAAGACTTAACGGTGTCATCATTAATTCTTTTATCATTTTTTGCATTTTCTAATTCGTTTTTTATTTCATTATGAAAATCAGTAATGATAGGATAATCTTTTGAAGATAACTTACTAACATCAGTATCTAAATCTATGTTTTTCTTTTTATATGTTTTTAAAAGTAATTCTTCAATTTTAGTAAGTTCTAATTCTGTTAAGTCTTTAAAATAATATTTTATAAAAGTTCTAAATGTTTGTAAGTGTTTTATTACAGCAACATTATTATCTTCATCATTAGCAGAATTTTTAATTTCTAGTGGATTAATAACAAATCCCGATCCGCTACCACAGTCAATCCAATTCCCATTAAGAGTATTACATAAGTCTTTATATTCGCGTTCTGGATCTACACACAAAATACGAGTTCGTTTTTTACCACCACCACGTGCAAAATTACCACGTAATAACTTTTTAATTAAAGTAGATTTACCACTACCACTTTTACCTATAATACACATATTTGAGTTTGTTCTTTTGTTAGTTCTTTTCCACAAATCAAACAGTGTAAGACCGCCGTTTATGTCGTCGCCAAGTATTATAGAATTACCGTCATCTTGTATAGATTCAAAGACAAAAGGGAATGAAGCAGCTACTGTCGTTGTAGGCATAGGTAGTCCAAAATTTTCTTGAAGTGGCATATCAAGAGTTGGTAAACAAGTTTTTAAACCCTGTTCTTGCTCGAATATCAACTGTGATCCACGAAGATTTAAACTACTTAAAGCAGACTTTATTTCTTTTATTCTTTTTTGTAATTCTTCTAAACTTTCAGCATAAGTAAAAAACACTACTGACATCAGTAGCATTTTTTCATTTTCACGATCCATTTTATTTGTTAGTTTCTCATAATCTTCTAATTGATTTTTGAGTACTATTTGATCGTTTCTATCTTTAGAATTAATAAACTTACTTCTAGTTTCTGTCATTCCTTTTTTAAGAGTTTTATTAACTTCTATATTATCCATAGGATTAACAGAAATCATCATACGAGTATTTTTAATGTTAGATAACATACCTAACCAACTTCCCCTAGCATAAGAGGGGAAAGTGTCAATTATAATACTTGTAGCATATATATCTCCAAGTAATATGTCTTTTTCATTAAACTTCATTGCAATAGGTGCAATTTTTTCTTTTAATGTTTTTAAACTACTGTCTTGTCTAAATACTTCAAGTGATGAAGTAGGATTAAGATAGACAAATAGTAATTCTTTTATTTCATCAGTTTTAGCTTGAGATGAAGATAGACCTATATTAGATAATTGAGATACAATATCATTTATTTTAGATTTTAACAATTTAACATTGTCTTTATCTTCATCAATTAATAAATAAAATTCACGATTGTTTACTAAATTATTATTCATTATTGTATCAGCATATTTTATATCTTCTTCTAATAATTCTTTTTTAATTTTATCATCAGTATTTTTAGATAAATATAATAAGTTTTCTATGTGCTCTGATAAACTAATCGGCTTATCAAGAGCAAGTATTTTAAAAGGATATTCTAAACTTAATAATACTTTTCTAAATTGAAATATTTTAGATGTTTGTTCTTCATTAGAATATAGTTGAAGATTAATGCTATTTACTTTTATAATACCAACAACTCTGTCATTATCAAGATATAATAAATCATTCCAAACTTCTTTAAAAGGCAACCATTCAAGAATAGATTTATCAATCTTTTTCTTTTTATTCTTATTCAAAATAACCCCCAGATATTATGAATTACATATTTATTTTCATAGTGTTATAAGTATCATAGAAAATACTATCTTTATTATCAGCACCAACTTCAAATAAGCAATCTAAAATTTCTTCACTAGACATCTTTGTAGCTATTGAATAATCTACTATAATATTATCTATATTTTCTACAATTCCATTATAATATGGTCGCCAATTTTCATTCTTAACTTTGTTTTTGGTATATTCGTATATTTTTTCTTTTGCTTTTAGAAGTGTTATATACACTTCATCAAGATTCTTATTCATAAATTTTATAACCCCCTTAAATTTTCATTTGTTTTGATTCTTCAAATTCCTTGTTGGAAGTAGGAACAGAAGTTTTAATGTTATGATTAATAGATAGATCCTTATTATTAGTTATATTTATATTTTCTTGTTTTTCTTTATCTAAACCTTTATCATCATTAACTTTATTTTGACTATCTAATTTATCTTGTTTAATCATTTCTTTTAGTTTATCCTTAACTAAACTTTCTATTTCTTTTTCATATTGTTTTTTAGTTTCTTTTTTTTTATGATTTTCAATTATTTTTTCTTTGGTATTTTTGATATGTTTAGGTATATTTAAGAAATCTTTAACCTTATCTAAAAATGTTTTTTCAACTTCAATATCATACAAAGAAAAAGTAATATCTAAAATTTCTTTACGAGACATTTTATTATTCATAGTATAATCAACAATAATATTATGCAATCCTTTAATAGTGTTCTCATAAGAAGTATTACTATTATCATTTAAAGCTGCTTTTGCTATGAATTTTTTTGTTTCTACAAGTTTATAAAGTACATCATCAACTTTATTATTCAATTACATACCCCCCTTATATTTAAGAATTATATTTCTTATATTTTTTTTGACTTGTTCTAAATTTTAACATTTTAATTAGAATACTTAAAATATTACCATTACCATTAGGCATAGGTAGAGTTATTAAAAATGTAAGTATAGGAAAAAACGAGAATAAAAACACTTTTAATAAACCCTTACCAAATAATCTAGCTAATAAATAACCAACAAAGATTGATATTCCTAAAAAGGTAATTTCTTTAACACCATAACCTTTAAAAATCTCTCTTTTAACTCTTATGTTCTTTGGTATTAGATACATTTATATTCCCCCAATCAACATTAGTTTTATATGTAGGTGTATCATCATTTAATGATGAATAACGATTATCCATAAAGTCTTTATATGTATCAATTCTTTCTGATAAAGATGTAGTAGTATCCATATTGATATTATCACTTATATTACCAGATAAATCACTTACTTCAGGATCAGAAGAAGATATATCACTAGAACTATTATTAGGACTTTCATTATTAAGATTACTATTAGAATTATTATCTTCATTACTAGAAGCACTATTTGAAGCACTTTCTAAATTTGAAGATGAATTATCCATATTAGTATCAGCGCCAGCTCCAGAACTATAACTATTTGAATTATCAGTATTAGAGTTTGAACTTGTAGAATTATCTACTGTCTTACCATATTTAGACATAGCGACCATACTTGTACCTAAAGCAGCTAGTGTATGTAATTCACTCATATTTGCACCAGCACCAGTATTTGCATTAAGTAATGCAGAAACTAATTGAGGAGAAGCTATTATAAATAATAAAGCACCTATAACAATTAAAATAACTGACATTACATAATTTGTTCCAGATGATACTTGACCGAAAACATTAAATAAGATACCTATACATAAGTATTGAACTGTCGTGACTAAAAAAGTACCCATAACACCCTTGCACCAAACTTCAAAAGCGTGTGATTTGTTCGACACTAAAGAAGTACATACAAAAGGTGCTATGGCCTTATAGAGAGCTAACTCTATATTCCTTTTAGCAACTTGTATTCCTATAAAGAAAAGAAGTACTACAACTACTAAACCTACCAGAAATATTGGAAAAGTACTAAAACTATACTTATAAACACCACTATCAAATAAACCGTCATCTTCAACTTCGTTATAATCAGCGGTAAACCAGTTTTCTATAAAATGTTTTTTATGTTCTTCTTTCATCTTGTCATCATCAGCAAAAGCATTAAGTATCATTGATGACATACTAGATTCAAAAGAAGTAGCACTAGCAGTATTATTTGATGATACAGAAACGACATACTGTGTCATTTTAGAAGATAAATCATAACCCCAATTAAATATAGGTGGAATTAAAAACATCATAACGACACAGAAAATAATACCTTTAAACACCCTAGTAGGTGAGCTATTATCATCTTGATCTACAAAGTATCTCATAATCAGTTCTAATATAACCTTTAATATTAACCAAGTACAAGCAACAATAATAGCAGATGAATAGATTTTATTTACATAAGGATTATCAAAAAATTTAAACTTCCATATATCATCAATTATTAAAAACATTCCGTCTAGTAGAAGTAATACACCTTTAGCAAGAAACCAGAAGATAGAACGGACGGCGTCCATTAACCAACTTGCTGATTCTTGTTGAACGACTAATACTTGTAGCATAATATTACCTATATAGTTTTAGTATAATCATTAACTAATTTGATTTCTAAACTTCCAATATCTTTAAACATTCTTTTAGTTATATAAATAGCGTTTGGTGTTAATTTTCTTTGCCAAGCAGAATTTTTTGGAGACCATTTGAAACCACGAGACTTTAATTCATCTCTTGTTTTTTCATCTGGCTTTTCATCAAAGAAAACTTTTACTCTCATATCTTCTTTATCAAAACTGACTTCGCCATTATCAAAATAATAACGACCTGTTTCTATGTTATCTATTTTATCTAGTGTTTGTAATCTATCTTTAACAGCTTTCATATTTTGATTAGAATTAGCAAGAACATAAGGTGGTAATTGTTCCGTTTTATTAAGTCTTGCTTTTTTATTAAAATCTAAATATGATTGATGTTTAGTTTGTAAGTATTCTAACTTTGCTTCTAGTTTTTCTCTAGCTAATGGATCATCAGAACTTATTGGCTCATTATATCCATTCTTATATTTTAATATTATTTCATCTTTTGAATAAGCATTTTTCAACATATTTTCAGTATTATCATAGAACTTATTTATTTTATCATTTATTTCATCTATTTTTTTATCCATTCTATCAGCAACTTTTTCAAACTTATTAGAATTATATTTTGCTGGTCCAGCAACATTAACAGGAACAAAATTAGCAGATATACTTAAATATTCATTATAAATATTTGTTATTAATTCTTTAAATTGTTCTGTCCTTTTTTTAACAATTTCTAATTGCTGTGGATTAAGAGTACGACTACTAAAAGTATCTATAAACTTTTTATAATCACTTTCAGCACTTTCTTTGATATGAGTACCACGATTATACATACTTTGATTATTACAACGCTCAATCAATTCATTATTTAATTCTATATTCATAAAACCCCCTTAATTTTTTATAAACCTTTATAATAACCAGATAACTTTTTATTTATATTTTCAATTTCAAATGTCTGTCTATCTATAATAGAATTAACATAAGCAATATCATTTAACTTTAAATCTTGTTTTATTAAAGTTCTTATATAATCAGACATAGAAATATCTAACTCTTGAGATCTTTTTTCTAACTTCTTTTTCAAGCCTTTTGAAATATAAAAAATAAATTTTGTATTATATCTTCTCATTTTTTTACCCCCTTAATTTTGCGACTACAATTAGTCTTTTATTACCATTATTTTTACAAGTAATTAATGTTAATATTTTTTCATTATCTACACTTTTAAAATAAGACATATCATCATCATTAATTGTATGTTTTTCTACTATTTCATAAATATATGTAGCTTTATGAGATACAATTTTAATCTTATCGCCTACACTAGAGTAGTGCAAACTTTGAAATGTATTATAAACACTATGACCGGCAATTATGAGATTACCAAATTCATCATCAATTCCCGCAGAAGTACTTAATGTTCCAACTAAACCCTTATCTAGTGTTTTCTTATCTGTTCCAGAAGTTATTAATCTTTGAATACCAGATTTTAATTCTATATAACCAAGATAATTGTTAGTTAAATGTATTTCTTGTTTTTTAGGTGTTTCTACAACTTCTTCTGTTTGTTCTTCTTCATTGGTAGGTGGTGGAGTATCTTCTTCAAATATTGTTTCGATTACTTGTTTTGTTTCTTTATCTACTTTGTAATTACAATATATTTTTTTAAAACAAATAAGGGCTGATATTAAAATCAATATCAACCCTAAAATTTGTATAATCTTATTTATTTTTCTTTTTTGCATATATTAATAATCCTAAACCAAGAACAGCAGTACTAATTATAATAATTGAGCTAGTTAAATCAGTATTAAATGTTTTTGGCATTTCTACTTTTTCATTAGTCATAGTAGCTTTAACAACTTCGCCATTTTCTCTAATTTCAAAATACATTTTTTCAGTATTTAAAATATAGTCAGGTGAAGCAGTTTCAACTTCTTTAATATAATAGCGTCCATATTCTAAATTATCAATAATGATTTTACCGTTTTCATCAGTTAATCCAGAATAGATTAATTCGTCAGTATCAGCATTATAAATTTCAATTTTAGTATTAGGAATAGGATTACTTGTTGATAAATCTACTTTAGTAAATTCTAAACTACCTTTGATTTTTTCATTTTTCATATTAGCTTTAACAACTTCGCCATTCTCATTAATTTCAAAATACATTTTTTCTTCATTTAATAAGTATGATGAATCAGAAGTTTGCTTTTCTAAAATATAGTATCTTTTACCATTAGATAAAGGTAAATCTTTAATAATAACCATTCCTTTATCATCTGTTGTATAAGTACCCATTAAAACATCATCTTCTGTATAAATTTCTATGATTGTGTTAGGTAGTGCTTTATCAGTAGAATAATCAGTTTTAGTAAATTCTAGTGTTCCTTTTGGTAGATAATTTTTTAATGTAAATGTTTTAGTAATAATAGGAGTATATTGATCCTTATATACTAATTCAAATTCATAAACATTATTATCTATTAAATGAGATAGAGAACTAGATACTTCTTTCAAAGTATATTTTTGAAGTTTCAAATTATCTAATCTAGCATAACCGTTTTCGTCAGTAGTAATAGTTCCCACTAGATTATTGTTTTCGTCATATACTTCAAACACTACATTAGGAAGTGGTATTGTTTCATAGGTGTATTTACCATTTTCAATAACTAACTTTTCGCCAGTTTTCTTTATTTCAATAGCACCTTTAACTTCTTTATTTGTAAATCTTAATTCTAGTATTTTATCAAAGTCATCACTACTAATAATATTAGATTTCTCATTAATACTAAATCTTAATGGCTCACTATTCCATAGATAACCATTAATTTTTTGATCTACTTCTTCAAGTTCATAATCGCCACTATTAAGTGGATATGGTGTAATTAGCATACCAGTATCATCAGTTTCAAATTCACAATAAGTTTTACTATTAGGGTAAGCTACTTTTTGACATACATACTTACCAGTAGATAATTCTTTAATTTTGAATTTTATACCAGCTATAGCAATTCTATTACCTGAATCATCAACTTTAATAATTTTTACTCTTGAAGTTATTTCAGCATTACTAAATACTTTATTAATAGTAGGACCACTTTCTGTTATAGAAAACTTATAATCATCAATCTTTTCAAAACCACTAGGTGTTGATAATTGTCTTAAAATATAATCCCCAAATGGTAAAGTAAAGTAAATTTTACCGTCGCTATCTGTTTTTAAAGTTTTGATTAAATTATTGTTGTAGTCATATATACCAAATTCAACATTTACTTCTGGTGTCATTATTTGAGTTTTATTAGAAGCTACAACTTTTGTTATTTCATATTTTCTTTCAATAACTTTATTACTAATATTTATACTAGCAAGTAAATTGTCTTTATCTAATTTAAAATAATATTTTTCAGTATTTAGAACATAACCTTTTGGAGCTTCAAGTTCTTTAATATAGAATACATTTAAACTAGGAAGATAATCACTTATTGCATAAGAATTACTATCAGTAGTTAAAGTAGTAATTAAATTATCATTAACATCATAAACACCAAATTTAGCACCAACTAAACTAGCTTGACCGCTTGGTGTAGTTGTACCAGTATCAGCGTCAGTCTTAATAATTTCAACACGACCACCTTTAACATTTAATTTAACTTTTGCTACTACTGGATCGTGTACGCCAAACATTCCCATTTTTTGACTTTTACTATCTTTACCTACAAAGATCATTGTAGGATCAGAAGTATAAGTCTTTTTAATTAATGATACAGTAATCTCGCCAACAGCATTAGGAGTTATATTTAATGTATTTCCATTAATACTAGAAGTAGCATTATCACTTCTATAAATTTCATATCCAGATAATACACCAGTATTATCAGTAAATGATACTGTTTGACCTATAATAGCGTCTTTTGTTTCATTGTTAAAAGAAGGCATTGTATAATGTGAGTTTACTAAAGACATTATGTCATTTCTTTCTTTATTAAGATTTATAAAACTACCATTACCATATTTTTCAGTCCAGAACTCTACAATTTGACCGCCTGTTGTTTCCCAAATTAAAGATTGAGCCGCAGCTCTATATCTTAAAGTTTGATGTCCCGGATAATTATATCCATAATATCCAATTAATCCAATCTTTTGATTTATTTCATCAGAGTATGGTGAGTTGATATAACCAATCGCACCGTCGTAATCGTGAATAGTAATATTTACACCCGGCTCTATACAATAAGCAGCTTTACCGTCAATATCATATAGTTTCCATTGAGCCGACATATAAGGTTGTCCGCCACCACGACGAGTATAAAAATAACCGTCAACCGCTGTTTCAGTTAGTGTAGCAGCAAAGACATTTGTAAAACCTACTAAAAATGAAAATGCACCAACTACTAAAGCTAGCACACTTTTTAAGTTTAATTTCAATTTTCATTCCCCCTTTAATTAATATAAAAAAGCGACCAAAATTAATTGATCGCCTTAAAAATTTTATTTGTAATATTTATAAGTACCGTCGTTATAAAAAACTTGTATTTTATAACCGACCAATTTACCATTATATGCAAATTGTTTGCAAGATGTATTTCTAATATTATCTGTATCAGATAAAGCAACATCAATACTATCAGTATGACATTTGTTAAATTCATCAGCTTTATAATCTACAAAATTAACTAGATTATTATATTCGTCATCAACTTCAGGTACTTGTTCTATTACATCATTTGTTTTAGTTTCATTTTTTTTTGAAATATTATTTATTTGTATTTCTTCATTTTGATTGGATTCTTGTTTTTGTTCTGGAATAGTATTTTTTATTTCTTCATTTTTATTATTTATTACTTTGTTATTTGAAGTGTTATTTTCTTTAACTTCTTCTTTAGATTCATTATCATTTATTATAGATGATATTAATTCTTCATCAATAATATTTTGCTTTTCTGTTTCTATATTTTCTTGCGCTACTGATTTATCACTTTTGAGTTTATTACTATTGTAATGAATACCCCTTACATAAGCACTTATAAAACCTATAAAAACAATTACTAAAAATACTTTTAAAATTTTTCTTAACATAAGACACGTCCTTTCTTTACAAACACTATAACGCGCTTTTAAAAAAAATACAGCGCCTAAAATGAAATTTCTATATATTTTTTATATTTTTAATTCTTTTTCTGTTGAAATGTCATCTTTTATTGACTTTGAAGATAAAAAAGTTATCCTTTCAGCAATTATAGAAATAACATTATCTTTACTTTGTAATCTACCTTTGACACCAATCAAATCGCCCTTACGACAATATTGTGATGTAGTTTCAGCAATGCCATTCCATATTGCAACTGGGAAGAAGTCTGTTTCATATTCGCCATTAGCATTTTTAAATGGTCTTTGGACCGCTAGTGTAATATTTGATACTTTTCCTTTTTCTGTTTCTTTAAGTTCTGGATCATTAGCAATTCTACCTATAATTAAAGATTGATTCATCATTCGCATACCCCCTTAAATTCTAAATTTAATCTTATTTTTTCTAATTCTATTAGAAGTTTCTTTAATCTATTTTGATTTAAAGAATTTCTATATCTTTTTAATTTCATTTTTTTATAAAATATGTTAAGTAAATTTTCTACAAAGATAATATCATCTAAACCGTCGATTATCTTTTTTTCAACAAAGTAGTTATCAATATCTCTTTCTACTATTTTAAAGTACTGACAAGTTTTTATAATTTCTTTTACAAGTTTGTATTGATCCATAATCTTTTATTTGAAGTAAGCTAGAAGCCAATTAACAAATTGAACTACAACAAAAACACATACACCAGCTATTAGTGTTGTACGTATCTTACGAAGTGAAGCAGCTTTTTGATGATCTTCTGATGAGACCATATACATAATGCAATCTTTTAAAACAAAAAAGCCCGTAGCACCAGCCACGAACATTTTTAAGTAATTAGTTGCGTCCCCAATTAGACGCAGTATATCATTTAAAATACTATCCATTTAATTATATAACCCCCTTTAAAACTTATAAGTTTACTAAATTTTTAATATATATTTTTTTATTTTGTTGTAATTCATAAAATTAAATAGTTTAGTCAATATTTCTATATGTGCTTTCTTCAAAGATATTAATTATGATTCTAACTATATTTATAAAAACCAACCCCCTTAATTCTTTTAAGTCAGTACTTTAATTTTTTCTAACACCTCCAATCTAAATTAGTGCATTAAAAAAAGTGCCACTTGCGACACCTTATTTAAAACACCTATCATCAAGACCAAGAGCGGATACGAATTTGATACAAGCACTTTTTTTGATATATCTAACTTTATCTTTACCATAAGATATTATATCCATAATTTCATCTTCATCTTTACATTTGTAAAAAGTAAGATCAAATACTTGTAATTCAATATCATTAAGTTTTCTTAAAGCTAAAGTTATTTTAGACAATAATTTTTTTCTTCTATTTTCAAGTTTTGTTTCTAACATCATATTTCTTAATACACAGTTTTCTACAACTGAATTATTAACAGGTACAAATTGTTCGTACCTTACACGATAGTCAGCTGTTATTTTTGGCAAAGAAATTTTGTCATCAGTTCTTTTTAGATACTTAAATAACTTGAAAATATCTGTGATTATGTTTTTAAGTTTAACATAATCATACATTGATAGCTCGTCCTTTCCTAAAAGTGTGTTCTTCATATACTCATTCCCCCTGATCTAAATGTGTATCCAAAGTAAAAGAGCAACAGATACCGAAAGACATAGTCTCACTAATACCTATTGCTCTAACATCAATTTTTTTATTACTTGATTTATTATTATGGAATTTTGGGGATACAAACCCTACATTTTTATTTTTACTAAATAAGTTAGTTTGATAATAAATGTAAGAAAATGCAACCATATATCCAATCCCCCCCTTAATTGAAAAGGAAGCAGTGCGTGTTAAGGTTATAGAAACAACCAAAACAAAGGATACGTACTACTTCCTTAAAACATCATAAATCAAAAATTAATTTAATTGTTGTTTATGATATACCAAAATTTACCAAAAATCAAGCGTTTTCAATGAATTTTGCTTGAAAAATCAAGAAAAATGACTGAAACAATTAAAAATTGATATTTAGATATGAAAAAAACATTACTTCAAACATCAAAGTATTTAATTTGATATTTGAAAATAATGTCTCTCTGGATACATTTATTTCATATCTTAACATAATTATATCATAGCTTTGTTTATAGTCAATAAGGATAATTTGTCTTAAAAAAAGCGATAAAAATGTCTTGTTAAAATCTCGTAAACACTTGTAAACACTAGGATTAATAAAAAAGATACTTTTGGTAATAATAACATATTGACAGGCATAGATATTTTTTTAGTGCAAAAAACATAGTCTTACAATACTAATTTAGTCTTGCGTGATTAACAGTTTTAAAGGATTAACCATTAAAATTATTATAGGTGGTGTTATATGAAGATAAATGATGCGATTGCTAAAAGAATTAACGATTTATGTAATGATAAAGAGTTAGCATACAAATTAAATAAATCTGATAATCTATCAACAAATAAATTAGCAAGTTTAAGTTATATAACTCAAAGTACAGCTCAACACTTAACTGACGGTAGAAGTAAAAATCCAAAAATGCTAACTATTGCTAGAATAAGTAATGGATTTGGACTTAAATTAAAAGATTTTTTTGACGATCCAGTATTTGATGATATTGATTTAGAAGATTAGAACTAGAACTTTTGAGTAAGTTCTTTTTTTATTGTTAAAATTTATGATATAATATAGTTAGTCTTGTAAGACTAACTAGGAGCGTGTTATATGAAAAGTAATATTACAACTGAAAACAATTATAATGAGACAATAAAAAAATTATTGATTTATCATTAACATTCTTAAATAAAGAATCAAAATGTTGGATTGATATTATGTGTACTAAAATAAAATTTTGCGAATTACAAAAACAATATCTGCTTGAAAATAAACCGTTATTTTTTCAAAAGAAAAAGTTAGAAGAATATAATATAAAAATTAAAGATATTGATGATAAAATTATGAAAATTCTAAGCGACATTGAAGAAGAAATATCCTTTAGCGAAAAAAGTGATATATTATTAACATCAAAATAGTATGGACTAATTAATCCATACTATTTTTAGTTCTCCCACATAACCAATCCATAGATAAACCAAATTTTTTACACATTTGATAAGCAAAAGCTGTAAGTATCATTGTTTTACCTGTTTCATAAGCCCATATAACTGAATGAGTAGTATTTAAAATATCAGCTAATTGTCTTTGTGTAAGATTATTACTCTTTCTAAATTCTCTAATATTTTTACCAATCAAATTTTTATCTAATGCAATATTACAACAATCTTTTTTAGTTTTACAATTATCAAGTTTTAAAATATAATCCATTGAAACATTAAAATAATTTGCATATTCATTTAATTTAACTAACGGAATTATTTCTTTGCCACTTTCCCAATTACAAACTGAAAATTTTTTTGTTCCAACAATTTTGCCAACATCTTCTTGGGTTAAATCGTGTTCTTCACGTAGGAAAAATAATCTTTCAGTATCCATATTTTGTTATCACCTAGGATTAATTTTTACAAAAAAATCAGTAAAATTAAGAAAAGTTGAGAATTTACGGCCAAGATGTGTTATAATTATATATGTAAAATAAAATATGGTGATTATATGAAGTGTTTAAATCAAAACTGCAATGCAGAACAAATAGAAAATGACGATAACTTCTGTTATAAATGCGGACATTGGACCGCTAAAGGTTATTCTTTTATTAAAGATGAAAATAACATAAATAGTATTATGAGTGGCGCAGCAGCTAAAAAAGATGAAAACTTTTCTGTAATGATTAGTATAGCTAGTCTTGCTTTTATAGCTTTTGCCTTTATGAGTATATTTAGAGGTGATGATTTATATAAACCTTTCTTTTACTTAAAACGACAAGTAGATAGTTATATTTACGGATATAACACCTCAATAATTAAAACTGACAATATCTATAATAAAAAAGAAATTAATAGTTATGAAGAAGCAATAGAATTTTTAAAAAAAGATTTAGATAATCAGAGTTGGAAATGTACTCACGAAATTGAAACATTACAATTACAATATGAAATTGAAACTAATAATTCAATTCCGGTAGTCAGTTTCTGCGATATTTCTTATGATGAAGTAGAAAAAATTACAGAGGTAATAAACAAAATGTATTCATTATTTCCTAATATTAAAGGTGCTTTAACAAATATATCAATTACAAATGCTACTACTAACTCTGAATATATCGCTCGTTTTCAACCTATGTTTCAATTTGTGAATCCAAATGAAAATATTAATAATTACAATAAAATTAACAAAACACAAATATTATTAAATAGTTATTACTTTTTAAATGAAGAAATAATGAGTAATCCAGTATCTAGTGTTGTTGGAGAAAATTGGTATGTTAAAGATGTTAGTTGGGAAAGTACAATAGCACACGAATTAGGACATTATATTTCATTTGTGATTTTTTTAAGAGAAAATGGAATAGAAAATATTACTTTTGTAAATGCAGAGAATGAAAATAAAATAAATGAATTATTAACTAAATTTGATAGTGGTGATTTTTCTACATCATTACTAAATCAATCCTTAATTAATTATAATACAAAATATGGAACAAATTTAGATCTTAATTCATTTGCATTAACTATTTCAAAATATGCTGGAATTAAAAATAAAAATGGAATATTAATTGCTGATGAAACAATAGCAGAAGCAATACACGACTATTATCTACACGGAAATAATTGTTCTAAAAGTAGTTATGAAATAGTGAATATCATTAAATCAAGATTGTAAGGTGAAGTATGAAAAAATGTTATAACTGTAAAGGAATTAATAGAGAAACAGACACGTATTGCAGAAACTGTGGATATATTATGAAAAGCAATGCTTATTACATATTAGTAAATATTGGTACTGTATTTGCAATTTTAGCGCTTTTATTTGTAATTGCATTATTCATAGCTTCATATTATGTGTATTAAAAAAATAAAGGATAAAGATAAAGAGGTAAAATTATGAGGGAAGAAAAAAAATTAAATGTTTACAATGAAACAATAGATGAGCTATATAAAAGATTAGAAACAACGGAAAGAGGTCTAACCGACGAAGAAGCACAAAAAAGATTATTACGAGACGGAGAAAATAAATTAACTGAAAAGAAAAGAAAATCAAATATTGCATTATTCTTCGGTCAGTTTAACGATTTTATGATTATTTTGTTAATATTTGCGTCAATATTTTCAGCAGTCATCTCTTATATTCGTAATGAATCTTATGTAGATTCTATAATTATAATAGTAATTGTAGTTATAAATGCAATATTAAGTTTTATACAAGAAAAGAAAGCTGATGTTGCTATACAGGAATTAAATAAAATGTTCGTCACGAATAATTATGTTATTAGAAATGGTGTAAAAAAATCTATAGATGTTAGAAATGTGGTTGTAGGTGATATTTTAGAATTAGAAGCTGGTGATTATGTATCAGCAGATGCTAGAATAATTACATCAGATGGTTTAGAAATAAACGAATCTACTCTTACGGGTGAGTCAAAATCCATAAAAAAAGATAATGCTAATATAAATACTGAAAAAGAATTATATGAAAGAAAAAATATGGTTTTCGCTGGTTGCAACGTCACGAACGGACACGCCTTTGTAGTAGTATCTTCTACTGGTATGAATACAGAATTAGGTAAAATAGCAACAAGTTTAATTGATAAAAAAAGTGATATTACACCACTTCAAAAGAAAGTAAATCAAATTAGTAAAATATTAACTTATATAATTTTAGCTATTATAGTAATTATGATGGCTGTCGGGTTATTAATGAAAAATGATTTCTTTGATATTTTAATGTTATCAATTTCACTTGCAGTTGCAGCAATTCCTGAGGGTATGTCATCAATAATAACTATTATATTGTCTCTTGGTATGACAGCAATGGCAAAGAGAAATGTTATTATTAGGAAAATGGCGTCAGTTGAAACTTTAGGATCAACTGATATAATATGTTCTGATAAAACAGGAACTATTACACAAAACAAAATGTTAGTAAAGTCTATTTATGTCAATGAACAACTATATACTGATGAAGATAATATACCTAATGCGGAACTACTAATGAGATGTGCTAAAAATTGTCAAAATGTAGTTAAAAATAATGATATTTATATGGGTGATGAAACAGAAGTATCAATATATAAATATTTAGAAAAAATAACAAACAATCAAGTATATGTAGATCAAAGAATTAAAGAATATCCATTTGATTCTGATAGAAAAATGATGAGTACTATAAATCAAATTGATAATAAATCTTATTCATTTACAAAAGGAAGTCTTGATTCTATTATAAATAATTGTACTCATTATATATTAAATGGAAAAATGTATATGATGAGTCCAGAATATAGACAAAAAATATTTGAAATAGAAAAAGAACAATCAGCAAAATCATTAAGATTATTAGCTTTTGCCTACAAATTTGAAAATGTAGAATATCCAGAAGAAGATATGATATTTTTAGGATTAATTGGAATGATGGATCCACCAAGAGAAAGTGTACCTAATGCGATAGCTACTTGTCATAAAGCTGGATTAAAACCTATTATGATAACCGGCGATAGTATTAATACTGCTATTGCAATCGCTAAATCAGTCAATATCATTGATACTGATGATAAAGCTATTGAGGGAAAAATAGTTGATAAAATGACAGATGACGAACTTGTAGAAGCAGTTAAATATTATCAAGTATATGCAAGAATAAGTCCTAACACTAAACTTCGTATTGTGGAAGCTTTACAATCTCAAGGTTATGTTGTTGCTATGACTGGAGACGGTGTTAATGATGCTCCAGCAATTCAAAAAGCTGATATAGGTATAGGTATGGGAATTACTGGAACAGAAGTTGTTAAAAAAGTAGCAGATTGCATATTGGTTGATGATAGTTTCTCTACCATTGTTGACGGTGTAGAAGAAGGCCGTAGAATAACAGCTAATATTAAAAAAGTTATTCTTTATTTATTAGCAGGTAATATTGTAGAAGTTATATTAGTCTTTTTATCTATGTTATTAAATATGGAGATGTTTACAACATTACAATTATTATGGATTAATTTGGTTACGGATTCAATACCAGCCATTATGCTTGCTTTTGAAAAATCTGATAGTGATGTTATGGAAAATAGTCCGTCTAATAGATCAAATTCTAGTTTCTTTACTCCGTTTTTAACATCAAAGATTGTCATAAGTGCAATATTTAAGTCAATAATAATGATTGTATTATTTATCTATTATGCAAAAACTCAAGACGCAAATATAGCAGGATCCTTAATGTTTATATATTTAGTGGCAAATGAATTGTTATATTCTTTGTCTTGTAGAAACTTAAAAAAGTCGGTTTTAAACAAAAATTTATTTGATAACAAAAGATTGTCATTAGGTGTTGGTATTTTAATGATAGTACAAGTGATAGTTTTAACTACTGGTTTATCAAAATTCTTTATTGTTGACGGTATTGGAATTATCAATGTTTTAATAGTTTTAGGAATATGTTTAATTACATTTGTTATAGGAGAATTAATAAAACCTATATATGTAAAATTATTTAAAGATTATACGGAGGTGAAATAATGAAAAATAATAATTCTACATCATTTATAGTATTTGCTGGTGTTATTGTTCTATGTGTGTTTACAGTAGTTGCAGCTATTAACCTTTTACCTAGAAACAATGAAAGTAATTCATACTATGTAAAAGTTGGCGATGAAATGAGTGCTAAAATTGAGGCACTAGATATTAAAAACAATAAATTGAATATTACAACTTCTGGTGACGCCACAGAATATTGTGTTAAATCAACTAAAAGCACACCGGATAGTAATAATATTTGTTGGAAAAAAATTGAAAACAATACAGCTTCAATTTCAATATACCAATATAAAAAATACTATATATGGATTAAAGATACAAATAATAAAATAAGTAGTCCTATGAGTATAAATACTAGAGACAAAGAAGATTAGAGGTGATTATCATAGATACTTTAAATAACGATCGTATTGTAAATGCTAGAAATAGAGTTTTTATTAATGATATGGCAATAGGTAAAAATTCGCCAAATGCTATGAGTACTGTTTCAACATCAGTATATAGAGTAATTGGCAGAAAAACTGGAACAGGACAAATTACAGATATTATTAATAGCGGTTATGTAAGGCCAAAAGAAACTATTTCTACTGATCCACACTATAACGAAATATTTTGGACGCAAGGCGGTGATAAAACTTTTTATATGACTGGAAATTCAATGATTTTGGAAGCACCAGCAGAAAAAGTACATAATAATCAAATTGGTGCTATACCATTTGAAGATTTAATTGGTATATGGGTATATAATGAAAATGAAAATAAATATATTAATCAAATTGATTATTTTAGACAATTATATAAACAAAAACATTCAGATTTACCTACATATACTACATTAGAAGATTTAAGTGATATTTTAAATGAAAATGGATATTTTTGTTTAGGACACGGAACTGGAAGATCTGGAAATTCTGATGAAGTTGTCAATTCAATATTCAACACCGGATTAAGAACAAAAGATAATTCGCTTTATTATACTAGCATAGGTTTAGACACTGGTGATATTGAAACTTTAAAAACAAAGTTAGAAAATTGGCAACATCAAGATTCACAAAAAATAATTTTAATGCGTATTCCTGTTGAATATGTCAATATGTTTGGAGATAGTGCTGATTTAGATGGCGAAAAATTTGGTGCTTTCTACAATGAAGTACAATCACAAGACGGAAAAATAACATATTATTTAGATCCTAAATTTATAATTGGTTGCTATGATGTAGAAAAACAAAGAGTATTATTAAATAAAAAGTTTGAAAGAGTTTTAAGTGAAGATACATTAGGTGTACTAAAAGATAAATATAGACAAGCATTAGAAAAAACACAGAAAAGAATTAAAAGACAAGAAGAAAGTTTAAATATATTTAGCAATAATAATTTAGAAACGCAACAAGTAAATAATACACAACTAGGTGATAATTTAGAATGGGATTTAAGTGATTTTGGTGATGACATAGATTGGGGGTTAGAAGAAAATGGTGGTCCAAAAAAAAGATAACAAAATAAAGAATTATATAGAAAGAAAAAAACTGATTAAAAAAGCTGATAAAATTCAAAAACAAATGAAAAGTCAAAAAAGTATAATTAATAATATGCTAGATAAATTAGATGAAATGGATACCACAAAAGGTAAAGAAGTAATTATAAAAAAATAACCTATATCAAAATGATAAAGGTTTTTTTCATATTAATAAAGGAACAATGCTTGAAATTACAATTAATTTTATTAGATGATTTATTTTATCGAGGAACAGGTTCAACTGATTTTATTACAAAGTGGATCTAAAAAATAAAAGTGACCATTTTTGATCACTTTTTATAATGTATATAAGTGCTTTCAATTATTTATTAATTATGTCCCGTGTATAAAGGTATGTTGCACATGGTGGAAGTGATTCTGGGGCTATTGGGAATGGGATTATTGAAAAAAATTTAACTTTAGATATTAGTAAATATATGTATGATAGATTAAAAGAACTTGGTGTTCCAGTTAAGTTAACGAGAAATAGTGATGTTGATTTACCAGCTTCGGAAAGGCCACAGAAGGTTCTTGATCAATTTGGTAATGGGAGTGATGTGATTGTTGTTTCTAATCATATTAATGCCGGAGGTGCAGAAGGTGCTGAAGTAATTTATGCTTTAAGAAATAAAGATACACTTGCTAAGAAAATATTAGATGAATTAGAGAAGCAAGGACAACTAGTTAGAAAATATTATCAAAGAAGATTACCTAGTGATTATAATAAAGATTATTATTATATGTTAAGGAATACGCCTAATACGGAAGCTTTAATTGTTGAATATGGGTTTTTAGATAATACAAGTGATGCTAATAAACTTAAAAATAATTATAAAAAATATGCTGAAGCGGTTGTTAAAGCAGTAACTGAGTATGCTGGTTATAAATATGTTCCTCTTGCTGGTAGCGATTATCATGTTGTAAAAAAAGGAGATACTTTATGGAGTATTGCAAGAGCTTATGGTCTAACTGTAGAAAGGTTAAAATCTCTAAATAATTTAACTAGTAATAATTTAACAATAGGTGATTCATTAATTGTTAAAGATAGTAGTGGAAATAGTGATAATAGTTCTAGTGCTGATAATAATAAATATTATACAGTTAAAAAGGGGGATAGTTTGTATTCAATTGCTAGAAGTAATAATATGACGGTTGATGAACTTAAGACTTTAAATAATTTAACTAGTAATATTTTATCTATTGGCCAAAGATTAATAATTAGTAGTGGTTCTAATGTTCCAAAGAATGTTTATATTGTAAAACAGGGAGATACTTTATGGAGTATAGCTAATAATTTTAATGTTAGTGTAAATGATTTGAAGAAAATTAATAATAAGAGTAATAATAGTTTAAGTATTGGTGAGCAACTAATAATTCCGGGCAATAGTAGTGGTGAAAATGTTAACACAACTATTTATACAGTTAAGAGCGGAGATAATCTTTATAGTATTGCAAGACGTTATAATGTAACTGTTAATGAGATAAAATCATTAAATAATTTATCTAGTAATTTACTAAGTATAGGACAAAAATTAAGTATTCCAATATAAAATAAAAAGATTATATTTCTAATAAATTAATATTAGGATATAATCTTTTTTCTATTCTTCTGTTTCGGCGATATTTTTACATACTGTAACTTTTAAGTTTTCAATGTTATTAGTAAGTGTTCCACTTCGAATATCTTGATTTGTTATTTTGTTATTTTCACAATCGTTTGATGTATATTCTTCTTTTGTTATGGTAATATTTCTTGAACTTGCCCATTCTTTAACGTATTCTATAGATGAGCCAATAAAGTTTGGTAAGGTTTCATTTCTTGTTCCTGAAGTTACATTTTTACCTATAACAGGGATAGTAAACTCTTTATTTGCTGAGAATGAGAATGTTTTAATTAATTCAGTTTCTTGTAATTCTAGATTTTCTTTCATTGCTTTTACGATTTCTTTTAAACTATCCTCATAGTATTGAAAAGTGTACATATCATAACCATTTTGATATATTGTTAAATCATAACCACTTAGGTATGTTTTTTGAATATTTATAAAGTTATTATCATCAAAATTATTATTAAGTAAGATATTTTTACCTACATTATAGAAATTTAATATTTCTTTAGTTGACATGTTTGTATCAATATTATTTGATACTGCATTTAATAGTTTATAAAAAGTATCAATTGATCTAATTGTTTTAGTTTTATTAGCGATAGCTGTCACAACTGCTTGTTGATGTTCAATTCTTTTAAAATCAGATGATGCAAATTGATGTCTGTTTCTTGAGTAAGCAAGTGCTTGTTCTCCATTAAGTGTTTGATTAGGTCCTGGCGTTATATATACTAAATTTTCACCAAAGCTACGATTTGAATCTTGTTCACAAATTTTATCGCCACAATTAATGTTTCCATTTTTTCTAAAATCCGGTTTATCTATATTCAAGGTAATACCACCAAGGGCATCTACTAAAGAAACTACACCTTTAAAGTTAATTTTTACATAATAGTCAATATTAATATCAATTAAATTTTGAATTGTATCAATCATACATTTAGTACCATAACTTGCTGCTGAGTTAATTTTATTACTTTTGTTATTATTACAAGCAATTGGTACATATGTATCTCTTGGAATAGAGAAAATAGTTGCTGATAATGTTTTAGGATTGAATGTTAATAACATTATGGAATCACCATTAAATGCAGCATTGTTGGATAAACCATCATATTCAGAATCAACACCTAGTAGTAAAACTGTAAATGGTTCAGTAACTGATTTATTTGTTGATGCAACTGTATCTTGATTTTTCATTTGTTTGCTATAACTATCTATTATAAATGTCTCATTTGCAATGTTTGCAAATTTATCAATATTATTATATTTTAAAACATAGTTTCCATCGATAAATATTGCATCTACTTCTTTATTATATAAGGCATCAAGTAATTTTTCATAATTATCATATTCCTTTATTTTTACTTTCATTCCCTTATTAGCCATATATTCTTGAGGTAAAATATATCCTTCAATATCTTCTTCATTATTTATTAAACCGATAGTTTTTATTTCAATATCTTTATTTAAACTAATTAAATTAGATGTATAAATTATTTTATCTTTACTTATATTATCTACTATTTTATAAGTTTTATTTATATAGTAATAGCCAAATGAATTAACACCAGTAAATATGGTTGTAAGTATTAATAAAATGGTTAAGAATACATGCTTTTTTAAGATTAATAAAACTAGTCCAATAAATAGAAATAAAATTAAGTTTAAATATAAAAATATTATTAAGATAGTTCTAAATAATGTTTCAATGTTTCCTAATAAAATTAAACTATATGAAAATAAAATTATTGATACTAAGTATAAAATAAATAGTATATAGAAAGATATACGATATATTTTATTTGTCTTTTTTAATTTTTTAAATAAATTTTTAATATTACTTTTTTTACTCATGGCTTTCACCTAGTATAAATATTAACATAATTTTTTTTAAAATAAAAGTGATATATGCCAATTCATTAAGTCATTATATAACATAAAATAATATGGGTGATGGAATGTGGATAGTACAATAATCATTATTGTTGGATTAATTGTATCATTAATATCAATAGTAACACCTATAATTAAACTTAATAATAATTTAACTAGATTAAATGTAACGATAGTGGGATTAACTAATTCAATGGAAGAAGTACTGATAACAACTAAAAATCATGAAAAAAGAATTATGTATTTGGAACATAACTGGAAAAGTGGTGATGTAAATGGAGATAACAATTCCTAGTATTATTTCACTTATGACTTTAATTATTGGTTATGTTAGTAAATATTTAGGATTAGATAGTAAATATATTCCATTCCAAAATATTGTTATTGGAGTTTTATCAGGGATATTGGTATATTTTTTAGAGTTAGATACAAATATATGGAGTGCTTTAGTTATATGTTTAATTTCAGCTTTATCAGCAGGTGGTTTATATGATTCTATTAAAAAAAATAATGATGGAGAAATAAGTTAATTTATTATAATTTAAAATTATTTATTTGGGAGAACTTTAAATTTTTAGAGTTCTTTTTCTAATTTACTAAAAATAAGTTACATGATATACTATAAAGGAAGAAGAAGGGAACTAATTAATATGAAAAAAGTTATAAAAATTGTTATAGTTCTATTATGTTTTTTAGGAGTTTTTTTAATATATAATTATATTAAACCAGTGGATGATACTTATAAGTTATATATCAAATGTAATAATCATAGTGAATCTTATAGTGTTATGATTAATGATGATATTAAGTTTGCTAATGATGATGAAAAGTGTAAATTAAATTTAAAAGTAGAAGATATAAGTAGAGATTATATTAAATTAAATTCAAATACATTTTTTTATAAAATTAATGGTAGAGATTTAATAGATAGTTTAACTTTGTCATATGATGTATATGTATCTAGTGATAGTGATTTAACTTTAGTAGGTCATGATAAAGATACTAGATTTGAGTTTTCTTATAAATAATTATTAATGGGTGGGTAGAAATGAAAAAATTTATTTTATTATTTACTTTTTTATTATTACCAAATGTTGTGTTTGCAGATAATGAGTTTTTGCTTTCTTGTGATAAAAATAAAATTAATGTAAATGATCAAGTTATTTGTAGATTGTCTTTTAAATCTGATGATGAGTATAATTATATTAAGTATGATATAGCAGAACTTGATGGACTTTCTTTAGTTGATGTAAGAAGTAATTATTCTAATTTATGGAATGTGAAAAATAATGAAAGTGTATCACAAAATATAGTAAATGGTTTACAAGAATTTGGTATTTTACTATTTAAAGCTAGTAAGTCAGGAGAATATAATTTAAAAGTTACTAATATTTCTTATGGTATTTATGATTCTGGTGAGTTAAAAGATGTAAAAGAAGTTAACACGAAGGTTAAAGTTATTAGTGATGATAATTTTTTAAAAAGTATAAAAATTAATGATGTGGAAATTGAAGATTTTGATATTAATAAATTTAATTATACAATTGATTCTGATTTAAGTGAGATTAATATTGAGGCTGTTTCTAATAACAGCTTTGCAAATGTGAGTGGTACTGGAAAGATAACCTTAACTAAACATTTAGAAAGAGTAGTTGTTCCAATAATTGTTACTAGTGAAAGTGGCGCTAGTAGAGCATATATCTTAAATATTGTTAATAAAAATTATGTTGATAATAATATAGATAAAACACTAGAAGATTTAATTATTAAAAATGATGCAGGAAATACGATTATTTTCGATTTTAAAAGTGAAGTATATGACTATAATATCGAGGTTGGTAGCAAAGTTAATTATGTAAATATTTCACCTAAAATTCTGAATAAGGATTGCTCATTTGTTAAAGGATATAATGGTGGTAAGGTTAATGTTAAACCTGGTAATAACATAGTATTAATTAAAATAGTTGACAAAGATGGAAATGAAAAAACTTATGTTTTAAATATTATTAAACCAATAGAATCTTTTTCAAATAATAGCTATTTAAAATCCATTGATATAAAGGGCTATAATTTAAGGTTTAGTAAAAAAGTAAGAAATTATAATTTAGAAATTAAAAGAAATGATAAAAGTTTAGATATTAGTCCGGTTCTTGATGATGAAAATGCTTCATATGTAATTAGTGGTAATGAAAATTTAAAAAATGGTAGTGTTATTTATGTAACAGTAACTGCTCCTGATACATCTAATACGGTTTATACTATTAATATAAGTGTTAAAAAAGTTAATATGTTTGTGATTCTTTATTTAATTATTCCAGTTGGATTAATATATTTAGGATATAAATATAAAGATAATATTGTTAAGTTACTAAAGAAGAATAAATTAATTGAAAAATTAACTTTAGATGAATTATTAACTAGATATAATTTAAATTATAAAGACAAGGGATTAACTAAATTTTTCGATAAGTTAAGTGAAGAAGATAAAAGAATAATTTTGATTGAATCTTTAAAAAATAATATATTAGCTAATAAGACTAGTTTATATTTAGAGTTATATAAGGCAAGCAAAAATAATGTTAAAAAAAATAAAAAGGGTAGCACTAAAAATAAAGTCAAAAAAAATAAAAAGAAATGAATAATTTGCAATAATTAACTCATTTCTTTTTTTGTTACCAATTTTCTTTAATTTCTGGTCTTGAATCTGGTTTATTAACTGCTTTCATGCCGAAGCCAGCAGATGTTGTACCACCGTCAACTAAAATATCAGTACCAGTTAAGTAACCATTTTGAGGATTAATTACTGCACTTATTAAGTAACCAATTTCCTCTGGCTTAGCACCGCGGTCAAAACCGGAATAATGTAAACATAACTGAGTACCCGGTTCATTTGCTTCTTTTACTGTCATTGGAGTGTGAACAAAACCAGGAGATACAGAAACAACACGAATATTCTTTTCTTTAGCATATTTATAGGCAGAATTTTTAACATACCATATAACAAAATTTTTAGATAGACAATATGCCATTTGTGAAGCATTATTTTTACCAACTAAATTACATCTTTTGACAACTTTTTTAATAAATAACTTTTCATTATTAAGTGCAAGATGATAACTTTTTTTAGGAATCATTATATTTGGCACTAGATATGCTGAACATGATGCAATATCGCAAATACAACCTCCATTCATTACTTTATAAAATTCTTGATTAATGTAGATAGTTCCTAAAGCATTTATTTTTAGGATTTTTTCTGATGTATTTCCGGTTCCTGAAATTCCTGCTGAGTTAACTACTGCTACTACATTTCCTTTACTTTTGGCAAATTGAGCTAGTTTTTCAACATTTTCACGATTGGAAGTATCACATACGTAATATTCTGCGTCAATACCATATTCTTTTATTTCTTTTGTTGCATTTATTAATTTTTCTTCATTTCTTCCACTTATTATTACTAAACTGTTTTCTTTTGGTATCATTTTGGCTGTTGCTAAACCAATACCAGATGCGCCTCCTGTTATTACATAAATATCTTTCATTTTTTATTCCTCCTTTCCATAATCATGATCTAACAAATTAAATATATTTGATTTTAATTCTTCTAATGTTCCTTCATTAATAATTTCATAGTTATATTTATCATAATTATCAAGAGCGGTTTCAGTTCGGTGAACACTTTCAGTTTGGTTTAAACTATTATCAAATTCAGGTCTAACTATGTTTATTTTGATGACATTTTGATATGTACTATTTATTGTGTCTAATTCTTCGGGTAATCTTGCATCGCTTATAGTGATAATATCTGCAAAATAGCTAAGAACCTTAATATCATCGACGATTCTTTTTATAAAATAATAATTATCAATTTTGTCTCTAATAATGTCAGTACCTAGTTGTTGTAATAGTGTTCTTGGTTTAGTTTCTTCAGAACCATCCCATGAACTTATTAATTTAGCATAATATTTAATATAAAAACTAAATTGTAAGTTTATAACTTTTAAATTATTTTTTTCTCCATATTCTTTAATAAAACTAGCTGTTGTATCTTTACCAGCACGGGCTTTACCAGCTAGCATTATTATTTTAGGATTTTTATTTGTTATTTCCATAAATTACCTCTTCTATAATAAATATAATATAATTTTTGGAATTTTTACATTTTTTTGTTAAGTAAAGTGTAAAGTTTTGTAAGAATTTTTAATATAAAATAATTACATTTCTTTTTTTAATGCTTTTAAATTTCTATAATTTTTTTAAAATGAGGTCGTGCTGAAGTACTAGTACAGTTACATTTTTTGATTAAAAAATTGCCTCTATTAATTTATTCAACCATATGATATATTAGTCAATATGAAGGAGGAGATTAATTTGTCATATGAATCTGTAAAAGCTAAAGTAGGACCAAATGAAGGAATTAGTAAGGAACATTATATAGCTATGGAAAAAGCGAAAATTGATAGAACAGAATCTTGTTTTGGTGGTAAAGGAATTTTAACAAATGAGCAATATTAAAAGGGTATGAGGTTAGTTCGTGAAATGAAAAAGAAAAAAGCTTGGTAGAAGTATTTGAAATAGTATGATATAAAAATTAACTTAATTTAAGATAAAAGATAAAAGTTTTTTTTGTTTTATTTGACTTTTATGGTAGTCATTTTAATAACAACTTTTCAAGGGATAGCCACATCGTTAATCTGAAGGGGGTATTCCTTTATTTTTTTACTTAAATTTTGATAGTTATAAATTTTGAAATTCTTCAATAAAATTATTTTGTATGATAAAATATTATTTATCTAGGAGGTATATAATTATGCTTGAAATTAAAAATATTTCTAAAGAATATAAAGTAGATAATTATAGTCAAAAAGCACTTGATAATGTAAGTGTTAATTTTAGAAATAATGAATTTGCATCAATATTAGGTCCATCAGGAAGTGGTAAAACAACGCTTTTAAATATTATTGGTGGATTAGATAAATATGATAGTGGAGATCTAATTATTAATGGAGTCAGTACTAAAAATTATAATGATAGAGATTGGGATACTTATAGAAATCATAAAATTGGATTTATATTTCAAAGTTATAATTTAATTGGTCATCAAACTATTTTGAGTAATGTAGAACTTGCTTTAACCTTAGCAGGAATATCTAAAGCAGAAAGAAGAAAAAGAGCAATAGAGGCACTTGATAAAGTAGGTTTAAAAGATCATATTAATAAAAGACCTAATCAATTATCTGGTGGACAAATGCAGAGGGTTGCCATTGCTAGAGCATTAATAAATAATCCAGATATACTTCTTGCTGATGAGCCAACTGGTGCTTTGGATTCAGTTACAAGTGTTCAAATAATGGAGTTATTAAAAGAAGTTGCTAAGGATAAATTAGTTATAATGGTTACACATAATCCGGAACTTGCTAAAAAATATTCAACTAGAATAATCGAACTTAAAGATGGGAAGATAATAAGTGATAATAATTCATGTAAGGAGAAAAGTAAAATTAGTAAAAAGTTAGATAATGTTAAGAAGACATCAATGTCATTTATAACTGCACTTAGTTTATCTTTTAATAATTTAATGATTAAAAAGAAAAGAACTTTACTTGTCTCATTTGCTAGTTCAATTGGAATTATCGGTATAGCGCTTATTTTAGGATTATCGACTGGATTTCAAAATTATATAGATAAACTGCAAGAAGATACTTTAGCTAGTTATCCTTTAACAATTACAACTGAACATAGTGATTTAACAAGTATGTTGCTTACAATGGCTAGTGACGATAGTGATAGTGAAGGGGATAAAGTAATTGAAAAACAATATATAAGTAGCATGTTTGGAAATGTTAAAAGTAATGATTTAAAAACATTTAAAGGTTATATTGATAAAAATTATGATTTAATAAAAAATGATATTTCTACAATAAAGTATAGTTATAATGTTGAACCTTTAATTTATACAAGGGATGTTACAAATAAGATTACTAAAATAAATCCAAGTGATATGTTTTCTTCTTTTGGTGCAAGTTCTATGTATTCTTTTTCTTCAGTGTTTAATCAAATGATTGATGATATATCTTCTCTTGAAAAAGATTATAATGTGTTAGCAGGCAGTTGGCCTAAAAATTATAATGAAATGGTTATTGTTTTATCAAATAAGAACACTATAAGTGACTTATTAATTTATTCTTTAGGTTTAAGAGATAGTAGTGAACTTAATAATATGATAAAAGATATTATGGCTGGTAAAGAAGTAAATATTAAAAATGATCCAATGGAATTTACTTATGAAGATTTAATGAATGTTAAGTTAAAGTTAGTTAATCCAAGTGATATGTATAAATATAATTCTAAATATAAAGTTTATGAAGATTTAAGTGAAGATAGTGATTATGTTAAAAAGATATATGATAATGCGGAAGAGTTAAAAATAGTTGGCGTTGTTGCACCTAATTCATCTAATTCCTCAATGAGTTTAATGGCAGGTGTTGCATATCCTAGTAGTTTAACTAAACATATTATTGAACTTGCTAGTGAAAGTGAAATTGTTAAAAAGCAACTTGAAAATGAGAATATAGATGTATTTACTAATAAAGCATTTGATAGTAAAAAGAGTAATACGAATATTAATTTTGAAGATATGATAAGTATAGATAAAGATATGCTTCAAAGTGCTTTTGGAATTAATTTAGATGAAAATAAACTTAAAAATATGACAAGTGGTTATACTAAAAAAATTGAAGAAAGTATTAGTACTGATAATAGTAGTGCTTTAAATGATTTTAATAAAGTTTTAAATGATATTATGAATGGATTTATTAATGATTATGATAGTAATCCGAGGGAAAGCGTTACTAAAGATGATGTAGTTTATAAAGTTATTAGTCTAAATAAGGTTAGTGGTTATGTTAACGAATATATAAATAATGATAGTGTTACTAATAATTTAAGTGAACTTGAAAAGAATTATTATGTTCCAGCTAATGTGTTTAAAGATACTTATAAAGTTTTGTTACTCGCATTTTTAAATAGTTATATTGGATCTTATTCGGCAAATGATAGTTCATTTAACGATGGAATGGAAGTTAGAGTGTTATTTAATAAAGATTTAATTAATAGTTCTTTAGAGATATTCTTAAAATCTAGCGCAGTAAGTCTAACTGGTAGTAAGATGGCTGATGGTATGTTAGAAGCTAAAATGAAGGTTAATATTTTAACTATGGTTGGAGAACTTAGTAATAATTTAGTTAAGGATGTTGCTTCTTCATTTAATGTTGATCAAGATAAAATTGCTAAGGCATTTAAATTTAATTTAAGTGAACAAGAATTAAGTAGATTAATGAATGCATTTTCTAGCAATGAGATGGGAAGTGCAAGTACTAATTTAAGTAGTTTAGGATATCAAGATATTGAAAATCCAAGTATGATTTCGTTGTATTTTAATAGTTTTGATAGTAAAGAAAATGTATTAAAGTTTATTGATAATTATAATGAAGAAGTTAAAAATAATAATGAAGAAGAAAAGACAATTAACTATACTGATACTACTGGTATATTAATGAAATCTGTTAAAAAGATTGTTGATAGTGTAAGTTATGTATTAATTGCGTTTGTATCAATAAGTTTAATTGTTTCAAGTATTATGATCGGAATTATTACTTATATTAGTGTACTTGAAAGAACTAAGGAAATTGGTATTTTAAGAGCAATAGGAGCTTCTAAAGGGAATATTTCATCTATATTTAATGCTGAAACTTTTATTATAGGTTTGCTATCAGGAATAATTGGTATTGGAATATCACTTGTTTTATTAGTGTTTATTAATCAATTAATTCATAAATTAACAGGAAATCCTGATATAACTGCGGTACTTCCATTAATTAGTTCAATAATATTAATTTGTTTAAGTGTAGTATTGACTTTAATAGGTGGTTTAATTCCATCACGAATTGCAAGTAAAAAAGATCCTGTTGAAGCACTTAGAACAGAGTAGTGTATAGAGTAAGCAGATTAAATTTTGCTTGCTTTTTTGATATTAATAATTATATATAAAATGGAAAAATGTGAAAATATGCTAAAAATAAGTTGGAAAAAATGTGTAACAAATAGATTTGTTAAAAAATTTTATGTAAAAATTAGTAATTTATCGTAAAAAAATAGAAGTTTTACCTTCCTTCAATATGAATTTGTTCAATTATTTTATTTGATATTTTTCCAATTACTTTTGTTAATTTATTATTCTTCTGATTTAAAACTATGGTTACAAAATAACGTTATGAAATTTAAATATATTTAAGTGTATATTTTCGATTATATAAACTTGCTCAGACAAAATTAGTGTTGGTGATGGAAAATTTTACATTCTTTAAATATATTCCTATAATATTATGTTTTCTTATGTAATGTTCAATTTTTTAATAATAAGATAAAAATTTATACTATTATTTTCGAATGTTTAATAGTATAATTTAGGTAGAAGGATGTGATAATTATGTGGCTATGGATATTAATAGCTGTAATAGTAGTTATTGTACTTTGGATAGTATCAACATATAATTCTTTAGTTGGTTTAAGAAATACTTGCAAAGAAGCATTTTCTACTATGGATGTTTATTTAAAGAAAAGATGGGATTTAATTCCAAATTTAGTTGAAACTGTTAAAGGTTATGCTAAACATGAAAAAGATACTTTACAAGAAGTTATTTCATTAAGAAATGCTCCATATGAAAGTATGAGTGATGATGAAAAAGTTAAAACTAATCAAAAGTTAAGTCAAAGTGTAACAAAGATTATGGCTTTAGCAGAATCTTATCCAGAATTAAAAGCTAATGAAAATTTTAAAGAGTTAAGTAAAGATTTAAGTAAAATCGAAGAAGATATTGCTAATTCAAGAAAATATTACAATGGTACTGTTAGAACTTATAATGATAAAATCGAAATGGTTCCTAGTAATATTGTTGCTGGTATTTTTGGATTTAAGACTAGAACTATGTTTGAAGTAGATGCTGCTGAAAGAGAAAATGTTAAGGTAAAATTTTAGAAGGTGAAAAAAGTGAATAGAAAAATTATAAATTTATTATTTTGCATATTTACTTTTTTTCTTTTTAGTTTAAATTGTTATGCAAATGATTATGATATAACTAAGTACGATGTTGAAATAGTTGTTGATGAACATAATAAATATAGTATAAAAGAAAATATTGATACTTATTTTAATGTTAGTAAGCATGGGATTATTAGAAGAATTCCTTTATATAACGATATTTTTAGACAGGATGGTACTTGGGAAAGAAATAGGGTATTAATATCAAATGTTCATGTTAATGAAGAATTTGCTTCTTCTAGAGAAATTTATAATTATGTTCTTAAAATTGGTAGTGCTGATAAAACGTTAATGGGAAAACATTCTTATTCTATTTCTTATGATTATGATATTGGGCTTGATAAAAATAATAAGTATGATGAATTATATTTTAATATAATTGGTACAGAATGGGATACTGATATTAGTAATGTCACTTTTAAAATTACAATGCCTAAAGAATTTGATGCTAGTAAACTAGGCTTTAGTTATGGTAAATATGGTTATAGTAACACAGACAATATTAGTTATGATGTTGATGGTAATGTAATAACTGGAAGTTTTGATGGAACTTTGTTAGCTAGAGAAGGTTTGAATGTTAGGCTTGAATTACCTGAAGGGTATTTTGTTAGAAAATCGGTTGGTTCTAGCTTGTTAGAGTGTTGGTATTATATCATTCCTATTTTAGGGGTAATTGTTGCTTACGTTGTATGGAAAAAATATGGAAAAGATGATCAAGTTGTTGATGTTGTATCGTTTTATCCACCAGAAAACATGAATAGTTTGGACGTTGCGTTTGCTAAAAAGGGAAGTGTTAATTCAAATGATGCTGTATCACTTTTAGTATATTTAGCAAGTAAAGGTTATATTAAAATTATTGAAGATGAAAAAAGTAAGAATAAGTTTACTATTCAAAAAGTTAAAGATTATGATGGAAATAATAATGAAGAAGGGTTGTTTTTTAAAGGATTATTTAAATTTGGTAAGGATAGTGTTACTAGCAAAGAATTAGATGAAAAATTTTATAGTACAGTCAATTCTATTCTTTATAGTAAAAATAAATCAGTTAATAAGAAACAAATATTTAGTAGTCAAGCAAGTAGTAAAAGAATTTTGTTATTTTTCTTAATGTTTATAACTGCAACTTTATCAACACTTGTTCCGGCTATTGGTTATAAATTTAGTGATATGTATTTTTCATTAATTATTGTTAATTTAGTTGGTACAACAATTTTAATAATGTTTAGTTTAATTTATGATAATAATTATACTAAGATGGGATTAACAAATTCTTTAATATTTGCAGGAATATTTATTGTGGTAGTTGCAATATTTAATTTTAGATTAGTTGGTTTTGAATATATTTATTATGATGTTGTTTATTTAATTGGTTTCATATTATGCATGGTTTGTACATATTTGATTTATTTCTTTTATGTTATTTTGAGTAAGAGAACAGAATATGGAACTAAAATATTAGGTGAAGTTAATGGATTTAAGAAATTTTTAGAAACTGCTGAAAAAGATAAGTTAGAAAGTTTAGTTCATGATGATCCAGCATATTTTTATAATATTTTACCATATGCTTATGTTTTAGGTGTAAGTGATGCTTGGATAAAACAATTTGAAGGAATTGCTATTGCGCCTCCTGATTGGTATGAATCAGCTGATACATTTGATTATTATAGATTTAATCGTTCTTTGAATCGTACAATTCATAGTGCTAGTAGAGTTATGAATTCTGTTCCACAATCTTCTAGTGGAAGTTCATCAGGAGGAGGATTTAGTGGTGGTGGATTCTCTGGTGGTGGCTCCGGCGGAGGCGGCGGAAGCTCTTGGTAGAAAGGAAAATGATTTATGAGAGAATTACAAATTAATAGGGTTTATAGACATTTTAAGGGTGATTATTATTTGGTAATTGATGTTGCTTATAATTCTGAAACTAAAGAAAAATATGTTGTTTATAGAGCGTTATATGGTGATAATAAATTATGGATTAGACCTTATGATATGTTTATGAGTGAGGTTGATCACGAAAAGTATCCTGATGTTAAACAAAAATATAGATTAGAACTTGCAGATATTAAAAGTGTAAAAGAATTATAGAAATCACTTGGCTAATTGACGGCCAAGTTTTATTTTGGTATAGTTAATATAGAAATGAGGATGATAAAATGAAGGATAAAAAGTTGTATGTTGGAATAGGAATAGTAGCTGTTTTAGTTGTAGGTATTCTAATTTATTTTTTAAATAATAAAAATACTGGAGATATTAAACTAAATACAAATAGTGAATTAAAATCAATGATTGATGATGTTTATAAATTATCTAATGCTGATTTACCTGATTTAAGAACTCAAAAAATTAGTTTGAATGATAAGGATGTTTTAAAATCATATACTGGTTTATCAAATAATGATGATGTAGAAGCAATAGTAGCATCAGAACCAGTAATGTCAAGTCAGGCTTATTCATTTGTAGCAGTTAAATTCAAAAATGGTGTAAATATTGAGAAAGTTAAAGAAGAAATGTATAACAATATTGATATGAACAAATGGTTATGTGTTTCTGCTGATGTTCTTTATTTAACTAATTACGGCAATACAATTGTCTATGTTATGAGTGAAGAAGATTGGGCTAAACCAGTTTATGATGCATTCAAGAAGTATGTAAATAATGGTAATGGAAAAGAACTAATAAAAAATAATTCATTAGATTCTGAAGAATTACCAGAAGTACAATAAATTAAAGTTAACTCCTTATATAAGGAGTTTTATTTGAAAGGAATTTGATATGGTATTTACTAGTATTAGTTTTATTTATTATTTTTTACCTTTATTATTAATATGTTATTTTGTTGTTCCTAAAAAATTTAGAAATATAATTTTGTTAATGTTTTCTGTTTTATTTTATTTTTATGGAGAGCCTAAGTATATATTATTGATGTTAATAGAGGTATTGATATCTTATGTAGTAGGATTATTAATAGATAAGTATAAAAGTAAGAATATTTTAATTATTGGAATATTTATTCATGTATTATTATTTGGAATATTTAAATATTTTAATTTTGTAATTATTAATGTTAATAATTTATTTCATAGTAATTTGAATTTACTAAATGTTGTTTTACCGATTGGTATATCTTTTTATACTTTTCAAATTATTAGTTATGAAATAGATGTTTATAATAAAAAGGTTAATGTTCAAAGTAATATATTAAAGTATTTTTTATATGTATTTTTGTTTCCACAATTAATAGCTGGTCCAATAGTTAGATATCAAGATGTAAATAATGAAATTGATAATAGAAATGTTACTTTTGAGATGTTTGCAAATGGATTAAGACGTTTTATTATTGGACTTAGTAAGAAGGTAATTATTGCTAATAATTTGGGAGAATTATGTAATATATATTTAAATTTAGGTGATAAGTCTGTACTTTTTACTTGGATATTTGCAATTAGTTATATGTTACAAATTTATTTTGATTTTTCAGGTTATTCTGATATAGCAATTGGGTTAGGTAAAATGTTAGGATTTAATTTTCCTGAAAACTTTAATTATCCATACATGGCAAAGTCAATTACTGACTTTTGGAGAAGATGGCATATGACATTAAGTTCATGGTTTAGAGATTATGTTTATATTCCTCTTGGTGGTAATAAGAAAGGGGTATTAAAGCAAATTAGAAATATCTTAATTGTTTGGTCATTAACGGGATTATGGCATGGTGCTAGTTGGAATTTTATTCTTTGGGGATTATATTTTGGAATATTGTTAATTTTAGAAAAGTTTATTTTAAAGAAATATTTTAGTAATGTTCCTAAATTTATTAAAGGTATTTATACTTTGTTTTTAGTTGTGATTAGTTTTGTTATCTTTCAAGGTGATAATTTAAGTAATGATTTTAATATTATAAAGGGATTGTTTGGATTAAATGGAGAGTTGTTTATAAATAATGTAACATTATATTATTTAAAGGGATATGTTTTATTTATTGTGTTAGGTGTAATTGGTGCTACTAATTATGTTAAAAATTTAGTTATTAAAATAAGTAATGGTAAAGGTAAAAAAATTATTAATATATTGGAGCCTATTTATTTACTAATATTATTAATAATTGTTACTATGTATTTAATAGATAGTTCTTATAATCCATTTTTATATTTTAGATTTTAAGGGGAATATATATGATTGATAAAGTTAAAAATATAATTGTTTCAATTTTATTTGGTGGTATTCTTGTAATAGTTCTAATTGTTAATATATTTTCTAAAGATAAAGATATATCAATTAGTGAGAGAAGAAGATTAGCAAGTTTTCCGGAGTTTTCAGTAAATAATATATTTAATGGTACATTTTTTAGTAATTTTGATAAATACGCAGTTGATCAATTTGTGATGAGAGATTATATAAGAGAAAATAAAGTTAGGTTAGATTTAGCTATAAAAAATAATTATCATGATGTCTATGTTTATAATGATTATTTGATTAAGCAAGAATATCCATTAAATGAAAGTTCTTTAAAGAATTTAACTGATAGAATTAACTCTATAAGCAACAAGTATTTAAATAATTCTAAAATATATTATAGTGTTGTACCTGATAAGAATTATTTTGTTAATAATGGTAATTTAAAAATGAATTATGATTTACTAATAAGTAAAATGAATAGTGAATTAAGTAGTTTTAATTATATAGATATTATGAATAGTTTATCTTTAGAAGATTATTATTATAGTGATAGTCATTTTAAACAGGAAAATATTGTTAAAGTAGCAAATGTAATTTTAGATAAAATGGGTAATAGTTATTATAAAGATATAAATTATAATATGCAAAATGTTGGTGTTTTTAAGGGTGTTTATTCTTACCAAGTTCCAGTTAAAATAAAAGAAGATAATATTAATATTTTAACTAATGAATATATAGATAATGCGATTGTATATGATAATTTAAATAAAATAGATATAAATGTTTATGATAAAAGTAAGATTAATTCTTGGGATTTATATGATATATACTTAGGTGGAGCAAAGGGATTGCTTACAATTTATAATAATTTGGCAAGTAGTGATGATGAATTAATTGTATTTAGAGATTCTTATGGTAGTTCTTTAGTACCATTATTAATTAGTTCTTATAAAAAGATAATTGTTATTGATACTAGGTATATTTCTTCAAATATTTTAGATAATTATGTTGAATTTAAGGGACAAGATGTTTTGTTTTTGTATAGTGTTAGCACTATTAACAATAGTTTTACCGTTAAATAATATAATTAATGGGAGGAAATAAAAGTGATTTTAATTGGTATTGTTTCAAGAATGTATAATAATTTAGATTGTCAAGATATATGTCAAGTACATGAACAAATTAGAAAAGCTTTAGCTAGATATGATGATGTTTGTTTAATAAGTGTTTTACCAACGGAAGATTATAATTATAATGAAACTAATCAAGGAATGGATAAGGTTAATGAGGATAAATTATCTTATATTTTAGATAAATGTGATGGGTTTGTTTTACCGGGAGGAAGTTATTATTATAATTTTGATGAATATATAATTAAGTATGCATTAGATAACGATAAACCTTTACTTGGGATATGTTTGGGATTTCAAGCAATTTGTAGTTGTTTAGCTAAAAATAGAGATAAGTTTGCAATGGAGAAGAGAGTAAATTATAGTAATCATTATAAGAATCCGTTTGAATATGCACATAATGTTTATATTGATAAAGATAGTTTACTTTATAAGATAATTGGAACTGATGTTATGCTTGTAAATAGTGTTCATCATGATATTGTTGATTTTGAACTTAATGATATGGTAAAAATAAATGCGATTAGTGACGATGATATTGTTGAAGGAGTAGAGGTTAAAGACAAGAAGTTTATTATGGGATTACAATGGCATCCAGAATATATAATGGATGATAATTCTTGTAAAATTTTTAATTATTTTGTAAAAATGTGTAAATAAAAAAAGTAAATTCCACTCTTTTAGGTAATAAATATATATAGAAGGGAGGAATTTTTTTATGATTAAATTTTTAAATGATTTAAGTGAATATCTTAGAGTGATTAAAATAAAATTATTAATGTTTGTTTTATTTGATTAAAAAAAGGTGCTGTAAAGGAGCGCCTTAATCTATGAAAAGATCATTTATTAAATTATTAATGTTATTTTTTCTTTTTTTCATTTCATCCTTATTTAAAGTGATTGTATAAATATCATTTTCTTTAGCGTTAGGAATTAATTGTTTGGGTAAGTTAATTATTTTACCATTTTCTAATTCAACTATTAAATAATTTTCTTCTATTCGATCGATTGTTATTGTCATATTATTTCTCACTTTCTATTTTAATGTTTGTTCCATCTGATGAAGCTCTAATAGTTCCATTTATGCTTGTTAAATATATCTTAGTTCCAGAATTTTCCCAGTTTGTAATTGTTTCTTCTTTGGGTAAATTGTATTTGTTGTTTAAACCAACGGAAATAATTCCGTATTTAGCTTTTACTTTTTTGATAAAATTGATGCTTGATGATGTGTTAGAACCATGGTGACCTATTTTAATTACATCGGCAGTTACATTTTCTTTAATTTCATTTTCACTTAGTTTTTCTGCATCTCCCATAAATAAGAATTTTGTAGTTCCATAAGTTATTTTAGTTACTACTGAATAATTATTAAGTTCAGTGTATGTCTCACTATTAGGTGCTAAAATGTTTATTTTTAAAGCATCAGTATCAATTATTGAGGTGCCTGCTTTAGCAGTGTTAATTTTTAAATTTTTATCTTTGATTGCTATTAGAAGATTTTCATAAGTTTTGGTTGTTGATACGACTTTTGGCATATAAATTTTTCCGATTTCAAAAGTATTAATAATGTCTTTTAATCCACCGATATGATCTGTATGGGGATGGGTTCCAATAACATAATCTATTTTTTGATAAGATAATTTATTATCTTTTCACTTTGATAAGATTCTGCTGCATCAATTAACATTGTTTCATTATTAGGTAGTTCAATAAATATTGAATCACCTTGACCAACATCTAAGTAGTGAACTTTTAATAAATCATTATTCGTATTTATGTAGTCATTTTGATTTTGGTTATTATTTTGATTAAATAAATTTTTAATTTTATCTTGATTATTAATGATTAAGAATGCAAGAAGTATGATTAATATTTCAAAAAAGTTTCTTTTGATATTTCTTTTAATTTTTTTATGTTTTGCCATATCTTATTCTCCTATAATAAATATACATTAAAATAGATGGTTTGTTAAGTTATTCTTTAACTAAGGGAGTAAACTTTTCAATTGCATTTCTTAATTTTGGATGTTTAATAACGAAGTGAATTAGAGGATTGAAATTTTTGGATATAATAACGTAATTATCTTCTAAAATAGTGATTGTTATATTATTGAATGTTTTTTCATCTAAACTTACAATATGATAATTTTTATGTTTTTTAGCAAATTCTTTAGTTTCTAATAAATGTTTTTCATAATCTTGATAGTCATATTTAATTTTTTTATCAATATTAAAATTTTCAAGAGTTAGATATATTTTTTCATTTATAAAATTGTCTTCTTTAATGGTGGTAATATAATCTGTTAAGGTATTATCTTTTATGATAGATAAGTACTTATCTAATTCAGTTTTTTTATAATTTATAATATTATTAATTTCGTTATTAGTTAGATTATTCTTTTTAAGTATTGACATTAGTAATTCATCTGAAATTGTAAATAGAGGGAGTGATGATAAATATCTTTTACGATTTATTTTAATTTTTTTATCATTTTCTAAAAATATTTGGTAATCTTTTTCATTATTCATAGTGTATATTTCCATTAGAGGTGATGCTTTTTCAATAAGTTTATTTGCTTTTTCTTTGTAGTAACTTACTTCATTCTTGTTTGATGTTATGTAATATTTGCCTAGATTATGGTAACCATTAATACATTCACCAGTTAAGGCAATACTTCCAGATACATAGTTTAAATGGTTATATATATTGGTTTTTATATCTTTAAAATAGAAAGGTCTTATTTGACCAGTCATGTAAATAGGAATCCAGCTTTCAAGACCTAACATCATTTCATTAAATGGTCTATTGATGTTATGAATTATATTTAAGTGAAGATTCTTTTTTAAACACATTGCAATTCCAAACATCCATTTTTTGCCAAAGTTAAGATCTTTAGCCATATCTTCCATGGGCATATCACTACACATAAAAATTGGTTCTTTACTTGATGAAAAAACAGTTCCTTTAAAGAACGCTAATTCACCTTTTTTCATTTCTTCAATACCATAATAATTTTTGCTTTTTATTTGGTAAAATGGAATAACTGGTACTTTTAATTTGTCAAATTTAATAGCTTTGATATAGTCATTTAAATTAAAGTCATCTACTTTTTTTAGAAAGTTATTAATCTCATTATTAATATTTTCAATGTTATTTATTAGATATGATTTTATATTTTCTGGTTTTATTTTATCATTTTCAATATTTATTAATGAAGATAAATTTTCATTGTTATATTTTTTATAAATATAATTTGAAAGAGAATTTAAAAATGCTTCTTTGTTATGGGGAACTCTATTTCCTTTTCTTATTTTTGATAGATATGATGCATCAAAGTTTAAGTTTTTAGATAATTCGTTAACATTTATTTTTAGGTAGTCAATCAATTTATTTAGATTTGGAATTACTTTTTCAAAGTCGATAGTTATGGGTGTTTCTGCTGCTTTAAATGTATTTGTCATTTCTTCTTTTGTGTATTTTTCATTTGACAATTTTGTCAATCCTTCAATTATTTTATCTAAATTATTTTGACTAGGTATTCTATTTCCAGTTCGATATCTACTTATAATAGTTTCAGATATATTTGATGCTTTTGATAATTCTTTTGATGTACATTTTAATTCTTTCATATAATTTTTTAATATGTCACTTATTTCCATAATTATTCACCAATTTCATTATATATTATTTATTGACAAATTGTCATTGACTTTTTTGGCAATTTGCTTTCATTTAAGTACTTTATATAATATGATTTATCTATAGTTAGTGAGAGGTGGAGTTAAAATGGCTTTAATTAATTGTCCAGAGTGTAAAAATAAAATAAGTGATAAAGCGGAGAGTTGTCCTAAGTGTGGATATGAAATTAATAAAAATAGAAATAATAATTTAGGTATTAAGAAAAATAATTCTAATTATGTAATGATTGTTATTGTTATTATATTAGTAATTGGTGCTATATATTTACTTGATAATACTAATAAGAATAAAGGTAATACACCTAGCACGACAAGTCCTACGACTACAAGTGCGGTTAACTTAAATGGTTATAGTGTTTATAATGATAAATATTTAGGTGTTTCTTATCAGTTACCAAATAATTATAAAGTTTATTATGGAAATGATAATTTAGTTTATTTAGGAACTAATGTTGATAATCAAGGGGCATTTATACCTTATATTGTTATTGGTAGGTATGATAATTATAATGATGGTGCTAAATTTTTAAATGAATTTACAGAATATATTCGTAGGGAATATCCAGATATGATTATCACAATTGATTTGCTTAGTGGAACTATTAATGGTAAAACAACTTATGGGATTCAGTATAAATATACTGTTAATGGTCGTATTGTTATTGATAATAGATATGCAATTGTTATTAATAATAAAGTTTATATGATTGGATCTAAGGAAGAAAATGTTAATTCGGCTGAAATAAATAAAGTTGTTGAAAATGTTATTGCAACATTTACAGAGGGAGGTAAGTAGTTATGGCTTTAATAAAATGTAGTGAATGTGGAAAAGAAATATCATCTAATGCGAAGAAATGTCCTCATTGTGGAATAAATGTTAATTTAGTAAAATGTCCAGAGTGTGGTGCTAAATTAAATGGTGATGAAAGTACTTGTCCGGAATGTGGTTTTCCTGTTAATAAGAAAAATGCAACTGGAGTTATATTTGAAAATTTAGATAAAATAACTGGTGCTAAATCTAAGAGTTATGTTACTTTTAAAGATTTATTTAAAAATACTTTTAAGAAACATAGTGAAGAGGAATTAGATGAATTATTTACATGTGGATCAGATAAAACAACGCCTGATATTAAAGATATTGATGTAAAAAATGCGAGTGCATGGGTTTATTTTAAAATATTTGTGTTCTTTATTCTTGCTTATATACCAACAAGAATTGGTTATTTAGTTTATGGTAATTTAAATTGTTTACCAGGAATGGTTGTACTTGGAGCATTTGCTGTTCCAGTAACAATTTTAATTTTCTTTTTTGAAATTAATTTATTTAGAAATATTCCTTTTTATAAAGTTATTAAATACTTTATTTTAGGTGGAGCATTAAGTTTAATAATTGCATTGTTGTTCTTTTCTTTAGATATTAATACAGATATTTCAACATATACTGGTGCGCTTATGGTTGGCTTAATTGAAGAGATACCTAAAGCAACAGTTGTAGCTCTTTTCTTAGCAAAAAGAAAAAAGAGTAGTTATATTCTTGATGGATTGTTAGTTGGTGCAGCAGTAGGTGCTGGATTTGCGGCATTTGAAACAGCAGGTTATATTTTAAGACATGGTTTAGTTAATGGTGTTGATAATATTTATGGTGCATCTGCAATGCTTAATATTATAAAATTAAGAGGTTTTTTAGCACCAGGAGGACATGTTGCTTGGGCGGCTATTGAAGGGGCTGCACTGATGTATGTTAAAGGTTTTGAACCGCTTAATAAAAAACATTATAATGATAAAAGATTTTTACTTATGTGTTTAATTCCAATATTGCTTCATGGAATTTGGGATATGCCTATTCCATCTCCTTACTATATTGTTCAAATTATTTTAACTTTTTTAGCTTGGATTGTAATAATTTACTTTATAAACTTAGGTTTAAAGCAGATTGAAGAAGCAAAAGAAGCAGGAATTAAAAGATAGATAAATGGACTATTAAATATTTAATGGTCTTTTCTTTTGGTATTTATCTTGCTTAAATCTTACTTAAAATAATTTTGACTTTGTAAATTGGTTAAAGTAGAATCTATTAAAATTAGTTAAAATATATTATAATTTTGGTAGGTGGTTTTATATGATTTACTTAAAGAGTTTTAAATTATTAGATGGTGATACTGAATCAATTATTCCTGTTTCTTTAGAAAGAAGAAATATATTTAATAATTATTATCCTCTACATTTATTTTCTTCTAAACAATTTGAAGATATAGAATTTGATAATATAACAATATTTTATGGTGGAAATGGTTCTGGTAAATCTACATTAATTAATATGATATCACAAAAACTTAATGCAAAAACTTTAAATGGAATAAATAAAGGTTCTTATTTTGATGAGTATGTTAAACTTTGTAAGTATGAAATGGCTTATGATGAGCCTTTAGAAATCAAACTTGTAACTAGTGATGATGTATTTGATTATTTGTTAGATATTAGATCAATTAACTCAAATGTAAATCGTAAAAAAGAAGAATTATCTAAGGAATATTTAGATTATAAATTTAATGGTGATTATTCTATTAACGATTATAAAGAACTTAGAAATGTTTGTGATGCTAAGAGAAAAACAATGTCGAAATTTGTTAGAGGAAGACTTGCAAATAATAATATTATTGAAAACTCAAATGGAGAGTCAGCTCTTATGTTTTGGGAAAAAGAAATTGATGAAGATAGTATTTATGTTTTAGATGAACCGGAAAATAGTTTATCAGCTGAGAATCAGTTAAAGTTAAAGAAATTTATTGAAGATTCAGTTAGATTTTATAACTGTCAATTTATTATTTCGACACATTCACCATTTTTATTAAATTTATATGATGCAAAGATATATAATTTAGATGATATTCCTGTTAGAACTAGAAAATGGACAGAATTACCTAATGTATTAGTTTATTATAATTTTTTTAAGGAACATGATGATGAATTTAGAAAATAGAAAGGGATAGTATGGAGATAAATGATGTAGATATTAATATTTTACAGACTAGACTAAATGAAAATGCTAATAAATATTTGGATATAATTTTTAGTGAATATGGACAATATTTTAGTGAAGAGTCTGTTAAAATTTTTGAACAATTAAAAGTTTCAACTATTGTAAAAGTTGATAAAAATTTTAATAAATATTTTCAACATCAAAGAAATGAAATTCTTAGTGATAGTTCTTTAAGTAATGATGAAAAAGCGGAAAAATTACATGAAATATCTACTTGTTTAGCACATGGTGCTAGAGTTTATAATGATAATATGATTCATGTTTATCCTATGTATTTATTAGAAAGTAGTCAGAGTAAATCTAGTGAAGATATTTTTAATAGTTGTGATTCGATATTAGTTCATGAAATTTTACATTATTTTATTAGACCTAATTATGAAAAAACTGATAAAAAAGGTAGTTTTTTGACTGAAGGGTTAGTTGATATGTGTACAAGAGATATTGGGCGAAAATATGGAATTCATGCTAGTGATTATTCTTCAAATTATACTGATAATGTTTTATTTGTAAGAGATGCTCTTGAAAATGTTGTCATACCTGATGAAAGAGCAAAAATAGTCTTTAATGATGATATGAATACTTTTTTTAAAAAGACAACAACTGATAGTTTTGATAGTGAAAAAGAAGCGACTAAAATTGTTGATTTTCAACAAGAAAAGGATCCAACTAAAAAACAAGAACTAATGCCACAATATAGGAAAAGAATGCTTTTACTCACTTCATTATTTTCTGATTATCCGGCAAGTCCAAACAGTATTTTAAATACTTTAATGAATAAATCAGCAAACTGTAAATCTAGTAAAGAAGCTTTTTTACAAGCAAATCAATTCTCCTTGAATATTAGAATGGATTTAGATGGCTTAACACAAGAACAAAAGAATGAAGTAATTAATAGAGGAATTTTATCACCATTAGATAGTGCATATAGTAATTATAAAAAGGAAATTAATAATTTAAATGCGAGAGATGGTTTATCTAATCAAAATGTTAAGGTAAAAAAATTAGAAATGAAACCAGAAGCAAATCATTCTTCAGGATTTGTTAATAATTTTATTCTGATAATTTTTGTTATATTAATGATAGTAATTGTATTTAGTTTTGTATATTATTTTGTAATGTGATAAATTGATGGTGAGGTAATTTATGGAAAAATTAACGATTGAAAAACAAATAAAAAAATATCCTTATTTACAAAGAATGTCTGATTACACGTTGTTTACTACTAAAGAAGATATTGATTTTATTAAAAATAGTAAAATTATAATGGTTGGTGATATCGAGGTTTATGCGGAATTTTTAAAAAGAATATTAGAAGATGATAATTTTTTCGAGTATGCATGTCGTTATTTTTATGATGCCACTGATAAATTTATAGTTGCATCTATAATTAATGGTGATTTAGGCGTAAATATTAGATATGATAAAACAACTATTATTAATGGAATTAAAGAATTAATAAATACCAATCAAATTAGTTTAAATGCTGAAGAGAAAGAGAGATTCGAAAAATTAAGAAGTTATATTTCGTATGATAAGTTTTTAGAAAAATATAAAAATTATGAATATAAAGTTTTGATAGATGGTGTTAATTATTCAATTCCGTTTGATAATATGATGAATTTAATGAGATTAAATGATGATAAATTTAATGAAATATGTCATGATGATAATATAAAAGATATTAATGGTGTACCTAAAGAATATTTAATTTATGCGACTTGTAAATTTTTAAGAGAAAATAATATTATTGATAATTATGAGTTACCTGATAATTATGTTAAGAGACATAATAGTTTATATTCAATGCAAGTAATTGATTTAGAAGCAATAAATAAATATGTGGTTACAACTGATGTTAAATATAAAGAAATTAAAATTGATAGTGATTTAGAAAAAGTAATTATGGATGGTTTTCCTTATGATGCAAGTGAACTAGAAATGGCAATTTATATTTATATTAAAATGTGTAAGGTGTTAACTTATGATGAAGAGTATTATGCTGTTAATCAAATGGGACTTGCAACAGAAAAGCATAGAAGCACAAGTCATATAGCTTTAATAACTCCACAAAATAACCAAGTTGTTTGCTTTGAGTTTAATATTATTTATGCTAAATTTTTGAATATGTTAGGAATTAATTTTGCAAGTAATTATAAATGTTCTATTGGAGAAGCTTATGGTGATGGACATGCAAACTTAGACTTTAGGTGTGGAAAGTTTTTGGTAAATGCTGATTCGGTTACGTCAATACTTCAAGGGGATATTGCAAATGCTAAGATAAATCAACCTTTAATAGGAATTAATTGTTTAAATAAAAATTTAAAAACTATGACTGAATTTATAAATGCATATCAAAAAATGTATATGTTAGTCGCAAGTCAGGAAAAAGATAAGGCTAGCGATGATATTCTACATAAAGAAACTTTTGAAGAATTATTAAGTGAATATGCAAAAAGAACTACTAATTTAAAAGAAGTTTCTTTAGATGAAAGATTATCTATATTAATTGATAAGGTAAATAAAAAAGGTATGGTAGGAATAGATTCTTTATCTTATGCTTTACATTTAAGAAAAATATTATTTAATGAAGAAGAAAGAAAAAATAATGTTAAGATTATAATTATTAGGAATAATGAGCCTTTTGATAAAGATAAAGTTGCTATGCCTAGTGTAATAGTTGCTTTAAATAAAGAAGGATTTAAAAATAATTCTGATAAAACAGTTTACTTTTACTATAATCCGAATAGGGAGTTAGTTGTGGTAACAAGTGAAGAATTACAATCTAAGTTTGATGAAGGCATATTTGAATATGTTGCTAATGATGATCCAAAAATACCAGGAATTAAGGGGAGAAGCTAGAAATGATTGATGTATTAAAGTTAAGAGTTAATAAGTTAATAGAAGAAAATAAAGATAGTAAAGAGATACTTGAAAAGTATAATCTTATTAAGGAAATATTAAATAAAGATGATTGTTTTTTAAATATGAGTATAGGGTATGCGTATGCAATATTACGAGATTTAGGTGTGCCTGAAGAAAAACTTAAAAGTGTTTATTTAGAATTGATATAGTTAGATATTTAATAATATAATATTAGTTGAATGGAGGAAATACTATGAAAGTTGTTGGAACAATGTTTTTTGAAGATGATAAGTTGTTAATAGATAAACCAAGAAAAAGACCTACATATCAAATGATTGGTGGAAAAGTTGAAGCAGGAGAAACGCCTTTAGAAGCAGCAATAAGGGAGTGTCATGAAGAATTAGGTGGAATGGCAGTTTTTGATGAATCATTATTCGAACTAATTATGGAATTTGATGAAATTGCGACAAGTGATGGAGTTACACCAATTCATTTTTATGTATTTAAATATAATGGAAAGCTGTTAGGTGATTTAAGTACATCTTTGGAGATTGAAAAATTTAAATGGTATTCTAGTGAAGATGGAATGGAGATTCTTTCTAATACTTTAAAACATGAAGTAGTTCCATATTGTTTAAAAAATAAATTAATTAAATAACTTAAGACTGATGTTTTAAGTTTTTTTAAGTATTTTAGAATGGATGAAATGATAAATATTAAAGATTTTTTAATTTAAATTTTGTATAATTAATATGAGGTGGGTAATAGAGAATGATAAGTATGCTATGGCTAGTTTAATTATTTCTTTAAATAAAGATGGATTTAATTGTAATAAAGATGAGAATGTATATTTTTATTATAATTCGAATGAAGAATTGTTATCTATTATTTTAGATGATTTAGAGTCAAGATTTAATGTTGGGTCTTTTGATTATATTGAAAGTAGTGATAAAAGGATTCCGGGGATAAAATTTAAAAAATTAGTTTAAATGAAAGGATTGTTTGGATGAATAAAGTTATAGAGGTTAAAAATTTAGTTAAGGAATATAAGGGTAAGAGAGCAGTTGATGATTTGTCATTTGATGTTTATGAAGGAGAAATTTTAGGATTACTTGGACCTAATGGGAGTGGAAAAAGCACTACTATTAATTCGATTTTATCTTTATTAAAGTATCAAAAGGGTAGTATTAAAATATTTGGAAAAGAAATGACGCCTGATTCTTATGATATTAAATCTAAAATTGGAGTTATTTTTCAGGATGTTGCGGTATTTGATGAACTTAATGTTTATGATAATATTGATTATTTTTGTGGATTATATATTAGTGATAAGAATAAAAGAAGAGAATATGTTGAAGATGCTATTAAATTGGTTGGGCTGGGTGAGTTTAAGAAGTATTTGCCTAAACAATTATCAGGTGGTTTACTTAGAAGATTAAATATTGCCTGTGGAATTGCTCATAAACCAAGTTTGATATTTTTTGATGAACCGACTGCTATGGTAGATCCGCAAAGTAGAAATAATATATTAGATGGTATTAAAAAGTTAAGAGATAACGGGGCTACAATTGTTTATACTACTCATTATATGGAGGAAGTTGAAATTCTTTGCGATAGAATAATTATTATTGATAATGGAAAAATTATTGCAGAAGGAACTAGTGATGAATTAAAGAAGAAAGCAAATATAAAGGAAACTATAAAGCATGAAGGTCCTACTTTAAATGATGTATTCTTAAAACTTACAGGAAAGGATTTAAGAGATTAATGTTTATTCATAATTTAAGATATAATATAAAAATATTGTTTAATAATAAAGTATTGATATTTTGGACTTTTATTTTTCCTATAATATTAGGAGTATTCTTTAATATGGCTTTTTCTAATATAGAAAGTGATGAAATGCTTAAGGTATTTGATATTGCTGTTGTTGATAATGATGAATTTAGAAATGATGAAGTGTATGTTAAAACATTAGATGCTTTATCAAGTGGTGGTGATGATAAGTTATTTAATATTAAATATACTGATAAAGATGATGCGGATATTTTACTTGAAGATGGTGAAATTGAGGGATATATTTATTTTAGTAGTAATAAACCAAATGTTGTTATAAGAAAAAATGGAATGAATCAGACAGTTTTAAGATATGTAGTTAATGAGATTGAACAAAATAAAATTATTTATGGTGATGTAGGATTTGTTCAAAATATTAAAAGTAATGTTAAGATGATAGATGTTTCAAAAGATAATTTAAGTTATATGCAAATTGAATATTATAGTTTAATTGCTATGGCTGTTATGTATGGTGGAATGTTAGGGCTTACGGCTATTAATAATTCCTTAGCAAATATGAGTGATAAGGGAAAAAGAATTGCAGTTTCTCCTAATAAGAAAAGTAATATTGTGTTAAGTGCGATAATTGGATCATATTTAGTTAGTTTAGTTGGTTTATCTATTTTGATGATATTTCTAAAGTTTGTATTACATGCGGATTTTGGAAGTAATCTAGGGCTTGTTATTTTGCTTTTGCTTGTTGGTGATTTAGCAGGAATATCTTTAGGTGTTTTAATTGCTTCTGCACTTAGAGTTAGTGAGGGTGCAAAGACAGGAATTACAATTGCAATTAGTATGTTTTTGTCGGTGTTATCTGGTATGACTGGAGTTACTTTAAAATATGTTATAGATAAAAATGTTCCAATATTAAATTTGATTAATCCATGTAATTTAATAACTGATGGGTTTTATTCTTTATATTATTATGATACTTTAAATAGATATTTTAGAGATGTATGTTTTCTATTAATATTTGTATTAATTGCGTTTGTTGTTTCTTTTGCAAGTTTAAGGAGGGAAAAGTATGATAGTATTTAAAACTATTTTAAAGATATTAAATAAGTTAAAAGGATTAATTATACTTTATACTATTATGCTCATATCAGTTACGTTAGTTAATCAAACTAGTGGTAATGTAGATAGTTTCGAAGAGGTTAAGCCTAGTGTAATTATAGTTAATAATGATAAAAGTAAAAATGGAGTTACTAATCATTTTATTAAGTATTTAGAAAATCATATGGAAGTTAAAGATATAGATATTGGTAATGAAGAAAAAATAGATGATGCACTTTTTTATAGAGATGTTAGTTTAGTAGTTTATATTCCAGATGGTTTTGGAGATGATTTGTTAGATAGTAAAGATGTGAGTGTTGAATATAAAATTAGTGGGGATAAAGGATCTTCTTATGGAAAGATGTTAGTTCAAAATTATTTTGATTCTTTTAATATTTATAATAATTATTATGATGGTGATGAGTTATTTGATAGGTTAGATAATGCGTTAAATCTTGATGTGAACGTTGAGGTTAAAAGTAAAATTGATTCTAATAGTTTAAGTAGAATGGCTAGATTTTTTAACTTCTTAAATTATGCAATTTTGGCTGGATGTGTATATTCAATTAGTATGATTCTTGCTAGTTTAAAGAGTGAGAATGTTAGAAAGAGAACGATAGTTAGTAGTTATGATTATAAAAAATATAACCGAATTGTGCTAGGGGCTTGCTCAATTGTTATAATTGGAATGTGGCTTCTTTATATGATTCTTGCTTTAATTATTTTTAAAGATTTATTTATTAGTATGAATGGTTTATGGTATGTAATTAATTCTTTTGTGTTTAGTTTGTGTTCATTATGTATTGGTTTCTTAATTGGAAATATTACACAAAATAAGGGTGCAATAAGTGGGATAGTTAATGTTGTTTCACTTGGATCTTCTTTCTTATGTGGATGTTTTGTACCATTTGAATTTATGCCAGATTATGTTATTAAGATAGCTCATATTTTTCCTACTTATTATTTTGTAATTAATAATGAGTCTTTAAAAGTTATGGATAATTTTAGTTTAAGTAGTGTTAGCCCTTTAATTCTTAATATGGGAATTGTATTAATATTTGGTGTTTGTTTTGTTATTATTACTAATTATGTTAGTAAGAAGAAACAAGTGTTAAATTAATGGTGTTTATAATAATGATAAAAATTTTAAGGAATGTTTGTAAATGGATTTTAAAAATGTTAATTTACGTAAATTTTTAAATCTTTTGTAAAAAAATAAAGTTTTTATAGATTTTTAACTGTTTTTTGATATACTATTATCTAGAGTAGGAGGATAGATATTTATGGAAAAAAATAGAAATGTTCAAATTATAGCAATAGTTGCTTTAATAATTGGTGTTGTTGGTTTATCAATTGGTTTTGCTGCATTTTCTAGTGTTTTAAATATTCAAGCTAGTGCTAATGTAAAACCGGACAGTAATACAATGAATGTTGATTTTTCTAGTGTAGAAGATAAAGTTGAGATTGCTGAAATTATTCCAACTGCTACACCTAGTTCATTAACAACTACAAACGCTACTATTGATAATAGTGCGGATCCAACCATTTCAAATTTAAGTGCAACATTTACGGAACCGGGACAATCAGTTGTTTATAAGTTTTATGCCTATAATGCAGGTGAATTAAATGCTTTCTTAAAAAGTATAGTGTTTAGTAATGTTACTGGTAAGAACTCTACTAAAGTTTGTACTGCAGGTGAAGGAACTACTGATGCTTTAGTTCAAAGTGCTTGTGAAAAAATAGTTGTAAAAGTAAAAGTTGGAAATGAACTTGAAACTTTAACTGGTATGGCTTCTATTACAGGACATTCTTTAGCTAAATCATCTGGTGAATTAATAACAGTTACATTAGAATATGAAGCTGGAGCTGAAAGAGCAGATGGAGACTTTACTGTAGCGTTTGGTGATATTTCATTAAATTATAGTTCTGCAGATTAATTTATAAATTGAAATAGATTTGTCTCTTTGAAGGTGGGAGATAATAATGAAGAAAAGCTATGTTAAAATAATAATATTTATCTTTATTTTTAGTTTTATTTTACTTTTAAATTGTTTTAAATTTAGATTTTTAGGACAATTTAGTTTAGATTTTACTCTTTTACTTTTATTGGTCATTGTTTATTTGACTTTAGGATTTGAAAAAGATAGGCATCGTTATAGTAAAGATATTAGTTTAGAGATAATTATTATTTTAATAGCTTTTTTTCTTCTTTATTATTTATTAGGTATAATAATTGGTTTTGCTAAAAATAATAATTATTTAACTATGTATTCTTTTTGTAATATTATATTTCCAATTATTTTCTTTATTTTAATAAACGAATTTTTAAGATATCAATTGTTAATGAAAGCAAGTGAATCTAAAATATTAATTATAATTATTTTAATCTTTTTCATTCTAATTGATAATGTTATACCTTTATCATCTCACTTAATTGGTTTTAATAAAGAAACTTTTTTATTAATTTCATTAAATTTTTTACCTTCGGTTTGTGAAAATATATTATGTTCATATTTAAGTTTAAAACTTGGATATAAACCAGGAATATTATATTTACTTGTTATGAATTTATGGAAGTATTTTATTCCAATTATTCCTAATCCGAATGAGTATTTATATTCTTTAATTTTTCTTATATTTCCTTTGTTTGTACTTATTAAAATAATTAAATGGTTTAAAATGGATAGAACAAATGAAATAATTAATGAGAATTATAAGCAATCTATGAGAGAGGTTTTCCTATTTATTCCAGTATTTATCTTTGTTGGTATTTTAGTTTATTTTGTTTCAGGATATTTTAGATATTATGCTGTTGCGGTAGCAAGTGGATCTATGGAGCCTAATATATCAAAAGGAGATGTAGTAGTTGTTGATAAAAAATTTAATGAAATTAATGTAGGGAATATTCTTGCTTATAGTTATGAAGGAAAAATAATTGTTCATAGAATATATAAAATTATTAATAGTGATAATGAATATTTTATTTATACTAAAGGTGATGCTAATAATAATTTTGATAATTATAAAGTTACTAAGGAAATGTTTATTGGAATAGTCAAATTTAAAGTTCCTTTTGTTGGATATCCAACTGTATTACTTAATGAGAGGTGGTAAATAATGACCAAAAATAATGGTTCTAAAAAAAAGAAGAAAAAAATTAAGTTATTATGGATTATTTGTTTAAGTATCTTTTTTTGGTTTTTATTTGTATTATTAGGGACTAATCTTATTATTAAATCATTAAAAGTAAATGGTAGTGAAAAACTTTATTTTGTGGAAAAAGGTGATGTAAACTATTTAGTTTGTTTAAAAGATAATAATTTTTTTGAAGATCAATGTTTGAACTCTAATATGTCTTATGTTGCTAGTTTAATTAATAATATTTCATTAAATTTTAATTATCAGTTTAATGGAAATATAGATGATTTGATTAATAATGTTGATTATCAAGTTAATGCTAAACTTATTATTGAAAATATTGATACTAAAGCTAAGTATTATGAAAAAGAATTTGAATTAGTTTCTAAAACTGATGATATAGTTAGTAATAATGGAACTTTATATGACTTAAATAAAAATATTAATGTTGATTATGAATATTTTAATAATATTGCTAATAGTTTTAAATCACAATATGGAGTTAATTCTCAAAGTTATTTAGAGGTATATTTGAACATAAATAAATATAGTAGTTATCAAGATATACCAAAATCTTCTTTAATATCCGTTAAAATACCTTTATCACAAAAAGCGATAGAAATTAAATTTAATACACATAATCTAAATAATAGTATAGATAAATCAATATCATCTAAATCATTAATTATTAATGGATATTTTAAATTTATAATTGGTGTTTTTTTACTTTTATTTTCTTTTGTATTTCTAGTAGTTATTGTTATGATTATAAATAATTATAGAAAGAAGGTTAGTAAATATAATAAGTTTATTAATAAGATTTTAAGAGAATATGATCGTTTAATTGTTGAAACGTCTACAATTCCTAATTATGAAGATTATAACGTATTGATAATTAATAGTTTTAATGAGTTAGTTGATGTTAGAGATAATTTAAGATCTCCAATTATGTACTGTGATGTGTTAAGTGAAAAAGAGTCATTATTTTATATTATTAATGGTAATAATTTATATTTATATACGGTAAATGAAATAAATATAAATAATGGTGAAAAGAAAATATGATATATAAAAAGAATAGTAAATATTTAATTTATATTGGAATTATAAGTTTTATCTTAGTTATTATTTTTTTGAGTGTTGGATATTCTGCATTTCAAAATAGATTAGCTATTGAGAATATAGGGGCAATAGTTCGAATAGATAAAGATATAAGAATTACAAATGTTTCTATTGAAAAAGTAAATAATGTAATTAGTAATTATGAAGAATATAATGTTTCTAATTTTGAAGGTAGTGTTATTTTAAATACAAGTGATTCTTATGTAATATATGATGTAGAAATTCATAATTTAGGAAATATTGCTATGGGAATTAGTGATGTAAAATTAAATAATGATAATTTAAAATTTGAATTTCTTAATTATAAACTTAAGGATAAAATATGTGAAAATGAAGAATGTTCTTTAGGAATTAGGAAGAATATTAGAATTAAAATATCTTATAAGGATGGGGTTACACCTAGTGGTAAGGAAGAAAAATTTTTATTAAGTTTTGTTTTTGGAAGATTTTTTAATATTTCTTATTATAATATTACTAATAGTAGTGAATTTCCTAGTGAAATAATTGAGGGAGATACTTTAAATTTATTGATTCCTGATAATGAAGATCATTTATTAAAGATATTTATGAATAATAAATTACTAAACAAAGATGTAGATTATACTCATATAAATAGTAATTTAATTATTACAAATATTTCAGGAGATTTACAAATTAATCTTAATATGCCAATATGTCAAAGAGCAACTCTTCTTCATACTGAGGAGTGTTTGGGAAATTATTGTAGTGGTATGGGATATAAACCAAATGGTTCAATGGGTTCTAGTACGATTACTTATGGAAAGTTAGGGACTTCTGGGGTATTATCTTCTGGTGATGCATTTGATTGTGATGTAAATGGGGATGGCATTTATGATGCTGTTACTGAAAGATTTTATTATGTAACTGATATGGAAAACAATAAAAATATTGCAGTATTAATTTACTATAATAATGTAAGTAATGGAATGCCGAGTAATGATAAATATTATCAATATTATACAATTGCCGAAAATTGGCATGGACCATTAAATGCAATGAGCCAGCTACCAACAACAACTCAGTGGAAAAATGTAAAATTATCAAATTCACAGAGAAAGCTTGTAAATGAATATGGCACTACTAGTTCAAAAGATGGACACAACTATCCAGAAATTCTAGACTATTCAAATTATGCAGCTCGACTTTTAACAATGGCTGAAGTAAAAAAACTAACAACCACTTACATCCCGTCTTGGAAAAATGGAGAATTGGACGCCCATCTATATCTAGTTGAAAATACAAATTTTTCCAAAAAAGATAACTCAAAATTTGATGGTTACTGGCTAGAAACGCCAAGAAACACCATGTCTAATCATGGCTGGATAATCTACGCTACTGCAAGAAGAGTCCATAGTGTAGAAGTTCAGCGAACTGACATATTAGTCGGAGTTAGGCCTGTAATAGAGGTTTCAAAAAATGATATTTTGTACTAATCTAGTTATATATATTTTAATGTTAATGAAAGTATTAGTACTAGTGAATTTAGTAGTGGCTTATTACTTGGGTTATCAATTGGAATTAATTTGGTGGGAATAATAATTTCGGCTTTATATGTGAAAAATAATAGTAAATAAGTAAGTTATGAAAAATAATTTGCTTTTTTTTGGAACTTTTTTGTAAAATATACAACTATATTAGTGAGGTGGATGTAATGATCGATCAAGAAACCTTAAATAAATTTGATAAATTGTATAATGAATCTTATAAGAATGTCTTAAAATATGTTATTTGTAATTGTTCAAATATGGAAGATGTAAAAGATATTGTACAAAATGTTTATGTTGATTTACTTAAGAAGATTAATAAAATAAATATTGATAATGGTTATGCGTATGTTATGGGGATAGCTAAAAATAAAGTTAATGAATATTATCGTTTTAATTATAAAGTTAAGTTAGTTAATTTATTTTCTAAAGATGAGAAATTTGATATGACTTGTAATATTCCTGATGATTTTGATTTACAAGATGAGTTTATAAAAAAGGAGGATATTAAATTTATTTCGGATTTTTTGAAAGGGAAGAAGGCAATAGTTTTTAAAGTCTTTTATCTATATTTTTATGAAGATCTGAGTATTAAAGACGTTGCTGGATTACTTAAGATAAGTGAATCTAACGTAAAACATTATCTATATAGAACTTTAAATGAACTTAAAGTTGTAATGAAAAACAGGGGTGATGAAAATGTTTAATAGAAAGGAATTCAAAAAAATATTTGATGATGAGTTTGATAGCCAAAAGATGAAAGAACAAATTTTAATTAAATATAAAAATAAAAATGGTATTAATATGTTAAAGATGTTACGTTATGCTGTAATTGTAATTGTTTTAATTATTGGAGGAGTATTTGTTTATAATAGAAATTTAATATTTAGTAGTGGTGGTAACGCTAGTAATGGGGATAATAGTATAATTTTGGTTAATGAAATTAGTAGTGTTGGTGTATATAAGATTGATGCTGATATTAAAACTCAATCTATAAAAAAAACTGATTCTTATTTAAGTGATGCATTGGTTCCTGATGATTTAAATAAGTTTAATGGTTATAGCGTGTATACTAGAGACATAGGTAAGAGTAAATATGATAATTTAAATTGTTATGTTTATTATTTTTCTAATGAAAATGATGAAAGAAATATAAGGGTTGCTTTTTCTGGTAAAGGTAAACCTGTAAGAGATTACGGTTTTGATAGTGATAATGCTTTAAATTCAACTATTAATGATAATGAACTTGTTATTTATAAATATGAAAATATTTATTTTGTAGAATTTATTTATAATAATGTTAATTATGATATTGAAACTAATGGTATTAATATAGTTGAATTAGAGATGTTTTTAAAATCAATAATTAAGTAGGAGTGTGTGATGAAGAAAAAAGTTTTATTTGGTTTGATAATTATTGTTTTAGTTATTTTGTTATTTCCTAGACGTAATGCGTTAAATGATGGTGGAACAATTGAATATAAAGCCGTTGTTTATAAAGTGTCTAAGGTGCATAGATATAAAATAGATGGTAAATATAATAATAATTTTGAAAATGGAATAATTATAGAAGTGTTTGGTAAGGAAATTTATAATAATGTTAAATAATGTAGTGAAAGAATGTATAGAAGCGTTCTTTTTTCTTGTTTTAATTTTTTATGTACTGTTTAACATATTATCCTAATATTTTTTAGTTTGTTCCTAGATATGTTGTAGATTATTTATTTCGTAAAAACATGACATTTTCACTAATTATTCATAAATTTTTAAATAAATACAAGATAAAATCTAGAAAAATTAGTAATTATATAGTATAATTTTAGTAGGAGGTATAAAATATGGCAGATAATATGTATGATGAAAAAGGTTTATTAAAACCAGAATATGAATTGACTGACTCACAAAAAAGAGAAATGCTTTATATCAATAATCTTGATAAAGTTGATTATAGAACTGATTATGGCAAAGGTATTTATTATAAAGGTGCTGATGGCAGAGAGTATGCTACTATGGATCAAGTAAGAGCAGCAGATAAAGCATATTGGGATAGTCAAAAGATTGACACTTCTAAAAAAGATTCAATGATATATTACATTGGCAAAGACGGTAGAAAGTATCGTACTACCGAAGCCTTAGAAAGAGTAAATAAAGCATATTTCGATTATCTTAATTTTTCATTTAATACTAACGATAAAAATATGAGTCAAGATGTTTTTAAAGCAAGACAAGAAGAAATACTTTCATATATTAGAGAAAGATATGGAGATTATCTTGACAAATTATTAGAAGAATATGGATATGGAAGTCAAGAAGCTGGTAAAGGTCCAAAAAAATAAGAAAGACAAAACTAGGTCATAAATTCCTAGAATGAGTCTGTAAATAAATTTGTGTAAATAAGAAATCTTTCCATGAGAAAACAAAAGAAATGGAGAGATTTTTATTATGAAAAAAAATAACAATGGAAAAGAAATATTAAAATTATTACAAGAAAATTATGAAATAAATACTGCTAAAGATTTATTAAGAGCATTAAAAGATATGTTTAAAGGTGCATTGCAAGAAATGATGAATGCTGAATTTGAATCATCAATTGGATATTCTAAATATGATAAAAAGTCAGAAAAAACGAATTATATAAATGGAATAACAAAAAAGAATTTAAAAAGTGAGTTTGGTTCGTTTGAATTTGAAACCTCAAGAGACAGAAATGGTGAATTTGAACCTATACAAAGTTCCTAACTATCATGGTTAGATGCCATTTACACAGAATTCCTTACACACTCGAATGTATAGAAACGTTCTTTTTTCTTGTTTTAATTTTTTTACTATACTTTTTACTATACTATAAATAAGTTTTACTTGGAGGAAAAACTTGTGAATAATGGAAGAAATTTATATGATTTTGATGGTGTAATTTATAGAGGAAATTGTTCTTTTGATTTTTTTATGTATTGTTTAACATATTATCCTAATATTTTTAAGCATGTTCCTAGATATGTTTTAGATTATATATATTAATAAAAAATAGATTGATTGATATAAAATATAAAAGTTATGATTTTTGTAGATTTTTATTTGACGTAGAAAACGTTGATAGTTTGATATTAAATTTTTGGAAATAAAACATATTAAAAATAAATAATTGGTATAAAGAACAGATGAAAAGCGATGATTTAATAATAACAGGATCACAAGATTTTTTGGTAAATCCGATATGTGAATATTTTAATATAGAAAATTTATCAAGTATAGTTGATAGAAATACGGGAGTTGTGACAACTTTTTGTTTTAGAGAAAATAAAGCAACAGTTTTAGAGAAGAAATATCCTAATCAAATTTTTAATTCTTTTTATACAGATAATATTTTTGATGATAAATCTCTTTTTGATAAGGCAGAGTATGTTTATTGTGTTAAAGGAAAGATAAAAATTAAGATAAAGTAAATTAAATACTAGATTTATTAATTTAGTATTTTTTATTGTAGATTTTTATATATAACTTCTACTTATGATTATTATAATATTTATATATTTTACTTATGATTATACTATGTATAAAATGTAATTAGATGGATAAAAATTGTAAGGAGTGTTATATATGAATAGTAGAATTTTATTTGTTGGTGGTAATTGGGATTTAAATGGTGGAAGAAAATCTAAAATAGTAGAAGAGGTTGCAAAGTTTTTACCTAATGTGACGGTGTATAATGGAGGTAATTTTAATGATTTAAATGATATATTAGAATCATGTGTTAATTATGATATTGTTTTATGGTGGGCAAATGTTTCGAATGATTTACCTAAAATTAGAAATGTGAAAGATATTAATTATAAAGTAATGCTTGTTTCTTCAAAAAGAAATGTTGAGGGAAAGTATTCTTTTCAAGATTTACTTCAAAGATCATTTAGTTTAAAATCTAATTTGACAATTGAATTTAGCATGTTTGATAATAAATATTATATGAGATTATTTGATCCTCTTGGAAATATGTGGTATGAGGGATTTAGTATTAAATTATGTTCAAAAATATTAATTGAAAGATTAAATTTTATTAGAAGTATTACGAGAGAATCAACTGTTTCTAATGAAGAGAATGTTGGAGCGTTAGCGTGGTTTTTTAATATGTTTAAAGATGAAATGTATGAATCTAATGATAATCCATTTGTTCCTATTAAAGAGGAGTTTTTAGAAATAGTAAGAAATTATGCATATAAATTTGCGGAAGCAACATTTGAAACTAAGGAAGTAAAAAGGGTTTTAGGTAATGCGTCATTTAGATGTCCAAAAGGATTTCCATCTTTTAGGGATAGTAAATATATTTTTGTGAGTAAGAGAAATGTAAATAAAGAATTTATTGGAATTAAAGAGTTTGTTCCTGTTTATTTAGAAGATGGTAAATTATTTTATTGTGGAGATAATAAGCCTTCTGTTGATAGTCCGATTCAAGTTAGATTATATAGTTTGTTACCTAATATTAATTATATGATTCATTCTCATTGTTATATTGAAAATGCACCTTATACAGACGTTGTGTTACCTTGTGGTGCTTTAGAGGAAGTTGATGAAATAAAAAATGTTATTAAAAAGTATTATGATAATGATTATAATAAAGATTTTTATGTTGTTAATTTGCTAGGACATGGAAGCATAATGATGAGTAATAAGGCTTCACAATTAAAAAAAATTAGGATGGTTGGTAGAAAGTTACCTGAAAAATGTATTTAAATTGATATTTAATTAAAAAATTCATGTTGCTAATGTGAAATAAAAAATGATATGATTGAATTATATAATAGTGAGGTTTAAGCATGAATAATGGAATTTTTATATTTATAGTATTTTTGGGCATTTTTTTAGGTTCTATAGGATTTCCTTCAAAATCTAAAAATTTTAGTTTTTCAAAAAGTAAATATGGTAAATTATATAAATGGAGTATTATATTTTTGATATTTGGTTGTTTAATTACTTTTATGTATGGTGCCAAAATTATTATTAACAAAGTTAATTTTAATGATTCTTCTTCAGTTTATTCTCCAGCAGATGGTTTTACAATAGAAGGATACAAAATAGTAATGAATGTTAGTGAAACAAACTCTGTTGATGTTAAAGAATATATAAATGTTGATTTCTATGAAGGTGGTCATCATGGAATTTATAAATTTATTCCATATTGGTTAGAGTATACTGACAAGACTGGTATAACAAAATCGAGAAGATCTACAATTAAAAATTTAAGAGCTGTTGGAGAAAATTATACTCTTGATGTAGTTAATGGTAAAGAAAGAATTAAAATTGGAGATCCTAATAAAACTATTCCTAAGGGAATTTATAACTATGAAATAGATTATACTTATGATATGGGATCTGATCCTTATAATGATTTTGACGAATTTATTTTTCATGCATTTGGAGATTTTTGGGGAACAGAAATAAAAAATGCATTACTTATAATTAATTTACCTAAATCTTTTGATGTTCAAAATAAAATAAAATTTTATGCTGATAAATACAGAAGGCAAGATATTACTTCATATGTTGATTATTATGTTAGTGGTAATACTATTTATGCTAATTTGTCTTCTGACTATAAATTAAACAATTCTTTAACTATTGATTTAGTATTACCTGATGGATATTTTGTACAAGGAAGTAATAATTATGGAATTGTATCTTTAATTCTTTGTTCTATATGTATAATTTTTATGGTAATAATGATTATTCTATGGAAAAAGTATGGTAAAGATTTAAATAAAATTTCCGAAACTGTGGAATTTTACCCTCCAGAAAATTTAGATGCTGCTGAAATTGGTTATTTATTTAAAAAAGATGTTGGTATTAAACTATCAGTTGCTTTAATTGTAGAACTTGCTAGTAAAGGTTTAATTAAAATAGTAGATTCTTATGATAAGTCAAAACTTACTATAATTAAAACCAATAATAATGATTTTAATACTAATCTAAAACGAGAAATAAAAATTGTGAAATTAAAAGAATATGATTATCATTTATTTGATACTCATATTAATGTATCTAAACTTATGAGTGATTATTTTCCAAATAATACAACTGAAAATATTATAACTCGTGATTTTGATAAGTTTTATGATGATTCAAAATGTTTGGTTGATAATGGTTATATAAAAATTGTAAGTGATAATATAGATCAGTATTCTCAAGAAGAAATTAATTCATTAAAAAAAGAATTATCTTTAAATGAAACTAAAGATAAAGAAAAAATGAGTTCTAATGAAGAAATTGTTTATAAGTATCTTTTTGCTGATTCAAATGTAACTATTTTATCTGAAAATAAAAATTTTTATAAATCTTTTGGAGAAATTGCTGAAAATTTGAAAAATAAATTTGATGATAAAATTAATGATTTGACTTCGTCTAAATATATGTTAGTTACTAGTATTGGACTTTTAACTTGTATAATTTTGTGGGGACTTTCATATTTTAAATTTGAAGATTTAAATCCAAGTTTTAATATTTTGTATATTATTTCTTTTGTTTCTAATATATTTAGTCTTATCTTTGTAATATTAATGAAAAGAAAAAATTTATATGGAGAACAGATAACAGCAAAAATTAATGGTTTTAAAAGATATTTGGAAATGGCTGAAAAAAATCAATTAGAAATGTTGGTTGAACAAAACCCAAATTATTATTATGATATATTACCATATGCTTATGTATTAAATGTTTCTAAAAAGTGGATAAAGAAATTTGAGAATATCCCTCTTTCTACTAATATGGGTGACTTAAATTATGATAATATAGATTTACTTGATAATTTATCTTATTCTGTAATTACTAATTCATTAAGTTCTTCATCTTCTGGATCATCTAGTAGTGGTGGATGTTCTTCTTGTGGTGGCGGGTGTTCTTCTTGTGGCGGCGGTGGTTCATGGTAGGTAAGTTTATTTTACAATGGCACTTGAGTGAAGTTTGTAATTTAAAATGTTTACATTGCTATCAAAAAGAACATAAACCAGTTTCATTATCATATCGGCAATTGATGTTAATTCTTAATCAATATAGAGAACTTTTAAAAATATTAAATATTAAAGGACATATAAATTTAACTGGTGGAGAACCTCTTTGTTATCCTTATCTTTTTAATATATTAAATGAATTTAAAAAGGATAAAGATTTATATTCATTTTCTATTCTAACAAATGGTACACTAATTAATGATGATTTAGCTAAAAAAATAAGTGAATATAATCCCGAATATGTTCAAGTTAGTTTAGAGGGAAGTAAAAAAACTAATGATTATATTAGAGGTATAAATGTATATAAAAAAGTAGCAAATGCGGTTAAAATTTTGAAAAAATATGGTTTATTTGTTTCATTATCATTTACAGCTACTAAAATTAATTATAAAGAATTTCCTAAAGTCGTTAAATTTGCGGAAAAATATGGTGTTGATAATGTTTGGTCAGATCGTTTTATTCCATTAAATAAAAGTGATGATATAGATTTACAAATGTCACAAGATGAAACAACAGAATATTTAAAGATTATGGAAAATGAAAGAATTAGACTAAAATTAAAAAAAAGTAAAACAAATATTTCAATGTATAGAGCTTTACAATTTCAAATGACTAATGATTTACCTTATGCTTGTACTGCTGGAAGAAGTCTTTTAACAGTTATGGAAAATGGTGATTTAGTTCCATGCAGGAGAATGCCTATTATAGTTGGTAATCTGCTAAAAGATAATATGTATGAACTTTATAAAAATAGTGAGATTTTAAAAAAACTTCAAGAGGATACAACACCCGATGATTGTAAAAATTGTGAACATTCAAAACGATGTGCTGGTGGCTTAAAATGTTTAACTTATTCCATTTATAATGATTTGAATCATAAAGATATTGGTTGTTCATATTAAGGTTACAATTTGTAAATTAATTTTAAATCTTAAAATATTTATTTAAAATTAATGTATGAGAATGTTTATTTACATTCTTATATTTTTTTAAAGTAATGATTAATATTATCGAAATTACTTGTATTAATAAATTTGATATTATGAATAATACATTGTTTTTCTATTTCTTTACTTATGTTGATAAGTTCTTTAATGATTATTTTTAATTCATCATCTGTTTTATCAGCAGGCCATCCATTGTGAATATATTTTCTTATTTCGATAAACTTTTTATCAACTGTAGTGTCAGGATATCCTAGAAAATAAATATCCCATTTATTTAAATCAATATAATTTATTATATCTTCTGGATATAAATGAGCAGAATCTAAAATATATAAATCATCATCATTATTATCTATTATATTAATTATTCTTGATAAAAATAAAGCTAAATTTTTGCTTGAATTTTTATCGATAATGATGTTACTAGTTATTCCTATTTCTGGATAATTATGTTTAAAACTTGATGTGAAATAATCTATTGGAATATGATTATATTTATATTTTTGACAAATTTTTTTAGATAAGTAGGATTTACCTGATTTGGCAACTCCACATATTAATATATTTTTCATGATACCTCGTTTTAACTAAGTATATTTTATTATGAATTACTAAAAATTTAAATATTTATTTTGATATTATAGTATGTATGATACAATTTGATTGGAAGGTTGTGAATTATGATAGTAAAAAATAATTATAGTGAATGTATAACGAATTTGGCTTGTTCAATAAGAAAATACTTTAAATTAGATTATAAGCATAACACTTTGAGTTATATTGATAAATTATTGGAAGAAAAGCAACCAAAAAATGTTGTTATAATGTTATTTGATGGAATGGGATCGATAATATTGGATAGAACTTTAGAAAAAGATGATTTTTTTATAAAAAATAAGTTTAAAGAAATAACAACAGTTTTTCCGGCTACGACAACTGCTGCTACTTATTCGGTGATGACTGGTTTAAATCCAGTTGAAGATGGTTTTTTAGGTTGGTATTCATATATTAAGCCATTAGATGAAGTTATAATGCTTTTTAAAGGAATTAATAAAGATACACAAAATGTCGATGAAAGATTTTTTGAGGTTAAAGAGAAATATTTTGTTAATAAAACTATTACTGATGAAATAAATGAAAATGGAAAGTATAAAAGTAGAATTTTATTTCCTTTTGGTGAAAATAAGTATAATGATTTAGATGATATGTTATCAATTATTAAAAATGAATGTGATTTTGATGGAAAAAAATATATTTATGCTTATAATGATGAGCCAGATCATTTAATGCATATGGTTGGTCCTGATAATATTGATGTTAAAAATTTAATAAAGGATAGGAATGATAAAGTAGAAAAATTATGTAAGGAATTAGATGATACTATAGTTTTTGTAATAGCTGATCATGGTCATATAAAAGTAGATAATATATTCTTGAAAAATTATCCTGATTTAATTAATATGTTAAAAAGAACGACTTCGATAGAACAAAGAGCAGTTTCTTTTGAAATAAAAGATGGTATGCATAAAAAGTTTGAGAAAAAATTTAATGAGTTATTTGGTAAATATTTTACTTTGTATAATAGTGAAGAAATAATTAATAGTAAGCTTTTTGGTGATGGAAAGGAAAATCCTTTATTTAGAAGTGCACTAGGTGATTATCTTGCAATTGCAGAGTCTTCAAATAAAACTTTAATTATGGATGGCGATGATGAATTATTTTCACAGCATGCTGGTTATACTGATGATGAAATATATATACCGTTAATTATTATAGATAAATGTAAAAAATAATTTTATATAAGTAATGCTTAATAGAATGGAGAAGGAAAAATGATAAAATTAGTATTAGTAAGACATGGGCAAAGTGTGTGGAATTTAGAAAATAAGTTTACTGGTTGGACGGATGTTGAATTGTCTAAGCAAGGTATTTTAGAAGCAAAAGAAGCAGGTAAAATATTAAAAGAAAAAGGATTTCATTTTGATTTAGCGTTTACTTCAGTACTCAAAAGGGCAGAAGATACTTTAGGTTATATTTTGAAGGAAATGGGAGAAGAAAATATTGAAATTAGAAGAAGTTGGAAGTTAAACGAAAGACATTATGGTGCTTTACAAGGATTAAATAAAGATGAAACAAGAGAAAAATATGGTGCAAAGCAGGTTTTACTTTGGAGAAGAAGTACAGATGTAAGGCCTCCTAAATTAGAAGAAGATGATTTAAGATATCCTGGTAATGATGAAAAATATAAGGATTTAAATAAAGATGAATTACCAAAAACAGAAAATCTTTTAGATACAATAAAGAGAGTTCTTGAGTATTGGAACTTAGATATTAAACCAGAAATAGAAAACGGTAAGAGAGTTATAATTGTTGCTCATGGAAATAGTTTAAGAGGATTAATAAAGTATTTAGATAATATAAGTGATGAAGATATTATTAAGTTGGAGTTAGAAACTGGTAATCCGATTTGTTATGAGTTAGATGAAAATTTAAAACCAATAAGACATTATTATTTAAAGTAGAATTTATTATTGATAGTTACAATTATGAAAGAATTAATTGTAATTATTTTTAATTATTTGTATTTTTTAAAAATGTTAAAAATATTTGCGTATATTCCAAATGAAATTGGTAGAATATAATTTAGAAAAGTTTAAAATTAAAATAGAAAGGAGAAAATATATGCTAGGAGATAAAATTATTAATGAAAGAAAAAAACATAAATTAAGTCAAGAAGAACTAGCTGAGATGATAGGTGTTACAAGACAGACTATTTCTAATTGGGAACTTAATGAAACTAGTCCTGATTTAAAACAAGCACAAAAATTATCAAATATATTTGATATTAGTTTGGATGAATTAATTGGTAGAAAAAATTTACTTTTAGAGAAAATTGATAAAACAGAGAGTAATTCAAAATTGCTTATAAAATTAGTAAAAGTGGTAGGAATTACTTTAGGAACTCTTATTTTTATTTTATTATGTGTGATTTGTTTATATATTTATAGTACTAAATATTATACAAGTGAGCTAACATCAAGTGGAGAAGGAAGTACTTGTTATTATAATGGTAAAGTAAAAAATTATATTGTTATGAAGAATAATAATGATGGGACTCTTTCATTTGATATTGATGAAGTAGATATAATAAATGAATTTAATTTGCATAATGTGAAATCAGGTGAACCAAAAGAATTATTAGATAAAATAGTTGCTTATATTGAAAATAATGGTGGAACTTGTTTGAAAGATAATTAACTTATAAAGGATCAATATGAATAATTGATTCTTTTGTTTTAATAGATTTAAATTTAAAAATTATAGATAAGGAAATTAAATTTTTAATGCTAATTTATGGCAAGATAATGTAAATGTTTTTTCTATTTTTATATATTAAATATAAATGTATGTTAAAATTGGTTATAGATATATATGTTATTATAGATTTAAATTGAATGAATATGTGGATTACCACTGATGTTAAAGGAAAATATGTATGGAAAAAACAAATGTGATGAGAATATTAGAGCAAAAGAAAATAAAGTATAATGAATATTTCTATGGTGATACTGAAGCAGTAAGTGGTGTGGATGTTGCAAGTGTTTTAAATGAGGATCCAAATAAGGTGTTTAAAACATTAGTAACTATTTCAAAGTCTAAACAAAATTATGTATTTATGATACCAGTTCATAAAGAATTAGACCTAAAGAAATGTGCTCAAAGTGTTAGCGAGAAAAGTATTGAAATGATTCATCAAAAGGAACTTTTACCATTAACTGGATATGTTCATGGTGGATGTTCGCCAATTGGGTTAAAAAAGACGTTTAAAATTGTAATAGATGATTCTGCTAAGAACTTTAAGGAGATAATTTTTAGTGGAGGAAAAATAGGTTATCAGGTGGAAGTAGAATTAAATGATTTAGAAAAAGTTATAAATTATAAATTTAGTGATATAGTAAAGGATTGATATAATTGAATAAAGATATAGATAGTTTATTAGATTCTTTATCTAAAAGTAAATTTAGGGGTTCATTTCATTTAAATAAAAATATGAAAGATTATGTAAATCTGAAGGGAATAGAAAAGATTGAGGCAGATGCAAGGGATTTGATAATTAAAAGAATTGCTCCTAAATGTCCTAATAATGATGGAAAGCAAACTCCGATGAGACAAGTACACCCAGTTTTTATTGCTCAGCATGCTACTGGGTGTTGCTGCAGAGGTTGTTTAGAAAGAATTCATGGTATAAAAAAAGAACATGATCTTTCTAGTGCTGAGGTAGATTATATTGTTAATGTAGTTATGTTTTGGATTCAAAAAGAAATGATGAGATAGTAAAATTTGATAATTTTATTGGTATGATTATATTTGTTATGAGGTAAAAATGATAAAAAATAAAAAAGTGATTATTTTAATAGTGATATTTGTGTGTACTAGTGTTGTACTAGGAATTTTGTATTATAATGAAGTTAAAAATTTTTCTTATACTTTGGATTTACGATTAGATGATAGTGTTTATAGCATAAATATGGAACAAGAAGATAAGATAGTTAGGATAGATGAACAGGAAAAAATTAAAGATATTATGTTTGTTATAAGTAAAGTTAAAAAAACTACAACTAGTAAAAGTGTACAAGATAGTCCTGTAAATGCTGAAAACGTAATAAAAATAAATATAGTGAATGTAATAATTTAACTTTGTTTATTTATAAGAAAAAGAATAAATATTTTATTGAACAGCCTTATAATGGAATATATAGAATTTCTTTTGATGAATACTATGTAATAGAAAAGTATATTAAATAATTGCTATAAAAGAGGTTAATTTATATTGATAATAATGGTAGAATTTGTTTAGAAGATAATTAATATTTTATAAAATAGAAATTTAAATTAACAACTAAACTGATGGTTGAGTTTATCAACTTGGAGTTTATAGAAATTTTAGAAATATTATAATAAAATTATTTTGTTAGGAAGTGATTTTTATGAAGAAAAAAATAATGGAGAGGTCAAAGAAAAATGTGTATATAATTTTTGGAATTATTGCAGTTTTGATTTTAATTATTTCATTAAGTTTTTTGTTTAAAAAAGATAAAATGAGTGATGCTGAAAGATTTGCTAAAGAATATGACTTTACAGTTAATAATGTTTTTGTATATAGAAACTTAGATGAGATTAATAATATTCTAGAGAATGGGACTGGTGTTGTATACTTAGGTTTTCCTGAATGTCCTTGGTGTAAGGCGTATGTTCCTTATTTAAATGAAGTTGCTATAAATGAAAATTTAGATAAGATTTATTATTTTAATATTTTAAATGATCGAAAAAATAATACAAGTGGTTATAAAAAAACTGCCCAGTTATTAAATGATTATTTAAAATATGATAATGAAGGGAATAAAAGAATATATGTTCCTGCTGTTATCGCTGTAAATAACGGTAAAATTGTTGGCTTTGATGATGAATCATCATTGGATACTAAGGGATATGAGACTCCAGAGGAATATTGGAAAAATGAAGATTTGGATGGTCTTAAGAAAAGACTTTCTGATATGATTAAGGCTTCATTTCCAAGTTATTGTACTTCTGGTTGTAATAAATAACTATTAATTTAGTTATTTTTTTGATATTCTATAATAGAGGAGGAATTATGAAATTAAAAGATAAAGTATGTGTAGTTACAGGTGGTGCGATGGGAAATGGTCTAGGTATTGTTAAAGTGTTCTTAAAATATGGTGCTAAGGTTTCTATAATCGATTATGATAAGTCAGTAAATGATGTTGTTATTAATTTAAAAAATGATGGATACAATGTTATTGGTTTTTGTGCTGATATAAGGGATAAAGTAAGTGTTGATGAAGCAATTAAAAAGACAAAGGAAGTATTTGGTAATATTGATGTTCTTGTTAATAACGCTGGTGTTGCTAAATTAGAAACTTTTGAAGAAATGAGTGATGAGGTTAGAGATTTTCATTTAGATATTAATATTAAGGGGACTTGGAATGTGACTAAATCTGCTCTTACTTGTTTTAATGATAATGGTAGTATAATAAATTTATCTAGTGTTACAGGTCCTATTGTTGCTGATGTAGGGGAGTGTGCTTATGCTACAACTAAGGCTGCTCTAATTGGCTTTACTAAGGGGTTAGCTATGGAATTAGTTACAAGAAATATAAGAGTAAATGCAATAATGCCTGGTTATATTATGACTCCTATGGTAGATGGTATTGCTAATGATTCAAATAGTGATGATCCTAAGAGTGTAATTGAGGGAATAAGAATTGGTATACCAATGAAAAGACTTGGTAGTATAGAGGAACTGGGAGAATTAGCTGCTTTTTTAGCAAGTGATGAATCAAGTTATATAACTGGACAAGGAATTGTAATTGATGGTGGAAGTACTTTACCTGAGACTATGAGTGTAGGTGTTTAGGATTACTTTAGATTATATAGTATTTATTATAATAAGAATTTACAATTTATTGTAAATTTTTTTGTTATTATATTTTTATATAATTATTTTTTGATAAGTTTATTGTACGAGGCAGGAATTCTGATTATGATATTGATGTTTTGATTTGTGGAACAGCAGATGATTATGTTTGGATAAAGAAATATGATTTATATGATTTAATATGGGTAATTTAGATAAAGGATGAAGATAAATATATTGTTTGTGTTAGATGGAATTTTATAAAAGAAGATATTATTAATTAAAAAAACAAATTATAGTATTTTATTTTCAGGTCTTACTTTTTTAATTATTTGTTTCTTTCGATATTTTTAATCATTAATATTTTAAATTTTATGAAATGATGATAAATTTAGGATTTGTTGGGATGGGAGAGATGATTTAGTATATAAAAAAACGTTATTATCTGACGTGAATTTTCTTATGGAGCCATAAAGGTTGAAATTGGACAACCATTATTTTTCTATATAATGGGTAGTAATAAACTACTAACTGATATAAGTGAATATAGTACAAAAAATATAAATACAGTGACATTTACAGTGACATTTATGGTATACTTGTATTAGTAAAGGAGCAATCTGAGTGAAATTATTTGATGAAATAAAACCAGTATATTTTATTGATAATGAAATCAATGATATTTTGAATGATATAAATGTTAAACTTAAAAAAATAAATGTTAATGATAAGCAAAAAAGAAAATATATGATTTCAAAATCTAAAATAAGGTCAATTCATTCTTCACTTGCAATCGAAGCTAATTCATTATCTTTATTTGATGTAGAAAGTATATCAGAAAATAAACTAATATTAGGTAAAAAAGATGAAGTACAAGAAGTAAAAAATGCAATTGAAGCATATAATCATATAAATGAATATAATTATAAAAGTGAAAATGATTTATTAAAGTTACATGAGTTAATGATGAAATACTTTGATGAAGATAATGGTAATTATAGAAATCATGGAGAAGGAGTTAAAAGAAATGATGAAATAATATATATGGCACCTGAATCAACTTTGGTTCCATCATTAATGAAAAGTTTATTTGAATATATAAATAATAGTGAATTAAATATTATTATTTTATCTGCAATTTTTCATTATTACTTTGTTTTTATTCATCCTTTTTCAGATGGAAATGGAAGATGTGCAAGATTTTGGGTAACATTAATGCTAATAAATTACGATAAAAATTTTGAATTTATACCGTTAGAAGAAGAGATATACTTAAATCAAGAAAAGTATTATTTAGCAATAGCAGAATGTCATAATAATGGAAATGCAAATGTATTTATAAAGTTTATTTTACATACGATTAATTCATCATTAGATAAATTAATAAAAAATAGTAATTTTGTTCTTAATGATATTCAAAATAAAATTATAGAATTAATAGCAAATAATAATAGAATTACACAAAATGAAATAGCTAATATAACTAATGTTAATGTAAGAACCGTTAAAAGGAATTTTAAAATATTAATAGATAATTTAATAATTGAAAGAATTGGTTCTGACAAAGCAGGATATTGGCAAATACTAAAATGAAAAGTTACTTAATTTAAGAAAATCGGTTGATAATTATTAAATAGGATAAGGAAGTAAAAAATATAGAAAAACATACCATACTTTTTTAAAGAGTTTATAGGTGTCTATTGTTGATGATATACTTTAAATTGCTTGTTGAATCTTGGATATTTCAAGTTAGTAATAAAATATGTAGAAATTATGGTCTAAAAAAGCGTAACATTAATGGTGATTCAAAAAATGATAAAGATAGATATATTGTTTGTGTTAGATGGAATTTTATAAAAGAAGATATAATTAATTTTAAAAAAAATAAATTGTAGGTTTTTTAATTTTCATGTCTTATTCAGGTCTTGTTTTTTTGTTATTTGTTTTTTTCGATAATTTTAATCATTAATAATTTAATTTTTATGAAATGACGACAAATTTAGTTTTTGTTGGGATGGGAGAGGTAATTTAGTGTATAAAAAAACGTCATTATCTGACGTGAATTTTTTTATGGAGCCAACATCGTAGGTATCTACAACTTTTTTCCAATACACGAATTGATATATAAATATCAATCACTAATAATATATTAGCATAAAATCTAGAAAAAGTCTTAAGGAAATTGTCAATTTATGGTAATTTATAGTACAATTATTGTTAGAAGTGGTGATATTATGAACGAAGTACTTAAATTAATTAGAAATAAAGATTATATTGAAGCAGAGAAAGAAATAGAAGAAATAATAAAAACAGGTAATTTAGATGAAAAAAACAAGATTAAATATTATTATTTAATTTCACTAATTAATAATGATTATGATAATAAAAATAAAAATATTCATAAAGCCAAAAGATATATAAAAATGTGCATTAATTCAAAATTTGTTGAAGAGCCTTATTATATATTATATTCAAAATTAGAAGATGACAAAATAATATTAGAATCTACAATACAAAGTGCATTAAAAAAATTTCCTCGTTCTCAATATTTAAATCAATTTGCATTCAAATTAAAAAGTGATGAGCAAAAAAAGGAATTTTATATTCAAATAAAAGATACACCTATTTTTAAAGAGGAATTTATTTTATTATATAGTCAATTTTTCTTTTCGCAACAAATGTGGAATAAACTAGTAGAATTAGATAATTATTCAAAAAAAGTAAAAAATAAAATAAATTATATATTTTTTAGTTTTGCAATAGGTGTAGCTAAATTGATGAGTAGTTCAAATAAATCTGAATTAATTCAGGCAAAAGAAAAATTAGAAAATCTAATGAATCTTAATAATGACAATATTTTGGAGAATAATTTGCATATTTTTTTAGCTTATTGCTATACGAGATTGAATGAAAATAGGAAATTTCAAGAAACAGTATATAAATTACCTATAGCAATAAAATATATGGATCTAGATGATTATCCTTATTCATTTGAAATGAATTTTTCAAAATTATATAAGTTTATGTTTACTGAAATGATTAACTATTGTTCAAAAAACAAGCAATTAAAGCAAAGACTTTCTGTGATATATTCACTATATCTGTTTTATCCCTCTCAATTTTTTAGTATTGTAAGATTTTCTAAAAAAAATATTAATGATATTATATCTGGAAAGAATTTGTTTGATAATTATATAGATTATTATAAAAGCGTTTGCTATATGTATGATGCATTAAAAGAAAAACTGAATGCTTTTAAAACATATTTAGAATCTCCAATACATAGTTATGATAAACTAGAAATAACTTTAGGTACAATTTTAGAAGATGTTGCAGATGATGAAATATTATTATTCCAAAAAGATTTTATGGAATTTTTAAAAACAACTTATTTAACTAATGAAATTTATCAATGTATTGTAACACCCTTCATAGATAAATGTTATGATTTAAAAAAATATGAATTAATTTATAAAATATCTAGTCAAATTGGAATTAAAAAAATTACTTTGCAAAAAGACAAATTACCACTTTTTGAAATGGCTTACTCTGCAAGAAATTTTGATATTCTATTTTCAAAAAGTCTATATGAATTAAATCTAAAAATTGAAAAAAGTCATGCTACTTTTAATAATTTAGGAACTATTTATGAAGAATTAGGATTTTTATCAAAGGCAAGCGATTTATTTAACAAAGCATTAAAATTAGATGAATTTGAAGATATATATAAAAACAATTGTGAAAGAATTTCAAAAAGAATATTAAAACAAAGCGAAGCAAGAAGCGATTTAATTATTAATAATTTTGATTTCTTAGAAATATTATTAATACTATCTATGCAAAGAGATAAATATAATATAATTAATATTGATAAAATTGATATTACAAAATTTGAAAATTTGAGTAAAGAAAATATAAAAAAATATTGTAATATGTTTATATCAAAAGGTTTTTATATAAAACAAAAAGATAATATTGTTGTAGACATGGATTTATTTGAATTATTAAATAATCTATCAAGAACAATAAATAAAAATAAAGAATATAAAAAAATATCGGATAATATTAATTATGAGAAATTAAACTTAATGGGATATAATGAGGAATTAATAAAAAATTTAAATAAGATTTCAGATAAAGATTTAGTGAAAATTTTAAAACGCGATTTAAAAGAATGTGCAATTGCATATGTGGCACAACAATATAAATCTACTATAATACTGGGAGGAAGTATAATAGAAACGATCTTAACTTATATTTTAAAAAATAGTGGTATAAAAAAATATGAATTTGATATTAATAGTAAAAAAACAATAATAAATTTAGATAGAATGGGAATTGAACAAATGCTATATGTGGCTAAAGAAGAAAAATTAATAAATAATACTATATATCATTTAGACCATTATGTAAGAGAGTATAGAAATGCAATTCATCCTGCTGTTGAAATAAGGAAAAAATATTCAATTAATGATAGAAATGCGACAATGATATGGCAAATATTAAAAGAAACAATTTTAACAATTTTTTAGTATTATTAATAAATCTATTAATAATTCGTTAAATCGCATTGTAAAAATACTAAAATGTGCTATAATAATTAGTCAATAAGGAGGACTTTGTTATGCAAAATAATGAAGAAATAGAATTATCATCAATACAAGCAACGGCTTATTGGTGGATCAATCTTATTAGAAGTAAAGTTAAAGAAATACTGATTGAAGAATCATCAGATAAAAACAACACAAAATTTGCAAAAATATTTTGTGATTTTACAGAAGTTGATTGGAGAAACTTATATTTACAATTAGTAGATTGCATTACTGAAGATGTAAATAATTATGTTCCAAAAGGAAATGTTTATGGTATTGATTCATTTAGTCAAGACACTGATAAAGGTGGGCATAATAGAATTAATAACGCGATATCCAAAATACTTCAAAAGTCTATACCAGATATTCGTCTTGCTAGTAATAGTTCAAAAGACTGGGTAATTTATACGAATATGTTTGGCGCAAGTGTATTGTATAAATCATGTGGTGTATCTGATTTATCGACAAAATATGAACCTAGTTATGTTTTAACAGGCGATGAAAATGAATTAGATTTTTATAATCAAGTTATATCAACCATAGCAGTTCTTCAACAAAAAAATTGCAATTTTCATTCACTTCCTTTATTAAGAAGCGGATTTTGTGATGAATACAAAAGGCTTTATCCATCTGATGAAACTTTAGATGAAATTAGAGATCATTTTAATAAAACTTTTGATAAAGCCTCAGATAGAGATATTATTTTGGGAAGAAGCTGCAAAGAAAGATATTTTGCTAATTTTAGAGATTTTGATTATGTAGGACTTGAAAATTATATGGAATTAGCTGAGCACTATGCAAGAATAATATTGCAAATAAAAAAGGCTCCTGAAGGTCAATCGTTAGTTAAAAAAATTCGAAGAAATAAAGATGATAAAAAGCATTAATAAACTGTTCAACTTTTAGTGTTCAGTTCATTATCGATCAATATCATCTTTTTCTTTGTTTAAATCATATTCTTTACTGAATTTATAAGTTTCATTCAAATCATTAATTGTGTCATCTTCAATAACACCATGCTCGTATAAATCTCTTGAAAATTCACGATATTTATCTCTATCTTTTCTATTAAATAATCTGTTTTTTAAAAATGCAAAATATTTTATAGGATTCTGTATATTTATTGAAATGACTGACGGGTGGTGACTCCCTCACTATGCTCCATAAAAAAAACACCAAATGGTGTTTGTATTTTCAATGGAGCAATTACAAAATTATACAACTTGGAGAGATAATAAATTGTGTGTAATAATGTTTTCAAGAAATAAAGATTTCTTTAAAGTGTTAGAAGAAATAAAAAATACAATGCCACAGGAAGAGAATTATTTAAGTTATAAAGAAATAGATAAAAATGAATTTGAATTAAAATTAAAATCTAAAAATAATGATGGGCAAATTTTAAAAATAATAATATATGCTTTTGATTTATCTATATGATTTAAGAACGCAAAATATTTTATTATTTTTTAGAAACTTTTTAATAATTTGTAAAAGTATTTATTGAGTTAATGTTTTCAAATTATAGAAATTTGTGAACACTAACTATAACCTAGTTGGTTAGTGTAGAATATGTTGGGGATTAGTACCTAAAAAAGTACAATATAATTAAGTTAATTTAATAATAAATAAATCA